>CAIPDV010000030.1 GCA_903863935.1 uncultured Bacteroidota bacterium
CAATACCGATAAATCTGTTGTAATGTTAAAGGATTACAATATTCAGAAGGATAGTGTGGTGTAATTGAAATAATTGGTTTTTATTTTGTAGTATATATTGCAATAAGCATTAAAAAAGTCATTATCAATGCGATTATTCCGACCATTATTGCAACAGAATAAGGGTTTGCAAAATTTACAGTCCAGCCTATACCTTCAATTCTTTTCGGAGGAAAAATCCTTTTATCCTCTGGGTTGTAATAAAACACGCCAGCTTTCCAGTTTTTAGGATCATCGTGCCATGTATTCATTAGTTCCTGGTTTGGGTTTGGGGGTGAAGTGATTTTACGAATAGCCAATAAGCTTAAAATTCCTATTAGTATAGGAGGTATAGTCAAGCCAATATCTTTTGGAAAAGGATAAAGAAATTCGGAAACAATAAATAAAATATCCCCAATTATTAAAAGTAAAATTTTGTTGGTTTTGTTCTTGCTTCTTCCAAATACAGCTATGATAAGCGTAATGGAAGCTAAAAAAGCGAGTGTATAAAGAAGTGGGTGAATCATTATAGAAGTAAATTACTACTTCAAAAGTAACTAATTTCATGGAGAAAAAAACTAAAATTATCCCTATCTTTGCGGAATGAGTCAAAGTAAGAAATACAAAAAAAAGTCAACCGAAGGACAGATTAAAGAGCCTGCTGTAACTTATCAGCAAGATAAGGGAAAGAGTGTTTCTTTTTTTAATTCTTTTGAAGAGGCCGAAGAAGATAATTACAAATGGCTGGCGTCCCTAACTGGTGAACAGCATCTGCAAAATGCCCATGAACTTATGAAACGGATTTTTGCGGAGGACCTGAAAAAGAATCCTACGACAAGTACCAAGCTAATTATCTTGAAATAATGAATATGGTGGCTGAAGCAATAGAAACAGAAAAAAACCTAACTGTGTTTATTTCCTATTCTTGGGATAGTGCTGTACATAAAGAATGGGTGTTGAATCTAGCAAATAAACTTACCGCCGATGGAGGCATAAATGTTATAATTGATAGATATGATTTGAAAGTTGGAAAGCCTGCGACACACTTTATGGAAAAAGCTGTTGACAGGGTCGATAAAGTTTTGATGATAATGACTCCAAACTATAAGGAAAAGGCAGAGAATAGAAAAGGTGGAGTTGGTTATGAATATTCAATGGTAACTCAGGAACTATATGAAAAACAAGATAGCGAAAAATTTATCCCTATACGGAGAAAAGCAACTAATGATGAATGTGCGCCAAAATTTCTAAAGTCTTATATTTCACACGATATGACAAATGATGCAACATTTGATAAGGACTTTAAAGACCTTCTAAGAATCATCTATAATGAACCAGAAATTAAGAGACCTCCATTAGGAAAGAAGCCCTCTTTTATTACAAAAAATATTGCAACCTCATTGATTGATGATAAGGCTAATTTTGACACCGATGCTAGGATAAATGGATATGCAAAATGGTCAATAGATATTCGTTTGACTTCTTTGTCCGATCAAAATGAATCCGAGCTATTCAAGCTTTTAACTTCAAATATTCTCACAGACAAAGAAACTCAATTTTCTTTACCTTATATTTTATTTAATACTTATAAAACCAGTCACCATCCGGAAATTATTTATGATAGTGAACTTCACTCCAATAATTTGTCTGGAAATAAAGAGCAGGAAAAACTAAAAATTGAGACAGGATTAATTCATTATGAATATTCAGAATATAGTAGTCTTAACTCTGTTCTACTTAATCTATCACAGCCCTTTTTAACCTTATTTTATTTATTAGTAATCATTAATACAATCCATGAACAATTAAAAAAAGCTGTTGAAATTTCGATTGATATAAAATTTAGTTCTGATAAAAAAGCTTTATTGTCAAGTCAACTTTCTCCCTTTAAATATCCTAAAATATACAGTTGGCAAACTATGGAAATTCCTGATGGTAAAGCTCAGCTTTCTGTCAATCTTTCTTCGATAACGAAAAATAACGTATTTAAGTTATTTGATAGAATTTACGGATTATTTGTAGCAGAAAACCCTAAATCATCACATCCATTTGTAGCCTTAGATAGAGAGAGTTTTGATTTATTTACAAATGAATATATAGAAACAAAATCTTCCACAATATCATTCGGACGTAACGTAAGCAAAAACAGCTATGATTAATCTACTTTAATCCAACTCAATACTTATAAAACTTCCCCCACGTCTTCTCCAAATATTTTCTAAATTCCTCCTCCTTCGCATTTTTACCGGGTTCATAAAACATGGTTCCTCTCAATTCTTCCGGCAGAAAATCTTGGACTACAAAATTGCCTTCATACGAGTGCGCGTATTTATACTCCTTACCATAATCCAATTCTTTCATCAGCTTGGTGGGTGCATTACGCAAGTGAAGTGGTACTCCTAAGTGAGAAGTTTCAGCGGCCTTTGACATAGCCGCACCAATAGCGGCAACCGCACTATTACTCTTTGGCGAACAAGCAAGATATATAGCAGTCTGTGATAAAACAATTTGTGCTTCCGGCATCCCTATAGAGTTGACAGCCTGAAAGCAATTATTAGCCATTAATAAGGCATTTGGGTTTGCATTCCCAATATCTTCCGAAGCAAGAATTACTAATCTCCGTGCAATAAATAAAATGTCTTCACCACCTGTTAACATTCTAGCCAACCAATAAACCGCCGCATTAGGGTCACCTCCTCGGATTGATTTAATAAAAGCAGAAATAATATCATAATGGTATTCTCCTTTTTTATCGTAAAGTGGAATTACCTGTTGTGCTACTTTTATTACCGCATCATCAGTTACAACAACAGTGGTATCAGTTGAGGACATTACAACAGCTTCAAAAAGATTCAGCAGTTTGCGTGCATCACCTCCCGAAAGCCTCATCAGGGCTTGGGTTTCCTTTAATTCAATTTTTTTGGTTTTCAGAATTACATCCTCTTTCATAGCTCTTTCAAGCATTTCCAAGAGGTCTTCCTTCTCCAGAAGTTTTAAAACATAAACCTGCGAACGTGACAGGAGTGCCGATATCACCTCAAACGAGGGGTTCTCGGTAGTGGCACCAATCAATGTTATATCACCCCGTTCAACCGCACCCAACAAAGCATCTTGTTGTGATTTGCTGAACCGGTGTATTTCATCAATGAACAAAATGGGTGTTCCTGCAAAAAGGCCTTTATTCTTGGCTCCTTCAATTACTTCCCTTATATCCTTTACTCCGGAAGAAATGGCGCTTAATTGGAAAAACTCCCGCTGAAGTTCATTCGCTATAATTTGTGCAAGCGTCGTTTTCCCAACCCCGGGTGGTCCCCAAAGTATTATAGATGGCAAAGTTCCGGACGCAATCAGCTTTCTTAAAATGCTTCCTTCACCCACCAAATGCTTTTGTCCCATATACTCATTCAGGGTATGTGGGCGCATTCGTTCAGCTAATGGGCGGTTTTCGTTCATTGAGGTTTTGGAATAAAACAAAGATAGTGCAGAAAGGTCTCCTGTCAATATCAATGTTTCCCGGCAGCTTCCTTTTTGAATATGTTTTCAGTTCTTGATATATCCCGGAATGCAACATATTTGCCGGTACTTCCAAACATGGGTCTGTTTAATTTATCAATGATTTCCTGCTTGGTACTCTTACGCACAATATCAAGGTAACTGATATAAAACTTTTTTGTGTTAGCATCTATACTCACCTCACCCAAAACTGAGAAATGCGGATATTTTCCTTCTTTTACATTGGTTTTTAGGATATACAGGCATATGTTTTTATTGCTATCATCTACCATTTTATCCTCAATGGTGTACCATCTTCTCTCATCGTTAGGGTGTAGCACACTATCGTCCAACGTTAGGGTTTCTACCATCACATCATTGCCCTTGAATTGAACAATTTCAGATTTATTGCCGGTTACACTGCATACCCAAGACCCTTCCTCAGAGGCGGAACGGTTGCAGGAGACAAAAATTCCAACCATTAAAATGAATAAAATGTAAATTCCAGTTTTTTTAGATTTTATAACGCTAGTTTTTTGCATAAACACCCTTATTGTATATTTTTAATAGGCTAAAAGTAACATATTTTCAATATCCTCTTATAAAGGCACATTAACATATTTTAACAGCCTCAAATCCTTTCTATCTTTAGCCGTAGAGTAAATTTGTGCCATCTAAATAAATGAACTATGGCAGATATAAAAGAACTTAACGAACGAATTCAGAAAGAGAGTGCCTTTGTCGATCTGATGAACCTTGAGATGGAAAAGGTAATAGTTGGTCAAAAATATTTGATTGAGAGGCTTTTGGTTGGATTGTTATCCAATGGGCATATTTTGCTTGAAGGCGTACCTGGATTGGCTAAAACATTGGCAATTAAAACTTTAGCTTCAACCATAGATGCAAGTTTTAGCCGTGTGCAATTCACCCCTGACCTTTTACCTGCCGATTTGATTGGTACTTTAATATATAATCAGAAGAGAGAAGAATTCACCGTTCGTAAAGGTCCTTTGTTTGCTAACTTTATTTTGGCGGATGAAATAAACCGTGCACCTGCCAAAGTGCAAAGTGCGCTTTTAGAAGCTATGCAAGAAAGGCAAGTTACCATTGGAGACACTACTTATCCTTTACCTGAACCGTTTTTAGTGCTTGCCACTCAAAACCCGATTGAACAGGAAGGTACATATATGTTGCCCGAAGCACAAGTGGACAGGTTTATGTTGAAAGTTGTAATTACCTATCCACAAAAAGGTGACGAACAAAAGATCATTCGCCAAAACCTGGCGGCCGATTTTCCAAAAGCTCAGCAAATATTAAAACCTGCTGATATCCTGAATGCGCGTAAGCTGGTGAAGGATGTTTATATGGATGGAAAAATTGAAAATTATATACTTGATATAGTATTCGCAACGCGCAATCCTAAAGATTTTAAACTCGATAAATTTGCTCCGCTTATAAGCTACGGTGGCTCTCCACGTGCGAGTATCAGTATGGCGTTTGCAGCCAAAGCATATGCATTTATCAAGCGCAGAGGCTATGTAATTCCGGAGGATGTTCGTGCCATTTGTCATGATGTATTAAGGCATCGTATCGGATTGACCTACGAGGCCGAAGCAGAAAACATTACCACCGAAAATATTATTACAGAAATACTGAATACAGTTGAGGTACCTTAATCTAACCAGGTAGAAAGCGGATGGACACGACAGAGCTGATCAAGAAAGTTAGAAGGATAGAAATAAAAACGCGGGGTATCACCCAATCTCTTTTCTCAGGAGAATACCACAGTGCTTTTAAGGGTCGCGGTATGTCTTTCAGTGAAGTAAGGGAATACCAAATGGGCGATGATATTCGCACAATAGACTGGAATGTTACAGCTCGGTTCAATCACCCTTATGTAAAGATATTTGAAGAGGAGCGGGAGCTTACCCTTATTCTTTTAGTAGATGTCAGCGGCTCGGAATATTTTGGTTCGCGCAAGCAACTGAAAGAAGATATGATTACCGAATTGTGCGCTGTACTTGCATTTTCGGGCCTGCAGAACAACGATAAAATCGGAGTCATATTTTTTACCGACATCATTGAAAAGTTTATTCCTCCCAAAAAAGGGAAACCTCATATTCTTCGAATCATACGTGAACTGATAGAATTTGAGCCCAAAAATAAAAAGACAGATATTACGGTAGCCCTGAAATATCTGACAAATGCCATTAAAAAAAGAAGTATTGCATTCATGATATCAGATTTTATGGGTGGCGATTTTACAGATGCCATGAAAATAGCATCACGTAAACATGACCTTATTGCAATGCGGATTTATGATAAACGGGAAAAAGAATTGCCAAATATGGGCCTCCTCAAAACAAGGGATCCGGAATCGGATAAAATTATTTGGATGAATACTTCCAATAAAAAAGTAAGGATGGCTTATGGAGAAGCGATAAGAAGAGAGGAGAAAAGAATAAATGATATTTTCACAAGAACAGGTGTTGATGCGGTGAGTATTGCTACTGATGAATCATACATGGCTCCGCTATCAAATTTATTTAAACGGAGAAGCAAGTGATGAGAAGTAAGTTCATTCATACCATCTACTTTTTTGCAGCTCTGATTTTTTCAGGTGTTACTGTTTATGCTCAAGATGTGCAGGTAACTGCCCGGATTGATAGTACATCTATCCTAATAGGTAATCAAACGCAACTGCGTCTTATTGCTGCCTATGACGTAAAGAACGGAGAACCAAAAATTCTATGGCCAAATATTAGTGACTCAATTATCTCGAAAATAGAAGTCATCAGCAAATCAAATATTAAAACAGTAATTGTTGATAGCAATCATCCAACCGTAAGGCAACAAATTCAGGATATTATTATTTCTGGCTATGATTCGGGATATTATGCCATTCCCCCCTTCAGTTTTGTAGTCAATGGTGATACTGGGCACCCTAAATTAACCGAAGCAATGATGCTTCAGGTCATGACAGTGCACGTAGATACTTCCAAAGCATACAAGGATATCAAAGGTCCTATGCAGGTAAGATTTTCATGGATGGATTACTTGAATTATATTTTACTTGGCTTGGTTGGACTTGTATTGATCGCAGTGTTGATATGGTTTATTGTAAAGTCATCAAAAAAGAAAGGCGCGGTTGTCATAATTGAGAAACCTAAAGTTATTATCCCGCCACATGTTAAAGCTTTGGAGGACCTTGAAAAACTTTCTTTGAAAAAACTTTGGCAAGAAGGGAAAATAAAAGAATATTACACCGGAATCACGGATATTTTAAGAGAATATCTCTATGGCAGGTATGGGATAAGTGCCCAGGAAATGACTTCGGATGAGATAATGCAGGCTTTGAAAAGAAAGGATATTGATGAAGCCATGAAAGCCAAGCTAAGGGAAATTTTGGTATTAGCCGATCTTGTAAAATTTGCTAAAGAGAACCCAGTACCTGAAGACCATCAGTTTTGCTTTAATACATCAATTGATTTTGTAAAAGAAACGGCCCCTATAATTGAAAAGGATAGTGCCTCAAAAAGTGCCGAAGTCCAGGATACTCAAACTAATACTTTGACGACATGATGGACTACTTTAATACTATCCAGTTCGATTATCTGTGGGTGCTTTGGTTCCTGTTGAGTATACCTGTGCTTACTGTTTTTTATATTTTCAAGCATAATTCTGTTACCGATGAAGTAATACTTCCAACCCCTTTCATGCAGGCGGCACGCCCGAAAGTATCTTACAAAACAATTTTGAAACATGTATTTTTTGGAATAAGAATGATTGTACTTGCTCTGCTAATACTTATTATGGCAAGGCCGCAATCTACATTAAGCTGGAAAAATGTGACTAAAGAGGGTATTGATATAATAATCACTCTTGATATTTCGAGCAGTATGCTTTCAAAGGATTTTAGTCCAAATCGCATTGAAGCTGCAAAGCAAGTTGCGTCTAAATTCATTGATTCCAGACCCGAAGATAAAATTGGGTTGGTGATATTCAGTGGTTCTGCACTTACCGAAAGCCCTCTTACTACAGCACATTCGGTAATTAAAAATTTATTCAATGATATCCGGATTGACAAACCGAGTCAGCGCCCGCTTGATGATATGACTGCCATTGGTGATGGCCTTGCAACGGCAGTTAATAGGTTGAATGGAGACAATAATAAAAGTAAAGTAGTCATACTTTTAACCGATGGCGTAAATAATGCAGGTTCCGTTGCGCCTCTTACTGCTGCCGATATTGCAAAAGTTTATGGAGTTCGGGTATATACCATTGGTGTGGGAACAAAAGGAACCGCCATGGGGCCGGGACAAATTATTGGTGACCAATACCAGTATGTACCTCAGCCTGTAGAAATAGATGAGAACCTGTTGCAGCAGATTGCGGAGAAAACTGGGGGGAAATATTTCAGGGCTACAGATAATGAAAGTTTACAAAAAATCTATTCGGAAATTGATAAAATGGAGAAGTCAAAAATTGAGGTGAAGAATTTTACTGAACGTCCGGAAGAGTTCCTTCCTTTGGCTGTAATTGCAGGTTTTTTGTTGCTGCTTGAATTAGTTTTCAGAAATACCTTATTAAGATCAATACCTTGATATGATAGAGTTCGCACATAAACAGTTTTTCTATGCTTTGGCAGTTTTGCCAATGCTAGTTGCTGTGTATTTGTTATCGCTCTATTTGCGTAAAAAAGCAATCGACCGGTTTGGTGAAACGAGTCTATTTAAACGCCTGACTAAAGAGAGCTCATTATCAAAGAAAAATCTGAAATTTATTTTGGCTTTAATTTCTTTAACCTTTGTAATTTTTGCAATGATAGACCCGGAAACCGGTGCTCACATGGAGAATGTGAATACGAGTGGTTCTGATATTGTAATTACGCTGGATGTTTCAAATAGTATGAATGCGCAGGATATTCAGCCTAGCCGTTTGGAAAGGTCTAAAGAAGCGATTCAGCAGCTGATCAATAAACTACATGGCGACCGTATAGGTATTGTAATATTTGCAGGGCAATCAGTTGTTCAGCTTCCCATTACTACGGATTATAATTCTGCGAAACTGTTTCTTTCTGAGATCAGGTCAGATTTAATACCAACTCAGGGTACTGCAATTGGAGGTGCTCTTGTTCGGTCGGTAAATCTTTTAATGGATGAATCTGACAGTAATTTTTCCAAAAGGAGTAAATCAATTATCCTGATAACAGACGGTGAAAATTTTGAGGATGATGCGGTAGAGGCTGCAAAGGAGGCTGCAAACAAGGGCATAGTTATTCATACGGTTGGTATCGGTTCGCCGGAAGGCGTTCCAATACCTGTCTCATCTAACGGAAAGGACAATAGCTTTAAAAAAGATAAAGACGGAAGTACCGTTATAACGAAATTAAATATTAATCTTTTGCAGCAAATTGCAATGAATGCTGGCGGAATATGTGTTCGTGCTACGTCATCGGATGTTGGATTAGATAGAATTGCAGAGCAGATTGCAAAAATGAAAAAAGAGAAAATTACTATAAAGCGATACAGGGATTATAATGAACATTTTATACCATTTATATTCATCGCCTTTATACTGCTTACTATCGACATTTTTGTAACAGAGAAAAAAACAAAATGGTACAGACAATTAAACTTATTTGGAAAATCAGATGAGAAATAGGTTGAACATATTAATTCTATTTAGTTGCGTTTTCACCGGGCCAGCCGTAATATTTGCACAACAAGGGAATCTTCATATCCGGAATGGTAACAAGGCTTATGCAAATAGTGATTATAAAACAGCTGCCGATGAATATCAGCAGGCTTTGAATGATAAATCAGCTGAACTGAAAGCGAAATTCAATATTGGCGACGCATACTACCGCCAGGGGCAATATGATCAGGCTATAGAGCAGTATCAAAGTGCTTTAGCTCTTACAAAAGATGAGATTCTAACGGCTCATGCGTATCACAATATTGGTAATTCGTACCTTGCTAAAAAAAAATACGAGGAAAGCATTAAAGCCTTCAAGAATGCTTTGAAAGCGAATTGTAAGGATGAAGATACGCGCTATAATCTTGCTTATGCAGAGGCTATGGCTAATCCAAAAAAGCAGCAACAGCAACAACAGCAGCAAAAGCCCCAGCAGCAACAATCTGATATAAATAAGCAAAATGCCAAGCAAATTCTCGATGCGTTGGAAAATGATGAAAAAAACAAGAACAAACAAAAACAACCTGTGCAAAAAAAGCAGATTGAAAAAGATTGGTAAAGATGTATAAATGGAGAATTAAAATAGCGTTTGTATTTTTGCTTTTATTAGGAGGCTTTGTTTCGTTTGTGAATGCGCAAACTCTTACAGCAGGTGCTTCCCCAACCTCTGTTGTTGTTGGGCAGGAAGTGCAGGTTGAATTTACAGTAAATGCAGAAGGAACCGGATTTACACCTCCGGATTTTAAAGGATTCTCAGTTGTTGGAAGTGGTACCGGCGGAGGCTGGAGTGGAGGAAGTGGGGGAAGCGGGACAGTTACACATACGTTTATCTATTTTCTCGTAGCAAAATCGGAAGGAACATTTACAATAGAACCGGCAAGCATTAAATGTAACGGAAAAACTATTACTTCGAATAAGCTTACTATTAAGGTTAGCAAAGGAGCTTCGGCCCAGCCGGCGCAATCTCAAACCCAGACACAAGCCCCTCAGGGAAACAGCAACAGTGCCGGACAAGGTACAGTAGACAAAAAGAACTTCTTTATTAGAATTGTTCCAAGCAAAACGAAAGCATATGTAGGAGAGGAAATAGCGTCAACCCTTAAAGTTTACTATAGGGTTCAGCACGAAGGTGGCCAGTTGCAGGAACCCCCTGATTACTCCGGATTTTATACGGAGGATATTCCTCAAAACCAAAAAAGCCAGGTAACAACAACCAGGGAAACCATAAATGGACTCCAATATAATGTAGATGCTTTTCCTCAAAAAATATTATTCCCTCAGCACTCGGGCAAGTTGAAAATAGGTGGCTGTACTGCTCAATTTATTGTTGACGAGGCAGTGCGTGAAGCATTACCTTTTGGTGGATATATAACAACATACGAAAGAGTTCCTGTTGTTACAAAAAGTGAACCTGTTACAATTGAAATATTGCCGCTACCCAAAACAGAGAAGCGATTTTCCGGTGCTGTGGGCGAAATAACATTGAAGAGTGAACTGGATAAAGAGAAAGTAAAGGCAAATGAGGCAATAAATCTCACCATAACTTTTTCCGGCTCAGGTAATCTTAAACTGCTCGATACATTACCACTGCAATTTCCACCTGACTTTGATAAATATGACCCTAAAGTAACCGACCATCTTACGGTTACTTCAGCAGGAGTTTCCGGGTCTCGCTCATTCAATTATTTGCTGATTCCACGTCATCCGGGCAATTATAAAATACCTGCGGTTGAGTTTACATATTTCAATGCAAAGAATAAGGAATATGTTACACTTTCCCTGCCTGAATATAATATTGACGTTAGTAAAGGCGATAACAATTCATCCTCTGTTACGGTATCCGGTCCGGTAAACAAGGAGGACGTAAAAACGTTAGGCTCAGATATACGTTACATTCATCCCGGGCATGAATCGTTTTATCAATCCGATAGTTTTTTTCTGTATTCATTTCCTTTCTTCGCTGCAATAATTGTGCCATTATTGATGTTTGCAGGTTTTGTTATTGCGAGGAGAAGATATATGGAACTACACAAAGATACAGTAGAGTTAAAGAAAAGAGGTGCAACAAAAATGGCTAAAAAAAGGCTGAAGACAGCACAAAAGAATATTGCTTCGGGTAACAAAGAAATATTTTATGCTGAGTTACTGAAAGCACTTAATGGATATTTCAGCGATAAATTCACAATTCCCTTGGCCGATCTGTCACGTGATACTATAGCCTCGAATCTTGCACAAAAAAATGTAAAAGATGAAACATTGCAAATGGTAAATAAAACGTTAGATGATTGTGAATTTGCAAGGTATGCGCCCGGAGCACTAACCGGAAATCTGGAAGAGGTATACACTTCGGCTGTAAAACTTATAACACTTTTGGAAGATGAAATTTCGTAGTTCATATTTGGTATTTAGTATAATGTTTTGTTTAGGATTAGTAAATCCGGCAAAAATTTTTGCTGCAAAGCAAGCAGAGTATATACCAATGGATAGTGGTAATGAAGAATATATTAAAGGCAATTTTTCGAAAGCATTGGTATATTACCAAAGGTTCATTAATAATGGTATAGAATCAGCACAGGCATTTTATAACATTGGCAATTGTTATTATAAACTGAATGAGTTCCCGAAAGCAATCCTCTTTTATGAGAAGGCAGAAAAGCTTGCTCCGGGGGATGCGGATATTCAATATAATCTTCAAATGGCCAATCAAAAGATTACGGATAAGTTACCGGCAGAAGTACCTATGTTTTTAACTACTGGTTGGAGAAAATTTGTAAACAAGTTTACAGAAAAGCAATGGGCATTAGTTTGCGTATGGCTACTATGCGGCAGCTTGATGTTGTTCGGCTTATACCTTTATTTTTCTCAATTATTTTTGAAGCAGTTAAGTTTTTGGACGGCTTGTGTGGTGTTTATTTTTTGTTTGTTTACTTTTTATTTGGCCAACAAACAGTATGATTCTTTAAACTCCCATGATACTGCTATAGTAATGGCGGCAACAGTTACAGTGAAAGGAGCTCCCGAAGATAAGGCTACGGCTTTATTTGTAATTCATGAAGGTACCAAAGTTGCAATTGTGAAAAACGAAGGCGATTGGACGGAAGTAAAACTTCCGAATGGTAATGAGGGATGGCTTATTAGTACAGATATTAGTGCCATCTGACAGTTTTTTCAAAAAGATTTTCTTACTTTGCAGAAGCCTTAAATCTTTTGGGCAAATTGGTGCTGTAATAAACAAAGTAATAATAGTGTTATGCTTTTAGGTCTTTTTATCGGATTAGTAATTGGAATAGTTGTAGGATATTTGTTTTTAAAAACTACAGTTCTTAAACACAGTATCCCAAATACTGATATTGAGCAACGATATGTCAGCAAAGAATTGTATCAGAATACATTAGACCGTTTAAAAGAAAAGGAAGCAAGTTTTGGGGATTCAACAGGTAAAATAATTGAACTTACAACCCAACTTGCAACTTTAGAAGCTGAAAAGAAGAATCAGGCCGAAAAGTTGAATACCCTGAAGCTTGATATGGAGAATCTGCATAACCAATCCAGAGAGCAATTCAGGAATCTGGCTAATGAAATTTTGGAAGAAAAGAGCCAGAAGTTCACGAACCAAAACAAGGAAAACATTGATGCAATAATGACTCCTTTGAGAGAAAGAATAAAAGAGTTTCAGGAAAAAGTAGAAAACGTTTATAAAATTGAATCAACTGAGCGGAATACGTTAAAAGGTGAGATAACAACTCTTGTAAGTCTGAACAAAATGATAAGTGAACAGGCCAATAATTTAGCCAATGCTTTAAAAGGAGATACTAAAAAACAGGGCAATTGGGGTGAAGTAGTTCTTGAAAGAATACTTGAAAGATCAGGACTAGAAAAGGACAGGGAATATAAAATACAATACAGTTTACAAAACGCTGAAGGCAGCCGCTTACAACCCGATGTGGTAGTTTTTCTGCCGAATAATAAGCATATTATTATTGACTCAAAAGTGTCGCTCACTGCTTACGAGTCCTTTATTAATGCTTCAACAGAGGAAGAAAAGAAACAGTACTTGCTTCGGCATTTAGTTTCCGTTAAAAAGCACATAGATGAATTAAGTAAAAAGGATTATCAAAATCTTGTAGATATAAATACCCTTGATTTTGTGTTGCTGTTTATACCAATCGAATCATCATTCAGCATTGCATTGCAATCTGATAATGAATTGTTTAATTATGCACTTGATAAGAAGATTGTAATTGTGAGCCCTACTACATTATTAACAGCCCTTTATACGGTTGCAACATTATGGAAGCAGGAAAAGCAAGCCAAAAATGTAATTGAAATAGCCGAGGAAAGCGGTAAACTCTATGATAAGTTTCATGGTTTGATTGAGGATTTGTTAGATGTCGGGAAAAAGATGAATGCTGCCAAAGTAAGTTATGAAGAAGCTATGAAAAAAGCCACCAGTGGCCCAGGAAATATTGTAAAACGCATTGAAAATATTAAGAAACTGGGAGCCAAAGCATCTAAATCATTAGAGTCTATTTCTACAGATTTGGTGAATAAAGCACAGGAAGAGTAAAAATATCGGGTTTGAGCCTTAATTAGCCTATATTTGCACTACTAATATCAGTGATGAAAACAGCAGGAAAAAGATTATTAACAGCTATTGTCGCAATAACCCTTTTTTCTTTTTTAGGTTGTTATACTTCCAGCCGTGTAAGCAACGATAATATTGCGGATATGTATAAAACGGATCTGCACACATTGCATCCCGAATTTACTCTCCTTCACATAAATGATTCCATATCTGAGCTCTATTTTAAAATAAATGAAAGTGAGTTGTTGTATGAGCGCAAAACGCTTGCCGATAGTTTTGCTGCATCCGTTAAAATTTACTGTAGGGTAACGCTGAATTACGAATCTCCATTAGTTTTAGACAGTGCCTCAACGGTGTTGAATTTTCAAAGTGCAACTAATAATAAAAAGGAATTTGCAGTAGGTACAATTCCCTTAAAACTGAACCGGGGAGCTAAATATTTAATTACTATTGGAACATTTGATCTAATGAGCAAACGAAAGGAGATTTCATATATTGAAGCAAATAAATCCGACTATTTAGGGAAACAGAATTTTTTAGTTCGTGATGAGGCAAGCGGCCATATTTTTTTCTCGAACACGTTTGATACAAATGCTAAGATCGCAATACAATTTTTCCATCCGTTAACAAAAATAAAAGTAAAATTTTATCGTAATAAATTCCCGATTGCTGCACCGCCATTCAGTGCTGATGATTACGGGTCAGGACAACTTGTTCCGGATTCGACTTTTACTATAATCCAAAGGAACGGGATTTTTCCTATAGTACTTAAGGCCAAAGGTATGTATCATTTAATGGCTGATTCGAATGATATTTCCGGGATTACTCTTTACCGTTTTGATGACGGCTATCCAGATGTCACCGAGGCGTATCAAATGATTGCTCCGCTCAGGTACATTTCTTCGAATGAAGAATTTGAAAAGTTAACCACATCAAAAACTCCAAAGCAAGCGGTTGATAATTTCTGGCTAACAGCTGCCGGAGGTAGCAAGGATAGGGCAAGAGAACTTATCAAAGCCTATTATAACCGGATACAGGATGCCAATCGCTATTTCACATCTTTCGAGGAGGGTTGGAAAACCGACAGGGGAATGATATATTTGATTTTTGGTGTGCCAAATTATATTTACCGTACCTCAGCAGGAGAAACCTGGACTTATGGTGAAGAAAGAAATTACATGGCACTTACTTTCACATTCGTAAAACTGGAAAACCCATTTACAGATAACGATTATGCTTTGCAGCGTTCTGCTAATTATCGTAACCTGTGGTACAACTCAGTTGACCTTTGGAGAGAAGGTAGGGTATATTAAGTTACGCTTTTGAGCTCACCACCTTCTTCTTATCCGTTTCAATCGGTTTTCAGAAAACCACATTGTCATCGAACACATCCATTACAATATCTGTATTGCGTTCAATTTTGCCGGATAACAATTCTTTCGAAAGTTCATTCAGCACTTTTTTCTGAATAAGCCTTTTAATGGGTCTTGCGCCATATGAAGGGTCAAACCCTGTGGCGGCAAGCCATTGAATAGCTTCATCGGTTGCAGTGAGGCGGATATTTTCTTCCAGCAATTTATTTACAAGCCCGCTGAATTGCATTTTAACAATTGCATTGATATCCTTTTTTGTAAGCGGAGAGAACATTATCACTTCATCAATCCGGTTCAGGAATTCAGGGCGGAGGGTACGTCTTAGTAGTTCAAATACCTGTTCCTTCGTTGCTTCAAATACTCTTTCTTTATTACCTTTTTCAAGCTTCTCATAATTTCCCTGAATAATATCGGAGCCAATATTTGAGGTCATGATAATAATGGTGTTTTTAAAATTCACCACACGTCCTTTGCTGTCTGTGAGCCTTCCATCATCAAGCACTTGCAGCAGAATATTGAATACATCTGGATTCGCTTTTTCAATTTCATCAAGCAGCACAACAGAATATGGTCTGCGTCTTACGGCTTCTGTAAGTTGTCCGCCTTCATCATATCCTACATAGCCCGGAGGAGCACCAATAAGGCGCGATACACTATGCTTTTCCTGGTATTCGCTCATATCAATCCGTACCATATTGTTCTCGCTATTGAACAGGTATTCAGCCAATGCTTTTGCAACCTCGGTTTTACCAACCCCTGTAGTTCCCATAAATATAAAAGAACCCAACGGACGTTTGGTATCCTGCAAGCCTGCACGGCTGCGGCGGATAGCATCGGCAACAGCTTCAATGGCTTCGTTCTGTCCAATAACCCGTTTGTGCAATTCATCTTCCAGTAAAAGAAGTTTGTCTTTTTCGCCCTGAAGCATCTTATTGACAGGTATGCCTGTCCAGCGTGAAACCACACGGGCAATATCTTCACGGTCCACTTCTTCTTTCAGCATTTGTGAACCTTTAGCCTTAATAGCATCCCATTTCTTTTCCATTTCTGCCAGCCTTTCCTCCGCTTCTTTTATTTTTCCGTACCGTATTTCGGCCACCTTGCCAAAATCACTTACCCGTTCAGCCTGTTCTGCTTCCAGTTTAAGATTTTCAATGTCTTTACGTATTTTGTGAATGGAGTTAACCACTTCTTTTTCCGAGGTCCATTGGGCTTTCAGGTCAGAACGCTTGTCGCTCAGTTCGGCTATTTCACGGTTAAGCTGGTTAAGTTTGTCCTTATCATTTTCGCGTTTTATAGCCTCACGTTCAATTTCCAATTGGCGTATCTTTCTTTCCGCTTCATCTAAATCAGCAGGAACAGAATTTATTTCCATTCTAAGTTTAGATGCAGCTTCATCAATAAGGTCAATCGCTTTATCAGGGAGGAAACGGTCACTTATGTAACGTTGTGAAAGTTCAACAGCTGCAATGATGGATTCATCTTTAATACGCACTTTGTGATGACTTTCATATTTTTCTTTAATGCCGCGCAAAATTGAAATGGCATCTTCTTCGCTTGGTTCATCCACCATCACCTTTTGAAAACGGCGTTCTAAAGCTTTATCTTTTTCAAAATATTTTTGATATTCGTTTAACGTAGTTGCACCAATGGCGCGGAGTTGTCCTTTGGCAAGAGCCGGTTTCAAAATATTTGCAGCATCCATTGCTCCTTCACCGCCACCTGCGCCAACAAGTGTATGTATCTCATCAATGAACAGGATTACTTCATCCGATGAAGTAACTTCCTTAACTACGGCTTTCAGCCTTTCCTCAAACTCACCTTTATACTTTGCACCTGCGATCAAAGCAGCCATATCAAGGGCGAAAATCCTTTTGGTTTTTAAGTTTTCCGGCACATCACCATTATTAATGCGCTGTGCGAGCCCTTCGGCAATGGCAGTTTTACCTACCCCCGGTTCCCCTACTAATATTGGATTGTTCTTTGTCCTGCGGGAAAGTATTTGCAACACCCTGCGTATCTCTTCATCTCTGCCAATAACAGGATCAAGCTTACCGGCTTGTGCCATTGCATTTAAATCAATGGCATATTTATTTAGGGCATTGTATGTTTCTTCCTGGCCCGAACTGGTTACGGTGCTTCCTTTTCGTAATTCCAATATTCCTTTTTTAAGATCGGTCTCGGTAATACCGCTGTCTTTCATTAATTGGGAAATAGTGTCTTTGGTTGTAATAATACCAAGCAGAAGATGTTCAATGGAAACATATTCATCTTTAAATTCCTTAATGAAGTTAGATGCCTTTGCAATTACCTGTTGAGATTCATTCGACAAATATTGTCCGGCAGTGCCATCGGTTTTAGGGTATCGTTCAACAATCTTATCCAGCGCTTGTCTGAAAACAGGTATGTTGACGTTTAGTTTCTTAAAAAGAAAAGGAGTTACGTTTTGATCCACCTCTAAAATTCCTTTCAGAATGTGTCCGGTTTCTATTGCAGGACTGCCATTACCTACTGCCATTAACTGTGCTTGTTGTATGGCTTCCTGCGATTTTAATGTGAAATTATTTAGATTCATAATGTGTATATTCTAATAGTACTCTATCAAATACCGTTCCAAAGAATGTCAATGGTAATTTTGGCAGTAATATGTACCCTTTATAACCTATCCCTAAACAGGGGGAAAGTTAAGGAATGAGTATAATTATCTCTGAATGAGTAGCTTTTGGAAGTAGGTTTTGCCATCGGTAGTGGCAACCTGGATTATATAGAATCCAGCCGGAAGTGAAGCGGTATTTATGGTGCTTCCCATAAAATTATTGTTTGTCAGCCATTCCCTGCCATCGGCAGTATAAATCTTCAATGTTGTGTTGGCTGGCATAGGAATGCTTAAGGTAACCTTTTCACGTGCAGGGTTAGGATATATAGCCAAGGCTTGAATTTCAGGTTGCTGTTCCTGAGAGTTAAGAATAGGTGAATGTGAATTTTTTGTCCCGAATACAGGGCGCATCATCATTGATCCAGGATAACTGCCAGGTGTCCATCCGGAACCTACATTATAGTATATCTGGTTATGGTGGTCGGTATTATAATCATAGCCTATGTTGAGTGAATCGCCATAGGTTTGAACCCACCCCACATAAAAGGTTCCGCTGATAGCAGAGTCGTGAGAAAAATGATATGGGTAGAAAGTAAAACCATTTAACGAATCATGGTACCTGGCATTCATTGAATCGACAAACTGTGGATTGTAAATTTTGTCGTCCTCGAATTTAAGTGTGCCAGGTGAACCGCCCACGCCTGTATTATCCCAAAGTGCAAGCCTGAAAGAATAGTTCCCTTGATTGACAAAAATATAATTGAAGTCGAGGTCAAGCCCACGCAGAGTATCAGGATGGTTTAACGTAAACTGGTATGCAAGATACATTGGAGCGGTCCCATTTATAAAGTAAGCCGCTTCAGCAGTTCCGTCATCATATGCATAGTAGTCCGAAAATTTTTGGTCGTAACGAAGCGTGTCATTGTGGCGGTCAAAATCTCCAATGGCAGATAAACTATGGGTAATGGTAATATCCGTTGGTTTGGTTAAAGGCGTGTAACTGAAATTTGATTTGATAGGTACTATTACTTGAGGTGTGTATTTATTGCAGCCGCTATCGAAGTAGGGGTAAATATTTTTATTTCCACCTGAATAAGTCGAAACAGGAGTTGTGTTAATAGAATAATTATATAAAGTGTTTATGGCATTCGATATGCCGGGATAGTTGTTATTCCGCTCCTGCAAGTACATTGATGTTTTCAAATCATTCTGTGTAAATTGCTCCCAGGGCATTGCTTCATAATTTGCAAGCAAAGAAGGTGATTCATACATGAAGGAAACATCGTATTGTGCTGTATCATTCCATGAACGGTTTTTATTCAAATACACCTCATCAATATTCCACTGGTCAACATTGGCAGAAGTACAGGCGTAGTTTTTGAAACGGAACTGGAAATTATGATCGAAAATATTAATTTTTACTCCATTATAATGAATGGTATCAACCATTTTGATCATTACTAAATGCATACCTGTATCTGTTAAGCTTGGGGTATAACCAAGATGATACCAAACAGTTGTCCATGGGGTGCTGCTGGTTCTGAACTGGAGTAATAAGGTATCATTTGCTTTTGGAGCATATCCTTTTCCACCTGCCTGGTAATAAAAACTAAGCCATACCGAATCGAAGTTTCCCTTGGGGCAGCCTGCAAATAAATCAATGGGGCGGGAAGTGAGTGAGTCAGCGGCGTAAGAAGCACCGACAGGGCAATTTTTATTATAAGGTTGGCCTTCACTGTTAACTCCATCTAGGGTTGCAACCCCTAATGTATGTGGGCAGGTTGGATAGGTATTATTTATGAAAGCTGCGTTGTCCATCCAAAGAGAATCAAAAGGATAAGGGCCGGGTTTTGAAAAATCATCCAAAAAAGGGAGTTTAGCCATAATAGAATCTGAAATTAACCTCCATGAATTTGAATGCATCCGTTTTGCTTCTTTGGTATATCTAACAAGCACTGGGTTGCATTTTAAGGGCACCAAATGCTCCTGAGCAGAAAGTAATGAAAAATGAAAAATAAAAAGTGCAAAATAGAAAAGAATTCTCTTGAATTTCATAACATAAATAAAAAGTAAAATTTCGCCATTAAAATGTTTTATGTTCTTACTCTTCTTTTGTGGTTTTAAGCCAGATGCCTTATTTGGTGATGCTAATATAACGTTTAATTTTCAATAAAATTGTTTATCAGCTTATAGGGTATCATCGGTAACCCCTTTTGCAACGTCTAAATCGATAACCGAACCCTTCTGAATTTTGGTTCCAGCTTCAATAGGTTTGCCTTTGAATGTTTGTTTTAAAACTACTCCAGGTGCAGGGTCTAGTTTGTATGTAACCTTCCCGATTTTCAGTCCGGCATTATCAAGCAGGTTTTTGGCCTGTCGAAATGATTGGTCAACCAGTTTTGGCATTTCTACCTGTGGTGGTAATACAGAAGTAACATAAAGATAGATATTTCTTCCTTTTTTTACGTGAGCACCTGCATAGGGGTTCTGATTAAAAACAAGGCCGGGTGGGGAGTCTTCAACATATACAGAATCAATAACTATATACTTTAAATCAAGGCTTTTCAATTGCTTTTCGGTGGCTGCCAAGGTTGTTTTGCTCAAATTGGGAAGGGTAATATATTCCCCGTGCCGGGTATAGCTGGATAGATAGTATACAGCACCTGTAAAAAATAAGATCACTACCAAAATAGCCAGAGCCAAGTGCTTAAAAAAAGTCTTACTTTTTAAAAATGGGCCCAGATTTTTTAACATGCTATGCCTTTTTAAGTTTTAATGCTTTTTGCCTTTCAAAGCCATATTGCAGGATATTATCAATGAATTGATAGGGGGTATATCCGTTAATTGCGGTTTGGTGAAATATGCAGGTTGCAGGTGTCATTCCGGGAAGCGAATTTACTTCAATAAAGATAACTTCCGCTTTTCCATCCTGAAAAATTCTCACAAATGCATCAATACGGGCATAGCCTTCAATGTTTAAAAGCTTTGCTGCCTTCAGAAAATCTGCTTTTACCACATCCGATATTTTTTGCCTTAATTTAGGGTCTGTAGCGTAGCGGGCAGGCGTAATATTCTGCCCTTCTCCGGCTAAAAACTTTTCTTCTAAGGATAATACGGCTCCTTCAGATAAAGCCTCAGAGGCTTCAAAAATTTCGTATTCTTTTCCTTTATTGGTATAATGCGTTAGCATTCCACCTGTTATTTCTAAAAATCGCGATGCGCCCTTTTTGCTTATCAACTCCTCCGCTAAAAATGCTTTTTTGATGGGGAATTCTTCATTCGGACGTATTTTTAGAAGCTCAGTTGCTTTCCTGTCCTTCTCAGGTTTATCGCGGAAAATTAGTTTGGTATAGGCATCAAATTCCTGTTGAGATACTACTTTCCTTACCGCTGAACTGCAACCATCATCAATTGGTTTGGCTATAAAAGGAGTACCAAGTTTTTTTACAAGATTGGCGTATACTGCGTGTTTGTTTTTCTCATTACAATCTTCCTTTGGCACAATCATGTCATCTGCAACCAGCAAGCCATTTTCTCTAAGGATACGGTCGGTTTCATATTTATTGATCGTGATTGCCGATGTGTTTACAGATGAACCATTGTAAGGCAGCCCAACCCGTTCCAATTCTTTTTGAACAGTTCCATCTTCACCAGGCCTTCCATGAAGTGCAATGAATACTCCATCCACTTCTTTAGCCAATTGTTCGTAGGTTAATTTTCTTGGGGGAAGCAGGCTTTTCCCTGTTGCATATTTTCCGGTAATAGCTTTACAGTTTTCCTGTATTTTTTTAATGAAAGGATGAATCTTAAAGTTCAGGATCTTTTCTTTTATATCATCTGCATTATCTTTCAGCAGAACATTAATTGGTATAGTATAAAGACTGTGTCCGGCAGAATCGCCCATCAAAAAAACAGGCAGTGGCTCATACTTTGCCGAGGATGCAAGCTTTTCATAAATATTTCTTCCACTTTCAACTGAGATATGTCTTTCGGATGAATAGCCACCCAGGATAACCGCAATTTTTATTTTAGAAGAAGAAGCATTTTTTTGTTTATCCAGCATTTCATCCATCTCATTTAACAGCCTTGCATAGGGAGGAAAATGCATGGAAGATATAAGCCTTTGCTGAATAGAGGTATGAATAATAAACGTAAGAAACTTGGATGGATTAAGCCCGATTTCGGCAGCCTGGTGAAAAAAGAAAGAGGAAGGCAACATGCCCGAAGTAGTGTTGGGATCATTCAAAAACACTTTTCCTTTCGGAGAAATAAATCCATCTATGCGGGCATATACATTAAAACTCATATCGGAAAACAGCTTGCAACAGGCTTCGGATATGGATTTTATCTGTTTTTCGGGAAGATCAATAGGTGTTATTTTCCTTGAAAGCCCAGGCAAATATTTGGAGCGGTAATCAAAAATATTTTGTCCTTTGCGAATTTCGGTCGGTGGTAAAGCAATGGGGTGGCCACTTTCATCCTGTATTACAATGCAGGAAAATTCTTTGCCATCAAGAAATTTTTCAATGAGCACTTCACTTTCGCCGTCGAAAGCTTCTAATAAAATATCTTCTTTCGATTTTTTAAAGATGGAATTAATAGTTGCTAATAGCTCTTCCGGATGGAGAATTACAGTTGAATCTTTTTTATGCCTGCCCGAACCAACTGGGGCGGGATTTAACGTCAATGGAAATCCAATATCCTCGCGGATATCCGACATATCACGTATGAGGTTTTTTTGTTCATCTTTAGTGTAAGAGTTCCATTCGGCCTGAGTGATCTTCTGCATGAAAAAGCTTTTCAGAATAGCCTTTTCGAAGGAAGCAAAATCTGCTTTACTAAGAACGGTAGCACCGATAGAAGACCCTTGGTGAGATGGTTTAATAACACAGGGTATTCCTATCTTCTTTTTTATTTCTGTATGTATCTTTTTAAGAGTTGCTTCCGAAATATGTTCTCTTTTTAAAGTTAAATATTCGGGTGTGGCAAAGCCATAGCTTTTCATCCATTGCCTTTGCAGGGCTTTATCCATACCTATGGCAGAAGATAATATTCCTGAGCCTGAATAGGGTATTTTCAAAAAATCAAAGAGGCCTTGTATACTGCCATCTTCTCCACCGGCACCGTGCAGGCAGAGAAAGGCAAAGTCAATATGTTGTTTTAAATCCTCTGCTTTTATATGCGTGCCAATTTTATCCAACATCTCTCTATGCACTTTGGAATCATTTATAGATTCAGCATAAACCTGGAAATTGTTGGGGGAGGAGGGAAGGTACTCCACCGGTGGATAAAAATCACGGATGCTTCCTTTGTAAATATATTTCCAATCGAGCAGAACGAAATTCCCAAAACTGTCAACAAAAATAGGGATTGCCTCAAACAGGGATTTGTCTAGGTTATCATATACAGTTCTGCCGCCTGCAAATGATACTTCCCGTTCCCGTGAAATACCACCAAAAAATATTCCGATCCTCAACTTCATTAGTGCCTGTTTTCTAAAAGTTGCAAATATATAGGTTTAGAAAGAAGAACTAGGAGCTATGAACTATAAACTATGAACGGCAGGATGTTTATTCAATATTTGAAGCTCAGTTGGTTCTCAAAAGCGCAACAGGCTAAAAAAATTACTAATTTTGCACTTAGCAGGTCGTTCTATCGTGCTGACTGTAAAAGGTTGGTAAGGAAAGTCCGGACAACAATGAGCATCCCACCCCTGGAATACAGGGGGCGTCCCGCAATAACTGCGGGATGACGGAAAGTGTCACAGGAAATAACCGTCCGCTTAGGTGGATAAGGGTGAAAACGCGAGGTAAGAGCTCACGATATTGCAGGGTAACTTGCAATAGGGAAAAACCCCGGGAGTTGCAAAACCAAATAAGCCAGGGTTTGAGGGTGGCTCGCCCGACTTGGTGGGTAGGTTGCAGGATTTTGCAGCAATGCGAAACCTTCCCGACGTTACAGTCGGGAGAGATAAATGATAGAATCGCCCTTAGTCATAAGGAGTAGACAGAATCCGGCTTACAGACCTGCTTTTTTTATTTAGTCACAATCATTTTACGGGTACCCTTAAAATTATCAGTGGTTATAGTATATGTGTATTCACCAGGAGCTAATGGTTGGCTATAATTCATTTGATGCGTTCCCGCTATCTGCGCTCCTAAGTTTTGAGTGAAAAGTTTTTTCCCGGTTATATCATAAACCTCAAATGTTACATATTTACTTGTTCGTGGAATAGTATATAAAATGGTGGTTTGTGTGTTGTATGGATTCGGGAAGTTGGTGAATGAATTAGAAGATAGAATCGCAGGTTTGGTGGTATCCGATTTATATAACATCAGTTTGTAAATAGTATTTCCGCTTGCATAAAAAAGAGAATCGCCAAATTTACGGAAGCGATTTATATAGGGCAGTGGTTGTGTTTTGGGGATTGAAGGAATAGCAAAATTACTGTCGATGTTCCACGTACTGCCTCCATCAATAGTTTTATAAGAAAGCCCTGTCCAGCCACCAATCCATCCAACCGTATCATTAATAAACCCACACCCTTCTTCATCATAATTATCAATGAAAGGATGTTCGGTCCATGTTTTGCCCCCATCTGTGGTTTTAACAAAGTAAGTTTTGTAAATGCCTCTTTGTGCAAAATTGCCGGTATATTCAATGCTACCATAACCAACATTCCTCGACGGAAAAAATATTTTCCAAACATGGTCTGTATCGTTGCGGGTAGAGGCATAAACTGTTTGCCATGTTACACCTCCATCTACGGTATGCAAAATAACAGAGTTCCCTCCATTCTGTCCGGTAACAAATCCCGTGTCCTTACTCCAAAACCATCCATCAATAAGCCCAACTGAAGCGTAGGGACTCATGTCAGTAGTTTTCCAAGTTTTACCTGCATTTATAGTTTTTGCCAATACAGCAGGGCCATTATATCTACCATAAGCATAAACAACAGAATCTGTAACAACTGAAATGCCACATATACCTTTCGGTCTCGGGTAAGGAAAATTAACCGGAGTCAATGTTTTTCCTCCATCATTGGTATAATACATTGGGTTTGTATCATTGCCTCCAAATGCAAGGCAAATGTCACCAATAAACCCATGGATTGAATCAATAAAACCAACACAACGCAGATAGTCATTCATGCTATCATGCACTAATTGCCAGCTAACTCCGCCATTTCTTGTTTCATAAACTTTAGCAAGTGTAACACCACTCGGAAAGTTTGGAACAAGTGGGTCAACCGCCCAACCCTGATTAGGGTTAATAAAATAAACATCGTCAAACCGATTGGGTGTTGTAGGTGTATTGGGATAAACGAACCAATTATACTGACTAATTAGATTTCCGGATATACAACAAAGCAATCCGCAAGTGAATACTATTTTTTTCAAGAAACCCCTCATTATTAAATACAAATATAAGGGAATTACAGCTACATAATCCTATTTTTCAATATCTTTGAATTATATAAACTTGCATACTTGAAAAAATCGGTAGTAACTTTAATGCTATTTTTTCTATCTCTTCAGATCCATTCCCAAGCATGGGTTCCTATTGGCATTGGAGTCAATGGTTATGTAAATACATTGTTTGTTTATGATTCAGTAATGTATGCGGGGGGAAGTTTTACTTCACCGGGAAATAATATTGCACAATGGAATGGCTCAAACTGGGATAGCGTAAGTTCTGGTACGAATAATGAAGTTTATGCTTTTGGCAAGTATAAAGGTCTTATTTATGTGGGTGGTTGGTTCAGCAAAGCCGGAGGGCATTCTGCGGGAAGTATAGCAACTTGGAATGGGAAATCCTATGCGAATGCGGGGTTTGATGTAGAAGCAGGAAAATATAGCGCCGGAATAGTTGATGTAATATGCCAGTATGATAGTTTACTATATATCGGGGGGCAATTTGACTCAGTAGACCACAAGCGGCCTTCGGGGCTTGTCACCTGGAATGGAACTAAAACAGATTCGCTTAATACTTTTTATGGTGGCTGGTGGTCTAATGTTTCCATTTTAACAACATGTAAAAATCTCTTATTTATTGGTTTTGGGCCGGGATATAATGGGGGACAGTCCGTTGGAACATGGAATAATAAGACTGATAACGGATTAGGAAACGACTATTTCTGTACTGCATCATCTTCTGTCAACTTATATATGAATGCATTTTGCACAGTAGATAGTAATCTCTATTTAGGTGGGCATTTTTCATACTATTATCATAATACTTTTTCCCAAAGAGATACGGTACATAATATTGCCATGTGGAACGGTACCACTTGGACAGCATTAGGAAAGAGAATACAAGGGACAGTAAATGCCTTGGTTTATTATAATAACCTACTTATTGCCGGAGGTAGTTTCGATAGTGCCGGAGGCATCGCAGTTAATAATATTGCCGCATGGAATGGTACATCATGGTCTGCTATAGGGAACGGTGTAAACGGACCCGTATATGCGCTTGCTATATTTGATAGTGTGCTTTATGCGGGAGGAGATTTTTCTTCTCCGGGAAATGGCATAGCGAAGTTTGATGCTACATATAAAATTACACCCACAATAAATATAGACAGTGTTAATATATTCCCTAACCCGAATAAAGGGCAATTTACAGTTGTTTGTAATAAATCTCTTATTTCAAATACCTCTGTGTCAATAGAAATTTATAATATCCTCGGCGAAAAAATTCTATATTCAAATTTAGTTAATTCAAATACCAATATTGATTTAGTAAAACAACCCGCTGGAATATATATATACAAAATATATACTTCGCAAGGTAACCTGATTAATCCTGGGAAATTAATAATTGAATAGATTTATCTTCGTGATTCGTTTTTATTTTGTCTCAATAGGTAGTATAACCGTAACCGTAGTATATTCATTTACTCTGCTGTCTATCCTCACTTCTCCCTTGTGGAGTTCAATTATTTTTTGAGTTAAAGCAAGGCCAAGGCCATTACCGGGGAATGATTTTGCATTAGAGCCACGGTAAAACGGACGAATGATATTTTTCATTTCAGCGGGTGGAATCCCAATTCCTTTATCAGAAAATGAAATAATTATTTCATTGTTTTTTGATTCCAGGTTAACAATTACAGTTTTATCTTCGGAATATTTACAGCTATTATTCATAATATTTACAAAAGATGTGCGCAACAGGTCATTACCCTGAATAACCAGTTTGCTGGAATCTTCCGGAATATTACTGTAGTTTTCTATCACCTTATAATCGGGATGCTGATTTTGGAGGTCACTTTTAGCAAGCCAGAGCATTTCATCAATACGGATTGATTTTAGTTTCAATGATCCGGGTTGCATATTAGCCTCTGTAAGCTCTAATAAACCATTCATCATAACACGAAGGTTTTTTATATCTTCTAAAAGTGAACCGAGTGTTTTTTTATATTCTTCCGGGGTACGTTCGCTCATCATAGCCACTTCTATCTGAACCATCATCACCCCCAACGGTGTTCTTAATTCGTGCGATGCATTTGAAATAAAATCCCGTTTCATTTCAAAGGATTCTTCCAGTCGTTGAAGCATATCATTGAATTTGGTTGCAAGCCTGTCAATTTCATCTTTGCTTTTCCCAACCGGAAGCCTTAAATCGAGATTTGAGTCGGTAATTTCCTCTACAAGGTCAATAATGTAATTAATTGGTGCAAGTAAATGTATTGGATAAAAATAGGCAGTAATAAAGGTTACAAGGATTGAAACTGTGCAACAGAAAAAGATAACCCAGGCTAAAAAATACAATTTGTCGTATCCTGTCTGGTCGAATCCGGAAACATAAATAAAATAGTGGTCCGTTTTACCTGCATAATATTCCCAAGCCGTTTGAATTTTATTCTGTTGGAATCGAAGTTCTTTATTAGCTAATATTTTAATAATTGTGTCTTTTGATAATATTGGAGCAGCTAATTCATTGGGAAAACGATACACTTCTTTACCGGTATCGTCATAAATTGCAAGTAATATAACAGAACTAAAAGGACTGATGCGACTTTTATCGAGAATGCGCAGAAGGTTAGTATCAACCTCTTTTACATCTTTAGAGAAAAGTTTTCCTTCAGATAATGCTCTTGATTTAATTACCGAAAAGAATCTGTCTTCCCTGTCTTTAGATGATATAAAGAAAATAGAGTTTGAAAATACTACAAGTATTATTGTAACGATGAGTGAAAAACGTACGGTAAGCCTTGTCCTAATTTGCATCGCTAACCTCTTTTAGAATGTAGCCCATTCCAACATAGGTATGTATAAGTTTAGGATAAGCGGGCAGGTCAATTTTTTTTCTGAGAAAATTAATGTAAACATCAATAACATTGGTGCCCGTATCAAAACTTATTCCCCAAATTTTTTCCAGGAGCTCGTGCCTGCTTATAACTTTGTTTTTATGCAGTGCAAG
The DNA here is from genome assembly GCA_903863935.1 of uncultured Bacteroidota bacterium. Lineage (GTDB taxonomy): Bacteria > Bacteroidota > Bacteroidia > JABEUT01 > JABEUT01 > JABEUT01. The sequence goes on from CAIPDV010000030.1 coordinate 28,184, forward strand.
GTATTGCAGCAGATTAAATTCTTTTGCTGTCAATTCAATTTTTAAATTGGCTCGTTTAACTTCTTTTGAATCGGTATTTATTTCCAGGTTCCCTACCTTGATGATGTGTGATTCTTCTGCTATTGTTGGTTCTGAACGTATCAACACAGATTTAAGCCTTGCTAAAAGCTCACTGAAATCAAATGGTTTTACCAGGTAGTCATCGGTTCCGGTATCAAATCCTGCCAGTTTGTCTTCAATTTTGTTATGAGCCGAAAGCATCAATATTGGTTGCTTTGGCTTATTCTGACGTATTATTCGGCAAACCTCATATCCGTTTAATTTCGGCAGACTTATATCCAGCACAATTGCACTATAATTATTTTCAAGTGCCATTTCGGCACCCATTCTTCCATCTGAGGCTATATCAATGAGATAATCATTTTCCTCAAGGCCCATTTTAACATAAACCGCCATTTTAGGCTCATCCTCTACTACTAATATATTGTGCTTTGTCATACTGCAAATGTCACTATTTTATCCAAATATACTCAAATTAGACTTCATTTAATGTTATTTTAATCTTTAGCGCACAGACTCAGAATAATATTGCATCGGATGCTGGATTTTAGTTCATTTAGAGATAGAGTAGAGTTTATAACTAGATTTATAAAATTTCCGGCATCCATTTTTTAATTGTCGTCTCAATTTTGCTCTTCGTTTCCGGAAGAAGTTGAAATTCATATAAATAGTTATATTTGTGGGGTTGATTCAACGCTGTATGAGCCGTATTCTTGTTTTTTTTATTTTATTCATTTTTTCCCAAGCAAAGGCACAGGATACAATCGTTCTAAAGACGGGCGAAAAGATACTGGCAAAACACATTCATATTGGAACCAAACTACATTTTAGGGATTATACAATTAACCGCGGAAAGCGCGATTCAATTGACAAGGACAAGGTAGATTATGTAATTCATAAATCGGGCTGGAGAATACCAATGATTCCTCCATCTTGGTATTCACCAATTATCATTATTCCGGGAATTGGAATGAGTGGCATTACCATGCAGTTTCATAATTATTTTAAAGATGAAGGAGCTAATATTATTACCCTATTCACTCCCGTATATAATTTAAGTGTTGATTATGGCGTTAATCAATTGTTTAGTGTAGGAGTTACCTCGGCATGGCAATACCTTAAAATTAATCCATCCATAAGTCACACATATACATACTACGCTGCCTATGCATTAACTCAATTACCCAACGGATCTTTAGTGTATGCGGGTATTGATCCCAGAAGCATTACCATAACAGCTCCAAATTTCAACGCGGTAGAAACACTCACCAGGCTGAACATTGGCTGTAGATTGCTCTATCACATCCGAAACGATGATGTTAAGGATTTTTATATTGGTGCAGGAGCCGGATTTTCTTTCTGGAGTGATAAAAGTTCGCCAACAGGGTATTCTTCGCTTAATGGAAGTGTGCTTCCGAGTATTCATGCGATAATTGGTGAACGTAAGGATGTTAACAATTTTTTCGGGTTCGAGATAGAGGGCGGAATTGGGACACCCTATTTTGCAAATGCCGGCATTTACTTTAAAATGAATACAAGGAAGAAATAGGGATTTGAGATTTTCGGAGTCTCGAAACATTTTTTTCCTACCTTTGCGCCCAATTATAAAAAATACAAGAAGAATGTACTTAACAAAAGAAGCTAAAAAGCAGATATTCCGTGAACACGGAGGCGCTGAAACCGCAACTGGAACCTCTGAGTCTCAGATTGCTCTCTTTACTGTCCGTATCAATTTCCTTACCAAGCACCTCAAAGAACATGCCAAAGATTTGGGTACAAAAAGATCGCTGGTAAATTTGGTAGGCAAACGTAAAGCTCTGTTAGAATACCTCAAAGCCAAAGATATTGCTCGTTACAGGGCACTTATCAAGAAGCTGGATATCCGCAGGTAGTTCATAAAGTTTATAAAGGAAAAAGTTTATAAAGTCGGACTCATTCTTGACTTTATTTGACTTTACCCATTATGAACATATCGAACTTTTACCTTTATGAACTTTACAAACTTTTAACTCATTTCAAATGAATATAAAAAACATTAAAATCGCTCTTCCGGGAGAGGGAGACCGGTCTATTACTATAGAAACAGGTAAGTTAGCCAAACAAGCAGACGGAAGCGTAGTGGTGCGCATGGGCGACACCATGTTACTTGCTACCGTAGTATCTAATAAAGACGCTAAAGAAGGTATGGATTACCTTCCTTTATCGGTTGATTATCAAGAAAAATTTGCATCCTCAGGTCGTATTCCCGGAGGATTCTTCAAACGCGAAGCCCGTCCTTCGGAATATGAAATTTTAATTTCCCGTCTTATAGACAGGTCGTTACGTCCATTATTTCCGGATGATTACCATGCAGAAATACAAGTATTGGTATACTTAATCTCTGCCGATGGCAAGGTTATGCCCGATTCACTTGCCGGATTAGCAGCTTCAGCCGCAATAGCAGTTTCCGATATTCCGTTTAACGGGCCAATATCTGAAGTGCGTGTTGCTAAAATTGACGGTAAATTTGTAGTTAACCCAACCTTTGAAGAAGTAGAAAAAGCTACTATAGATATTATTGTTGCCGGAACCCAGCATGACTTAAATATGGTGGAAGGCAAAATGAGCGAATGCAGCGAAGCCGAAATGATTGAAGCTTTGAAACTGGCTCATGACGTTATTAAAGACCATTGCAAAGCCCAGTTAGAATTGGCTGCTATGGTTGGAGCAACTGAAAAGCGCGAATACTCTCACGAAACCAACGATGAGTTTTTGAAAGAAAACATGCGCAAGCATTGCTACGAAAAGTTTTATGCAATTGCACACGAAGCTACTCCAAACAAAAGCTTACGCGGAGACAAGTTTGAAGCCGTTCGCGATGAGTTTAAACTGACTCTTTCAGAAGAAGACAGAGAAGCAAAAGCAGGAATGATGAAACGTTACTTTTTCGAAATAGAAAAAGATGCCGTTCGCGATTGTATGTTGAATGAAAAGCACCGCCTCGATGGCCGTAAGGGCGACGAAATCCGTGCTATATGGAGTGAAGTAGGATATTTGCCAATGGCACATGGTTCTGCTATCTTCACACGTGGCGAAACCCAATCACTCACCACCGTTACCCTCGGCAGCAAATTAGATGCCCAGTTGATTGACGGAGCTGTAATTGACGGAACAAACAACTTCATGTTGCATTATAACTTCCCTCCATTCTCAACCGGCGAAGCGAAGATGATGCGCGGTACCGGTCGTCGTGAAATTGGGCACGGTAACCTGGCATTGCGTGCATTGAAAGGTGTTATGCCAAAAGAAAACCCGTATACCATACGTATTGTATCAGATATTTTAGAATCGAATGGTTCATCATCTATGGCAACTGTTTGCGCAGGATGTTTGGCTCTTATGGACGCAGGTATTCAAATTACCAAACCCGTTGCAGGTATTGCTATGGGATTAATTCAAGACCCTAAAACTAAAAAGTTTGCTATCCTTTCCGATATTCTTGGAGATGAAGATCACCTCGGTGATATGGACTTTAAAGTTACCGGAACCAAAGACGGCATCACCGCTTGCCAAATGGATATTAAGATCGATGGCCTCTCCTACGAGATGCTTTCACAAGCATTGGATCAGGCTCGTAACGGACGCCTCCACATACTTGGCGAAATGGCTAAAACATTGGCCGGCCCTAATGCCGATTACAAACCACACGCTCCTAGAATAATCCAGTTGAAGATTCCTAAGGATATGATTGGTGCAGTAATAGGTCCTGGTGGTAAGGTGATACAAGGCATACAAGCCGACACCGGAGCCACTATTGTTATTGAAGAAAAAGACGGAATGGGTTATGTGGATATTTCCTCACCGAACAAAGAAGCTATTGACGCCGCTTTAGCAAGGATTAAAGGAATTACCACTGTTCCTGAACCGGGCACAGAATACGAAGGAAAAGTAAAGAGCATTGTTGAATTCGGCGCATTTGTTGAATTCCTGCCTGGTCGTGAAGGACTACTCCATATATCTGAAGTAGACTGGAAACGCCTCGACAGCATGCAAGGCATATTTAACGAAGGTGACACTGTACGTGTGAAACTATTGGCTGTTGACCAAAAGACAGGCAAGTTCCGTTTATCACGCAAGGTGCTTTTGCCTCGCCCTGAAGGAATGCCAGAGCCTACCGAAGAAGAAAGTAACGGTGGCGGCGGTTTCCGCTCAGGTGGAGGTGACAGACGCGGCGGTGGCGACAGACGTCATGGTGGCGGAGGACACAGACGCTAGTCGCTCAATTAGTAATTATAAATTAACCCTTCTTCGGAAGGGTTTTTTTTGCATTCACGTCATTGCGAGGCTCGGCGAAGTAAAAGCTATAACCCATACTTAAATAAACCCGTGATACTTGTAACCTTTATACCCCGTTCTGTAATGCTTTAAAGCCGGGATAAAGGCAATTTTGCATCCTATAATTTATTAATCCTTAAAACCTTATTTTATGAAAATTACAAAAACATTAATGATAGCAGCCGGACTGGCTATTGGTGGATTGAATGTTTCCGCCCAAACTATGGATCCTGAACAAACAGCCCAAAAAGAAACTGCCGAAATAAAATCGAAAGTAACAGGAATTACTGCTAACGAGGAAAGCCAGATATTAGCAATTGAAAAGGATCACGCAATAAGCATAAGAGATGCCAAAAGCACTGTTGCAGATAAAGAAGCTCAGAAAAAACAATGCAAACAGTTATGCGAAAGCAGAGATACAAAAATTAAAGCCATCCTTACAGCCGACCAATACAAGCAATATCTGAAAGTAGAAAAATCTGAAAAGAAAAAAGTCTAACCCCTCTCTTTCCGGTATAGCACGGGTTGTCGACTAATACAGTCAATGACGATTTTATTTTTGGGTTAGGTGTTTTCAACGATTCAATTTGTGTAGGTGGACAAAGCTTTTTTGAGTATAGCTCATCAAGTCATAAGTTTTTAAAATTAACTCCGCCAAGTTCGCAGATATGGAGTTTTTTTGCGTTGAATAAAGATACGTTATTACTTGGCAGAGATTCAGGAATTGAGATGTTTCAATGGTCAGAAAAAAAGCTGTTACCTCTCAACATAGGCAACAATGGGCACTCACATCCTGTAGTAGTATATCGTTTTATTCATGGCTCTGACGGCAATATTTGGGCTGCTGCTCAAAATGGCGTTTATGTTCTTAATACCAAAGGAGCTATTATTGATTATTATGGAAATACGAAGGAAGCAGACCATCAATTACCCTTCTCCGCCGTTTATGATATTCATGAAGATAGCACCGGTATATTCTGGTTTTGCACAGGAGGACAAGGCTTGTTCCGCTGGAACAAAAATAAAAACGAATTCCGGCAATTTACTTTTGCCGAAGGGCTTCCGGCTAGCGTAACCTATCGCATTGAGAAAGATAACTCCGGCAACCTCTGGATTAGTACCGATTACGGACTTACATTCCTGAATCCGCATAATTTTTCTATGATTAATTATGATATGTCAGATGGGCTTTCACAAAATGAATTTAACCGGGAATCTTCGTTTAAGGCTGCCGACGGCAGATTATATTTTGGAAGTATTAATGGAGTAAACGCTTTTTATCCCCACGATTTTATAGAAGATACAACCTACCTCAATGTACCTTTGCAAATTATTTCATTTAACAAATTTTCAAACAGTAAAAACAAGTTGCTCGATTTAACAACAGAGCTGACAACGAACCCGACTATCAACCTGAATCCTGACGACAGGTTTTTTAATCTGCAATTCATGCTTCTCGATTACAAAAACGGGAAGAAACGGTATGCCTATAAGATTGACGGCATAGATAAAGACTGGAACAACATTAACGAAAACTCCATTCGCATAAGCGGGTTGCCCTATGGCGAATTTACGTTGCATATAAAAGGGCGTACCGCCGCAGGAGCTTGGAGCAGAAATGAACTTGTTATACCTATACTAGTGTATACCCCATATTATCGCAAAGCCTGGTTCATTATTTCGTGCATTCTATTGCTCATCGCAATTATATATTTCATCATTTATTATCGGACAAGAAGATTGGAAATAGAAAAAACAAGGCTTGAAAAGGTTGTTTCTGAACGGACATTTGATCTTAAACTTTCATTGGATAAGCAACAAGGCTTGCTAAAGGAAAAAGATACGTTGCTTAAAGAAATACACCACCGGGTAAAAAATAATCTGCAAGTGATTTCGAATCTTCTTGAAATGCAGAATGTGGGAATTGATGATGCACGGGCTAAAAGTGTAATTAAGGAAAGCCAGAACAGGGTACGTTCCATTGCACTTATTCACCAAAAACTTTATCAAAACGAAGATATATCTGCAATCGACTTAAATGACTTTTCCAATGAATTGTTCAGCCAGGTAATGGGGCTTTTCCGCAAGCCCGGTCTAACTATCAATAAAAACTTTACCATTGGTAAATTGCTTATTGATATTGATACCGCAGTTCCGCTGGGGCTAATTTTGAACGAATTATTTACCAACACTTTCAAGTATGCTTTTGCAGGAGATTCAGGATTAATTTCCCTTGGTTTTGATGAATTGGGTGAAGGTAACTACCGCCTTACCTATAAGGATAACGGTAAAGGATTGCCTTTAGGGTTTGATATTTACAAAGCCAAGTCGGTAGGTCTGTGGCTGATTGTGAGCCTAAGCAGGCAATTAGGGGGTGAAGCCTATTATGAATTTGAGAATGGAAGCAAGTTCACTATTACATTTAAAGATACTGCCGCAAGAAAGAATATTGATTAAGCGTTCTTGTTCGTCATGGCGAAGCCATCTTGCCGCTATATATGCTTGGCGATGGGATAGGGTTGCTTCGCCGAGCCTCGCAATGACGGTATTATTTATAAATAAATACTTTTTTATATTCGATATATATCTGAATTTGCCAAATAACAGCGGTGTAACAAGAAGGAACAGCGGAAATAACAGCAAAATAACAGGGGTATAAAAAGGTGCGTAAAAAATTAGTTGCTTGATATTCATCAGGTTAATTTTTGATTTTCTTGTTATTAACAAGCGAAAACAGCAATTTATAGCGAAAACGTGTATAATCTTTTTCATTTTTGTTATAAACATCTTCAGCTGGTTTCAACATTGTATGGCTTAATTATGTTGTAAAAGTACAACATGAAAAAGCGGTTTCTGAAAAAGTCAATGACCGTTCGTTTAATTAGGAATTAATAATTAAGAATTAGGAATGAATAGCCACGCTAGTAGTTGATTCCATTAACGGGGGAAAGCTAAAGCCTAAACATAAAAAAAATAACTCACCTTATACCATGATAATAAACGGTTTGATGAATTTTAAGTTAATTTAAGAAATAAGGATATGACCTATATCAGAAAAGAAAATGCCAAATGTGAGTTGTTGAAAATGGTTTTTGACTTTTTAACTCCATTTTCCCTGCACCTGTTTATGCACATTCAAATCAGATGCCTTAGTTACTGCCTTCTTTGACACACACATTTCATAAATCATCTTTGAAGCCATTATTTCATACCTGATCATTGAATTTTAAAGTAGAGCAAAAATAAAAAAGGATATATGAATACATAAACAAGAAGTTCAATTCGTCAAATGGTAATAACTCATAACTTATAACACATAACTGCATTTTGACTACGTTTGTCTTATGATAACTGCGAAAGGCATACATAAATATTACGGCAAATTACATGTTCTAAAGGGCATTGATCTGGAAGTAAGCAAGGGTGAAGTGGTGTCTATTGTTGGTACTTCCGGGGCGGGCAAAACCACACTGCTGCACATCCTTGGAACCCTTGACCGTGCCGACCATGGCAGTATTGAAATTAACAACACACCTATACATACCCTTAAAGACCGCGAACTATCACGCTTCCGCAACAAACACATTGGCTTCGTATTCCAGTTTCATTATCTTTTACCGGAGTTTACAGCCATTGAGAATGTGTGCATACCAGGTTTCATTGCTAAAACTCCAACCAATGAGGTCCGCAAAAGGGCAGAAGAGTTGCTGGTGCTGTTGGGTCTGAAAGAAAGACTGGAGCACAAACCTTCAGAGCTTTCAGGCGGAGAACAGCAGCGGGTAGCAGTAGCCAGGGCACTCATCAATAACCCATCGGTGGTTTTTGCCGATGAACCCTCTGGTAACTTAGATTCGGCAAATGCCAGGGAACTGCATAAATTGTTCTTTCATTTGAGAGATACACTTTCACAAACCTTTGTAATAGCTACCCATAACGAAGAGCTTGCTGACATGGCCGACAGGAAGATCATCATGAAAGACGGACAAATTCAGTTATAAGTTATGAGTTATAAGTTATAACCTTTAAGTCTTAACCCAATATGGATAATAACTTATAACTCATAACTTATAACTATTCAGTGGGGAGTTGCTTCGCGTTCCCGTCTTTATCTATAATGTAGAATATCTTTTTAGGTTTTGGAATTACCTGTTCAGTTCGCAAAGTATATTTAACATCAATGGAATAAGATAATTGAACAACTGGTTCAGTTATTACCGGGTTAAGAATAATATCATAACTGTCATAATCAACCTGATTGTAATACCTCGAAATTGGTTTGGTGGTTTCATTTACAAAAGGCTGGTCAGAAGGTTTTTTTCTTAGCGAAGCGAAAGAAGGCCTTGTAAATGCCGAGTAGCTGTAGTATCGGGTTTCAGGAAAAATAGTGGTAAAGTTGTCAGCCAATGTTTTTTTCAGGGTATCTAATTCAAAGCCTATCAGCTCATATTGCCTCACCCGGGCTTTTACTTCCAACAGGCACTTGTAGCGCAAACTGTCAATCAGTTTTTGGGCATTAGGAAGGAAGTAATCCACTTTAACAAGGTCATATATCTCTGCGGCAGCAGCGGCAGTTATAATACCATCAAGTGCTGAAGACTTTTTAAAACGTATATAGATGTTTTTCTCAAGCTCAAACCCTTCAGGAACCTCGTTATATTTCTTACTGAATATCTTTTTGTCCGACTGATACCCATACTTGGGTACAAAGGAAATCATGTCTGTTTTAATGTCTGAGGTATCAATATTGAGCTTCTCCAGGTTCCGTTTAAACTCATTAATGGTACTGTTCATAGTCGAGTCTGTTGACTTAGCCGTTAACCCTACCTGAAGGATGTTAAAAACAGCTACATAATTGGTTGCTACAGCATTCATCAATCCATTTATTTTAATTGAAAAGGAGTTGTCGTCCGGAACGGCAGTAGTGGCAGGTTCCCTGTTAGGGAGATTGTTTTGCGGGTAATTGTACTGGTAATTGTTCATGTTAGCCGATACATTGTATTGGGTATTAGCCATGTCCCGGTTAGCATATTCTGCGTTCGACAAGGAAAGTGTTGAATTGCCGGCGGCAGGAGCTGCATATATATTGTTGCCAACGTTCTGGGCATTCAAATTGGCGGCAAAAAAGGCAAGTAAGCCGGTGAAAAGGATTTTGTTGATATTCATAAATCAGGTATTAAAAATTAGAAATAAAATGAATTGGGTCAAATATCAATCGGAGACATGGGTGAATCCAAATTTTTTTGATGCACATCTATTGCAAAATATTTTTCAACTTTGCATAATGCTTATGTAAAGGAAAATAGCTACTAACCACCCTATATTTGTAATGCCGGATGCATCCTGAAAGAATCTATTTTGAAAAACTGAAACAGGAGATATCTGGTAAGTACAGGGTTAAAAATCCGGGTATACCTGAAAATCTGAGTGAATGGAACGGAAAAGCCATTGAAGGTTTCCAGAATGATTTGCAACAAGAAGTTAAAAGCGCAATAAGTGTTAGATGGTTCTACAATCATATTAAAGCAGACAATGAAGACAAAATACCCAGAACCGATGTTCTCGACCTGTTATGCAGATATGTGGGCTATTCCGGCTGGGCAGAGTTTATGGCTAAAAAGAAAGGGGATGGTCTTGAAGTTAGTGTGCCAGAGGTTAAAAATGAAAAGGGTACTAAAAAAATAAACCCTAAAATACTTATGATTCCTGCGTTTGTAATAGTCTTTTTATTTGCCGGTTGGATTATCATCAATCGGTCGGGTGATAATTTATATAAGTTCTGCCTGGTTGATTCCGATACCCAGACTCCCATTAAAAACGCTAAAATTGAGATCAAACTATTTAAAGATAAAGAATCCCCACAAACAGTACTTTGCGATTCCAACGGGTGTTTTATATTGAATTCCCTACCGGGGAAGGTAAGGTTTGTTGTGAATGCTCAATATTATCAGCCAGATACCATAACAAGAACGCTCCCCAACCATCCTATTTCAGAGTCCATAATGCTTAAACCTGACGACTATGCTTTGATGATAAGTATATTCTCCCATTCAGATGTTCAGGATTGGGAAAAGAGAAAGAAAGAACTTGAAGCCATGTTTACCGATGATGCAATGATTTTCCAGGTTGACCCAATAAATAAAAGAGCAATGGAAATATTTAATAAGGATGAATTTATTGGTAAGCTAACCGTACCGCTTTCCAGCTTAAAGAATATAGAAGTGACTGAGACGTGGTATAAAGGCAAGCAGATCTCAGGATTAAGATTTATTCAAAAAGAAGACACTAAATGACCATAAAACATTTCAATATGAAAAGCCTATTAATAATTATTGCCTTTCTTATTCCATTTTTAGGAATCGGGCAAAATGTTGGTATAAACACGCAATCAATGCCTGCACCGGCTGCTTCGAACACCAATCTTGACTTATCCGGCTATTCAGCTATGGAGATGAGAACTACCTTTATGGCAAGTTCATTGAGTCAGCAACAAATAAATACCTTTCAGGAACGCAGCATTCAAAAATTGAAGGACTTTTATAATTACCTTTCTATTATCTCAAACCCAAAATTCAATAAAAGGCTTAGAGAAAATTCAAAAAATCAGGCAAAGCAACTTTTTTATGGAACAGATTGTAAGGTTGATGGAAAACTGGCAACAACCTATATAGATAGTTGCTTTAGCCTGGCAGGCGGGGTAGAGTGGAAGGCGACTGATATTATTGTAAAAAAAGATATGAGCCCGGACGTGAGTGATACTTCAGCCGGTATGTATCATGGAGAATTGTCCTTTAAAGTTGTTGTAAATTCAATAGAATCAGGCACAAAGGTAGCCCAAATCATACTCTCAAAGAGCGAAAAAATGTTTGGAGAAACGAAGCGGGAAGTATGGTCCGTTTTTATTTGTTCGATAGAGTAAAGTATTCTTATTTCTCTTGGAGAGGAGAAAATAAATATATTTGCAGCCCCAAAAGTTCATTTGATAGTTAAATAATGCGAAAGTAGCTCAGTTGGTAGAGCGCAACCTTGCCAAGGTTGAGGTCGCGGGTTCGAGACCCGTCTTTCGCTCTTTCGTCCGCCATTATGCATGTATGGCGGCCTATTAGTAACTTCTGAATGTATTCTTCAGTGTTACAAGTAGTTCTTTTTGCCCTGGTGGTGGAATTGGTAGACACGCAGGACTTAAAATCCTGTAAACATTGCGTTTGTGCGGGTTCAAGTCCCGCCCGGGGTACTTTGGTAATCAAGACTTTAAGCACTAATCCCCAAACAGGGTGCGCCCCCTGAAAAACGCAGGTGTGCAATATTGGTGTGCAATAATTTCTTCATTTAGACTGCGATTTTCCCGAGTAAATCACTTCACGTGCCTTTTTACTTGTAACCTCATTTCAAAATATTCTTTCATCAAGAACAAACTTCATAAGTATAATATTTTCCTATCTTTAACAGCCATATTATGCTATTGAGATAGTTAAAATAGAATTATGGACTTTGACACAGTACTTAAACATCTTCAAGACTGGACAAACAAAGTTCCATTGGTGATACTTGGAAGCGGTGCATCTATCCCATTCAACCTGCCTTCAATGCGGACATTAGGCGATCATCTGAAAAAATCAATTTCATTTTCCGATTCTGATGACCAGCAACAATTTGATGAATTCATAACTCTTCTTGATAAGCATAAGGACTTGGAAGTAGCTCTGCATGAATTACACATCCGACAAAATGTTCTCAATGAGATTATTCTCAAAACATGGGAATTAGTAAATAAACATGACCTTGATGCATACGACCAATTTATAAACAACAAAATCGAGTATCCGTTGGCAGAGTTGACAAAGTATCTTATTTATCCAACAGAAAAGAAGCTATCAATAATTACAACTAATTATGATAGGCTTGCAGAATATGCTGCAAGTATTGCAGGGGCTTATATTTGTAATGGCTTTGCTCAAAACTATTTGGGGCATTTTACAAATCAAATTCATCAAAATAATCTCAAAGGATTAAAGGGTTATAACGGACAAGTAAATATTTGGAAAGTTCATGGATCTTTAGACTGGTTCAAAACCCAACAAGAATATAATATTCAACTTCCATTACGACATACAATTCCAACCGATTTGAAGCCATCAATAGTAACCCCGGGACTATCTAAATATTTTGAAACACAATTAGAACCTTTCAGAACAATTCTTACACAAGCCGATAGCGAAATTGAAAATGCAAATGGATTTTTATGTATTGGTTATGGGTTCAACGATATTCATGTTCAGCCAAAACTGCTCACTCAAATTAAAGCCAACAAACCCATAATTGTAATAGCCAAGGAGATTACACCCAAAACAAAGAATGCAATCATAGATAATAATTGCAAATCGTATATTCTAATTGAAGAAGTAAACACAACCGACACTCGCCTCTATTCATCATTCCTCTCAACACCAATGATTATTCCTAATGTAAGTTACTGGACATTAGCAGAATATCTTAAACTTATTAAATCCTAATTACATGGCAATTTTCAAATTTGAAGATAAATCTTCCATAGGAACAGTTTTCAGTGTTGATACGGCCACACTAATTGTTAAAGTTGACGAACTAGAAAAGTTAAGAAAGCTACAGGTAAATCATTTGGTTGCAATTAAAAGTTCAAAAGCGGGCCAGCACCTTATTGGTATTATTAATCGTATTACTCGAAAAGCTGCTGATGAAGAACAACCTACTGGAGATGATTTAGGATTAAGTAATTTTCTTTTTACAGAGAATATTTTGAGAGTAAATTTAATTGGAACTTTGCTTGATAAACATGGGGAAAGAGAAAACGTATTTAAAAGAACACTTGATACTGTTCCTGAAATTGAAGCTCTTTGCTTTCCGATAGATGGAGAGAATATTACAAAGTTTATGCAGACAATTTCAACAAAGGAAAACTATAAAATACCTCTTTCAATCGGTAAGTATTCAATAGATGAAAATGCCGAGGCATTTCTAGATGGAGATAAGCTTTTTCAAAGACATGCAGTAATTGTTGGCAGCACCGGTTCTGGAAAATCATGGTGTGTTGCAAAGTTTATAGAACAAATTGCAAATCTTCCAATGGCAAACTGCATATTATTTGATATTCATGGAGAATATAGCGGTAAAGGTTTTAAATCTGACGGGATTCAACATTTGCGAGTTGCAAATCCTTCAGACTTGGGAAAAGGTGGAAATCTTGCTAATAATGTTTTGATGTTACCTTATTGGCTACTTACTTATGAAGAAATGTTAGCTATGCTACTAGACAGAAGCGATAGCAATGCGCCGAACCAAGCAATGCTATTTTCAAAAACAGTTTTTAATGAGAAATTGAAATATCTTGAATCTATAAAAGATACGGCGTTTAAAGATAACATCACTATTGACAGTCCAATCCCTTATAAAATTGAGAATATTTTGAGTGAACTTATTGCTCTTGATGAACAAATGGTTGAGGGGGCAAGGGCGGGAAGTGAAAAGCAAGGACCTTACAATGGCAAATTGACAAGATTTATACAACGATTAGAAGCAAAGAGTCAAGACAAACGATTAGGCTTTTTGTTCCAAATTTCGGAGGATGAACTTCAATTGAATTGGATGAATGAATTGTGTTGTCGATTAATGCAAGGTTCAGCTCTTAATGCTAAAAAGGCCGGAATTAAAATTATTGACTTTTCAGAAGTACCTTCAGACGTCCTCCCTCTAGTAATAGGGCTAGTAGCAAGGATTGTTTTCACAGTCCAACAATGGACAGCGAAAGAAAAACAGCACCCAATTTGTTTATTTTGTGATGAAGCACATTTATACATTCCGGAAAGGATGAACCAAGATGCTGCTTCTGAACTTGGCCTGAAAAGTTTTGAACGAATTGCCAAGGAAGGAAGAAAATACGGAGTAAGCCTTTTTGTGATTAGTCAAAGGCCTGCAGAAGTAAATAGAACAGTTTTAAGTCAATGTAATAACTTTATTTCATTGCGACTTACAAACGCGGAAGATCAAGCAGTAATTAAACGACTACTTCCCGACAATTTAGCAGGTCTTACAGAAGTATTACCTATACTTGATATTGGCGAGGCTTTGATTGTCGGTGATGCGTCACTACTTCCTACGGTACAGGGATTAGATTATGCTTATACTCTCAATGGCTGGATTAAAGGAGTGAATAGCAGCATTACCATACCGAGTTATGATATGGGCGGGGATGGAGATGTACATGGGCCTGATGCTGATGTGGCAAGAGATGCCTACGGATTTACCTTGGATTACTATACTGGCGATTATCGTTCCATAGGTGCAAGTAATTTTGAAGCTACTGGCTTACCAATAACAAGCCTTTACAACGGCAATATTGCAGCTGCCGCATACGCAATTAAGCACCTTAAACCAGGTACTGTTGGTTGGGTATATGCCTATGATCAGTTGAACCGTTATCGGGGGCAAACAACATGGATTCACCCAGATAGGATGCTTGATAACTGGAGCACAGGACATACAAGCCCTGCAGCAGAAGAAAAAGTTAATTACGATGAAAATGGAAATATTTTAACGTATATTCGCCATGGAAATACTGCAGTAGGACCCGAGGCCATGGACAGCTTAAATTATAACTATAAAAAAGGTACAAACCAATTAACCAATGTTAGGGATGGTGTGCCTACCGGAAATTACCCAAATGACATAGATGATGAACCAAGCAAACGGAACTACCAATATAATGCCATAGGGCAACTCGCAAAAGACAGCAGTGGAGATTTGGATACCATTACCTGGAATGTTTACGGAAAGGTTAGAAAGATTGTGAAGCCATCTGCTCTTTTTGGTTATAAGGACAGTATTGTTTTTGTATATGACCCCTTGGGCAACAGAATTAAAAAACTTACATACACATCCGTATATTGCCACCTTTGCGCTGCACCTCCTAAAGTGGATACCATAATATACTCAAGGGATGCCCAGGGAAACGTACTTGCAATGTATAACAGAAACATTGATACCGTTAAATTAAGCGAATGGGATTTGTATGGCAGTAAGCGAATAGGAACTTTAGATACTGGTCTTATAATGTATCCTCCAGTTGCTACATCTTACACCAGTACAATTGACAGTACAACAATATATTACTTGGAAGGGCAAAAACAATATGAACTAACAAACCACTTAGGGAGTGTATTAGCAACAATAAATGACCGTAAACTGGCTGTGGACACAAATCATGATAGTTTTACTGATTATTATTTATCCAATACAATTCGTGCTGGGGACTACTATCCTGTAGGAATGCCTATTCCGGGTAGGAGGTTTCAGTTATTGCCCGATAGCGAATATAAGTTCGGTTATCAAGGTTCTATGAAGGATAACGATATTTATGGGAAAGAAAATGCATTTACTACAAAAAATAGGGAGTTAGACGATAGGTTAGGAAGGTGGTGGAGCATTGACCCAAAGCCTCATCCCTCATGGAGTCCGTATGTGAGTATGAGTGATAACCCAATTTTTTTAAATGATGTAAATGGAGACACAACAATTTATTACAGTAGTAAAGGAGTACGATTGTTTGATGCTACTGATGATGGTCTCGCGACAGCAATTACAATTATAGATGATAAGCATTTACTGGATTTTCAAGGTGAGTTAGCTCTTGACAAAGGGGTCAAGGATAAGAATGGAAAAAGTTGGCATTTAGAACAATTTTCGTTCCCAAACAAAAGATGGAGAACCTATGGAAAAACTTTTGATATAAATGGAATAAGAAAATTTTATAAGGATAATACAGTAGATAAAGTAAATAATACTGTAAAAGGTAACGATGGAAAAGAGGCCACATACCCCAAAGGTTTTTTCAATGAAGCAGCAGCTAATCTCTACATGGGAAGCGACGGGTTAATAAGACCTGCTGGAAAAAATGCAAAAGGTGATTTTTATACTTCCAAACCTGGCCCTAAAGAGGCAGGATTTGGAGATCCCGCTGGAGATATTCATACACACCCTAATGAAGATGAATATGATTGGACAAAATATTCCGCTTTTAGCCTGAATCCAAGCTATGAGGATAGCCATATTGCAAGTAGTAACGGGGATGTTGACGTAATTGCTGGTCGCTTAAATATAATAATTTACAATGGTCAAGGGATGCTTATTCGTGTCGACAGGAGAAGCCTAAAAGACAAACCAGGAGACCCACCAGGAAGTGTTGAAGTGAGGTAATTTCAAATTAATGGGAATAAAAAAATTAAAGCCGAGTTTCATTTTATTTTTCTTAATTGCCGCATGTTCTAATATGAAGCAAGCTAAGGATGATCGCATGATAAATGAGGCTAAATGGTTTTATTATGAATCTAATTTTTATTTGGGTGAGGTTACACCATATTGGCGACCAAAAAACGTTGATATTTCTATGGACACACTTAGTAATATTTGTTTTATTAATAATAACCTCACCTTGAAAGTGGATACAGTAATCCATTTTGGTGATACCACAGAAATAAATCTTGCTATTTGGGATGTTAAAAGGAATGTGGAATTTTATCCTTGCTGTAATTTTAATGGAATTCCCTTTCTAAACATATTTGGCTTCTATCCTAATGTAGATACTATTTCTTATTGGAGTAATAATGGGCTTAATATCAGGAAACGTTCAGTTAATAGGGAACAGTTTAGCGACACACTTGAAAAATTTGGAATTTATAAAAGGAAGAAATTGAGGAAGATTTTCAAGGATTTTATTGTGGAGAATAAAGAAAGATTGAATCCTTGGCTTAAATCAGAAGCCAAAAAGAGGGGATATATTAAGTAAACATTTGTATGCAATTAGGTTTGCGAGAAATGTTTCAATGGATAATTATTTTTTTTAAGTAAAATGTTTATTATAGATAGTTGAATTTATATGTAAGAGAAATTAAATATACCATAGATAATTCTAACTGATTTTTTGACATTCTCACAAAAAGCGAAAACCTAAACATATATCTATAGAGCAATGATATAGTTTATTATTACAATGAGAAAATTGCTTCCGCTAATATTAGTTTCTATTTCCACAGTAACTTATGGGCAAATTACATTTTATTCCATTCCTAAAGATTCCGAATTAGTAGCCCGTGATTTAACCACAAATGTCGGCTCAATTACCATCAGCGGTAATGTAAATAATAAACAATCAGCTTTCGATTCCCTTTGTGTAAAGGTATACACTGACGATTTGATAAGCGATTCGATTTATCAAACCTTAGTTTATTCAGGCAACGATGCACCTTTTAGTTTTTCGGTGCAAATTCCCGCCGAATTGGCAGAACATAAAGTGTTGGTTTACGGAATAAAAGACGGGGCCGAAGCACTTGATACAAGTATTTACGGCATTGTCTCGGGTGACGTTTACATAATAGAGGGTCAGTCCAACGCCCTTGCTCAAGGCCGCGATCATGAAAGCGCCAACGGAAATAAGAGCGAGTTCATCAGGGTATTTGGTAACAGCGATTCGAGCACAAAAGGCTTACTTAAGAATTTAAGGTGGTTTGAGGGACAGGGTGACGGAGGATTTAAAGAAAATGGACATGCAGGGCAATGGGGGCTCAGGGTAGCAAGATTGCTTGTTGAACGTGTTAAAATTCCGATTGCCATTTTTAACGGGGCCTGCGGAGGCACCCCTATTAACTACTATGAACGCCCGCCAAATTATATTACGAAAGTCAACTCTAATTACGGACGCCTCTATTACCGACTATCTCTGTGCGGATTGCAAAATAATGTCCGTGCCATCTTTTGGTGCCAGGGCGAGACAGACGGATTAAATGGCACATCCACTTCACAATATATCGCCAGTTTCAATAACCTCTATAAATCTTGGAGGGAAGATTATCCTTCGATAGAAAAGACCTATATTTTCCAAACCAAGTCCGAGAAAATATACCCGTTAAATGGCTTGATGGCAATCGAAGAAGCGCAAAGGGAGGTTACGACAAAAAATAAAGACATAGAAATTATTCCTACGTCAGGACTGAAAGCTGACAGATCAGGAACCCATTTTGTATACAAAGGCGGCTATGAAGAATTCGGAAACAGGTTATTTCGTTTGGTGGCACGTGATTTATACAAAGTTAAACCCGAACATAAAAAGGGAGTTGATGCCCCCATGATACGGACCGCATATTTAGACGATTCCGTTACCTTGGTTATCGAAGAGAACACGAAAGCTTTGGTTCCTCATAATACCAAACTACCGATCATGGGATTTGAGGTTGAAAATAGAGTTGGGGCAACTATTGATACAATAATGGTTAAGAAAAACAAAATAATGCTGTACCTTTCAAAATATCCCGGAGATAAAGCAACGGTATCTTATATAGGGCAACAGAAAATATCTGAAAATTGGCTGACTACTATTGACAGTATTGAAACCCTTTCTTTTTATAAGTACCCCATAACAATTCCATCAACAAAATTATCTTCCGGAACAAGAAAATACCATCGGGCCGCACCAATTATAGCATCCAAACCTGCACCCACCCTGCCCCGTAGGAATCTCAGAACAGTTAATAAGCCGGTTTACGACAGTTGCTTCACAAATAAAGAGGACGCGAGAAACAGTTACATGAACGGTTTAAAGGACGGCAAGTGGATCGAATACGCAGATGTGAATTTTAACAAAGTGACGGATACAAATGCACCCTATTACATCTTGACAGTTTACAGCGCCGGCAAACCTTGTAATATTTCACGCAGGTATTTTAAGGATGGCAAACTAAGGGATGTATTCCGATTTAAAAATGGCTTGCCCAACGGAATAAAAACTTCCTTTTATGAAAGCGGAAAAATAAAAGATGAGATTCCCTTTACCGATGGGAAAATTAACGGAGTTGCAAGAACATATTACGAAAACGGTCATTTAAAGGGTGAGACAGTCTATTTATTCGGTGTTGAAAACGGAACAGCCAGGAACTATTACGAAAACGGTACACTGCAAGGTAAGGCTACTTTTCAGTATGGAAAAATAAATGGAGTTGCAATAACTTATTATGAGAATGGTAAAGAGTGTTGTGAAATGTCATACGTTAACGGGACAGTCAGTTCTAAAATATCATACGATAAAAATGGACGCAGACTCAATTAGTAATGAATAAATCAAATGAAAGATAACCTATGTCGCGTTCAATTTTTGCAAGACTGCACCGCAGATTCGGAACCCAAATTAGCGGCGTCGAAAAACATAATCACATTGCGAGGTTCGATCAGGAAATTGAAGAATTCACAAGGCATATTGTTGATAGGAACGAAATCAGCAAAATAATTAACCCGGAAACAGAGAATCAACCATCGGTTATTATTATTGGTGCAGGATTTGCAGGTCTTTCCGCAGCATACTTTCTTTTAAAGCACAACGTTAAAGTTACACTCTTGGAGGCCAGAGAAAGAGTTGGGGGGCGTGTTCATAGCCTTCGTGATTTCGCAAATGGACAAACAATTGAAGGAGGCGCAGAGCTTATCGGAACAAACCACCGGCTTTGGGTTAAATTAGCCAAAGAGTTTGGATTTAGCATGAGCGTTGTAACCCAGGATGAGTTATTCAGTGGCGCAGGGCTTCATGAGCCGTTGGAAATAGGCGGTATAATTTATGATCATGAAGGTGCAAAGCGGTTATATGAATTAATGGATTTAGTATGTGAAAAGATGGTGGCTGATGCCAAGAATATTAATGCTAAACAACCCTGGCTAAGTGTGAACGCAGAAAATATTGATAAAAAATCACTTTCGGAGTGGTTGGATGAAAGAGTTGCGGAACTTGAGATTGAAATACCTATATCTTCTGATGAAAAGAAGAATCTTAGGAAAGCGCTCGATATGGAGTTCTCTAATAATAATGCGGTAAGCACCGAAAAACAGAGCATGCTTGGGATGCTTGCACTTGTTAAAGGGGGTGGCGGAAAAACATACTGGTCAATGACGGAAGTATACCGATGCAGCCATGGTAACGATGCGCTTGCAAAAGAAATGTGTGATTTGATTATTCAGAAAAACGGTAATCAGGTTTTAACTCAAACCCCCGTTGATGAAATACTAATTGGTTCAGATAGAGTTTGTGTGAAAGATCAAAAAGGAAAAGAACATAATGCAGATTATTTGATTTTAGCTGTACCACCGTCGGTTTGGGGAAATTTTAAGAAGGTTAGCCCTGACGTACTGAATGAATATTCTTGTCAAATGGGATTGGCAATTAAATATTTGAGTTCAGTTAAAAGCCGTTTCTGGATAGAACAGGGAATTGCTCCGTCGGGGCTTGCTAATTCGATTGGCATGACATGGGAGGGTAGCGATAATCAGATATGTAAACCTGAAAACGAATATGAACTTACCGTTTTTGCAGGAGCCAAATCCGCGCAGGATATAGTAAATATGTCTGATGCCAAACGCGATTTGTTTTATAAAGATGAAATGAATAGAATTTATCCGGGCTATGACGAATATTTAATAAATAAAAAATTCATGAATTGGCCTAAGGAGCCTTGGACGGAGGCCGGTTATTCGTTCCCTAATACCGGAGAGGTTTGTACTAAAATCAAGAAGCTTAATGAGGGGTATAATGAAAGAATGTTTTTTGCCGGTGAACATACGTGCATGGCATTCGTAGGGTATATGGAAGGCGCACTTCAATCAGGAGCAAATGCCGCAAATAAAATTTTGGAGAAAATAAAGAAATGAAGTTAATCTACTTTTGGCTGCAACATCGGTGCTTGATTTTGCTTCCTTTTATTTGATTCTTTCCGTAACGTCTTGACCACTGGATTATTTTTAATTATTTAACCAATATTACCTTACGATTGAATGTATCATTTCCGATTGATATGTGAATAAAGTAAACACCATTGGCTTCATTACTGAGGTTAATTAATTTTGAGAACTTACCACTTATACCCTCCTTGCACTCGGAGATAACCTGTCCGAGTTCATCGGTAATTTTAAATGTCAAGCCGGCACCTTCTTTTGTCTCAACGGTAAGTGTAAAAGTGCCCGTGTTTGGATTCGGATAGATGCTTATTATTGAGGAATTGTTTGTTGAATTAATTCCCGTCAGTAGTGACACAACTACGCAAATACTGTCCTTACATCCATTGTTATCAATAACCATGCAACAATAAGTCCCGAAACATTGGTTACCTATCGAATCAGTAGTTTGATTATTTGGCGACCAAAGGTAGGTGTAGGGTGGTGTCCCTCCCGTTGGAGTAGCTTTTGCAGTTCCATCGCATGGACCGTGGTCTGACGTAGAAGATTGCAAAAGGCCAAGGGGAGATGAAGGCTCGGTAATCGTCACGGACATGGTCGCACTGCATCCATGATTATCGGTGGCAGTAATTGTATAACTACCTGCACTTAGATTTGATGCTATAAGATTTGTTCCGCCGCTTGGTGACCACGCATAAGTATAAGGTGATGTACCTCCAGTAGCTGCATTAGCTATAGCACTTCCTGTTCCGCCATTACAGGCAATATTATTTTGCGAAGCAATAGTAATTGAAGTAACAGCAATAGGTTGAGTAATCGCTACAGTTGCGGTTGCAGTGCATCCGTAATTATCGGTGACAGTGATAGTATAACTACCAGCACTTAAGTTCAACGCCGCGAGGTTTGTTCCGCCGTTTGGAGTCCAGCTATAAGTATATGGAGCTGTGCCTCCCGTTGCAGGGTTGGCTGTAGCGGTTCCTGTTCCACCGCTACAAGCAATATTATTTTGTGAAGCAATCGTAATGGAAGGTGTAGTGGCAGGTTGAGTAATCGTTACAGATGCGGTTCCAGTACATCCATGATTATCAGTGACCATAATAGTATAACTACCGGAGCTCAAATTCGATGCTGCAAGGTTAGTTCCACCGCTTGGAGTCCAATTATAGGTATATGGAGACATGCCTCCGATTGCAGGGTTAGCAGTAGCACTTCCTGTTCCGCCTTTGCAGGCAATATTATTTTGTGATGCAATCGTAATAGAGGGAGCAGAAGCCGGTTGAGTAATTGTCACAGATGCGGTTGCGGTGCACCCATGATTATCTGTTGTGGTAATTGTATAACTGCCAGCGCTCAAATTAGAAGCAATAAGATTTGTTCCGCCCGTTGGGGTCCAGCTATAG
Source organism: uncultured Bacteroidota bacterium (assembly GCA_903863935.1). Classification (GTDB taxonomy): domain Bacteria; phylum Bacteroidota; class Bacteroidia; order JABEUT01; family JABEUT01; genus JABEUT01. Next base: position 50,695 of record CAIPDV010000030.1, read on the forward strand.
GTATAAGGGGATGTACCTCCCGTCGCTGAATTGGAAATTACCTCGCCAGTTCCTCCATTACATTGTACATCCGTATGACTTGAAATACCAATAGCGAGAGTCGATGTAGGCTGGGTAATATTAATTGAAGCGGTTGCACTACACCCGTTGTTATCTTGAACACTAACAGAATAAGTTCCTGCACTCAGACTGCTCACTGTAGCAGTAGTTGTAGAACTGCCATCTGACCAGTTGTAAGTATAAGGTGTAGAACCTCCTGATGGAGC
>CAIPDV010000031.1 GCA_903863935.1 uncultured Bacteroidota bacterium
ATCTATTCTGGGTATAACCGACTTTACCAAGAGTTCGACTAATGCTGTCCTTTTTGCAGCTAACCTTTTAAAAAACACAGCCATTAAGCTAAAACTTCTTAATGTCTATGAAACCTCCACAGAAAAAGCGACTTTATTAATATCTGTTGATGATATTCTGACACAGGATTCAGAGTCCGGCTTAAAGAAACAAACTACGGAAATTACAAGTGGTTTAAAGAATATTACTCCTGCTATCTCCACTTATTCAATTTCAGGAAAATTAAAAAAGGCCATCAGCTCAATTATGCAGGCCGAAAATATAGATTTAATTGTTGCAGGAACCCCTTCTAATAAATATACCGCCAAAATATTAAACGATACACCCATTTTATTTATGGGTCAGAGCAGATATCCCGTCCTGATTGTACCTGAAAAACATACAACCGCCCGGGTAAAAAACATACTTATACTAAACATGGGATCAGGCCCATCCAAAAACATGGATTCTAAAGGACTTGAAGAAATTATCAATCACGACCATATTTCGAAAAAAATAATTAATCTGAATGAAAAGAAAATGGACTCCGGCTCATTACAATTAATCCATGATTCTTTATCAGACAAAAAAACAGACCTTATTATCCTTAATCCGGCACCTGGAGACAGAATAGATAAAGCACTTTTAGAATACGAGGTTCGGGAGTTGTACCCAACAATTGATTTACTCTTAAAGTATTGAAGCTAAATTATAACCATAATAATGGAATATCCCTCATTGGATAACTCAAAAAGTTTGCTACCTTTGGCCTCTCCGGCGTTAATGGATTTATTTATGTTTAGCACAAGCCAAAACAAAGAAGAGCACTTAAGTCAAGTCTATAAAGTACTTTTTGAAACTGCTGCTGAAAGCTTAGTAGTTACAGATGAAAAAGGTGTTATCGTTTTGGTGAATGCCAGAACCAATGAAATGTTTGGGTATTCTGATAAAGAACTTATAGGACAAACCCTGGAAACCTTACTCCCGGAGAAATACCGGAATATGCATGTTAAGCACCGGACGGCATATAACCATGCCCCAAAACAACGCTCTATGGGGATGGGAATGGACCTTTGGGCGAGACGAAAAGACAATTCTGAATTTCCTGTAGAAGTAAGTCTTAATTACTTCAAAACAGATGGAAAAACTTTTGTAATGGGACTGGTTACTGACATTACAGAACGTCATAAGGCTGAGGCACAGATCAAGAAGATGAACGAGGAATTGGAAAAGCTGGTTGAAGAACGGACGAAAGAATTGGAAGAAAGCAGAAAATTATACCAGATTGTAGCCCGGAATTTTCCGGAAGGAACTATAAATGTTTTTGATAAAAACTTAAAATACGTTTTCGCTGAAGGATCTGAATTATTCAAATACGGTATTACCAGTGAAAAATTAGTTGGTACGGATTATGTAAGCCGGCTTCCGGTGGAGGTTAGAAAGGAAGTAAGCGAAAAACTGAAAGCCGTTTTTGAAGGCACTAATACAACATTTGAAATTCAATTCCGCAATAACATTTATATGATAAATGTGGTTGCATTGCAGGGTAATGATGGCAAAATTGACCAGATACTGATGGTTGAACAAAACATTACCAAGAAAAAGAAAGCAGAAGAAGATATGAAGCGGGCGCTGGAAAAGGAAAAACAATTGAATGAATTAAAATCAAGGTTTGTTTCAATGGCCAGCCATGAATTCAGAACTCCTTTAAGTACTATATTATCCTCCTCATCGCTGGTTGAAAAATATCTTAGCAAAGGCGATACGGACCATTCTACCCAGATGGAAAATACAAGCCGTCATCTAAAACGGATAAAATCTTCTGTTTGCAACCTTACAAGTATACTGAATGACTTCCTCTCCTTAGACAAACTGGAACAAGGTAAAGTTGAACTTAAACAGACAGTTTTTCATATCGATAAATTTGCCGATGAACTGGTTGAGGAAATTCAGGCTACATTAAAAAAAGGGCAAAAAATAATACATACTCATACCGGCAAAACAGAAGTATATATTGATAAGCAAATGCTTAAAAATATACTGTACAATTTAATATCAAATGCCAGCAAATATTCTCCGGAAGACTCGGAAATAAATTTCACTAGCTGTATAGATAATTCCGGATTAAAAATATCAGTTACCGATCACGGTATGGGAATTCCGGAAAGCGATCAACCACATCTTTTCGAACGCTTTTTCAGGGCTAAGAATGTAATAAACATACAAGGCACCGGATTAGGATTGAACATTGTGAAAAGATACAGTGACTTAATAAACGGAGAACTTACATTTATAAGTAAAGAAGGTGAAGGAACAACCTTTAACCTTTCTATTAATGCCCTCCACATTACAGAACCAGAATTTTTATCGATAAACTAATACCCATGAAGAAAATATTGTTAATAGAAGACAACCGTGAAATGCGCGAAAACACTTCCGAAATTTTAGGACTTGACAATTATGCAGTTGTATCTGCAGAAAATGGCAAGGCCGGTGTTGAACTTGCAAAAAAAGAAAAGCCCGATTTAATTATTTGTGACATTATGATGCCGGATCTTGATGGATACGGTGTGCTTCATATTTTAGGTAAAGACCCGGAAACGGCAGGAATACCTTTTATATTCTTAACTGCGAAAGCTGAAAAAAGTGATATGCGCAAAGGCATGAACCTTGGGGCAGATGATTACTTAACAAAACCATTTGATGATACCGAGCTTTTAAATGCCGTTGAGGTAAGACTAAAACGTAATGAGTTTTTCAAGAAAAATTATACTCGTGATCTTAGTGGTCTGATCTCTTTCATTAATGAAGCAAAGGAATTCAGTTTGCCCGATAAGTTGGCTTCGGAATATAAGGTTCGTACTTATAGGAAAAAGGATTCCATTTACCATGAAGGTGATACCCCAAACTATGTATATTTTGTAAATAAGGGAAAAATTAAAACCTGGAGAATAAACCTCGATGGTAAAGAATTTATTACCGGCACTTGCGAAAAAGGCGATTTTTTTGGGCATTTACCCATATTGGAAGGTGGTGTTTATAATGACTCGGCTGCCGCTATGGAAGAATGTGAACTTGCCCTTATGCCACAGAATGATTTCCTTTCATTAGTATACTCTGAACATGAAATTTCGGCAAGGTTCATTAAGATGCTTGCCAACAACATTAACGAAAATGAGAAGCGCCTATTAAGCCTTGCCTATAATTCAGTGAGAGCAAGAACCGCTAATGTTCTTCTTGAATTGTTCAAAAAGAACGGTAAAAGCCAAAACATCAAAACCTCGCGTGAAGATTTAGCAGGTATGGTGGGCACTTCAACAGAATCGCTTATTCGCACCTTGTCTGATTTTAAATCCGATAAAATGATTGACATTGACGGCAGGGAGATAATCGTTCAAAATCCACAAGGATTGGAGAAAGTAGTTAGGTTCTCCTAATCTGATCCTGTTCTTTATTTCCTGCTATTTTATGGAAACTAAAAAGGCGTACCGATGGCACGCCTTTTTAGTTTCCATAACTTTATCAAATATCAATGCTGAACCATAAATTTACCATGGTCAACAAGATTTCCTGAAGCATCTGTTACATTATACAGATACAATCCGTTTGCATATATACTGGTGTTAAGTGCAGCATTACCATTTTTCATTACTACCCGGTCCATTTCTCTTCCTGCAACATCATATACAAATACATTTTCATCTGACTTAATTCCGGTCATCATGAAATTAATTTGCTTGTCGGAAGGATTAGGATAAACACTAATGTTATGTTTCAAACTTATTGGATTAATACCGGATGGTGCTGGTGCGGTAGTATCCCACCATACGTTCTTAATGGTATCAAAAGTTACACTCATGTCCTCTTCAGCTAAAATATAGCCAACACCCTTAGCATACCAGTCGTATTGATTTTTATTCGTTATAATTCTTTCGTAAAATGTCCAAACACTCAGTTCATCTAATGATACACTGTCATAGTCTGTTTCATAATGCTTTTGGCGCAACACATCGTAGGTTTGTCCGTTTGGCATTTTCATAGTTCCATAAGCATCCACTGTATCGCGGTACTGAATAGTTGTAGAGAATTTTTCGCCTGTAACAACAAGTGAAAATGTCTTCGAGAATAACTGGCTGCCCGTTGCAACACCCGCTGCAATATTATTACTGGTAGTAGTAGCCGGAAGAGCACTTTGCATAAAGGTAGGGTTCAGGTTTATTTCAATCTGAAAATTGTTACCCGCTGCCACTACAATTTCTTCTGCTCCAACTACAGTAAATTGAGAAGAACCGATATTAAAGAAATTATATCCGTTTCCTCCATAGGTTGAATCGCACAGATTAGCTGTTGGAAATACGCTGCCATATTGGGTTGTACTTGGTGCAAGGAAAGTATCAACTTTGGATTTCTGTCTTTTTAAATTTGAAAAGTCCCAAAATTGAGGACTGGAAATATTTGAGACACCTGGGTTCGGATTGGTTACACCATCCGAATCAATTACAACCTTAAAACCAACGGATGGCAAGTCTGATTGGGTAAGTGTAATTTGAGCAGATACCTGTGGTAATGAGGCCAACAGCCCGGCTACCATTGCTACACCTGTTAGTAGAGTAAGTTTTTTCATGATTACGTTTTTTGTTTAGGGTACAAATATATACATATTATTTTCATATTGAAATCTTAGGGTTTCCTCAAAAATAGCTGCATGAGACCATCAAATAATGGCACTGTGATCTAATGCCCTTTGCACTCAATTCAAAATCTATATATTTGTTGATATTTTATGAATTAATCAACCCCCTTCATACTATGGCAAAAGCAATTACATTAAAAAAGGCAATTACGGTTTCCGGCCTTTCTGTTTTTCTATTTTTCGCATCTGTATTGAGTGCACAAACAGTTTTAAAAGGCACAATTTCCGATTCTGTTTCGGGTGAAAAACTTCCTGGGGTTATTATTTCAATTGACAGTACACACACCGCCATGTCGGACATAGATGGCCATTATACTATACAAGTTCCTGCAGGAGGCAATAAAGTAATGTTTACATTTTTAGGATATACAACCATCACCCAAAAATTCAATTCCAAAGGAGATACTGTATATATTAACCCTAAACTTCACTCCCTGGAACAAGAAATAAACCCCGTGGTTGTTACGGCCAGTATGTATGGTAAAAATATAGCACGGGAAAATGTTTCGATGGAGGTTTTGAAAACTAAAACCATTGAAAATACAGGAGCTACGCAGGTTGATGAAGCTATGAATAATGTTCCCGGAGTTAATGTTACCTACGACGGACAAGCCAATATACGTGGAGGAAGCGGGTGGACATATGGTGCTGGCAGCCGTGTTCTGGTGCTTATTGATGGATTACCTGAATTAACAGCCGATGCAGGAGATGTAAAGTGGGATTTCCTTCCGATAGAACAGGTTCAGCAAGTAGAAGTTATTAAGGGTGCTTCCTCGGTTCAATACGGTTCGTCCGCATTAGATGGAGTAATTAACCTTCGCACAACAGTTCCCGGCCCTACTCCACAAACAACCATCAATGTATATGAAGGTATTTATGGAAATCCGGCCATCGACTCGGTTCCGTGGAAAGCAAGTCAGGCACCCGGATTTCAAGGATTTACCTTTATGCACTCCCATCAGTTTGGACAGTTCGATTTGATAACCAGTGGTGAGGCTTATAATGAAACCGGTTATCTGCAAGGCGAGTTCACACAAAAACTTAGAGGTGCTATTAACGCCCGTTATCGTTTCAAAAAAATTGAAGGCTTGATCATTGGCCTTAAAGTAAATGAAATGTATAACAATGAGAGTTCTTATCTCGCATGGGCGAATGATAAGAACGGAATACTTAATCCATTCTTAGGCGCAAGTACACTTGTGCCCGGCAAATATACCCGTGAGGCCATTGACCCATACATTACATATTACTTTTCCGATGGCAGTAAAATATCCCTTCAGGGAAGGTACTTTGTTTCCGATAACCAGGACTACGGAAGTACCAACAAGGGTTCACGGGCGCAATTGCGTTATTCAGAAATGACTTATCAAAAAGCCTTTAAACATAATTTCACATTAAATGCAGGTTTAGTGGCAAGTGGTAATGAAGTTGCAGCCGAATTATACGGTAGCCATGAAGGAACGAATTTAGCGGCCTATGCCCAGTTAGAGAAAAGAATAGGAAGGTTAATTTTAACAGGAGGAATTCGTAAGGAATCATTCAAAGAAGATTCAGTGAATGCCAGTTCGCCTTTAGTTTATAGGGCTGGTGCCAATTTCGAATTATTCAAATACACACATATACGTGCATCATATGGCGAAGGCTATCGCTTTCCATCAGTTGCCGAACGATTTATTTATACGAATGTCGGCGGTATTCGATTTGTTCCGAATCCATGGATAGAACCTGAAAAAGACTTTGGTTCAGAGATTGGTATCAATCAGGGTTTCAAAATTGGTACTTGGTACGCTTCTGCCGATGTTGCAGCTTTCCAGACTGTATTCAGTAAGCTTATTGATTTTACCTTTGGATATTACTACAACTCTGGAGCAACGGTTCCTCCGGGCACTCAATTCTATGGGTTATACCTGGGTGCTCAATCCAGAAATGTGGAGAGTGCATTTATTAAAGGGCTTGAAGTTTCATTAAATTCTGAAGGGAAAATTTTAGGACTTCCTGTTACTTTTATTGCTGACTTCACGGCTATAAATCCTATTAATGTTGATTCATTAGGTAAAGTGAATACGCTTGAAGCAAACCAAAGTTTTACAAGCGCACAAAAAGACTCACTTAAACAGATCACCTATCTTAACTACCGTTCATTATATACTGCCAAGGTGGGTTTTGAGGTTACCTGCCATAAATTTACCTTCGGTGGTAATGCACGATATTCAAGCTTTCAGGTTAATATTGATAAGGACCTTGGGCTTATTGTACCTGGAATTAATGACTTCAGGGAAACACATCATAACGGGCAAACAATCTTTGATGCTCACATAGGATATCAGGCCACCAGTGTTGTAAAGATTGCATTTATAGTCAAAAATCTGTGGAATACAGTTTATACTGACAGACCTGGAATGCTTGACCCGCCGCGGACTTTCATGGTTCAGTCCATTATTAAGTTTTAATAAAATTTATTGAGCCTGCGGAGAGGAAGGCTTTTGTGCCATGATATTATAACCTATTCCCAGGGATAAGCTGAACAAACTGAAAGGCTGACTGCTGGCAGTTGTTTCGCGCCCGGCTTCCTGCGCGATTTCTCCGTTTGTATTTAATGCTGCACCAGTTACAACAAGCAGAAAAGAAGGATCAGCATGTAAATAATCGGCACTGAAAATAACACTGAACTTTCTATTGACCCAATAACGTGCATCCAGCCCAAAATCAATAGCAAAGCCAGAAGCGGAAGTTTCACCCTGATAAAAAGCACCCATATTACCTGTTGTATTATCGGTCATATTAATAGCAATGGAAGGAACATTGGCAAACATTACTCCACCTAATATTCGAGCATCTATTGTGATGGTTTTTCCGGGATAGGTTAAATATATTCCGGTTAAAAGGGTTTTATAGGAATAGGCATTTACTTTTCCAACAAACGAATAACTGATATTGGAAAATCCAAGGCCATTGCTCAGTGAATTTAAAAAATTGCCCTGATTAATACTGTTTGTTCCATCATCAAATTTCAAACCAATGCCACAATGAGATATGATACCCGGAAAACCGGCACTGATTGAAAAAACAGAACCTGAACCTGCTGAACCGCTTCCCGAATAACCTCCAACAGGTGCACCAAGCCCGGCAGAAAGAGCCACATACCCATCGCGCTGATATTTAGGCATTACTACAGGCTTAGGTGTTTTTGCCTTAACCTCATCTTTTGTATCGCTATTGGAGGCTGAGGAAACTTTCGATGAATGATTGTGTTTAGCTTTATGCTTCACAGAATCCTGAGCTTGTAAAGATTGAATACTAAAAATGAAAATAAATAAGGCCGGTAAAAACTTACTATTCATACAATTCTGAATTAACATTTACAAAAATAACACATTAAGTATAATAACCATTGTAGCCTGTCTTTATTGCACACCCGTTATACTTTCACTTTTTGCCCAAGAAAATGTGGTGTTGCATGAAATATATAAAGATCCATCACAGCCTTGCACTTGGCAAAATATTCTCGTACGTCAGTATAAAATGAAAACTTGCGTGTTGGGCTATTCGCACTAAATGCTATGGCGTGCATTCTATAATAGTTTGCAATAAATAAGGCGCGTTCATTGTGGCTTTCTTGGGAAATTACAGTTACACTATCCTGCCCGAATACCTCCAGGCAGCGAACCATTGAATCGAATGTCCGGAAACCAGCATAGTCAGGCGTAATACAGGAGTCAGGTACGCCCAGCTTAACAAGTGCCACTTCCATATCTTTCGATTCATCGTAGTAGCTTAAATGATTATCTCCACTAACTATGATATGCTTTATCTTGCCCGCCTTAAACAGAGCCACCGCAGCCTCAATTCTATATTTGAAAAAAGGATTCTCTTCTCCATGCCATGATTTATTAGTACCCAATATCAAACCTACTTTACGAAACGGAATACTGTCTATATTTTTATAAACCTGCGAACGCGTTGAGGAAATAACCCAATGATTGCACCACCAGGTCATTAAAAGCAACAATACGAATATAGCCGCACCCCACTTTACAATTTTTGATTTGATAATCCTCCTGAACATTTAGTTTACTATTCTGCTAAATTACAAATAAGTTAATGATTCAATTTTCCTGCAATAAATCCGGTAGTCCATGCAGCCTGAAAATTGAAGCCTCCAGTTACTCCATCCATATCCAGTACCTCGCCGGCAAAATACAGTCCGGGGCATTTTTTACTTTCCATGGTATTCATATCAACATCCGAAAGGCTCACACCACCGCAGGTAACAAACTCTTCCTTAAATGTAGTTTTGCCTTCTACCTTATATTCGTCATTCAGCAAGGTATTCAAAAACCGATTTTGGTTTTTCTTACTCATATCCCCCAGGTTCAGTTCGGCGTGTATTCCAAGTTTTGAAAGCAGGAATATATAAAGTCTGTTGGGCAATTTAAAAACGTTACTGTTACTTATTTTTTTCTTCGGATGAACCCGTATCTCTTCGGTTAAAATATCACGCGCCTTGTCTTCGTTCATATCTCCCAGCCAGTTAACCTGAATGGTAAATTTGTAATTTAGGTCTTTCAGAATTCTAGCCCCCCATGCAGAGAGCTTAAGAATTGCAGGCCCACTCATACCCCAATGGGTAATAAGCAAAGGCCCATCAGTTATCAATTTTGTTCCTCGAACCCTTACACTTGCATTTTCAACCGATACACCTGGCAATTCTTTAATTGCTTCGCCGGGCATGTTAAACGTGAATAATGAGGGCACCGGAAATTCAATGGAATGTCCCAGTCTTTTCAACCATTCAAAACCCTCCTCCTTTGGAGAACCGCCACTGGCAATAATTACCTTATCAGCTATTATTGTTTTGTCACGGAGATTTAATTTGAATTTATTATTTTCTTTTTCAATACTTAGTATTGGTTGATGCATCTTTATGGTAACACCAAGTTTATCAATCTCACGGTTCAGGCAATTGATAATAGTTTGGGAGTTATCAGTGACGGGAAACATCCTTCCGTCTTCCTCAGTTTTCAACTGGACTCCCCTACTCTCATACCAGTTAACAGTATCATTGGTATTGAATTGCTCAAAAGACTTCTTCAGTTCTTTTCCCCCGCGCGGATAATATTTTGCAAGTTGAGAATTTGTAAAACAGGCATGGGTTACATTGCATCTTCCTCCACCGGAAATTTTCACTTTAGCCAGCAACTTCTCCGTCTTCTCATAAATAGTTACATTATAATCCGGGTGGTGTGTTTTGCATGATATAGCAGCAAAGAAACCTGCGGCTCCTCCGCCAATTATTACAACATCCATCTTATTACCGTTTGTAAAGCGGAAGATTAAGTTCTTCAGCCGCTTTTTCCGCCAAGGCTTGCCCTTCAGGACTGAAGGACCAGTAATAAAGTGCTTTAACAGTATGATCCTTCATTATTTTTTTAATCGCATCAAAGCCAACCTGCGATGCAAGACCTTTGCGTCTGTACTCTTCTAACACCGACGCCGAACATAAATAAATTGCATCATATTTCCCTCCAATTGGAGTTTCATTCAGCAGTTGTGTTTCAGAAATCTCCTTTGAAAGAAATCGTTTCATGGTCGCTTCGGTAGTCGGTATTATCAATATCCAAACAATAGGGCCATCTCCTTCATTATATTCAGACATGCAAGCAGGATGAATCTTGTTCAATTTTTCCATTACGTCCTCATTCACATTCAATTGCTCCGGGTCATTCTTCACATCAAAGAACTCCGTGACCAATTGTATCATCCTTTCATATTTGTCAGCCATCTTATTTTGGATAAACGAATTCGGTTTTTTCTTCTTTTATCTTTATCGGGCGTACTTCAATGCTGGCAGTTGGCACATATTCAAACTCCGGATTTCCTTTCGCAATGGTAATAGCATCTTCAAGGCTTTCTGCCCGAATATGATAATACCCTACTTGTATTTCATTTGCTGCATGTACAGGATTCTCCACCCAATCTCCATTTTTCTTAGAAATGGTTTTCCCTTCTCTGATTAAAGGTTGAGCTGCAATAAGCCTGTTTACTTTTTTAAGTATTCCAATATAATCTTCGCAACCTTTTACAAATGCGAGATGCTGTTCAGCGGTCATTCCTGCCTTACCATCCCCAACATTGCGGATAAGTAACATATATTCGTTCATGTGTATTTTTTTATTTTCTAATTCTACAAAGATAGAAGTATAAAGGATATTCAACGTATTGCATTATGGATGAGAATAGCCTGCATTCAAATAAAAATTCCCCTTTTCTTTAACAGAAAAGGGGAATCGTTGAAAATTTAATTAACCGTGCTATTTAACCAGATTTACTTTCCCGGTATAAGAATGTTTATTACCCTGGCTATCGGTAACATTGATCAGGTAAACATACGTATCTTCCTGGCAAACCAGGGAGCCATTTTTAACCGTTCCGGCCCAACCGTTATTAAAATCAGTTGAGTGGAATAATTGCATTCCCCAGCGGTCGAAAATATACATTTCGAAATTCTTCATATAAGAACCTTTCGGCAAGAATACATCGTTAATACCATCACCATTCGGGCTGAATGCATCCGGAATGTAGAAGGTAAACTGAGGATTAACAACAAAGCAATTCGTTATTGTATCCTGACAGCCATGTACATCCATTACAACTAATGAGGCGCAGAATGTACCTGTGTCACTATAGGTATGTTGAGGGTTACGCTGAGCACTGTAAGCATTGCCATCACCAAAGGTCCAGTACCAGTCTGTAATTTGATATTTACCCGTACTTTGATCAGTAAACTGAACGTTAGGCGAAAGAATATTTACAGGCTGAGGTGAATATGTGAAGCTTGCATTAGGTAGTGGATACACCTGAATTAAATTAACTACCTTAAGTGTACTGCTGCAACCACTGTCTGAAGTTACGGTTAGACTTATACTATGATACCCTGTATCCTTATAGCAATAGATAGGATTTTGTGTGCTTGCACTATCATTATTACCAAAACTCCATCCAAACTGGCTGAATCCGCCGGACGAAATTGTAGTCAGGTTCCTGAATTGAATACATAATGGAATACAACCTTTCATAACATCTGCACTAAGAGACACTACAGGAAGCGGATTAACCGTTATTGGAATGGTTAAAGTAGCCATTGCAGAACCGCATCCATCTGTCAACTCAACCGTAACTGTTGTGTTACCCGTAGGTGTAATAGTTATGCTCCGTGAAGTACTATTGCCAGGTAACCATAGTATATTATAATTTCCATCGCCACCTGAAGGATTAGCTGTTAAACTTATTGTTCCACCAGGACAAGTGGAGGTCTTTCCCGAAACAGTTATAACAAGTGGTGGTTCAACAATAACATTAGCAGTTGACTTGGCAGTACATCCATTGGCATCAGTAACAGTAATTGTATATGTTGTTGTTGAAGCAGGAGAAACTTTTGCTGTAGATGAGGTTCCACCTGTTGGGGTCCAATTGTATGTGTATGGACCGGTTCCACCATTGGCAGTTGCATTTAGCGTTATTTGGGCACCTGAACAATCCGCTTGGGGTCCGCTTGCTGTAACAGTAAGTTTAGTGGGCTGTGTTAATGAAACTGTAGTAGATGCAGTACATCCATTTGCATCAGTTATGGTTACAGAATATGTACCAATCGTTAATCCATTTGCCGTAGCATTTGTATTTCCATTCGACCACAGGTAAGCATAAGCAGGTGTTCCGCCTCCGGCTGTTACAGTTGCACTTCCATTATTGCCACCAAAACAGCTGATATTGGTAGAAGCACTAATTGTAGCCGTTAACACAGCAGGTTGAGTAATAGAGGCAGTGGTGGTAGCACTACATCCATTTCCATCGGTTACTGTTATTGTATACGTTCCAACAGAAAGCCCGGTAGCCGTAGCATTTGTATTTCCACCCGGACTCCATACATACGAATATGGTAATGTACCTCCTCCGCCTACTGCAGTAATACTGCCATTAGTTGCTCCATTACATGTTATATTGGTAGTCGAGGTTATTGTAGCGGTTAGCAATGTAGGTTCGGTAATTATAACGGTTGCTGTTGCTGTGCATCCGTTTGCGTCAGTTACAGTTGCCGTATATGTTCCGGCAGTTAAACCTGTTCCAGTTGCACCTGTTCCACCAATAGGTGTCCAATTATATGTATATCCGGGAGTTCCGCCTCCGGCAGTTACCGTTGCACTTCCATTATTGCCGCCATTACACAAAACATTTGTTGGTATCCCCATCGATGCAGTTAATAAAGGAGGTTCAGTAATGGTAACAGTTGCTGTAGATATACAACCATTATTATCTGTAACTGATATCGTATATATTCCAGCAGACAAGCCCGTGGCAGTGGCATTTGTCTGTCCACCCGGAGTCCATAGATAGGTATATGGCATCGTTCCACCTACTGCAGTTACTGTAGCAGTTCCACTATTGGTACCATTGCATAGGATGTTTGTACTTGCTGTAATACTGGCAGATACCGTAGAAGGTTGGGTTACATTTACTGTAGCAGAAGCAGTACATCCATTATTATCCGTCACCGTTACAGTGTAACTATTAGCTGATAATCCAGTTGCTGTGCCATTTGTATTACCACCCGGATTCCATAGGTAAGTATATGGACCTGTTCCACCCGCCACTGTTGCAGTTGCTGTACCATTACTTAAGTTACATGTGGCTTGTGTAAAGGTTGTTGTTACTGTTAAAGCATTTGGTTGCGTAATATTAACGGTAGCTGTAGCTGTGCATCCATTATTATCAGTTACAGTAATTGTATACACTCCTGCGGTAAGTCCTGTTGCAATGGAAGTTGTTCCGCCAGAAGGGGTCCAGTTATATCTATAGCCGGGAGAACCGCCCGCAGCTAATACAGTGGCACTTCCATCACTCGCTCCATTGCAAAGAACATTGGTTTGTCCGGTTATTGTAGCAGTTAGTAAAGGAGGATCGGTTATTGTTACACTTGCAGTGGCTGTACAACCATTTGCATCAGTTACCGTAACAGTGTATGTTCCGGCAGTTAATCCTGTTCCGGTTGCACCGGTTCCACCATTGGGAACCCAGTTATACGCATACCCCGGAGTTCCGCCACCAGCCGCAACAGTGGCACTACCATTAGCGGCACCGTTACATAAATTATTTGTTGGTGCACCCATAGTAGCAGTTAATAGCGGAGGTTCCGTAATATTAATTGTGGCTGTAATAACACATCCATTATTATCGGTTACGGTAACCGTATAGCTTCCGGCTGATAATCCGGTTGCAGTCGCATTTGTCTGTCCTGAAGGATTCCATAAATAGGTATATGGAGCTGTTCCGCCAACTGCTGTAACTGTAGCTGATCCATTCGTACCGCCATTACAGAGTATATTGGTACTTGCGGTAATTGAAGCGTTCACTGCATTTGGTTGTGTTACATTCACTGTAGCAGTTGCAGTACAACCATTATTATCTGTTACTACAACCGTATAAGTACTTGCCGAAAGTCCGGTTGCTGTAGCATTCGTTTGGTTGGTAGGTGTCCATAGATATGTATAAGGTCCGGTTCCACCTGCAGGTGTTACAGTTGCAGTACCATTACTAAGATTACAAGTTGCCTGGGTAAAACTCGTTGTAGTTGTTATTGGTGTTGGCTGAGTAATCGTAACAGAAGCGGTAGCTGTACAACCATTTGCATCGGTCACTGTAACCGTATAACTTCCGGCTGTTAATCCAGTTCCTGTTGAATTAGTTCCACCAATTGGGGTCCAATTATAGGTATATCCCGGTGTTCCGCCACCAGCCGTAACAAACGCACTTCCATTATTTCCGCCATTACATAAAACATTGGTTTGGGCAGTAATATTGGCTGTAAGAACTGGTGGTTGTGTTATAGTTACTGAAGCTGTTGCAGTACATCCGTTAGCATCCGTAACTGTAACAGTATATGTACCTGCAGTTAATCCTGTTCCAGTTGGACCAGCCCCTCCATTTGGGGTCCAGTTATAGGTATAACCGGGAGTTCCACCACCTGCATTTACCGTGGCGGTTCCATTATTTCCGCCATTACATAAAACATTTGTCTGAGCTATTATTGTTGCAGTTAAAATCGGGGGTTGAGTAATAGTTACACTTGCCGTTGCTGTACACCCGTTATTATCCGTTACAGTAATAGTATAAGTTCCCACCGAAAGCCCTGTGGCTATTGCATTTGTATTCCCCCCAGGAGTCCATAAATAAGTATAAGGAGCCGTACCACCACCCGGGGTAACCGTTGCAGTGCCGGTGTTTCCACCGTTGCAAAGCATATTTGTATTCGTAGCCGTTGCAGTTAATAACGGCGGTTGAGTAATAGTTGCTGTAGCTGTTCCACTACATCCGTTAATATCTGTTACAGTAATTGTATATATACCCGCACAGAGTCCAGTTGCAGTCGCAGTGGTTCCTCCGGTTGGTGTCCATAAATATGTGAAAGGCGCCACGCCACCAACAATAACCGCATTTGCGCTGCCAACACAATTACCATTACATTTTTCATTGGCTGTAACATTTGTAGTAACCGTAAGTGAAGTTGAAGTTAAATTAATTATTGCCTGAACGGTTGCACCACAAGCATCGGTAACTGTAATAGTGTATGTTCCTGCACATAAGCCAGTAATTGTTGCCGTAGTTTGGCCACCAGGAGCCCATAAATATGTATAAGGCGTACTTCCACCTGTAGGATTAGCCGTAATAGTACCGTTGCAATTTCCACAAGTTGGATTAACACTTGTAGTTGTGAGCGCAAGTGGAGCACATCCACCAACAGGGGTAATTACTACAATACCATTTCCGGCCCTGACACCTTGAGTTTGAGTAACACCAGTTAGCGTTCCCTGCCAGTTGCTTCCGCCACCGCCGCTTCCACCAGACCACGTTCCCGGGCAACCTCCCGTGGTACAGTTAACACCTGTAGCACCAACAAGAGTACCACCGGCTCCGCCCTGACAACCGGGTGCACTACCGGCCTGATTATTTCCGGGAGCAAATCCTCCCCATCCTCCAAAACCAAAACCACCGGCACTTCCGGCCTGTCCTCCAAATATTGAACAACCGGGACTAAGACCACCGGCACCACCTGCAACCTGACTACCACCAACACCAGGCAAACCACTGTATCCGCCGCCGCCGCCGCCGCCATAGTATCCACCGCCGCCGCCACCACCAGCACCCGGTCCGCAACCCACCATTCTATCTCCACCGGTTCCGCCGCCGCCGCCGCCAACTACCTGTCGATCAGCCAATGTATAAGGTGGTGTACGAATATCAGAAGCTCCGCCACCACCACCGGCATCAGCAGAAGGACAACGTGGAGATGGAGCCCATTGGGCCTGGGCATCTGAAACGCCGGCATTACCTCCGCCATTGAAGCCTCCATTTGTATCTTTAGTTCCGCCACCACCAACAAAAATTTCAAGAACCTCACATGGCACAACAGTCATCGTACCCTGAACTCTTCCACCTAATCCACCTAAATTAACACCATTGGCATTTATTTTTCCTTGAGCTCCCTGCACATCCACATTAAGTTGTGTAACACCGCATGGCACATTGTAAAACTGCACTGCTCCAGTGTAATTAAATGTAACCTGCGCGAAAACCGCGTTACAGGCTAAAAGGAGTATTGAAAATATGGCTAAATAAAATTTTTTCATGGGGAACTTTAGTTTTTCAGTGATAATTACTTTTCTGATACCTGTTTACAGTTTACAATCAATGAATAATTATAAAATCAAATTTTGCTGGTATAAATTCTTTAAAATCCTCTTTAAGAATTCCAAAGTCAGTAAGCTTAATAACCAACTGAACGGAATTACCATTGCAATCTCCGGCAACAATTGTTTGCGGTTGAATTGTAATAGAATCCTGGGCGGTAGATCGGTCCAGTTTTTTGTTATCTTTCGACATTACAAAGTCTTGCCAGCCAGCTTTAACAGCATATGCATTATGATTAGTTAACCGAATAAGAATTACATCGTTATTGTTGCAGGTTGAAATTGTGTAATACGCCTCCACCCCGTTGAAACTATTCGTTCCATCTGGAGATCCCAGATACAAACCTTGCCAATTCTCGGTAGTTTGAGCTTTTAATCCACTGAACATCACCACAAATGCCGCTAAAAGAAGGGGGTAATAAATTTTCATGTATTGCTCTTTTATAATTAGTCTTTTAAAGTTTATTGACTTATTGACATCAACATAACGATGGAACAAGCCCATTATTATCCCACAAAGCTAAAAAAAAAAGAATAGATTTAATTGAATAAAATAAAAGCTGTTAAAATTCGGAAAGCAGCCCTGAAATACTGGTACTTACAAAATATAAGATAGAGTTAATAGTTGCCGTAAAATAATAAAAAGAAACTGCTCGGATCTAATATGGAAGACCTTGAATTTTTTTTAACATTACCAGATCCTTACTCGCATATTTTCCGGTCTCCACATTTTATCTCCGGGTTTAATATTAAATGTTGTAAAGAATTCCGGCATATCAGTCAATGGGCCTATAACCCTGAATTTTGCAGGGGAATGCTCATTGCTTCTAACCTGATCAGCCAAAGCTTCAGGACGTTCATTTATCATCCAAGCATACGCGTACCCCAGGAAAAAGCGTTGATCTGGGTTTAATCCGGCAACTAGCATTTTAGTTTTGTACTCATTGGTTTTTTTGAAAGCTTCGTATCCAAACATAATACCCCCAAGATCCGCAATATTTTCACCCTGAGTCAATTCACCATTAATGTGTAAACTATCGACAACAATATAACTATTAAACTGTGCAATTATCATTTTCGTTTTAGCATAAAACTTTGAGCTGTCTTCCGGAGTCCACCAATTATGCAAGTTTCCAAACTCGTCAAACTTGCTACCCTGGTCATCAAATCCGTGAGTCATTTCATGACCGAAGGTTGAACCACCGATTACAGAATAAAGTATTGCATCGTCGGCAAATTTCCGCTCATAGCCCGGAACGATAATATTACAGCCCGGAACAACAATTTCATTATTCCCAGGATTGTAATATGCATTATAGGTTTGAGGCTCCATATCCCATTCGGTTCGGTCAACCGGTTTACCATATTTTGCAATCATGTAATTAAATTGCCAACGGTTTGCATTCATAACATTTTTCACATAAGACATTCTGTCTACTTTAAGTGATGTCATATCCTTCCATTTGTCAGGATATCCCACTTTCATGATCATTGCTTTCAGCTTTTTTACTGCTTTCTCTTTTGTTACAGGGCTCATCCAGTCAAGGTTTTGTAGCCTTTCTGCATACACTGTTTTAATATCATTTCCAATTTGCAACAGTTTTTCCTTTGTTCCTTTTGGAAGATAGTCAGTAACATACACCTGACCTATTAACTCTCCCAGAGAAGAGTTAGTTTGTGTCACAGCCCTTTTCCATCTTGGTTTTGGTTCTTTTACACCTCTCAATACCGTTGAATA
The DNA here is from genome assembly GCA_903863935.1 of uncultured Bacteroidota bacterium. Lineage (GTDB taxonomy): Bacteria > Bacteroidota > Bacteroidia > JABEUT01 > JABEUT01 > JABEUT01. Next base: position 18,192 of record CAIPDV010000031.1, read on the forward strand.
AAAACTGAAGGTTTCCAGATAAGTTTTGTCATCAACATAGGTTGACAACCCATGAATATAATGGAACTTCAGATAATTTTTCCAGTCTTCCAATGGGAATGCTTTCAGGTAACCATTAAGCGCAGTAAGGAATTCAGGCTGTCCAACCACTACAGAATCGACTTTTTTTAATCCGACACCCTCCATAAATAATTGCCAGTCGAAATCAGGAGTTAAGTTTTTTAATTTCACGAAAGGCATTTTGTTATAGTTGTTTAAAGGATCCCTTGTATCTTCTCTTTTTCTGGATGTTCTGGCAATTTCTGTTTCAAGTTTCATTACATTATTAGCTGCAATTCTAGCCCTCGTTGTATCGTACCCCATTATTACAAACATATTCTTAACATGTTCTACAAATTTTTGACGGATCATTATAGCACGTGCATCCATATCAAAATAGAAATTCCTGTTATTGAGACTCAGCCCACCCTGATCAATACGTACAACATTTTTACTGCTGATTTTGTCATCCTGACCAACTCCAAAATCAAACAAAGGTGCGCCTGAAACAATTTGTATATATGCAGCTTCTTTTATCAACTCTTTAATGTCACTGATTTTGTCAATTCGGTCAAGGTCCGCTTTCAAATCAGATATGCCTTTCTTATTCAATGCTGCACTATCCATTGCAGTGGAATAAAAGTCGCCGATTTTTTGTTTTGCACTACCAACTTCAGGGTTTTTAAGCTTTGCCGATGTTTGACAAAGATTAAGGATTTGAGCATTGATTGTATCTTGTATTAATTGCCATAACCCGTTTTGCTGTTCGCTGTTTGGTATTGGGTTATTTTTAAACCATCGCCCATTTGCATAAAGAAAGAAATCATCGGACACTTTTACCGTTGAATCAATATTAGCAGCAAGCGGATCAACCCAGTTTAAACTTGTTTTGTTCCCATTATTTTGCGCTAAACAAAATTGACCTAAAACTGCTATAATTACTGATAAAAATAGATATTTCTTCATGATCCTTTAATATGTGGCTGTTTAGTTTTTTAAAGAGTCGCAAATGTAACAATAAGTTGAAACGGTAACTATGGTATAAACATTTACCTTTACAGCAAATTTACAGGTATGAAAAAGCTATTCTTTTATGTATTACTTTCAATTCTTGGACAATCCTTTTCAATGGCACAGGTTAAAACCCGCAGCTATGTAGCAGATCCGGAACTTTCTCCGCGTGACCATAATTTAGATTTTACAAATCTGCGGCTTAATGTTTCATTTGAACCCACCAAAGGGTTGGTTAAAGGAAAAGTAACATTAGTGTTTAACACACTCCGGCAAACTACAGATTCAATATGGTTGGATGGAATAAAAATGACAGTTAAAAAAATCACGGTAAATGGAAAGGATTCAAAATACAGAGTTGATAGTGCAGGCATTACTATTTATCCGGCAATTACACTAGGCTGGGAAACAAAAGACTCAATGGAGGTAACCTATGAATGTACACCACGAAAAGGTATTTATTTTATTGGGTGGAATGATACAAATAATATTAACCGCAAAGAAATATGGACTCAGGGTGAGGGAGTCGACAATCGCCATTGGATTCCAATGTATGATGGTTTTAATGATAAACTAATTACAGAAACAACAGTAATATTTGATAAATACTATGAAGTGTTAAGTAACGGCACAAAATTATCCGTAAAAGATAATGGGGATGGCACTAAAACCTGGCATTATAAAATGTCGCATCCGCATGATGCTTACCTTATAATGCTTGGTATTGGTAAATATGCTATTGATGAGCGAAAATCGAAATCGGGAGTTCCGTTGCATTTGTATTATTATCCGGAATGGAAAGACCGCGTCAATGCTACTTATAAATATAGTGCTGAAATGATAGATTTTTTTGAAAAAGAAATTGGTGTTAAATATGGGTGGGAAAGTTACTCCCAGATTCCTGTGGAAGATTTCATGTATGGTGCTATGGAAAACACGACTGCAACCATTTATGGAGATTTTTACATGGTGGATGACAGAAGTTATCTAGACCGCTTTTATGTGGGTGTAAACGCTCATGAATTGGCGCACCAGTGGTTTGGTGATATGATTACCTGCCGCACGGGTTCCAGCATGTGGATGCATGAGAATTTTGCCACCTATTACAGTGCTCTTTTCGATAAAGAAGTATTTGGCAAAGATTACTTTGATTGGGATAGAAGGGGATTCCAAAATGCAGCAATTGATGCAAACAGTAAGGACCACTACCCTATTGCAAGCAGCATGGGAGGCGGCACACGTAATTATCCGCAGGGGGCATTTGTTTTAAATATGCTCAAGTATGTTGTAGGCGGAAGGGAAATGTATAACAAGGCAATAAAATATTATCTCGAAAAACACAAATATGAAAATGTGGATGCGCATGATCTGCTAATTTCTTTTGAAGAAAGTACAGGTATGTCACTCGATTGGTTTTGGGAGGAGTGGTATTTAAAAAGCGGACAACCTGAATACTCCATCACATATTCTGAAAAAGAAAAATCAACGGACTTTACTGTTTTGCAAACACAGGAGTTGACTGAATTAACAGGCCTTTCCGCTTCACATGATGGTTCAACCCCCGCCGGGTTATTTAAAATGCCTATCTGGTTTGAAGTGCATTATACAGATGGTACAACCGATAAAAAACAAGTTTGGATTGAAAAACAGAATCAGACGGTAAGTGTTCCAAATCCATCCGGAAAGGAAGTTGGGTTTGTTTTATTTGACCCCGATAACCAGGTAATGAAAACAGTTTCGTTCCACAAACCATTTGAAATGTTGAAAGCCCAATCACTACATGCAGAGAATATGCTTGACAGGCTGGATGCCGTTGAGGCGATGAAAGCCATTGACTTGAATACAAAAAGAAACACCCTAATAGAAGTATTCAATAAAGAAACTTTTCAAGCAGTGAAAGTGGCTATAGTTGCCCAATTGATAAAGGATACTAATTCTTCAAGCAAAGCACTTATTAAAAGTGCTATTCATGACAGAGATGTTATGGTACGCAAATCAACTCTATCAAACATAACAATTATTCCTTCCGATTTAATTCCGGACTATGAAAAGATGCTGGGTGATTCTTCATATGATATTATTGTTAGTACACTTACATTATTGAATTCAAACAACCCGAATAAACTGCCTCAATATTTAGAAACGACAAAAGGCATTACAGGTACACTTGGAAGAAATGTAGAAATAAAATGGCTTGAACTTTCTGCATCAAGTTCGCCTGGCATTGAAAATTCCTTTACAGCTAAATTGGTTCAATACTCCAGTAATTCTTATGAGTTCCGTACCCGAGTGAATGCTATGCAGGCATTAAAGCGCCTCGATTATTTTAACAGCAATTTGTTAGGTAGTTTACTGGATGCTATACCAAGTTCCAATGGACGCCTTGCCGGACCCGCCACTGAAGTGCTACAATATTTTTATGGACAAGACAGATACAAAAAAACAATTTCAGATTACGTGAATTCCCACAAGTGGGAAGGTTGGCAATTGGCGGCTATTAAGAAAATCGTTAATTAATATTTTAAATAAAAAAACATCCCGCCTTTGGCGGGATGAGAACCTTACCGAAATGTAATACAATTGATAGCTTTTTGTGTCGTTCCGAATAACCACGTTATTAATAATTCAGACGAGATTTTAAGTTATTAATGCGTTTACCATAATTCATTGTCTGTTATGCACAGATTGAATCCATTAGAGACATGAAGGTGAAATAAACCGTATGTTATTTCGTTTGATTACAGTTGGCCTGTCCAACATCCGCTACCTCCTTCTTGCTTATGGATTCTGGCTTATCCGCCGCAATGCACTTTCAAAAACCACCTCGGCTAAATGAATAACATTGAAATAGTTTTAGCTGTTATTAGCATTACACTATTGATTTTACTACTTGTTGCTGGAATAATATTAGTCTTTTTTCAATCGGGCAGGGAAAGGTTAAAACAACAAATGGAACTGGCTCAAAACAAATTAAACTACGAAAAAGAATTACGTCAGGTAGAAACAGAAGTAAGTGAAGAAATAATGGGACAATTTGCGCAAGAACTTCATGATAATATTGGTCAGCTACTAACTGCCGTACATATTCAGCTTGAAAATTTAAAAATCGATCACCCTGCTTTGAAAGACGGTTTTACGCCAATGGAAATATATCTTTCAGAAGTCACTCAGCAATTGCGCTTGCTCAGCAGAACTTTGAATAACGATTATATTGGCCATATAGGTTTAATTGGCGCAATGAATTTAGAAATAAACAGAATTAAAGCATTGCGCCGATTTCAACTTCATTGGGAAGAACCCACAGGAATTTCAAACCTTAACAAGAACCAGGAATTAATGGTCTTTCGCATTTTTCAGGAAATTATACAAAACTGTCTTCGCCATTCTTTAGCTAAAAATGTTTATGTTACTATGGCAAATGCAAATAATTCTTTCGAGTTAGAAGTAATAGATGATGGTAAAGGATTTGATTTGGAAAATGTAATGGAATCGAATAAAGCTTCAGGGTTACGCAATATAATTAAGCGGGCAAAATGGGCCGGGCTGGAATGCATTATTCACTCAGTTCCTGATAATGGCTGTTCTGTTACCCTGAAAAAACTAAAATTGCCCGGATTGATGACATAGTTATCTTTGTATTTTATGGAAGCAAAAAAGAACATTATTTTATTGGACGATCATATTATCATTCGAAATGGCTTAAAAGAACTGATTGAAAAATTAGGACCATTTAAAATCTCGCAACAGTTTGACAACGGGCCGGAATTTCTGGCATTTATTCCCGAAGCAAAAAATACCGACCTGATTATTATGGATGTGAATATGCCGGGAATGAATGGTGATAAAGTGATGGAACAATTAGATACTCGAAATATTAAAATACCTGTTCTGATTTTAACTGTAAGCGAAGATGAGGGCCTTATAATAAATCTTTTCAGATTAGGTGTAAGAGGATACTTAAAGAAAAATTGCGAGGCACTTGAACTGAAAAATGCGCTTTTTGAAATATTTAAAACAGGATACTATCACAACGAATTTCTCACATTTTCATTGCGTAATAGTGTTATTGTAAATAAAGAAAATGAACATGAAATAATTTTAAACCAAATTTCGGCCAGGGAAAGGGAGTTCTTAAAACTTGTTTGCAATGAAAAAGAATACACCTATGAACAAATAGCAGATTTAATGCATGTCCAACATAGGACAGTTGATGGGTACAGGGAATCTATTTTTGATAAGTTTGGAATAAAATCTAAAACAGGACTTGTATTGTTCGTTTTGCGACATAAGTTATTCGAGCTGCTTTGATATATCTAATACAACTATTTTATTTAAATATTCACTAATCAGGTTTCACCAGAATATTAAATAAAATTTACAACCTACTGTATTCTACGTAATCAATAAGGAGCATTACAAAACACTAAAATATGACATTTTGCAGTTTTTGTTGCAAATGTCAATTTCTTTTTTAATCATTGCTATTTTATAAAACAAACAAATAACTATCTCATTGTCTTGTGCTTATATAAACCACTAAATTCAAAAACGAATATTAGACATCTTACATTTTTTCCGTTTTAAAAGATGCATTAAAATTTTGACAAGAATGTCTTTTTAAAATGCAATATTTCAGTACATTCGACCGCTAGACCCTTACCTCTTGAAATTTTCAACTTGCCCTGTTAGCATACCAAACCAAAAAGACTTTACCATTGATATGAAATTTACTTTTTATTCTTTCTTATTCTGTGTGCTTTTTAGCCTGAATTTAAAAGCGCAAAACGGAACCAACGGAACCTCAGGTTCACAAGATCAGAACGGCAGTAAAATTAATTGGTCTATTGACCCTTTTGAACATGCTCTGTTCGTTGAAAATAAGGGTCAGTTCGATACAGTTGACGCCGGTGGAAAAATTTTATTCGAAGCCAAATTAGGTTCTATCAATGCATTTTTCACAGCAAAAGGAATTCTTTACAGGCATATTGAAACCGAAAAACTGGATTTCAGTGAGGGGAAAGACCCTGACCAGAATGGAGCTCCAAAACGATTTTTCTACTACCTGTCTGCTCAATGGGATGGAGCTAACCCGAACACCAGTATTATTGCAGATGAAGAACAAACATACTATTACACTTATCCCAACGGAACACATAACACCTACACGGCTAATGTATTTAAGAAGATCACCTATAAAGATTTGTATCCTGGGATTGACGTAATCTATACATTTAAAAACGGCACCAGTGATTTGGAATACACTATTGTGGTTCATCCTGGTGGAGATTTAAGTAAAGTTCACTTGAAGTACGAAAACACAAATGGAATGCAAGTGGATGCTTCGGGAAATGTTACTGTGAAAAATGATATTGGTATTTTAAAAGAAAGTGCTGCTGTTAGCTATTATCTGGAAAATCATCAACCCGTTACAGTTACCGCTCAGACTAACAATCCGGATGAATCATTTATTGCCTCTAGCTTAGATGCCACCAAAACTTTAATGATTGATCCTGCAATTGTCTGGACCACCAATCCAAACTTCACTTCCAGTTCAGGCAACGACTATGCTTATGATCTGGATTATGATAACCTTGGAAACGTTTATGTTTACGGCGGAGGCCCCTACCCTTTCCAGTTGGTAAAACTAAATTCTGCGGGAGCCATTCAGTGGACATTTAATGCAACTACCATGAGTTCTTCCACCAATTTCTACGGTGATTTTGCAACCGATAAAAAATCTCTTGAAAACTACATAGTAGAAGGCTGGAATGCCGGTGGTGGTGCACGTGTACAAAAAATAAGCCCTACTGGTGGCTTGATTGCTACGGATCCCGGCAACTCCGGGTTTAACGAGATGTGGCGCATTGAATCTACCGTTTGCCCGCAATCATTTGTAATTTTCGGAAATGGAACTTGTTGTCCTGATCAGGCTGCTATGCTTGATACCACCATGACAACAATAGTGCCTGCCAATATTCTAGGAGCGACAGTTACCGCAGGGTATCATGATATGGCCCTTACTGCAGCCGACCCAATGGGTGGTTCTGCCTGGACGGCCACAACTCAATCGTTGTTATATACTGCAGTATTTAATAATTACCTTGTGAAAGTGCCGCTCCCTGCCCTTGTTCCGAATAATTATGCTGTTGCCGATGGGTATACTTTTGCAGAAATCGGAAGTATTTTTTATAGTGCAACAACTACATTCAATGCTATGAATGGTCTCGCCTGCGGGTTAAACTGGGTATATGCATACGATGGGCAAACATTGAAAAAATTCAACAAAGCAAGCGGTGCACTTATAACTACAGCTGCCGTATCCGGCACACCATACACTTGGGGTGGCCTTGATGTGGATTTATGCGACAATATCTATGTAGGAAATAATAACGTAATTGATATTTATAATTCAACAGCACTTACCCGCACCGGAACCTTACCTGCTTTATCAGGTGTTATCTATGACTTGGCTGTGGCCCCTTACACTAAACAATTGGTATATGCCTGCGGACAAAACTTTGTTTCTGAAATATCACTTGGCCCACCTCCCGTATCTCCTATCACTATCCAAAAAGGTGGTTCCACTTGCGCACCTTGTAGTGGAGTTGCTAAGGCAACGCTTATGCTTTGCGGAAATCCGGATTCAACAAATGTTACTTATCGGTGGAGCGATGGAGAAACCACCCGTACTGCAAAAACACTATGTACCGGGGTTGACACTGTAACTATAACTATTGGATGTGATATTATTTTTAAAGATACCGTAACCATTAAAACAACCGGTGGTGCACTCACGGTTACTACAACGGAAACCAATGCAACTTGTACTACCCTCGGAACTGCCACTGCCACAGTTACGGGAGGTTCTGCTCCTTATACGTATTTATGGAATCCTTCTGCCCAAACAACTGCAACAGCTACAGGTTTAAGTGCCGGGACCTATACCATTACAGTAACTGATAAAAACGGTTGCCAGGGAACAGCAACGGCGACTATCACGCAACCTACTGTTGTAACAGTTACTGCCACTAACACAAATGAAAAATGTAATGGTGGTAGTACTGCAACTGCTACTGCAACTGCTACCGGAGGAACTGCTCCATACACCTATGCATGGACCCCAACCGGAGGAACAAATGCAACTGCTACCGGACTATCAGCAGGGACATACACCATAACAGTGAAAGATAAAAACGGCTGTACGGCAACTGCTAGTGTATCGATTACCCAGCCTCCTCCTATAACGGCAACTATTAGTGCATCCGCAAATATTTTATGTAATGGCGGAACAACAGGATCAGCTACTGTTACTGCCGGAGGTGGTAATGCTCCTTATACTTATTTGTGGAATCCGGGCGGAAATACAAATGCAAATGCTACTGGTCTGTCAGCTACCAGTTATACTGTAACAGTAACTGATAATAATGGTTGCACCGCAACAGCAACGGTCACTTTAACACAACCTCCTTTATTAACTGCCACTATGGGCGTTCCCACGAATGTTTTGTGTAATGGAGGCAACAATGGTTCAGCCATGGTAACTGCTGCGGGTGGAACTCCTGCGTATACATATGCATGGGCACCTGCCGGTGGAACAAATGCAAATGGAACTGGACTTAGTGCAGGAAATTATACTGTGACTGTGACGGATCATAACGGGTGTACTGCTACTGCTTCCGTTACAATTACACAACCTCCACTCTTAACTGCCACTATGGGTATTCCTACCAATGTGTTATGTAATGGTGGAAGCACAGGTTCGGCAACAGTTACTGCGGCTGGTGGAACTCCTGCATATACGTATGCCTGGACTCCAGCAGGGGGAACAAATGCCAATGCGACAGGACTAAGTGCAGGCACCTATACAGTTACAATCACTGACAAAAATGGATGTACTGCTACTTCAACTGTAACAATTACACAACCTGCGCCAATCACTCTCACTACAACAATAACTCCGGCAACGTGTGGAAATAATAATGGTTCTGCTACGGTTACAATTATTGGTGGAACTCCTGTATATACCTATTTATGGAGCCCATCTGCAAGTACAACTGCAACTGCAACGGGATTAAGTGCAGGGACATATACTATCACAGTTACGGATAAAAATGGGTGCACACAAACTTCAACAGCAATTGTTACCTCTCCGTCAAATGTTACGGCAACTATTACAGCAAGCACTAATATATTATGTAATGGTGGCTCAACAGGCTTAGCAATAGTTACCGCTGCGGGTGGAACTGCCCCTTATACCTATTTATGGAATCCCTCAGGACAAACTACCGCTACCGCAACCGGTTTGTCGGCATTAACCTACACTGTTACCGTTACAGATAATACCGGTTGTTCAACAACAGCCACAGTAACTTTAACCCAACCTCCTTTATTAACCGCCACAATTGGTGCTTCTACTAACGTTTTATGTAATGGCGGGAACAATGGCTCGGCTACAGTTAAGGCTGGTGGCGGAAGTCCAAACTATGCCTATACTTGGGCTCCAAATGGTGGCAACGGCGCAACTGGAACCGGAATGACAGCAGGTTCATATACGGTAACAGTTACCGATGCTAATGGTTGTACTGCTACTGCTCCCGTTACGATAACTCAACCTCCATTACTTACAGCAACAATTGGTGCAACTACAAATGTTTTATGTAATGGTGGAAGTACGGGTTCTTCTACTGTTACAGCTGCAGGCGGAAGTCCTGTATATACCTATTCTTGGACTCCCTCCGGTGGTACTAGCACGAATGCAACAGGATTAAGTGCCGGGACATATACAATAACAATTACTGATATTAATGGATGTACATCAACTGCCTCTGTAATAATCACGCAACCAACGGCAATAACCCTAACAACGGCAACCACTCAATCTACCTGTGGTAATAATAATGGAACTGCTACGGTTACTGCTATTGGAGGCACTCCTGCTTACACCTATTTATGGACACCTTCGGCGAGCACAACAGCAACGGCTACCGGTTTAAGTGTAGGTACATATACCATTATTGTTACAGATAATAATGGATGTACACAAACGTCAACAGCTATCGTTACATCTCCATCAAATGTAACTGCAACTATTACAGCAAGCACAAATATATTATGTAATGGAGGAACTACAGGATCTGCTACTGTAACCTCTGCTGGTGGAACTGCTCCTTACACCTATTTATGGACTCCTTCGGGCCAAACGAATACTACAGCAACGGGGTTATCCGCCGGAACTTATACTGTAACGGTAACCGACAATACGGGTTGTAATGTGGTTGCAACAGTAACCTTAACTGAACCTCCATTATTAACGGCGATAATGGGTGCGCCTACTAATGTTTTATGTAACGGAGGAAATAACGGAAACGTTATGGTTACTGCCGGAGGCGGAACTCCCGGATATACATATGTATGGGCTCCGTCCGGTGGAAACACAGCAACGGGAACTGGTCTGAGTGCAGGAACCTATACTGTAACTGTTACAGATAATAATGGTTGTACCGCAACAGCATCTGTTACAATAACTGAACCAACATTATTAACTGCCACAATGGGCGTTCCAACGAATGTTTCCTGCAATGCAGGAAGCGATGGTTCTGTTACGGTGACTGCAGGTGGCGGAACTCCTGTATATACCTATGCATGGACTCCATCAGGCGGAACAAATGCTAATGCAACAGGATTAAGTGCAAATTCATACACTATTACCATAACCGACAATAATGGATGTACAGCTACCGCAACTGTAACAATAACTCAGCCCACGGCAATAACACTTACCACAACAACAACCCAATCAACATGCGGTAATAATAATGGAACCGCAACGGTTACAGCTTTAGGTGGCACTCCGGCGTATACTTATTTGTGGACTCCATCTGCAAATACCAATTCAACAGCCACGGGTTTAAGTGTTGGAACCTATACCATTTTAGTAACCGATAATAACGGATGTACTCAAACAACAACAGCAATTGTTTCATCTCCTTCTTCTGTTAGCGCAAGCATAACAGCCAGCACAAATATTTTGTGTAATGGCGGTGCAACAGGATCGGCAACAGTTACCGCTACTGGCGGAACAGCACCTTACACTTATTTATGGAATCCTTCCGGCCAAACAAATGCAACAGCCACGGGATTATCAGCAGGAGCTTATACAGTAACAGTTACCGATAATAACGGCTGTAGTGTTGTAGCAAATGTGACGTTAACGGAACCACCACTTCTTACTGCCACAATGGGTATTCCTATCAATGTATTATGTAACGGAGGAACCAATGGCTCTGCAACTATTACAGCAGGTGGCGGAACTCCAAACTATACTTATGCTTGGGCTCCAACCGGTGGAAATGGTGCAACAGGAACCGGACTTAGTGCAGGTATATATACAGTTACGGTAACCGACGTTAATGGATGTACTGCAACTGCACCTGTTACTATTACACAACCTACCGCGCTTACTGCTTTAATTTCAGCGACCGTAAATATTACCTGTTCCGGATTGTCTGATGGAAGTCTTGCAGTAACTGCCGCAGGCGGAACCGCTCCATATACATACGCATGGACTCCATCCGGTGGAACAGCAGCAATAGCATCTGCTTTAAGTGCCGGAACATATACCATAAACATAATTGATAACAACGGATGTACTGCATCTGCAGTTGGATCGATTACTCAACCTACTGCAATTAGTGTTACACTTGCTTCAACAAATGTACCTTGCTTCGGAACATCCAACGGCAGCATTATAGCATCACCTTCAGGAGGCACGGCACCTTATACCTATGCCTGGATTCCATCGGGAGGAACTACAGCTACTGCTTCTAATCTTTCAGCTGGAACTTATACTGTGACACTAACTGATGCCAATGGGTGCTCAACAACTGCATCTGCAACGTTAACGGAACCAACTCCTCTTGTAGTTAGTGCATCGGGCCCTCAATTAGTTTGTTCAGGAAATAAAGCAACTTTAAATGCAACTGTTTCAGGTGGAACACCAACTTATACTTATGCATGGAGCTCAGGTGGCACTTCTTCTACAACCTTTGTTAACCCCGTTAACACTACCACTTACACCGTTGTAATTACAGATGCAAATGGATGTACGGCAACAGCAACAGTTACTGTTGGAACAAATCCTCCATTGAATGTAATTATTACGGGTGCTACATCATTCTGTCCGGGAGGCTCAACAACACTTTCTGCAACACCTGCCGGCGGAGATGGCATTTATACATTCCTATGGTTACCGGGTGGCAGCACAACCCAATCTATCACAGTAGCACCAACTTCAACAACAACCTATACTGTTGAACTTACCGATGATTGCGGCTCTAACATGGCAACTGCACAGGCAACTGTAACCATAAATCCTTTACCTGTTAGTACTTTTCAGGCTAATCCTGTTTCAGGATGCGCACCATTATGCGTTCAGTTCCGCGATATGTCAACTATTTCCAGCGGAAATATTTCAAATTGGGAATGGACCTTCGGAAACAATGATACATCCAGCGTACGCAACCCGATTTACTGTTACCCTGATACCGGAACATTTAGCGTTAGCCTGACTACAACATCCAATAATGGTTGTAGCAGTACATTGAAAATTTTAAATATGGTTACCGTTTATTCCAAACCAAATGCAAGTTTCACATATGCTCCACAACCGGTGGATATGTTAAACCCGACAGTACAATTTACATATAACGGGAACAGCAAATATCCATTAGCATATTGGGACTGGACTTTTGGTGATGGAAAAGATTCTACAAGCGGACTGATGAATCCAATTCACACCTATAGTGATACCGGAACATTCTGCGCTTCATTGGTAGTAATGGATTCTCATGGTTGCGTTGACACTGCTACGAATTGTATTGTTGTTGGGCCTGATTTCACATTCTATATTCCTGACGCGTTCTCACCTAACGATGATGGTATTAATGACGTTTTCCTTCCAAAAGGAAACTACATAAAGGATTTCGAAATGTATATTTTTGACCGTTGGGGAATGAAACTTTTCTACTCCGGCAGTTTGAGTGACGGATGGAATGGAAAGGTTGGAAATCATTCTACCGTTTGCCAGGAAGACACCTATGTTTACCTAATAAACGTTACTGACACCAGAGGAAACAAACATTCTTATACAGGTAAAGTGAATTTGGTCAAGTAAAAAATCCTCCAATTTTCAGATAGCCTTTCATTGATTTGAAAGGCTATTTTTTTCAGTTAAAAGTCCGAATAAGAATTGAGTTGTCTTTTTACTGTCAGGAAAACAGACATAGAGCGAACCCTCCTTGCCTTTAATTACCCTACAAGTATTTTCCAGAGCGAACATGAGTGGATTGTCGGATGAGAACTCATGTTGCTCAAACCTTCTCTTTAATTTATCAGTCACTTCAACCGGGTATTCCCCAAATAGGTAATCGGAATAGCCTGCATTGGAAAAGGGGTTGCCTACCCCAACGATATATCCCAACATCGATTGTAGGCTCCAAATTTCTCTCTTATTAGTATGTATGGTGATTAGATAACCCTCTCCGATGGTTTCTGTAGAGCATTCACCGTATATCAAATCTTGCCTGAAGACTTTTATGCTATTGTTCTTAACGGCGTAATTCCCTTTAAAATTATTCTGTTCCATTGCCATAGGATTTAATTTGTTTGATTCTCTTCGTATATATCCGGTTCAGGCGTTGGTTTCCTCTTTATTTCATGTAAAATGAAGGTGCTTTCTGCGGCACCGTAAATGTACTATCGCATCACATTATATACCGGGAGAGGGGCCGGCGGTGTGTGGAAAGAAGAAAGAAAATATAGAAATTAAAAGAAAACATTTTAAACCTGTTAAAGACAGACTTTTGCATCACATAAGTAAAGCGGGTGGTTCATTCATAATTATTTAGTCGTAAGCGGCAGAATTCACACTTCTTGTGCTGCGGGATGACTAAGGACTGCTTTTGACTGCGAAGCGAGATATTTTATCGTACGGTGTGGCCGACACCCTTCCGATGTGAACCCAAACGTTAACCATAACGTTTCTTATCTTCTAAATAATTGGGGTATTTTAAAAATACGTTTTCACAGCAAACTCAAATTGATCGATAAAAATCTTCTTGAACGCGCTTATATTATTCTGCTCATAAAAAATAAGCATGGCTTTCTTGTAATCAATTGAATCAACCGTTCTGAAAGAAATGGGACAATAGTTATTATTCATCAATATCGCATTACTGACGATTCTGCCGGTTCTTTTATTACCGTCGGCAAATGCCTGTATGTATGAGAGCAGGACTAAAACAAGCAGTGCCTTTGCAAAAATATTTTCTTGCCGGTTTACTAATGCGCACAGCCCCTTGAGAGCTTCCCTTATTTGAAATTCGTTATCCAGCGGTTTATAATTGGTTCCTGATATGCCCACCCTCCGTTTTCTGATGTTGCGGTCAATGCCCAAATCTTTTACCAGGATGCTGTGGATGTCTTCAATGCCTGCTACCGTCAACGGTTTTACATATTTTGGGTGTGCAATGATAAAATCTAGGGCTGCTTTATGGTTCAAAAGCATGGTTGCTTCGTCTTTCGTTTTTCCCGAAGCCGTTTCTTTCTCTTTTAACAATCGTTCCGTTTCCAATAAAGAATAGGTGTTCCCCTCGATTTGCGAGGACTTCCAACTCAGGTCTATGGCGAGGCGTTCCAGTTCCTTCTTGTATTCGGTTTTCGAGAGTTTAGAAATGTTTGCTTTAAATTGGGATTGGAGGTTTGTCAGATGTTTCAACTCCTCCATGGTAAAGAGGGTCGCCTTGCTTAAAGTTTCCTCTATAAGGGTATGATTAAAACCCTCGTTGATTTCTCTTTCATCGACTTCCTTCTGAAAATACTCTTCAACATCAATGGGGCGAATGAGTTCGTAGGCCTGGCTGATCTTGTATTTGGTGCTCTTTCCCCTGCCCGAGGCAACTACCAGGTTCCCGGCCATCAGCTGCTGTATCGTTCTTTTTATCGTGGCGTATGCAAAATCATGTCCGAGCCCGTCATGAATTTCTTTGGATGAACAAAGGGGGTTTCGCTTGATGAAATCAAGAACTAAATCGCCGTAATCTTTCTTTGGCCTTGGCATCGTTGTTTATTTGTAGCTCACAAATATACGAATTGTGGCTCAAATACTACCAGTAATGAGCCGTATTTTATAGTTTATTGAGCTCAATAGTTGCTAAGGACATTTTGCATGGCGTACTTTATCAGGGTAACATTAGCGGAAGCAGGTTAAATTTTGAGCAAGGTTCTTCCATTTAACACCCGTTTTGTTCCTATTGATGCCCTCCAAAATCCTTTCTGGAAGCCTGTTTTACGCATGCTCTTGGTTTCCAAACCGTAAAAACTTTCCTGTTTCCGCTACATGGAAACACGGAACTGCTAACTTCACATTGCATCACGTAAGCCTCTATGGTAGCGGTTTTCAAGCGGATGCAAAGTGTTCAAAACAATAAATAAACAAATGAAAAATCAAAAAGTTATTGATGCCGTCCTTGAGTTTATCAAGAGCAATCCGGGCAGCAGTGTTGAAGCAATCACAGTAGGAATCAAAAGCAGCGACATCCTGGTAAGAGGTGCAATCAAAACGCTGGCAACAGACGGCGCTATCATTGCCGACCAGGACACCGGCGCTTACAGCTTTAATTCTGAAGGCAAATCAACTCAAGTGGAGGAACAAAAAGTCACACCCGCTTCCGCCGACAAGAAAGCTCAACAGAAATCAAGCAAAAAGGAGGACGACGATTTGGGCCCCAAAAATGTGAATCCCGGTGGCAGGAATAACAATCGCTATCGATTCGGGGAAGAACGCAACCTTCCGAAAGGCAGATTGGTGCTGGCTTTAGTCAGAGCCTACGTTGATAAGAATCCGAAAGTGAGCCTGACTAAATTAAAAGAGGTATTCCACAGTGAGGAATTGCAGCCCCGTTTTGGAGTCATTGCAGAGTTGAGCATCGCAAAGGGGTTTTCCAAAAACAAGGTTGACCGGTTCTTTGTCAAAAATGCCGACGACGTAATAAAACTTGGAAATGCTCGTATAGCGGTGTGTAACCAATGGTCGTTAGATGGGATTAATAAGCTGCTCAAGATTGTTGCCGCGCATCCAATCGGCTTCAAGGTGAAAGTTGAAGTTGCTGAGTAATTTAATTACCATGTTGTGAAAGGGGCGCATTTATTGCGCCCTTTTCATTTTATTAAAAGAACAACCGATCATAAGAAATTGTCGGTAACCAATCGCCCAAAAAACATGGTTGCCAAAAAACAAAAACTAATATTGAAATGAAAACAATCGAAGATTACTACCTCGAGAAACTTGAGTCGGATGATAGAATCAACACTTTCCTCTGGTGTTTCAGTTTGCCTAAACATCCTAAGGTTTTAATCGTAGCTGTGGCAGTTCCTATGTTGCTTTTAGCACATCTAATGAACCCATGGGTGCCGTCGGCATTAGCCCTCTTCATCGCATGGAATGTATCAGTGGCGGCGAAAGAAAAAGAGAGGATACTCGTTAGGTGCCTTGGGCTTGAGATGCTCTTCCAAAAAGAGATAGATGAGGGTATCGCTTGCAGTCCAGATTACATAACGAAAGAGGACAGGGAGTATATCTTGGATGACTCTATTCTAAGCAAAGAACGGTCGTTTCGGAGATTAATACGGATGTACTGGCGCGACCTTATAAGGATTGCCACCTTTTACGCAGCAACATATCTGGTCTTATTTATCTTTTAAATATATTTTTCCCTCGCACTTAATAGGCAGCAAGTTCGGGATAACTTCCAGGTACCGGCATTTTTAGGAACTCCACCCTATCTGTTTCATTTTCCCACGATAAAATATCCAACAGCCTGTTGTGGGTTTTATCATAAATCACATCGATTTTTATTTCGTTCAACTTGTAGAAGAAGACTTTTTGGAATTTATTATCCTCATATATGGCGATAAGTTTTCCCTCCCCGAATACGAGTTTATTCCGTTCAGGAGTAAAATGGTGAAATTGTGGTGGAATCTCGGTGGCATATCACCTTGTATTTATAGGGGCTTCAGTTGGTTTTGATGGTTTGAGAGTTTACGGTTATTTCACCAAAAGAACGCAAAAAACGGAACTATTTATGGAACTATTTATTTGGACAGAAATTGAGAAATTAAGGGTTCTGGTGATTTTATATGTTTATAAATTCGAACAGAAGCTTGGGAAGCCGATGCTCTAACAACTGAGCTACTTCCGCTTTTGAAGTGCAAATGTAGTATAAAACACTACTAATAAAGGGACATGGTAGATTCAGCATTACAGAAATAAATTTCCTCCATTTTTTAGCTAATCTTATATTAAAAACCTCATATTTTTCTTTATTGGCACATGGTTCAGTATTTTTACGCACATAATAGCAACAAAAAGATAGAGAAACTGAATTAGCTTCCTAACCACCAAGAAACGAAGTTAATAAAAACTCCAGATTAAGGATTAAGTTCCTTCTTTCGTTTACTACTGTTAGACTAACAGCAGGTATTAAGTATCTAAATAAGGGGCTGAAAACCACTTTTTATGCCAATGCTTCCTGTAATATCTTGAAATGACGATAAAGGTTTAAGTAATAGCACCTATGTTTCATTGACTAAAAATCACCGTTTAATAAATCGCTTCCACCATGCACAGCCAAAAACCTACCATTTAATAAATCGTGCATATTCTGATAATGAACTATTATTATCTTTGTTATTCTTATAGGAAAGTTAAGATTTAATCCCTGAAAAAAATTATGCAAAGGAAGCTGCAATGCATTTTAGTTGATCATGACCCTATAATTCACGATATTTTTAAGGATTACCTTACCAGACAAGGATAAGAATAAAATTTTTACGCTGCTCGGCACAGCAGGAAACAAATCCTACACCGACAGCAGCACCGGTTTCGGATAGAATATTGTAAAGATGATTGTAAAAGAACAGCGCGGCAAAATATGGTACGATTCGGATTTAGGGAAGGGAAGCACCTTCTATTTTGACTGGATGAAACAAGGATTACCTGTTTAATTCGTAATTTTATCTCAGTATAAAATCCCTTTGTGTTATTTCACACCTGCGGTTGTGATGAGTTAATGGCTAAAATTGATCCCATACAAACTAATTTCAATTTTTACGATAAGGGCTATGTGGTAATTACACGCCAATCATATAACTTCTTGTAATGTAAATAGGGGCAATTCGTTTAAATAAAGAGCTATTCCTTTGTTTGCAAAACTCGTTCTAAATCATCCAAGTTTTTTAACCACTTCGCTTTGCCAGGCAATTTAATTTTAGCAAGAATTTCAGGCTTACCAGAAATAAAAATTTCAGACTTGGAAAAGAGCCTATTAATTTTGTTTAAGTAATCCTGGTTTTCTTCGGCTTGCTGCGTTGTAGTTACAAAAACCAATATTTTTGCAGGATGCCAGCTTTTAGATACACTCACAGCATCTTCCATCGGAACATTTTGCCCAAGGTAAATAACAGGGTTTCTGCTTGATTTAATAAGGTAATGTGCCGTTAACAAACCGATTTCATGAAATTCGCCTTCAGGCAGAAATAACATGAATTTACTTTTTGACTTATCCGGCGGCAGTTGGGAATCGATGGCAGTTATTATCTTTTGCCTTATTAAATTGGAAACAAAATGCTCCTGTGCAGGATTTATTTTCCCAATTGACCAGAATAAACCGACTTTTTCCAGTAATGGGTAGATGAGTTTTACTAAAGTATTTTTGAAGCCGATCCCAAGCAAGGAAGACGAGAATATCTTTTCAAACATTTCCTCATCCATCTCTATCATTGAAATAACAAGCCCATTTAACTTATCATCCAAAAATGAATTGGAATTGATTTCCAAGTCTTGCAAGTAGGTGTTTAGTTCTTCTATTTTAAGTTTACTGATTTTGGAAATTTTAAAACCTTTCTTAAGTAGTAAAGCAACATTCAATAGGCGCTTTAATTGTGCATCATCATAAATGCGAATATTGGTCCTGGTTCGTTTTGGGTGAAGTAATCCATAGCGAACTTCCCAAATACGGATGGTATGGGCCTTTATTCCCGACAGTTTTTCTAATTCTTTAATAGAATAGTTACCCAAGTTATAATTTTTAGTGAATGTTTAATGATGCGGCAAATATATTGAACAATTTAATATAGTTTATTTGATAACTCCAGTAGATTATTGATTGCCTGATAAGAATTCAGGCTTTTTAGAATTGAATCATTTTAATGCTGAAAACGATACCCCTCACTTACAGGATGTTGTATCTGTATTATATTTTGTTTAATCTTTTATATGTTTCTTTAAACAATATGTTTCTATATTTGTATTCCCAAATGAAAATATGATTGTACTTCTGAACAATTGCAATCCCTTAAACGATGAAAACTAAAGAAATTTCTTTGAATAACCTGATTAACGTAAATAAGATTTCCTTAAACGAATTAACTATTGAGGAAATAGGCGATGAACAAATTTCAACAGGTATAGAAACGCCGATGAAGCCAACTGCGTTTGATATGAACGAAGAAGAAAAAATTGAGAAGATTGAATTTCATTTCAGGGAGATAATGGAAACCCTGGGCCTCGACCTGAATGATGACAGCCTGAAAGGAACACCTATGCGGGTTGCCAAAATGTATATTAAGGAATTATACAGTGGCATCAACCCATCCAATAAACCCCAAATCACACTTTTTGAAAACAAGTACAAGTATGACCAGATGCTTGTTGAAAAAGAGATTGCTTTCTATAGCAATTGCGAGCATCACTTTGTGCCAATTTTCGGAAAAGCCCATGTCGCCTATATTTCTTCCGGAAAAATTATCGGGTTATCCAAACTGAACAGGATAGTAAATTATTACGCCAAACGCCCACAGGTGCAGGAAAGACTGACCGTGCAGATAGCAAAAGAATTGCAGCAATGCCTGCAAACAGAAAATGTGGCTGTGCTTATTGATGCCAAACATTTATGTGTTGCCTCGAGAGGGATAAAGGATAACAACTCCTCAACGGTTACTTCTTATTATGGTGGCAAGTTTCAAGAAGATACTATCCGAAATGAGTTTCTTGCTTATTTGAGCTTAAAGACGAATTACTGAAACAGGATCCTGAAATAATTGCCAAAACAACCTTAAATTAATAAGTAGAATAAATGTCCTGCATATCAATAATAGGAAGTGGATTCTCCGGACTTTCTGCCGCATGTTTTGCGGCAAATGCAGGGTGCGATGTGCAGGTGTTTGAAAAAAATAACATGCCAGGAGGACGAGCCGGTTATTTTAAAGAAGATAGATTTCTTTTTGAATCAGGCCCAAGCTGGTATTGGATGCCCGATGTATTCGAGAAATTCTTTAACCAGTTTGGAAAATCGGCAAAAGACTATTACGATTTAGTGCAACTCGACCCCGGATTTCAGATTTTTTTCAAAGGAAACGATTGCCTTAAAGTACCCGCTTCATTAACAGAACTATATGATGTTTTTGAGAATATTGAGACCGGCAGCGCTGCCAGGCTTAAAAGATTTTTAAAAGAAAGCGAACTGAAGTATAACTTGGGGATGCGTGAATTGGTTTACAAACCCGCCTATTCATGGAGAGAATTTGCATGTTATGATGTGCTCATAGGTGTCGCAAAATCAAATGTCTTTAAATCATTAAGGAGTTATGTAAGAAGTTTCTTCAATGATGAACGCCTAATTGCTTTAATGGAATTCCCCGTGTTATTTCTTGGTGCAATGCCTCAGCAGATTCCGGCTTTATACAGCCTGATGAATTATGCCGCATTGGATATGGGCACCTGGTATCCCATGGGTGGAATGTATAAAGTGGTAGATGGAATGCATGAAATTGCTGCTTCTTTAGGAGTTGATTTTTATATGAACAGCGAAATAAAAAAGATAAGCATTTTAGAAGGTAAAGCGGCAAAACTTCGAACTGCTGACAGGAGTTTTAGAACTGATGCGGTTATAGCTTCTGCCGATTATCACCATGTCGAAAACAACTTACTGGATGAACAATACCGAAATTACACAGATAAATATTGGGATAAAAAGACGTTGGCGCCTTCGTGCCTGATATTCTTTGTCGGGGTAAATAAGAAAATAAAAAACCTTATTCATCATAATCTGTTTTTCGATGCAGACTTTGAAAAACATGCCAACGCTATCTACAAAGGTGCGCAATGGCCCGATAATCCTCTATTCTATGTTTGCTGCCCATCGAAAACCGATGCCTCAGTAGCTCCGGAAGGAATGGAGAATCTTTTTATCCTTGTGCCGATTGCCCCAGGAATGGAGGACACCGAAAATAGGCGGAATAGTTATTTTGATTCCCTGATTAAGCGAATAGAGATTCAATGCAGCGATTCCTTTGCTGATAATATTATTCTTAAAAAAAGTTACTGCATAAATGATTTTGAAAAGGATTATAATTCCTATAAAGGCAATGCTTATGGGCTTGCAAATACCTTAACTCAAACGGCATTTTTAAAACCTTCAATGCGGAATAAGAAAGTGAAAAATCTTTTTTATGCAGGACAATTAACCGTTCCGGGACCGGGTGTTCCACCAGCCATAATATCAGGGCAGATAGCAGCTGAACAAGCATTAAAATTTTGCAATACTTTGAGTTATGAAAAGTTTATTTGATGAGGTTTCACATACTTGCAGCAAAGTTACCACAAGAGCTTACAGCACGAGTTTTTCTTTAGGGATTTATTGCCTCCATCGGAAACTGCATACCCCTATTTATAGCATTTATGGTTTTGTTCGCCTGGCTGATGAAATTGTCGACTCTTTTCATCAATACGATAAACCTGCACTGCTAAAGGAGTTCAAAGATGAAACCGACAAGGCGATAGAGCGTAAAATCAGTTTAAATCCCATTTTGAACAGTTTCCAAGAGGTTGTAAATACTTATGGAATTGAACAGGAACTTATCGACAGCTTCCTGAATAGTATGGAGCAGGATTTATATAAAAGCACGCACAACACATATTCCTATACTAAATATATTTTTGGCTCTGCGGAGGTTGTAGGCCTTATGTGTTTGAGGGTTTTCACACAAAATTCTGAGGATAACTATCAGCGGCTGAAACCTGCTGCCATGAGCCTTGGCTCGGCATTTCAAAAAGTGAATTTTTTAAGAGACCTGAAAGCCGATTATCAAACTCTTGGCCGTGTTTATTTTCCGGATGTTGACATGAAACAGTTTTCTGATGCCGAAAAAGTAAAAATTGAAGAGGATATTGAGAACGACTTTACAGCGGCATTGCAAGGCATAAGGCAACTTCCCGATTCATGCCGGTTCGGTGTTTATGTAGCGCACGTTTATTATAAAAGCCTGTTCAATAAAATCAAATCGGTATCGCCGGAAGGAGTAATGACAGAGCGGATAAGAGTGCCTAATTATGAGAAGATTAGAATGCTTGCCGGTTCATTCTTAAAATACAGGTTAGGTATATTATGAAAAAAACCTTTGTAATTGCCTCGTTATTGTTGTTCTGTGATTTACTGAATGCACAAGTTTCACTTAAAGCACTTCAAATGTATTTCCCCGATTCTGTAAATAGCGAAAAAGCAGCAAAGTATTTTTTCAATGAAACCCAGACTATCAAAGAAAATGCAGCTCCGGTTTTGTTAGGATATAAAGCAATGTCCTATTTTATGATGTGTAACTATAGTTCTGATCCTTTAACCAAATTAGGCTATTTCAATGAAGGCAAAAAACTCCTGGGAAATGCTATAGAAAAGGAAAGTAAAAACCCGGAACTTATTTACTTCCGTTTCTCAACGCAATTAAACACTCCTAAAATCCTTAATTATAAAAACGAATTAAATACCGATAAGGCTTTCCTTTTAGAATATCTTGAAAATAATTCTTCTCCATCCAATTCAAATAAAACATTAAACAGTAGGATAAAGGAGATATTGATTCAATCCAAATTGTGCAGTAAGGATGAAATACATAAAATGAACGATTAGATATGGAAAAAGAACATGTAATATTAGTAGATTCCCAAGATAATGAAATAGGAGTAATGGGAAAATTGCAGGCGCATAAAGATGGCCAATTGCATCGTGCCATTTCAGTGCTTATATTTAATTCGAAGCAACAACTTTTGCTGCAAAAAAGGTCCGACATAAAATACCACTCACCGGGTTTATGGAGCAATACCTGCTGTTCTCATCCTCGCTTGCATGAGAAAAGCCATGAGGCCGCAATAAGAAGATTAAGAGAGGAAATGGGTCTTGATTGCCAACTGGAGTTTCTTTTTAATCTGACCTATAAATTAGAGTTGGAAAACAACTTAATAGAACATGAGTTTGATTATGTGTATGTTGGTAAAAGCGATTCCTTGCCTTGCCCTGATACCAAAGAGGTAAGTGAATGGCGGTATGAAGATTTAAAAAGCATAGAAAATGAAATACATTCAAATCCATACGCTTTTACATCCTGGTTTAAATTAATTCTAAAGCAATTTAAAACCCAATAGACTTTATTATGTTTCAAGCGGTAATAACTATCAGTGTTTTTATTACAATGGAAGCCGTTACATGGCTCACCCACAAGTTTGTAATGCATGGCTTTTTATGGAATTTGCACCGCGACCATCACAAAAAAGACCATGATTCCTTTCTGGAAAGGAATGATTACTTTTTTGTAATCTTCGCCATACCTTCCATTATTTTATTCGCCATTGGAAATGCAGTTCCCCACTTATGGTATTTGTTTTATATAGCCCTTGGAATTACCATTTATGGATTTGCTTACTTCATGGTACATGAAATTTTCATACATCAACGGTTTAAGTTCTTTACCCGAACGGATAATATTTATTTCAGAGCCCTGCGTAAGGCACATAAGGTTCATCATAAACATCTTGGGAAAGAGGATGGGGAATGCTTTGGCATGTTAATGGTGCCTTTAAAATATTTTATGGAAGCGAAAAAAAGCAGCAGATGAATTTAACGAATTATACGTATTTGCTTGTTGATGTTGGATGCTTTATTATTCCATTTATTTTTTCTTATCATCCGAAAATAGAGTTTTACAAGGAAGTAAAGTTTCTAAGGTTACCCAATTTACTAACGGCGTTGCTTTTTTTGGTTTGGGATGTGCTGTTCACCCATATGGGCATTTGGGGATTTAATGGCAACTACCTGACAGGATTTAACATATTAAACTTACCAATTGAAGAAGTTCTGTTTTTCTTCCTTATCCCTTACTCCTGCATATTTACATATTGGTGCTTTACAAAGTTTGTAAAAGCATCTTATACCAAAAAAATTTTCTATCTATCTATTAAATTTTTTGCATTCTGTATTTTTGTAACAGGTTCAATTAACTTTAATAAATATTACACAGCAGTAACCTTTATCCTGTTGGCTATTCTTCTTTTTCTGCTGGCTCAACTAAAAGTCCCGTACCTAAAATCGTTCATGATGTCCTTCGGAATAATTCTCTTTCCCTTTTTTATTTCAAATGGATTACTCACAGGTAGTTTTATAGCCGAGCCTGTAGTGCATTACAATAACGCTTATAACCTTGGCATCCGTATTTTTACAATCCCGATAGAAGATGTATTTTATGCCATGTTGCTTTTACTCCTGAATGTTTCAGGATATGAATATCTAAAAAGACAAAGGTATGTATCCATATCATAACAAGATAAAACAGAGAATAAAAAATAATGAATTAATCCGTTATGAATATTTGAAAAAATATAAAAATATTTTTCCATGTTTGTTACTGCACTTTGAAACAGAACCCCGCATTCGTCCAATAAGAGAACATCGCTTTAATGAATATGAAGTGTTATTTAAAGAACTACAAAAATAATTTTTGAAGCTTACAATAAAGTGCGATTTTATATATGAATTGATTAATGTATTTCTACCTTTCAAATAATATAATTTTATAATGACCTTGAATCCTGCCTTTAAACTTTTTATTTCAATTGCTTTACCATTAATGGTCGGAGCAATTGCGGGTATTTTTACCGCGACTGCCATAGGTTCCTGGTTTGAAACCCTGCACCATCCTTCGTTCAGGCCCCCTAATTGGCTTTTTGGCCCAGTGTGGACTGTTCTATATCTCCTAATGGGCATTTCCATTTATTTAATTTGGATTCAACAAGCAACTTCAATGAGGAAAAGAGTCATAATAATTTTCGCCATCCAATTATCCTTAAATTTCATCTGGAGTTTCTTGTTCTTTTATTTCCATGCAATAGGGTTTGCACTAGTTGAGATAATTGTTTTGTGGGTTTGTATTTTTATATTGATTTTTCAATTCCGTAAAGTGAAACCTTTGGCTGCTTATTTAAATATCCCCTATATTATTTGGGTAACGTTTGCATTGATATTGAATGCTGGTTATTTTTGGCTTAACTAAAAATACCCTACCTAAGTATCTGATTAACTATTTAATGCTTTAAAAGCACCTAAGTGAAAAGTTCCGTTAAAAAGAAGCATTTATCGGAACATAGTTAGAGGAAGAAGAGTTAACGGAAGTCTTTAAGGAAGCCAAGTCGCCGGGAGGAAATTAGTTTCTCCCGATTAGCTGCTAAGCTTACATATAAAATGTAACTTTATTAAAATCTCACCGTTTTAATGATTTAAAGGAAGCAAATTGCATAATCGTCTAAATCGTTAAAGGGGCGAAACCAAAAGAAAAGTTAAATAATAAACCCTTTCAGCAAAAAGTTGGAGGGGTTTGTTATTTCGTGATATTAGGAATGTGAAAATTTTTGAACAAGCCTTTTAAGTAAAATGAATGGAGGGAGTAATCCCCATCTCGCTCCATCACACGTTTTATAACTACACACTTAAATGCCACTTATATAGGAGTGGATACACGATTGGACTGACCTAAAGCAAGTAAACATACCAAAGAGGTCTATGGTAAGTTTAATGCCATGCGGGATGTGATAGAATTATATAATTTTCGTAAGCATACGACCAAGTACATCTTGACAGGGGCTTAAACACATAGTACTTTTGTTGCCCAAAAAACAAGCAATGGAAGAGCCGACAGTAACAAGACAACGATTGAGCCGATATACCTC
>CAIPDV010000032.1 GCA_903863935.1 uncultured Bacteroidota bacterium
GAGTAGAAAAAACAATCATAGAAACAACACCGCTTGTAATAACGGAGCAACCTGAAACTCCCGTAATAATTCAATCACGCTCACCGGATATTCCTATTCGTATTGCAATAATTTACGATTATATCTGTAAAAGCGTAGAAGGAAGTCCACCCAATAAAATAGAGCTGCGAAAGTGGCACTATACATTTACAGGATAAGGATTTGCTCCTATTCACATATTATTCAGGCTGAAAAAAAATAGGCTTGATAATATCAGAAAAGAATCCTAAATTTGTGATGTGATTGATAATCAATGGCATTAATTAAACCTTTAATACATAATGTTGTCTATAGAAGAATGCAAAAAGACCTTAAATAAAGATGGTATTACATATACCGATGAGCAAGTGAAAGAAATACGAGAGTTCCTATATATACTGGCTGATATAGATTACAGGATATTTCAGCAGCGAATAGAAAGGGAACGGCAAAATGAAAATGAAACAAAAGTGATTTACCTAAATATTAACCAACAAAACCAAAACGATGACAAGGAGAGCAATTCTTTACATCCGGGTATCTACAGACGAGCAAGCTGACAAAGGCTACAGTTTGCTTCATCAGGAAGACAGGCTTCGCAAGTATTGCGAGCTACAAAATATTGAAGTAATGGCTCTTTTCAAAGAGGACTATTCAGCCAAAACATTCCACCGGCCTGAGTTCACTAAGTTGCTGGAGTTTTTGAAAAAGAATAAAAGCGTGGCGGATTTACTTCTGTTTACTAAGTGGGATAGGTTCTCCCGTAATGCAGGGGATGCCTATTCCATGATTAATACGCTTGACAAAAATGGGATAGAACCTCAAGCAATCGAACAACCTCTTGATTTGACTATTCCTGAAAATAAAATCATGCTTGCGTTTTACTTGGCAGCACCGGAAGTTGAAAATGACCGCCGGGCTTTGAATGTAATTGTAGGCATGAGAAGGGCAAAGAAAGAAGGCAGGTGGATGGCAACTGCCCCGAAAGGATATAAGAATATCCGGGATGAAAATAACCGTCCTGTTATTGTTCCAAGTGATGATGCCCCATTAATAAAATGGGCATTTGAGGAAATAGCAAAAGGAGCAACTCATGCAAACGATGTTCGAAAACTCTGCAATGAAAAAGGATTGGTTTGTAGCAAAAATAATTTTTATAAATTAATTCGGAATACTGTTTACTGCGGGAAAATATTTGTACCTGCATATAAAGATGAAGAGGAATATTTAGCTGATGGAAAACATGAACCTCTCATTACAGAACAACTTTTCTATGAAGTACAGGATGTGCTTAACGGGAAAAGAAAAGTATTGCCGGTTAAAAATACAAGAAAGGAAAATTTGCCTTTACGGGGTTTCCTTGAATCTCCGAGATGTGGAGGAACTCTAACAGGAAGCGCATCCAAAGGTTCTGGTGGATTATATTACTACTACCATTGCATGAAAGGCTGTAAAGAAAGAATTAGTGCTGATAAAGTAAATAAACGGTTTATTGATGCTTTATCCATGATTAGCACCAGTAAGAATGTGATAGATACTTATTACAATATTATGGCGGACAAATTTAAAGCGAGTGGGAAGGATAAGAGTGATGCTTTAAAGAAATTGCAGGAGCAAATTGATAAGAACAGGGAAAGGCTAAATAAAGCTCGTATGATGCTGCTGGATAATGAAATTGATTTCAAAGATTACCGTGAAATCAAAAAACAATATGAAACGGTTATTGACGGTTTGGTGAGGCAGAGGATTCAAATCAGTCTGATGGACGATGAATACAAAAAATATCTTAATTTCACATCTGTTCTCCTTAAAAACCTTGACAGTGGCTATGAGCAGGCTGATTTAGCAGATAAACAAAGGCTAATTAGTTTGATATTTCCTGAAAAGCTCGTTTTTGAAAATAATGGATTTCGAACTAAAAGGGTAAGAAAGATACTTGAACAGATTTGCGCTCCTATCATGGGTTCCAAACAAAATAAAAATGGACTGGCATTGAATTTTCAACGCCAGTCCACTGAGGTGACCCCGGTGGGGATCGAACCCACGACCCAAAGATTAAGAGTCTTTTGCTCTACCAGCTGAGCTACGGAGTCAAAAAAGGCTGCAAAGATATAAAAAATGAATATCCAGAGAGTTAGGGAAATTTTTGAACACAGAAAAAACTAACCACTGCTCCCAAGAAAAGCAAAAAATCGACCAAAAAATGCAAATTAAATGCAATGATTATTGAACAAGTTCTAGCCGTAACCCTCAGTGTTTATGGCAACTCTAAAATTAACAATGGATTCCAGAGCTAAAAAAAATGCAACAAGAAACCCAATCATCATTCGCTTAAGCCATAATGGTAAAAGCACTTCTATCTCAACCCAAGTCAAGCTAGCACCACAAGAGTGGGACCAGAAGAAGGGAAAAGTAACCAAGGTTCACCCCGATTACATTACGTTAAACCTACATTTTAAGAAGAAACTCTTGGAATACGAAAAGAAGGTCCTAGGACTCCCCATGAATGTAGATGAACTAAGCATCGTGGAACTAAGACAAATCCTCTTGAATAAGAAGAAGCCCACTGAAATTACTTTCTGGGAGTTTGCTCAGGAAGAAATAGAAAGTCAAAAGCAACAGCATCGTTATGGTAATGCAAATTCATACCATGAAGCCGTAAATAGATTAATAAAGCATACTGGTAAGGAGTTACGATTAAACAAGGTTAATTATACCTTAATAAGTGCGTTTGATGCCCTCTTGTTAAAAGAAGGGTTAAGTAAGAACACCGTTGCTTTTTATATGAGAGAAATAAGGGCGTTATTGAACAAAGCAATAAAGAAAGACCTATTGGATAGAACACTTTATCCTTTTAACAAGTATATTATAAAGGGTGAAAAAACTGTTTCCAGAGCTATTACAATGGAGGTTCTTGAGAAGTTAAGAATCGAACCACTTGAAGAAGGAAGTAAGTTCTGGAATGCTAGGAATATCTTTTTTCTTACATATAACTTGATAGGAATTAACTTTATTGACCTTGCACTATTAACCAAGGATAATATTCAAAATGGGAGAATAGTTTATCGTAGGCGAAAAACACATAAAATTTATAGTGTGCGAATTACTCCAGAAGCGGAACGGTTATTCAACATTTACAAAACTGAAAACTCAAAATACTTATTACCTGTCTTCAACCTTGATGGAATTAAGAAAGAATGCGAGTTGGACGCTATCTACTTAAATCTCAAAGTTTGCAATAAATACTTAAAGAAATTAGGGACCAAACTTGAATTACCAGTTAAGCTTACAACATACGTGGCTCGCTACTCATGGGCAAACGTTGCCAAATCAATGGGATTTTCTAAAGATTTGATTGCCGAAGCTTTAGGCCACGAATACGGTAATACTGTTACAGGTATTTATCTGGATTCTTATGGGTGTGAGGTTATAGATGGAGTGAATGAAAAGGTTACAACATTTAAGAATGAACTTAAAGCAACAATGGCAAATGCAAAAGTTATTGAGTCAAATATTTAAAACC
>CAIPDV010000033.1 GCA_903863935.1 uncultured Bacteroidota bacterium
ATATGGTTATCAATCTCTGATGTAACTAAACCCTTTTTGTTGAAAAAAAGAAATCCTGTATCCTTAACCCACCAATGCCATCCTGTTAAACCTATAATTTCTTTAACCCGGTTTGCAATTATTTCTTCCCTGCGATAATTAACAATGGTATTGATGTTTTCAAAATCTTCCGGCAGGATTAAATTCCACCCATGCACTGGGTCTGGCGATCTCCAGGATACGGTATCAATCAAGCCAACCTTCCTTTGTGCAAATACAGTAATGGAATGCCCAATCAGAATAAAGAAAAAAAGAAAATACCTTTTCATTGTTAACTTATCTTATTCAAAGATAAGGAAAGAAATAACCTATTTCTCTACTTTCAAAAACTCCCCCACCACTCCTTCCGCTTCTTTAAAAGCCTTTTCCAAATCGCTGTTTTGAATTAGTTTATCAAACTTTGAAGAATAGGAAATTTCTTCAGCAGCTTTTTGTATGCGCTGTGCAAAAAATTCGGGCGTTTCGGTTTTGCGCTTTTGCAGGCGTTGCGCCAATGTTTCCAATGACGGAGGCTGAATAAAAATAGTAATTGCCTGTTCGGGGTAATGTTTTTTTAAATTCATTGCTCCTTTCACATCGATATCAAAAATAACATCGCGGCCGGCATTCCACAAGCGTTCAACTTCGGTACGCATAGTGCCATAATAGCTGCCGGGATATACTTCTTCCCATTCTAAAAAATCGCCCTTTTCAATTTTTTCTTTGAACTTTTCTACCGAAAGAAAATAGTAATCTTCACCATCCACTTCTCCTTCACGTTTCTTACGGCTGGCAGCCGAAATAGAAAATGCAAGTCTGGGATAAACTCCCAGTAAATGCCTTACTATGGTAGTTTTTCCGGAGCCTGATGGGCCTGCTACTATAACCAACTTCCCGGTCATTTACTTAAAAATTGAGAATTAGGAAGCAGGAATCGAAAAGCCTCGTAATGACGAACACCTTCATAGTTCATAGTTAATCGTTCATAGTTAATTAAAGGACATTTAACAACTGTTCTTTTATTTTCTCCAACTCATCTTTCATTTCCACTACCAGTTTCTGTATGCCGGAATCATTAGCTTTAGAACCAATGGTATTTATTTCACGACCTATTTCCTGGGAAATAAATCCGAGTTTTCTTCCGCCTTTATCTTCTTGTAAATTTTCTTTGAAATAAGCGCAATGGGTCTTCAGACGGGCTTTTTCTTCGTTAATATCAAACTTCTCTATGAAATAAATAATTTCCTGCTCAAAGCGGTTCAAGTCCATCTGGCCTTTTATTCCATCGCTTATTTTTGCTTTCAGTTTTTCTTTCACTTTAGGTATCCTCAATACATCCAGTTTTTCAATTTCAGCCACTTTTTTTTCGATGGATGAAAGATTCTTTTCAATATCCTTCACTAACTCTTTACCCTCCGCAATCCTGAATTTTGCCACTGATTGTGCTGCCTTTTTCACTAATACCACCAAGCCTTCCACTTCAGCTTCCTTTACAGTTTCCTCTACTTTAAATATATCCGGAAAGCGGGAAAGCAACGGCATGAACGGAGTATTCTTTTCATTTATTTCTTTTGCAAAAGATTTCAATTCATTGTAATAATGTTTAGCCAGTTCTTTATTCAGGGTAGCCACGCCTCCATCCTTAGCATTCGCTACGTTGATTGAAATATCAATCTTGCCCCGGTCGAGCAATTCGGCAATTACAGAACGGATCCCCGGTTCAGCCTTATTGTAAAAGAATGGCATACGCAGATTGATGTCCTGTTGCTTGCTATTCAGGGAACGGATCTCAATATCAATTTTCTTCCCACCTAATCGGCCGGAAGCACTTCCATACCCTGTCATTGATTGTAGCATATTTTAATTTTCTTCAAAGATAGTGAAGGGATGGAAATGCATCACTATGAAAGGAAGATTCTTCAATCAATCTTCGTCGCTCTCACTTGAAACCTCAACAATTGCAACCTTTTCAAGCGGCTTACGGCTTCGGCTGACCAGATAAATCCCAATTATGATAAGAAGAGCGGATACTATTTTCACAGAATCCAGGCTATCTTGCTTCATGCTAATAGCAAACAAAGCAGCAATTACCGGTTGCAGATAGATATAGGTTGCTGCAATAGATGCGCTCAGTTCGGTAAGCGCATACGTATTCAGATAGTAGGCAATGAATGTGCTCCCCACCACCACATAAGCCATGCACGCCCATTCCACGCCACCCATTCCCGAAATATTGAATGCTCTTATCCCTGACCAGGCGAAAGGCAAAACATACATAGAACCCCAAAGGAAGACCCATTTTACTACGGTAACGGTTTTATATTTCAACATCAAAGGCTTTACCATTACCATATAAATGGACCATGAAATGCAGTTTATCAATATCAAAATATCGCCAATTAATAAACTATTGCCGGAGGCCCCTGCCGGTTTAAAAAGCAATAGTGTAAAGGCACCGACGGTACCTGTAACAATTCCCGCAATGCGGATAAGTGGTGCTTTTTCTTTCAAAAAAAGTATTTCAATAAGTATTACCACTATTGGACTAAATATCATAATGATGGCCGCGTTAATGGCATTACCCATAAACAGTCCTTTGATAAATAAAAGCTGGTTGAGTGCAATAGCAAAAATGCCGAGCAGCATCATTTTACGGAAATCTTTTTTCTCAATCTCTTTATCTCTTACCAAAAGCCCGGTAACCCAAAAGAGCACCATTGTAACTACAACCCTTATTAATACGAGTGCAAAGGGGTCTATGTAGTGTTCGAGTTTTTTTACAATGCTGTAATTTGCTCCGTAAATAAGATTAACTGTAAGTAATGCGAGATGTGCCTTTACAATTTTATTCATGCTTTATTTTCCACTTCTAATTAATTGACTTCTCATTAAAAATTATAAAGCCCACATGGAAAAATAAACTGAAAGGACTCACTTTTATCTTGGTGGGAACAGCATTATCAAAATAGTTCAAACTTAAACTCATTGGTCCTATTGGAGAATGATAAACGAGTGCTGCCATTGCAATGTAGTGTTTGGTGGCAAATGGTTTGGTAAGATTAGCAGTATAATTTGTTGTTTCACTGATTCCCTGATAAGGAAGAAACAAGTATGCCTCAAGACGGAAATCAAAAATAGATTTGAAGCTTGTAATAAATTTCGGACCACCGGCAACATATGAAAACGCGCGGTAGTTGGGCAGGAACAGGGTCATGCTTTCGGGTGTGGGCTGAAAGGCTGATGCAGTGAGAATAGTAGCTGTGTAATTATCAAACAAGGTTTGATCGGAATAAACAGCCTCAATATACGTTCCGAAACGAACCCATCCCCTCCCTACATAATAATTATCAAATATGGCTTTGAATTGTCCCCAATACCTTAGCTGGCCTTTAACCTCTGTTGCTATACCAAGATTGCCCGGCCTGAAATCTTCCCTGCCATCAATAAATTGGGCCTGAAAAAGTATGCGGTTACCCGAATTGGCATATTCCTTTTCATTGAGTGAATTCAAATCATACCGGAAATGTAATGAATAGGCATTGAACCTGGTTTGGTCGGCCGTATCAGCTGATGTGAAATCGGCATTTGGATTTTCGTAATAATTATTATTAATATTGATATAATTGGTGCCTACTTCAATCTTTCCTTTATTCCCGACCGGGAAACCCAGATCAAGTTTCCCAAACCCCTCGTAGGTTACGAGATAAGGCGGACGGACATCAATAAAGAAATCGGTGCTGCTGGTAAAATAATCGTAACTGTTATACGTAACGGCAGCATCAATATAAAATGGGAATGGGGAAGAGAAATAAATTCTGCCAGAACCAAGAAAAGAAGTATACAGCCTGCCGAAATAAGCATTTCCGTTGAAACAAAATTCTTCCCTGCCTAAATAATCATATTCCAGCCCGAAGAAACCTTCACTCACAGGCCTTTCTGAAAAATCGCCACCAAAACTCAATGAAAAGTGCTTTTCTTTTTTCATTCTTATGTTCAGATCATAATATCCGGACGTGTCGTTATATCTTACAAGTGGAAACAGGCTATGTATATTTTCGTCGGTTGCCACCCTGTAGTACCGGGGCTCGAATTTCTTAATTCCGAGGCTATCGTAATTATTCATCAGGATGCTTTTTATATAGCGGCTCTGTGGATTATTAAGCCCATAAATATTTACTTTGTTAATTATCAATGGATGCTCTTTTTGTTTGAATTTTTCCCGCTTAAGGGCCAGTGAAGCAGAATCTGTCCTCCGTTTGATCATTTTTAAAAGTGTTGGCATCCCTCGCATGGTTGCATTATACCCGCTATCAATAAGTGCTTTCGGGTGATCGGTAGAAAGTATACCGGCTTCCACACCAGGCTCAATTATCAATCCGTTAGTGGCTGAATCGAGTTTATAGTTTGTTTTGGTAATTAACATTGTTTTCACTTCCGATATAATATTATCCTCGCTTGGAGGAGGAATATTGCCTGACACATTACTGCCTATCATCACATCCGGATGAAAACTGGATTTCATTATATCGAGCGGGAAGTTATTGTATAGCCCACCGTCAAAAAGCATTTTGCCCTCAAGCACCACAGGCTTCAGGAAGAATGGATATGATATGGATGCCCTGATAGCTTCACCCAGGTTTCCATGCTTAAAAATGTAAGGTTTTTTGTCCATTATATCGGCTGCTACACAACGAAAAGGAACAAACAAACTGTCGAAATTACCATGCGCAACTGAAGATGCAGCCGAGAAATATCGTAACACTTCAAAATCAACAGGGATCGGAGATATCAGATGGGTTGGTATACTTGTAATAAGGCTTGTATCGAGTGAAAAACGGAATGAGATCCACGATGCAGTTACTGGCTTTACCTTGAAATAATAAACAAATTTATTATCGATAGTCCCTTTTGCTATCTCCTGAAATTTGGGCGAAAGAACAATTTTCTCCATTTCTTCGGGGGAATAACCGGCAGAATACATAGCTCCTATAAAAGCACCCATTGAAGTACCGGTAATATAATCAATTGGAATATGGTTTTCCTCCAGGGCTTTTATCACACCAATGTGCGCTATACCGCTGGCTCCGCCCCCGCTTAACACCAATCCTACTTTTTGTGCTATAAGCGAAGAAACCCCAAAAGAAAAAAGAATAGAAATGAACAATATCCTTATTTGCATAAAGGCTTCCGGTACATTAAGTTACAAATCTACACTTTAAAACAATTTTCAATAACTCTTTTTAAATATTGCGGGGCACTGAGTAATCTGGAGCCATACCACGAAAAATATTCTCCATCCACTAATACTGGTGCAGACTTTGGAAACTGAGCTTTGAAATCCTCCAAATGCTTTTCTGTAAAAGGGAAGGGCTCTGAAGACAACAATATGAGTTCCGGTTGAAGTTCGGTTATTTGAGATGAACTTATTTCAGGATACCTGCCCAATGGTTCATTACAAACATTTATAAAATTACATTGAGAAAGCATGAAGTCGATAAATGTATCTTTTCCGGCAGCCATAAACGGGGTTTTCCAGATGAGGTAGACTACCTTAACCGGCTTTGGTTTATTTTCCCTTATTAATTCAAAATTATTTCTGATTTGATGTATCAGATTTCCGGCCATTTCAACCGTACGAGTAATCTCTCCAATTGAATTGATCATACTTAAAGCATCCTCCAGATTATGAATGTCGCTGGTCCATACCGGGTATTTTTTCATGAGTTGACGAACATCCCTCTCAGTATTCTCTTCCTTATTACAAATAATAAGGTCAGGATTTATTTCGTCAATCTTACTGAAATTTACATTCTTAGTTCCACCAACCCGTGTTTTGGAATGAAACCATTCGTCTGGATGGATACAGAATTTTGTTATCCCGGCAACTTCCTTGCCAAGCCCTAAATAGGCGAGCAATTCAGTTTGGGAAGGCACCAATGAAACGATCTTCTTTGGAGATGATTCAAGCTTAATAGTATGTCCTATCTGGTCAGTAAAATCCATATTTTTAGCCGGTAGCTAACAGTCAGATGGCTATTAGCTATTTATCTAACAGAATGCTTCAATAATATCCTGACGGGTAATAATATGGGGTTCTCCCATAATATCTTTTACAAGTACAGCACGGTTTTCAGAAGTAATTAATCGTGATACTTCTTTTATAGATGCTTTAGGATCAACAAATGGGAAAGGGGCCTGAATTATTTCAGAAACCTTATCCTTGCCCAGGTTCGGATTATCGAGCAACTTCATAAATACTTCTGTGTCATTCAGTGAGCCGATAAAATTGTGTTTTGAATCAGTTACTGGCACCTGGGAAATATTGTATTTTTTCATCATGTTAACTGTTTCGTGGATGGTATCAGTATCCTTAACAGTAACAAGGCGGTGCTGCTTGTGCCTTTCAATCAACTGAATAGCAGTAATTTCAGATTCTTCCAAAAAGCCTCTGTCACTCATCCATTCGTCGTTAAACATTTTGCCCATGTAGCGCGATCCATGATCGTGGAAAAGAACTACCACCACATCTCCTTTTTTAAACTTGTCCTTCATTTGTCTTACGCCTGCCATTACCGCACCGGACGAGTTACCAACAAAAATGGCTTCCTCTTTGGTGATGCGTCGTGTCATGACAGCAGCATCTTTATCAGTCACCTTTTCAAAATGGTCGATAATATTCATATCTACATTCTCCGGAAGAAAGTCCTCGCCTATCCCTTCGGTAATATAGGGATAAATTTCATCTTTATCAAAAATACCTGTTTCTTTATATTTCTTAAATACAGAACCATAGGTATCAATACCCCAAATTTTCACATTCGGGTTCTTCTCTTTTAAATATTTTCCAACGCCGCATATAGTTCCACCGGTACCTACACCGCAAATAAAATGAGTCACCTTGCCATCCGTTTGCTCCCATATTTCCGGGCCGGTCTGTTCGTAATGTGCAGCAGTATTGGAAAGGTTATCATATTGATTTGCTTTCCAGGAGCGGGGTGTTTCCTTTTCAAGTCTACTTGAAACAGAATAGTAGGAACGCGGGTCTTCCGGTTCCACATTTGTAGGGCAGACAATTACCTCGGCACCAAACGCCCTTAATGCATCAAACTTCTCTTTGGATTGTTTATCGGTAGTAGTGAATATGGTTTTATATCCTTTTATGGTTGCCACCATTGCCAGCCCCATACCAGTGTTGCCTGAGGTACCTTCAATAATTGTATAACCTGGTTTTAAAAGGCCTTTCTTTTCGGCATCTTCCACCATCTTCAGGGCCATACGGTCCTTAATACTGTTGCCGGGATTGAAGGTCTCCACTTTAGCAAGAAAAAGAGCAGGAATGTCTGCTGTAAGTTTATTGAGTTTCACCATAGGTGTATGGCCTATAGTACCAAGGATATTTTCGGAATATTGCATAGTTTGTAAAAGGTTATTTAAAACCTTTCAAAGATACTGAAAGAAGGGGAAATGAGGTTGCAGAAATATCTACTCATACTTCAACGTTACAGCCGGCTTAATTCTGGATGTAATAAAGGATGGCAGAATTAGCATGATCATACATGATAAAAATGCTCCTAAGTTGAGCACTGCACTATATTTCCAACTCAAATAAATGGGCACTTGGGAGATATAATATGTTTCCTGTGAAAGTTTAATGAATCCGTAGTGGCTTTGAAGCCAGCAAACTGAAAGTCCGAATGCATTTCCAAATAATAATCCGAGTATAATGAGATACGAACCGTCTATGATGAATATTTTTTGAATATCCCAATTGGTCATTCCCAGAGCTTTCAGAAGACCTATCATGCTTGCATTTTCAAGAATCAGAACGATGAGTGCTGATATCATAGCTATTGCAGAAACAATGATCATGAGGGTTATAATAACAGCTGCATTGATATTCTGAAGATGGAGCCAGGAAAAAATAGCAGAATTTGTTTTTAAAATACTTGTCGCTTCTAAATCGTTACCAATAAGCTTGTTGATGGTCTTTTCATTCTGTTCAACTTTTTTGAAATCGTTGCATTCCACCTCAAATCCCCCCACCAGTCTGCTGTTCCAGAAATTCAGACTTTGTATCTGTCCTAAATCAACAAACACACTGCTTCTGTCGAACTCTTCCAACCCCGTATGATAAATTCCTTTTACATAAAATGTTTTTACCCTTTGCTCATAGCTGTAATTTCCTCCTGTATCAGAATTGCGTGTTCGTGTAACGAAGAAAATCAATAATTTACTTCCTGTATCAGCCCCCAGTTCAGTAGCAATTGCTTTAGATATTACAATACTATTTCCGGCTACTGTATCCACGGGATGAAAAACGGTTCCTTTTTCAAGATTTTTCTGAATAAAACTCCAGTCATAATCGCTTCCAACCCCTTTCAGCAATACACCTTCATTCTCCGATTTAGTTTTGATAATTCCATTTTTTGTAGCATACACCTGCACATGTTTTACGTCAGGCAATAACCTCAATGCATTTAAAAAAGGCTGAGAACGGTCTATGGGAGCAGGTTCCATAGAATTATTATCATCTAACTTGTTAATTTGTATATCGGCATTGAAACCTTCTACCTTATCGCGGATCGTATTCTGGAAGCCGACAACAATAGCCACCGTCATCGTCATTACCGAAATTCCAATTGCAACACCTGCAATGGCTATGTTGACAGTCGGGCGCGACATTTTACTGACCTTCCCTCTTTTACCGATTACCCGTTTTGCTATGAAGAAAAGGACGTTCAATGGTTCTTAAAATTTACCAGTTATTAAAAGCTTTGTCGAAAATATCCTGAATAAGCTGATTATTTATTTGCGTAATCAGTCCATCCTGCACAGTCGCTAAATTCTGGCTGCTGGGATAATCGGCATAGCGACTAAATGAAGCATTAAAGCACTTTTTAGGATCTTTTTTATCGGTATATGTTACATCAACAGTAATGGTAAGTCTGGTTGTGGCAGATTGTGCAACCGCAGCTGACGATGCAGTTACCGGTGCTATGGAATATCCGGAAATAGCACCCTCAAAATCCAGGTCTCCGGTTGTGGCCATAGCCAAGCGGCTGTGGGAAACGATATAGGTTCTTAGCG
Source organism: uncultured Bacteroidota bacterium (assembly GCA_903863935.1). Lineage (GTDB taxonomy): Bacteria > Bacteroidota > Bacteroidia > JABEUT01 > JABEUT01 > JABEUT01. Next base: position 9,106 of record CAIPDV010000033.1, read on the forward strand.
CATCGGTAAAGTTTTGAGATAATGTTGGGCCTGCAAGTTGGGCCTGATTCTTAAAATACTGAACCGAAAAGGTTTTTGCATATTCCGGAATGGAAGCTCCGCTTAGTGAGAAGCCGGCATGGCAACTTATCAATGAGGCGCAAATAAAAAGTATGAAAAGCCTTTTTATAGTTTTCATTCTTCCTATTCTTCTTTTATTTTCCTGAACAATGTCCGTTCAGAAATACCTAATTCTTTGGCGGCGGCTTTTTTATTTCCGTTATGTTTTTCAACGGTTCTCCTTATTATTTCACGTTCCCTGTCATCCAAGGTCTGGCCCGATTCAAGATCTTTTACCCCGTTCTCATGAACTTCAACATGTGCTGTGGGATGTATTTGCATAGCCGTTTCCACATTATGAATATCCTTATCCAGTTTGTTTAATATGCGTGTGTTACTTCCTGTAATAGAGGAAACTTTTCCATCTTTTTCGAGTAATCCATACACAATGCTTTTCATATCTATCATATCCTTTCGCAACTCAAAAAGTACTTTATACAAAAGTTCTTTTTCCGATAATTCGTTGGGTACATTTCCATCAACCCCTGAAGGCCTGAATAAGGCAGGCATTGTACTTATGCTGTTATCGGGTAAATAGCCGGCAATCGTTTTTGCATCAATCTCCCTGATTTTTTCCAATACGGAAATTTGCTCAGTTACATTTTTCAGTTGCCTGATATTTCCTTTCCAATAATAACTTATCAGCATTTCTTCGGCATCATGCGAAAGCTTAATAGGCGGCATGTGGTATTTATCGGCAAAGTCCGCAGCAAATCTACGGAACAAAAGAGGGATGTCTTCTTTGCGTTCCCTCAATGGGGGAATTATAAGCGGTACCGTATTCAGGCGATAATATAAATCCTCCCTGAATCTTCCCTTTTCCATAAGTTGAATCATATTCACATTGGTAGCGGCTACAATGCGCACATTTGTCTTTAGCACTTTTGAAGAACCCACACGGATATATTCACCCGTCTCAAGCACTCTTAAAAGCCTAACCTGTGTTGGTAATGGAAGCTCACCTACTTCATCTAAAAATATAGTGCCTCCATCTGCAACTTCAAAGTACCCTTTACGAGTATCGTGCGCTCCGGTAAAGGAGCCCTTCTCATGGCCGAATAACTCTGAGTCTATTGTCCCTTCAGGGATAGCACCACAGTTAACGGCTATGTAATGATTGTGTTTACGTGAACTGTTTTGATGTATGATCTGCGGAAAAACTTCCTTTCCTGTGCCGCTTTCGCCGGTTATCAATACGCTCAAATCGGTAGCTGCCACCTGCCGTGCTATATCAATTGCTCTATCAAGCAGCGGTGAAGTGCCAATTATCCTGAATCTATTTTTAATTTCCTGAACGGTCATATTTCAATTTAATTTACCATTTCTCCAATTAACGTTCCTGACGTACAACTGGTAACCTTTACGGTAGCATAATCTCCAGCCTTATGTTTATCGCTTGCAAAAATGATGGCCTTGTTTTGGGTGTTCCTTCCAAACACATGTTCTTTGGATCGTTTTGAATGACCTTCCACAAGCACCTCAAATACTTTTCCAATATCTGATTTATTTCCAATCATGGAGTGATGACGTTGCAGTGCAAGAATTTCCTGCATTCTCTTTAGTTTAACATCTTCCGGTACATCATCCTTATATTTTTTTGCAGCTGGAGTCCCTGGCCGCTCAGAATAAGGAAACATATACGCATAATCAAACTTTACCATCTCCATCAACGAAATGGTTTCTTTATGTTCTTCATCGGTCTCAGAACAAAACCCTGCAATAACATCAGTTGAAAGGCCACAGTCCGGTATTATGGTGCGAATTGCATTAATGCGCTGAATATATTTTTCACGGTCGTAGCCGCGGTTCATTATACCTAAAACTCTTGTACTGCCCGATTGCATTGGAAGGTGAACATACTTACAAATGTTGTGATGCCTCGCAATTACATGCAACACTTCATCGGTCATATCCTGCGGATTGGAAGTTGAGAAACGCACGCGCAATAAAGGATTCACCAATGCCACCATTTCAAGCAGATCGGCAAAACTCACGGTTTTAATATCCTTATTTTCTTCCTTTACTTTTCCAAAATCCTTTTTCGGGCCGCCACCAAACCATTTGTACGAATCTACGTTCTGACCTAATAAGGTTACTTCACGGTATCCTTGTTCAAAGAGCAACTTTGCTTCTTCCACAATTGATTCAGGATCGCGACTGCGCTCACGCCCTCTTGTAAAAGGCACCACACAAAAGGAGCACATATTATCGCATCCACGCATAATGGTAATAAAGGCAGTAATTTTATTTCCTGAAAAACGAACCGGATTGATATTTGAATAGGTTTCTTCCAATGAAAGCACAACATTCACCGCCTTCTCGCCTTCTTCAATTTTATTAATAAGTCCAGGTAAAGAACGATACGCATCAGGGCCAACAACCAGGTCAACCAGACTTTCCTCTTCCAACAGTTGAGTTTTTAATCGTTCCGCCATACAGCCAAGCACCCCAATTATCATTTCAGGGTTATGTTTCTTCTGACTTTTAAAATCTCTTATTCGAGCCCTCACCCTATCTTCGGCATTCTCGCGGATAGCGCAAGTATTAATTAAAACCACATCTGCTTCTTCAGCCGATGGTGCGCTTTCATACCCATCTTTTTGAAGTAAGGCAATTACAATCTCACTGTCCGATACATTCATCTGGCAGCCATAGGTCTCAACAAAAAACTTTTTTGTTTTTTTTTCAGCTACTATTAAGTCTTCTTTTTCTGTTTCAGTATTGTTCATCATTCTATTTTCCGGAATCCAAAATTACGAATAAGAGGGGTATAAATAAAACTTGCGGGAAATATACCTCCTCTGTTTTACAATAATTTAACAAGCAGCTTGTCAATATTGCCACATATCATGCTCAATTGCAGCAACTTTATCATGAATTTTTTCTGACTCAAGGATAGCATTAAGTCCTTTCATATAAGCTGATATGGACCTGTCGAACACATTATTTTGCTGAATGATATAGCTGGAAAACCGCCGCTTCCAGAAAAGATCATCAATGGACGGTGGTTTTGCATTATTTTTTGAGTTAAAAACAGGGGTTTTGACTGTGTAAGGCCTTATATCCGGGAAATAGAGCCAGAATAAGCTGCTGGGAGCAACGTTCTCATCTACTTTCCCGGTATTCTTATTAATGTTCTCGGTTAAAGGGCAAATAAAAAGTATGCGAGCGTTCAGACTAGAACGTTGCTTATCAAAAAACCAATCTTCTTTTAGTGTATATCCCTTGATGGAGGCAGGTTCAACTTCATTTTTCACGGGTACCATATTGCCGTCCTGGTCTTGAACGGTGTCAATTGAAAACAATTGCGTTTCAATTTCAGGTTTAGTAAGCAGCAGTTTATAGGAATCATCCAGATCAACCGGATTGAATTCAAACGCCCTTATTTTGCCCAGCAACAATAGGTTTTTTAATAACTGAAACAAACTTATCCTGTTTTGATTTTGCTGGACAGGGTAATAGAAATCCAGATTTATTTTTTCCCGCAAATCAATTATTCTCCAAATCCTGGTAGACCACATCATATCTGCCTCCCGAACGTTTACGTAAGGAACCGGTTTGCGGTCCAGTTGTTCCGAACTACCCCATATAGCATCTTCTGGTGGGGTACCAACACCACCTGGGGAGCCTTGGCCTGTGGAGACCGTACAGAAAAATGAGAGCAATAAAAACAGGCACCACGATTTAGCGAACATAGTAACATGTGTTTATTAAAACAATAACACTTTACTCCGAAAAAAAATCCCTGACTTTAAGGTCAGGGATTTTTAAAATAAAAATTTGGTATTAATATTGCCACATATCGTGTTCTATTCCGGCAATATTCTTGTGGATCTTTTCGCCTTCGAGTAAGGCATCGGTACCTTTTACATAAGTACTCATAGCGCGGTCGTAAACGTTACTTTGCTGAATGATATAGCTTGAAAATTGTCTCTTCCAAAAGATATCGTCAAAAGTACGACGTTCTGCATCGTTTTGCTGGTTGAAAACCGGTGTTTTTGCCATTACCCCTCTAATGGTAGGGAAATAGATCCAGAACAAACTTAAAGGTTGTCCGTTTTCATCCTCCTTACCTGTGTTGGTGTTTATGTTTTCAAAACGAGGAGAAATGAAAAGAATCCTTGGAATTAAAATGGATTGTTGTTTTTCAAAGAACCAGTCTTCTTTCATGGTATACCCCTTAATTGCACCTGCATCAATCGAAATGGTAACAACTTTAGCAGTTCCATTTTCATCGGTAACAGTATCTGATCTGGAAAGGTTAGCTAAAACTTCCTTTGTGGTCATCCTGGTTTTATAGGTATCATCCAAATCATTCGGATTAAAAGTATATACGGTTATTTCTCCCTGCTTGATCTGTTCTGATAAAATATCGAACAAAGCAACACGGTTACCATTTGGTACTGTGGGGAAAAACAACTGCTGGTTTATCTTTTCACGGATATCAATAACCCGCCAAATACGTGTGGACCACATTACATCAGCCTCACGAACAGCAGCGGGAGGAACAACCCTGCGATACGGATTGTGTTCCGGTTTAAAAACACCATCCTGAATATTATCAGGATTCATCACATTTTGCTGTGATGTTGATTGGTTTTGTGCCGGAGCCGGAGCCTGTGTTACCGTTGTTTGTGGCGGATTGGTGTTGGTATTTGAATTATTAGTATTTACCTGAGCAACAGAAATTTCCCACCCCATGCAAAGCATTAAGGAAGTACTGAAAAATTTAACTGAGTTTCTCATGGTTATTTAATTAATGGTTATTGGGTAATCGTAATATTCACACCAGGTATGGTTCTTGAATCCGGACCGTGAACGTGCACACCCTGAATAATGATGTGGCTGCCGCGTGTAACCTGGTTCATCAATGTTTTCATTTCAGGGGTAAACATGTTTGAGTTGGATAGCTTTTTAACGGTTTGCCCGTTAACGCTTACAACCATTTCAAAAGATGTAACAGCATAGCTAAGGTCGAAGTCAAAACCATCCATACGTGCTTGCACTTGGGTGGCAATAGAAAGCTGAGCCTTAGAAATATCAATGTCACCTTTTTTATTTGCAACATAGCAAACAGGATCAGGAACACGTTTAATACGGAATTTATAAGGAGTTCCAATAGCTTTGTGAGAACCGTCAGCCATTTTACCTGAAACCGAAATAGTGCAGAAAGGACCACTGGTTGCATCTTTGGTTGGAGTGGTTCCATTCGGAATGTTTACCACATATCCATCAGCAGCTTTGCTTAAAGAGCCGCCACTGCATGAAGGTTGCAGATCGGAGTTTGCAAAACCTGCCGCAGATATACTTACCGGGTTAGGCACACCAATATAGAACACATTCATTTTGGTTGGAGAAACAACCACAGATGGTCTTGCGCACATATATGTTGACACAAAAGGGTAGGAATTTTTCAATTTTCCTGTTGGGTCGTCTGGATTTTGCACATATATTTTTCCACGGAATTCGACAGGACCTTCACTTGGCTTATCTCCATAGAAACCTGTACCACCAACAACACCAATATTCTTCTTTTCTATTGCGTGTCCGTTTATTGAATCCACCACAATTTCAGGATTTACTGTGCTTTGAGAAGCCGCCAGGAAAATTTGAGCATGGAAACTGTCACCTAAAACCACATAGCTGGTTCTTGGTAAAACAACCGGAGTAAATCTATCAACGTGCATTGTGTGGCTGTAAATAGAACTGTACAACTTTGATGTAACAGACGTTTCAGCGTTCTTAATGTCATTTTGAATACGGGTAAGTGTTACAACCGCTGAAGCTAATGGCTGCTCTTCAAAGTTATAAGCTTCCCAACTTTGCTTTTCCTGCGCCACCTTGTTGTAAATATCCTTGGTAAGCATACCAATATTTACTGAGGTAGAATCGCCTGGATTATCAAGCAAAGCCAACATCTGTTTACGAAAAACTCCTAGCATTACTTTTAATTTATGCCCTTCACCTGCTGTTCCATCTTCCTTGACAGAAGTATTTACCATGATACGTGTCGGGATATCAAAATTTTCCTTTGCATCCACATCGATCAGAGAAATAGTATCAGCTACAGCCCAAGGTCTTTGGTCTGTCACCGATATCAATTGAGTTTTGAGTGAATCAATATGACGGCATAAGTTTTTTGAAAGCAACTGAGCTTGTTTAGCATGATCATACTTAACTTTAGTTTTGCCCGGATCTTTTTGCATAGCATCCTCAAAATCCTTATATACCTTTTCATTCTTATCGTCGTAGTTCTTGTTGGTAGTCTTAAGACCACCGTTCACCACAGCAAATGCATTCAATACCTGTCTGGAAACGTTCAATGCTAACATTGCCGTTAATACAAGGTACATCATACCTATCATCTTCTGCCTGGGTGACTCTTTTCCACCTGCCATAATTACTTAAATATTATATGGTTATTAATTATTCTGTTAAATTATATGTTTTCTGCCTGGGTTATCTTTTAACGTTCATGGCAGTTAACATATTACCATATACAGTATTCAATGATTCCAAATGAGTTGTGAGCTGAGCCATTTCCTGTTTGTAACGACGGGTATCTTCTAAAGAATCTCCAACATTTTCAACCAATTTGCTCATATTTTCAAACAATTGGCCAGAAGCATTTATCTGGTTGTTTGAAGCTTGCAATTGCATTTCATAAACAGCGTTCAATGAAGCTACGTTTTCAGACATTTTATCCATTTGATCTACATAAGTAGAACTGTTTGCATTTGAAAGCTCTCTGAGTAATTCAGAAGCTTTGCTGGATGACGCAGAAAGTTCGCCCATATTTTCGGTTACATTCTTTACATTGTTAATGTAATCGCGGGTTGCACCACCTACATCGGTTCCAACCATTCCTTCTAAGGATTCAGCAGCTTTGCCTGAGTTTCTTGCTAAGTCGCCTATATTTTTAGATGCTGAATTGATTGTTGTTACATAATCTCCGGTTGCAACAGATGCATCTGAAATATTGCCCATCTTGGCAGCGTTTTCACTTAACGAACGCATACCGGCAGCCAGGCTCTCCATTAATTCAGGACCAATTTTTGCTTCTTCCAGCATATCATCCAATTGCTCGGTGATACTGCCTTTCTTTTCTTCTTTTGTTTCAACTTCTTCACCATGCATACCTGCTAATTCAGGATACACAAGACTCCAATCCACTTCTTCGTGTGGCTTTTGAATACCAAATAATAAAAAGATTGCCGCTTCAACGCCCAGTCCAACAGGCAGAATCGCATTTGCACCAGGATAGTGCTGAATTTTAAAAAGTGCGCCTACAATAACTACAGATGCCCCCCAGCTATATGTTTTGTGAAGGATTAATTTGCCTTGCTTGGATTCGAGAAATGAAATAAGTCCCATTGTTAAGTGTGTTTTTAGAGGTTAGTGAATTGTGTTTATAGATGAGATTAATCGTGTGCTGATGAAACATTGTCGAGGTTATCGCCTTGTGCACGGCCTAAGTAGGTCATTACACAACGGAAACCAATATAGCATTTTGCGGTATCCTGATATTCGTAGCTACGGCTGCTGGTTTGCAGGTAGTAACCCACATCTTTCCAGGAACCGCCTCTGATCGCTTTTCTTTTCAATACATTAGGCTCGTTGTCCGCTGCATTGTATAAGTAATCAGGGTTCAGGTCATGGTCAAAATCATATGCATCTTCGTCGAATGCATTGCTGGTCCATTCCGCTGCATTACCTGCCATGCAATACAGACCATAGTCGTTCGGGTTATAAGAATAAACACCCACGGTATGGAAACCGCCGTCATCCATATAGCTACCTCTCATAGGCTTAAAGTTTCCAAGGAAACAACCTCTGAAGTTACGAATGTAAGGACCACCCCATGGATATGGACTTTGTGCCAATCCGCCACGTGCTGCCCATTCCCATTCCGATTCAGTTGGTAAACGGTAATCGTTCACAATGGTTTCTCCTATTTTCAACAGGAATGAATTCAATAATTGTGAGCGCCACACGCAGAAAGCTGTAGCCTGCTGCCATGAAATACCAACTACAGGGTAGTTATCATAAGCCGGATGCCAGAAATACATGTTGGTCATTGGCTCGTTAAACGAGTAGGTAAAATCATGAACCCAAGCTAAGGTATCAGGAAAAATATTTATTACGTGCTTGTCAATAAAAATTCCACGGTCTTCCTTATCTCTTGTTCTGTCAGGATAAGCACTTCCGTTAAATGGTCTGTCCCATACTTTATAGTGGCCCTTTCCATTTACATATTTCTTTGTTTCCTGGTGTTTCTTTTCAACATCATAATCAGGAAGGAAACGGTTACTCTTTTCAGCTGCCAAACGCAAGTTGATAGTATAAAACAAGAAATTAAGTTTGCGTGTGTCCACTTCTCTTCTTCTGTAGAATCTTTCTGATTCAGGAAGGTATATGTCAGCCACAGCTTCCTGTGCATCCTGATTATCTAACCTGATTCTTTCATCCCAGTTAATTACAGGTGGATCGATATCATTACCAAATTCGTCGGTAGTAACAACATGGTTTTGGTCTAAGTCAACCAAAGCAAGGTGTAACAATGAATCTCTAACCCAATTTACAAACTGGCGGTACTCATTATTCGATATTTCGGAATCATCCATGTACATTGCCTGAACAGAAACTTCTTTCTGTTTGGTAGTATACGACCATGGCACATCCACATCGTCAGGACCCATCATATAACTTCCCATTGGCAAATAAACCATACCGTACGGCGTTGCCTGGAAAAAAGAGGGTCTATCCTGCACGCCTATCAGCTGTCCATTATAGCTATTACAGCCAGTAATGACAGCAACAAAACATGCAAACAACAACAGTCTTTTCATGGTGATATCTTTAGTTAATATTTATAAACAATTTATCTTAGTGTAGTCGTCTTTCTACGTAATACTATTGACTTAGTTACAAATTGGCTTCTTACAGGGTTCTAACATTCTGGTGGAACTGGGTCTTAGATGTAATTTTCGGACGGAAGCAGAACTGCAGCATAATTTCATGAGAACCACTGCTGTAGGTTTTAATTTGCGAGGTTGTAAAGTCATATGAATAACCTATCTTAAGGTTTGAATCATTCTTATCATGGAATGCATAGTTCAATCCTACAAGAGCAATGCCTGCATCTTGCAGACGGTAACCCAAACCGAACCAGATCAATTTATTGTATTCGCCCAAAACATCAAGTTGAAATTGGGTAGAAGATGCATCTGATTCTATATATAAGTCCGGTTTGATATCCCAGGTAGGGTTCAGGTTGTAGGTATAACCGGCCATTACATAGTAGTGACGGGCAACATCGAACGTATATTGCTTGATATCAGTTCCTGCACCCGGAACATTTGGTGCGGATAAGTGAGTGGAAGATATTCCAACATATAATCCTTGTGGGGTAGCATAGTATGCACCTAATCCTAAATCGTAGGTTGTGCTTGAACTTCCTCCACCCGGAATTAACGGATCTGTAGTTCCATTGGTTCCGTCTGGTGCTAACCATGCACCATTAAGTGAGGTTTGTAAAAAACCTAATGTAGGCCCAACACCCAAAACACCGGTTCCAATTACAATATGATATGAGTAAGATAATTTTACTTCAAGGGTTTTCTGGAAACCAAGTTTATCATCATATATGGTAATACCTGCTCCACCGCCAATTTGTGGCAAATATGCATCTGCATTAAAAAGGAAGGTTTCAGGGTTACCCGGAAAGTTTACCCATTGATCCCTGGCAATAAGGCTGGCGCAATATGCTTTGTCCATACCTGCATAACCGGGATTGTAGTTTAACTTGCCAAACATATTTTGACTGAATTGAGCATCTTGTTGGGCTACAGCTATAAGACTGGCACCTACAAGAGCTACTGAAGTAAATAATTTCTTCATCATTTTTTTATTATTTAATAATAATAACACACCCCTTCCATTAAGAAAGAGACCGCTAAATTATGTAGTCTCAATGACAAATACAAATTATTTGGGGATTATTTTCGTTGAAGCCCTCTTTTTTAACATTTCAATGTTTATATCATTCCATTATAAGCCACACTACATGTTTTGGCACATGTCTTATTAAGCACTGATTTTCTGTATATTAATACAAGTAAATCTATCATTTCTTAAAAGATGGAATCCACCATCCTTTAAAAAACTGACGAATATCAGTTTTTTAAAGATGCTTAAAATATACTGTTTTAGTCCGGCTGCCTGTACATTTTTCCCCCTATTATCACTGTGCTAATCAGGTCACTACCAAAACTATATGGCAAATAATTGTAATGCGGAATTGGCCGGGTTAGGAAAACATTGGCCCTGTTTCCAACTTTTATTGCCCCATGTGAATTATTTAACCCCATGGCATAAGCGGAATTAATAGTTGCAGCATTAATAGCCTCTTCAGGTAACATTTTAAGCTTTACACAGGCTAGTGACAGCACGAAAGCCATTTTTCCTGACGGTGATGAACCCGGATTATAGTCAGAAGCAAGTGCTATGGGCAAACCTGCATCGATCATTTTGCGCGCCGGCGGATACTTTAATCCCAGGAAAAATGCTGTAGATGGCAGCAGGGTCGGCATTGTAGCGGAATTCAATAAGGAATTTATTTCCTCGTCTCCGGTATATTCAAGATGATCTACTGAAAGGGCTTTGTTCTTAACCCCAACCTGAATTCCACCGGAGTAATCCAATTCATTCGCATGGATTTTAGGAATAAGTCCATATTTCGCTGCTGCTATTAATATTGCATCTGTTTCATCGGGCGTAAAAAACCCACGGTCACAGAACACATCACAATAATCTGCAAGCTTTTCATATCCAATAAATGGCAACATTTCATTAATCAATAAATCGACATACTCTTGCCTGTTGAGTTTATATTTCAATGGAACTGAGTGCGCCCCAAGGAAAGTTGCCTTAATAGTTAAGTCAGTATGATGTTTCAGGCGTTGTATAACCCTCAACATTTTAATTTCTCCATCGAACGATAATCCATAGCCACTTTTAATTTCAACAGCACCGGTACCATTCATGGCCATTTCGTGCAAACGAGCCCTCGCGCTTTCAAACAATTCATCTTCCGACGTATTATTTAACTTCTCAGCCGAATTAAGTATCCCTCCTCCTCTCTTGGCAATTTCCTCGTAAGTCAAGCCTTTTATCCTGTCTACAAACTCTCCTTCACGGCTTCCGGCATAAACAATATGGGTATGTGAATCGCACCAGCATGGAAAAGCAAATTGTCCATCTGCACTAATTAAATGGTCGAATTGCAATTCAGTTGGCAAGCCTTCTTTCATTTCCCCTACCCCAGTGATGGTATGGCCTTCAATTGAAATCCACCCATCATTAATGCAAGGTAAATTTGCCATTTCTTTTCCTGAAACTTTATCTTTATTGGCAGTCCTTGCCTGAACAATCGTTTTTATATTTTTAATCAGAATTTTCATACTTATTATTTGCGTTGGACAAAGATAGCTTTATCATCACCTCAAAAATCGCTAAAATTGCATAATTCATTTTTATGTCCACCCAGGAACGCACCACCTTATTTGCCGATGTTATAGTTCCGCTAGCCGTTCATAACCTTTTCACCTATCGCATACCCAATAACTGGAACGAATTGGTACAACAGGGTCAGCGGGTAGTAATTCAATTTGGTAAAACCAAATATTATGTGGGTGTTATTTCTAAAATCCATAACAAGGCACCTAAAGGTTATGAGGCCAAATACATTCAGGACATTTTAGATTCAAAGCCAATTGTAAATAAGGAACAGCTTGCCTTTTGGGAATGGATATCGAACTACTATATGTGCACTCCTGGAGATGTCATGAATGCTGCATTGCCCTCAGGTCTGCGCTTCAGCAGCGAAACACGAATTATAAAAAATGAGAACTTTTCGCTTGAAGAAGTTGCCGAAGATTATTTCACGGAAAAAGAATGGAAACTTATTTCGGAACTTGAAATAAAGATTGAACTAAGTATGGCAGAGGCTTCCGATGTTCTCGGAATAAAAAATATTCAGCCCATAATTCAAAGCCTTATTTTAAAAGGTGCTGCTCGGGTGATGGAAGAAATGAAAGGTGAATTCAAACCGAAAAAAGAAAGTTATGTACGGTTCACTGAACAGATTACGGACGAGAAACTGCAAAGCATTTTTAACGAACTTGAAAAGCGCGCTGTAATCCAACTGGAGATATTGATGAAGTATTTGCAACTTTCCGAGTGGCACACTAAAAAGCCTGTCCCTGTTAAGAAAAGTGAATTATTGAATTCTTCCGGAAGTTCACTCTCCTCTTTAAATTCATTGGTAAAAAAAGGCATACTGGAAATTTATGAGGCGGAGGTTTCACGACTGAAACTGTCGGAAGAAAAAATTTTAGAATCGAATGAACTCTCGCTCACACAGCAGGAAGGACTTGAAAAAATAAAGACTTTTTTCAAAGATAAAAACGTTGTTTTACTACATGGTGTAACATCCAGCGGCAAAACAGAATTATACATGCAACTGATTGATGATGCAATAAAGCAAAATAAAAAAGTGCTTTATATGTTGCCGGAAATAGCACTGACAGCTCAATTGGTAAACCGCCTGAAAAAACGCTGGGGAAATAAAGTTGGAATTTATCACTCTAAATTCGGAGATAACGAACGGGTGGAAATATGGAATGGGCTTATAAATCCCACTAAAATTGATTATTCAGTAATTGTAGGTACACGCTCTGCTTTGTTTCTTCCTTTTTCAAATCTTGGGCTCATTATTATTGATGAAGAACATGACAGTTCCTTCAAACAGCAGGACCCTGCACCCCGCTATAATGCGCGCGATGCGGCAATTTACCTCGCCTCGTTAAATAATGCCAAAGTTATACTTGGTTCGGCCACACCTTCGGTGGAAACATACCATAATGCGGTATCCGGAAAATTTGGGTTGGTGGAATTATTTACACGTTTCGGTGGAATGGAAATGCCTGAAATAGTTGTTTGTGATTTAAAGGAAGACACCCGAAAAAAATTAATGAAATCGATGTTCACTCCGCATTTACTAACATGTGTGGAAGAAGCATTGAACAATAACGAACAGGTGATTCTTTTTCAGAACAGGCGTGGCTTTGCCAACTTTATAGAGTGTCAGGTTTGCGCTAATGTTCCGCAATGTATACGTTGCGATGTGAGCCTAACCTACCACAAAAAAGCAGACCTGTTACGATGCCATTATTGCGGCTATTCCATTCAACTGCCAAAAATTTGTCCTGCTTGTGGAAGCCCTCTGATTTCGACGAAAGGATTTGGAACGGAAAAAATTGAAGAGGAACTGGCAGTTTTTTTTCCGAAAGCCCGGATTGCCCGCATGGACCTGGATTCTACTCGTGCCAAGAATGCGCATACAGAAATAATTAATTCATTTGAAGAAAGGAAAGTCGATATATTAGTTGGCACGCAAATGGTAACCAAAGGGCTCGACTTCGATAATGTAAGTATAGTCGGGATCCTTAATGCCGATGCGGGTTTATACTTCCCTGATTTCCGTTCTACTGAAAAAACATTTCAAATGCTGGCACAGGTGAGCGGGCGTGCCGGTAGAAAAAACAAACGCGGCAAAGTAGTTGTGCAGGCTTACAATGTGCACCACCCTGTTATTGCGAGGGTGATGGCTAACGATTATATTGGTATGTATTCCGACCAAATTGAAGAACGGAAAAATTTTGCATATCCTCCGTTTACACGTTTGATCGAAATAACACTCAGTCACAAAAGTCAGATGGACTTAGACGCCATGTCCCCCGCACTTGCCGATTCTTTAAAGAAACGATTTGGTGCCGACAGAGTACTTGGCCCGGAATACCCCGTTGTTACACGCGTTCAGAATTTTTTCCAGAAAAAAATATTACTGAAGATTGAGAGAGAGAAATACTCCCTTCAAATGAAAAATATGGTTACTGATTCTATAAATGAGTTTTTGAAAAAAGGAAAAGATTTTGCAAAGACCAGGATTAAGATTGATGTAGATCCGCAATAGTTACTTTATATACTCCAATATCCCCTCGTAATAAGCCTCCGCAACCAATTCAATTCTTTTTGAAACTGCCTTGCCGGCTATTATATCATCTTTAGCAGTAAGCAATAAACATTCCGTATTATTATCCTGATATAGCGGTTCACCATAAACCAATGGGCCCTTGATAAGGCGTGTAAGAGCTAAATCACGCGAGTAGACTCCCTTTTGAGGTGTGGCAAGACAAGCCTGAGATAAATACGTTGCATCACTTTGTCCGGCAACCGTAACATTTAATTTTGATGAAAGTTTTTTCACAACCGCTGAAGACAATTTCACCGAATTTTCAATATCGGGGCTAATTAATAGCCGTATAAAATTCAATCTTCCGGCAACAGTTTTCAAATCCTCAGCGGTAACGCAACCTGGAACAAAGGTCATCACGTAATCCTTGTCAGTCGTATGGTTCCAGCCCAGATTCTTTTCATTTACATTGTAATGTATTACAACCGTTACATCCGGTTGAAACGCGTTTATCTTTTTTGCTCTGGAAGCCATATCTACCGAGGCGAATACCTGGGCAAACAATTGTTTATCATCTAAATGCTTCTTAAGTAATAACAGCCCTTTTTCCGAAATGAGATTATTCTTTATAAGACTGTCAAGATATTTTTTATTTTTTATTTTTTTCTTCCATTGAAAAAAAGTAATACCAAGTGAAGACAGGCCTGTATCCGTTCTTGTAAGCATAACCTGGGCACCCATACTGTCTAACTTATGCTTCAAAATAAGGGCCGTAAAAAATGAAAGATTCCCTTCTACAAGTTCAATTTGCTTGGAACTGTCAATTGAAAGTGTCATGCAGCGGCTCTCTGTTTCTCCCATGTGATATGCACCGCCAATATGGCCCGGGTCTATGGCTATTTTCATTCCTTTGATTGAGCGTGGGGGATTCCTTACTCCAATTGAATCTTTCTGCACATAATACGGAACGCTGTCAATTTTATCCAGGAGCAGTTTCTTTAATTCAGATTCAGGAATAGTACTTATAAGTGGCGATAGTAAATTCACATTCTCCCAGCTTAAATATATCTCCGTCTGGTCCGATTGACCATTGAAAATACAGATTCCGAATTTTGTAATTGAAATATAATTTTTCGTTTGATTATGCGAGAAATAAGTACCTAATTTTTTAGTGTAATATTCCTGTTGTGTTTGTGCAAATGAGGAAAAAGTCATAAAGTTTATAAAGTAAAAAACTATCATAAACTTTACAAACTTTGTAACTTTACAAAATTTATAAACTGAATGCATACTATCAGAGATACGGATTTTTCTTCCGAATGGAAGTTTACAGCTAGCCGAAGTAGTGGTAAAGGTGGTCAAAACGTAAATAAATTAGACACGAAGGTAGAACTTCATTTTGATTATTTGAATTCAAATCTGCTGAACGATGAACAAAAAAGTTTGATAGCAAAAAAACTGGCCAGTTTAATAAATAAAGAAGGCATTCTGAAAATCGTTTCACAGGAGGACCGCAGCCAACTTGCGAATAAAAAGAATACAATTGAAAAATTCTACAACCATCTTGAAAAGACATTCAAAAAGGCTAAGAAACGCATACCAACCAAACGGAGCAAACAAAGCAAGATGAAAAGGTTAAAAACCAAGAAAATTCATTCGGAAAAGAAAAAATTGAGATCAGGAAAGGATTACTAACTCGTTTTCTTCAAAATTATAACCTTTTGGTTTTGTTTAATTTACAATCCATGGTCATTGACTTTTCAAAAAATGCATTTTTCATGCCTTATTTTTGAGGCATGAATCAAAATTTCGAAATCCGGAGCATCATTTTAGTAAGAATTCTCTTAATTGTGGTATTTCTATTTTCTGTATTTAACAGGGCATCTCCACATATCTAACTAATAATCAACATACATAAAAATTATCCCTCCTGTTATTTTTCCTGTTATGCTCCTGTTAATTTCCCTGTTACCTTCCTGTTATTTTATCTGTTATCCTCCTGTTATTTTTCAGTTTTTTCTGCTTTTTTTTGCTCTTCGTAAGCCCCCTCACATTCTCTTAAATTTAACTTTCTTAAATTTGCGCAAATAATAACCCTGACAATGTACATACAACAGATTTATACCGGATGCCTTGCACAGGCTGCCTATTACATCGAATCGGAAGGAGAAGCGGCCATTATTGACCCCTTGCGCGATATTCAGGAATATCTTGATATAGCTAAAGCAAGAAACGCAAAAATAAAATACATTTTTGAAACACATTTTCATGCTGACTTTGTTTCCGGTCATATTGACATTGCAAAGAAAACCGGAGCTAAAATAGTGTATGGACCTACGGCTAAAGCCTCTTACAATATTATTGTGGGTACCGATGGACAAGATTTTCCTTTGGGAAATGAAAAAATTCAACTCATACATACCCCGGGGCATACCAAAGAATCTTCCTGCTTTGTTGCAAAAGATGCGAATGGAAAAATTTATGCACTCTTCTCCGGGGATACTTTGTTTGTGGGCGATGTAGGCCGTGTTGATCTTGCAGCCAACGAAACCCTGACTACCGCAGATCTTGCATCCATGATGTTTGATTCGGTAGAAAAACTGAAAACATTATCGGATGACGTGATTGTATATCCCGGTCATGGTGCGGGTTCTGCTTGTGGTAAAAATATTGGAAAGGAAACTACAACAACTATTGGCGAACAACGTAAGAATAACTATGCGCTTCAACCAATGGATCGTGAAACATTTGTAAAAACAATGGTTTCAGGATTACCAACCCCGCCAAAATATTTCTTCATGGATGCCAAAATAAACAGGGCAGGATATGAGGAAGATATGGACAGCCTTTTGGGCCATAATGTAAAAGCACTTTCTGTAGATAATTTCATTCTGGAAAAAGAATCGGGTGCTTTTATTCTGGATACCCGAATGCCTATGGACTTTGCTAAAAGCCACGTTCCTGAGTCTATAAATATTGGGCTTAACGGAGATTTTGCCGTTTGGGTTGGAACCATAATTGACAATGTGCCACTCATTCTGGTTTGTGATGAGGGTAAAGAAAAAGAATCTGTTTTGCGTCTCGGACGAGTTGGTTATGATAAAGTAAAAGGGTACTTGCAGGGTGGTGTTAACGCATGGAATGATGCGGGATTAGCCGTAAAATCAATTCACTCCATAACCGCTGAAGAATTTGCCAGCCAATTAGAAAAAGGAAATGCACAACCTTTGGATGTGAGGAATGAAGGGGAAGTAGCAAATGGCATGGTTAAAGATGCAATTACAATCCCGCTTGGCAAACTTTCTGAAAAGGTAAACCTATTGGATAAAAATGCACACTATTATGTTTATTGCGCCGGAGGATATCGCTCTATGGTTGGTTCTTCCATCCTTGAAAAGAATGGATTTACACACCTTACAAATGTGGAGGGCGGAATAAATGCAATTAAGAAAACAAGTGCGAAAATAGAGGTGCCTGCAATGGCGTAATTGCTTCTACATTGAGAGGTTATAATTAGCCTTCAAAGGTGAAAGATAGCAGGTAAATTTTCGATGTAAGCGAATTAACCGATTTGGTATAAATCGAACTATCCGGAATTATCAGGTTTCGCAATCCCTGTGAAATTTTCAGTTCAAGCCCGAATTTGAAGAAAGGCAAATAAAATTCTATTCCCCCACCGGCTTCGTAAGACCAGTCGGTGCGCTTTAAACGCACTGTTGCACGAACACCTGCAAGGTTTTGGTTAACATTATTCTGAGAAGCCAGATCTGTAGAATACTTCATTCCGGCTATAACGTAAGCTTCAAAGTTATTCAGCCGTTTAGAGATCAGTTTTATATCGAGCGGAAAATTCAGAAATACGGATTGAACATCTTTGGTTGCAGTAAATGTGTCTCTTTTTCCAATGAAATAATAGTCTATTTGCCTGTCTGAAAAACCTAAGGAAGGTACAAACCTGAGCTTTAAGTATTGCGATAATTTCAATTCGGTTACAATACCCAGATCAAAACCAATTTGCGGGGTCGACCTGATGTACTTCAATGAATCCCCGGATACACTTGACATATTAGGCGCAGGATCCACCACAAAATCGGCCCAGTTGATACCAATAATAAACCCGAAATGAATATGCCCACGCGTATATGCCGGAAGATTAAGTGTATGCTGGCTTTGGCCTTTAATACTGCATAAAAGCATAATGGCCACTAGCAGCTTTTTCAAACTAAAAAGTGACTTTAACGACCGGGGAAAAAATGAGTGATTCGGGCGAAACATATGTGTAATTAACGGTTAAAGTAGTTTTTTATTTCCCTCCATCCTATTTCTTAGCTATGTATATTGACGTTACACCAAAACTTAAAGGTATATAATGTGTATCAGAAAACCCCGCTTTTACCAATTCGGCTTCAAAATTCTTTCCGGAAGGGAAAGCAGCTACTGACCTATTCAGGTAATCATACGCCTTGTTTTCAGAAAATGCTCCTCCTATTGCAGGACATACCTTACTCATATAAGCCTTATACAGCTTCTTAAATGGCATATTCTGAGGTTCTGATGCCTCAAGAATCAGTACCCTTCCACCATGCTTTAATACCCTGCGCATTTCCGAAAGACCTTTATTTAAGTTTTCGAAATTCCTTACGCCAAATGCTGACGTTGCCAGATCGAAGGAGTTATCCGGAAAGGGAAGGTTCTCACTATCCGCCTCCATCATTTCAATTTTACCTGATAAACCTTTTTGCTCAATCTTTTGCCTACCTATCTCAAGCATTTTATCGGCAATATCTATACCTGTAATTTTAGCGGGCTTTAGTTTTGCCAGTTCAATTGCAAAATCACCCGTTCCAGTAGCAATATCGAGTATTGAATCATGCGGATATTTCTTTACCAGATTAACAGCTTTCCTTCTCCATAAAATGTCGATGCGCATGGTTAGGATACGATTCATAAAATCATATCTGCCGGCAATGCTATTGAACATTTTCTTTACCTGTTCCTTCTTCCCGAGGTTCAGATTATCGTATGGTATTATGGGAGACGCCGCGCTCATTTATTTTCCATTCATGAATTGAAGAGCCTCTTTCAGGAATTGCTTTTTATCTACTGCCGCCACACCTACCTTTTCTATTACCTGTCCACCTGCCAGGTTCGACAGATAAGCTGTTTCGTATGGCGATAGATGCAAGGCACAGCATAATGCTGCCACACTTACAACCGTGTCTCCGGCACCGGAAACATCTGAAATATTACGTACATGGGCAGGTACCAGTTTCTTCTCTTTTTCGGAATTGATAAATACTCCATGCTCTGATAGTGTAACCAGAACACTTTCAATTTTTTGTTTCTTTCTTAATTGTTCAGTAACAAGTTGAACGTGCTTAAAATCTCCTGCCTGCAAATCAACGCCAAGTCCTTCGCGGAGTTCCTTCAAATTTGGCTTGAACAAGGTAACTTCATTATAGGCTGTAAAATTTCTCTTTTTAGGATCAACCACTGTTGGAATTTTGTGCTTCTTAGCCAGTGCAATAACGTTCTTAATAAGGTCAGCAGAGATCACACCTTTGTCATAATCTTCAAAAATGATAACATCAATTTTGCCTCTCTTTATGAATTTTTGAATTTCAGCTAAAAGTCTTTTAGATTGTTTATCTCCAATTATTTCATCGGTTTCATCATCAATTCTAACAATGTGATGGTTGCTGCTGATAATGCGGGTTTTGGTGGTGGTAGGCCTGTCCTTTGTGGTTATAATACCATCCGTAGAAAGTTTCTTTTCTTCCAGTATTTTAATAAGTCTTTCTCCGTTACTATCATCCCCAATAACACTGCACAAAATAGGTGTTGCACCCATTGCCTGAATGTTTATGGCAACATTTCCGGCACCGCCCATGCGGCTTTCTTTTTGGCGAACCGCTACAATAGGCACAGGAGCTTCCGGTGATATACGACTCACATCGCCCCAGTAATAAACGTCCAGCATTATATCGCCGATAATTAATACCTTCAACTTATTGAATGACTCGAATATTTTAGTTAAGTTTTTACTTTCCACTTTACTAATTTTATAAACTTTCTACTTAAGTAGTGCCAGCGTTTCTTTCATTCTTTTTAATGCTTCAACCAGAATTTCCTCCGAAGCCGAATATGAAAAACGAATGTAGTTATCATTGCCAAAAGCCGCGCCTGGCACCAATGCCACAAGCCCTTTATCGAGCAAATAGAAACACAGATCGGTTGCATTTTTAATTAATGTTCCATCGTATGATTTGCCAATATAATAACTAACATCGGGGAAAATATAAAATGCACCGTCAGGTTTATTTGTCTTTAATCCCGGAATGTCCTTCATTAATTCCAACACCTTGTCTCTGCGCTTTTGAAAAGTATCGCGCATTGAAAAAGTGATTGAAGGATCCAATAGCACAGCAGTATGGGCAGCCTTTTGAGCAATAGAACAAGTTGCAGAAGTTATTTGCCCCTGAATTTTATCGCATGCTTTTGCAATTTCTTTTGAAGCACCTAAATAACCAACCCTCCATCCTGTCATGGCAAATGCTTTGGAAAGTCCATTAACGGTAATTACACGGTCTTTTATAGCTTCTATTCTGCCGATGCTATAATGATGACCGATAAAATTAATGTGTTCATATATTTCATCCGATATAATATATATATCCGGATATGCAGCAAATACTTCAGCAAATTCCTCCAGTTCCTTTTGGGAATAAACAGTTCCGGTCGGGTTACATGGTGAACTGAATATCATTAACCGGGTACGTGGAGTTATTGCATTCTTTAACTGACCCGGAGTAACTTTAAAATCATTCTCAATTCCGGCTTCCACCAAAACAGGTTTGCCTTCGGCTAATTTAATTAGGTCCAGATAGCTTACCCAGTATGGTACCGGTACTATTACCTCATCGCCCGGATTAATAATGCTAAGAATTGCATTCGCAATTGATTGCTTGGCACCTGTAGATACAACTATCTGGTCTGCCTCAAAATCAAGGTTATTATCTCTTTTGAATTTTACTGTAATAGCCTCCCGTAACTCCAAATAGCCTGAGACATGCGTATAATGGCTAAAATCTTTCTCAATCGCTTTTATGGCTGCAAGTTTAATAGGATCCGGTGTTGGGAAATCAGGTTCGCCAAGACTAAGGTTAATAACATCAATTCCTTTAGCCTTAAGTTCCCTGCTACGTCTTGCCATGGCTATTGTCTGTGATTCAGAAAGCCTGGCAAGCCGAGATGAAAGATTTTGCATATATCTTATTTTACTTTATAAAGACCTGCAAAGCTATTAAATTATGAATAAATAGAAGTTAAACCGGAATTCCTTACTTTTTCTTTTTGGCAAGAATATCTTCTCTTTTAGAGAGTATATAGTGCAATACGCTAGCGTATTGTGTAGAATCAAGGTGTGCTTTGCGGCCCATTTTAGGCATTACCTTCAACCATTCCTCTTCCGTGTATTTTTTCAACTTTTTTAGGCGGTGGCAATCGGTGCATTGATCAATATATATGTTATACCCCTGTTTTAACTCCATTGTTGTAGTTCCTGCCCAATGCCCCTTTGCGGTTGCCAAATCAGTTTCATTTGGAATAAGGTAACGGGGAATACAACTTACCAAAACGAAAGACATAAATAACATTAATACAGGCACTTTTTTCATTTTTATTGATGCCAATTATTCAGCTATATCTGTTTATTTTAAATATACCAGTGATTGAATGGTGCAAATCTAATACAATCCGTAGAATTTTAAAAAGCTGTCATCTGCTGATTACCTATCGTTTATTGATTATCCCGAATTTTAAACGTGATAATAATCATGCAAATCTTATGAGGACTGTCATATTGCCCCTATGTGATTTGAATCACTTTTGTGACACCAAACATTTCAAACTATAAAAAATAAAAGTAATATGAAAACAAAAGTAAACAATGTATTTGCAACGCTGATAATGGCGGGGATGCTGGTAACCCCAACCGCCAATCTATTGGCACAGGCAGATTCCACTTATGTACCTAATTCACCACAGGGCGGAGGTGAAAAATTTTTACTGGCCGGTGAAGTATTCACTTCATTCCAAAGCACAAAAATTCCTGCATTTAATGGTATGCCCGAAATGAGATCCAACTCGTTTGGAACAGATCCATTGGGTGTAATGATTATGCCTTTGGTTAAAATTACCGACAGGCTGTTCCTTGATGTACAGTTTGGCGTAACCGCAAATCCCGGAGTTGGTGCTGGTGGAGGTGCTACCGCAGGCCTTAACGAAGCTATCATTTATTACCACATAGCAAACGGGCTTAATATTTTTGGTGGTAACTTTCAACCAAGAGTTGGTTTATATGAAGGAATCCTTGATGATTTTACAAATCGTTATTGCTCCGACCCGGTTGGTATGGGAATAAGTGCCGGAACCCAATCTGGTGTTGGAATTCAGGGTGCTTTTCAATGCGGCTATTCGAAATTGCATTATCAGTTATATGTAGTTAACGGTCCGAGGTTATTAACCGATAGCGCAAGTGCCGGATTAATGGATTATGGCAATTATACCGACAACAATGAAGGCAAAGCGTTTGGCGGTGAAATTGGATTCTTACCATTTTCCAATTCCAGTCTCGAAATTGGTGTTTCAGGACAATATGCACCCACTACCGGCGACGCAGGCACTCCCTATGAAAAAATCAATAACACTACTATGGCAGCATACTTGAACTACTACCATACATTTAATCCGTTGATGATACGCTTGCAAGGTCAATATGAATACACCAATACTTCCAATACAAAAGCAAACGCTTCAGACACGGTAAATCTGCTTCCAAATTTTACAAACACAATGACTGGATGGTATGCTGGTGTTACTTTCCGTCTCAGCGGCTCATCCAACCGATTCCTCAGCAATTTGGAATTAGGCGCAAGGCTTGGTCAGTTAAAAGTTCCTACAGATGCCCCTTGGGGTGCTCAACCACTTAATCAGACAACCATTTGCCTTACTTACTGGTATACCTGGAAAACCCCGATAAATGTTGCTTATGATATTTATACTCAATCAGGAATGCCTACTGCATCGGCAATTACTGTAAGAGGAATGTGGTTTTTCTAAAATATCAGATCATAAAGTATAAAACAAATAAAATATTAGTATCATGAAAAACAGAATAAAAATAAAACTTACCTTAGCTACTATAGCTTTAGCAGTAGCTGGTTCAGCAATGATAAATGCTTGCAAAGTGCCTGAAGATATTGCCAATAAATCGGGAGCCCAGTTATGGGGCGAAAACTGCAACCGTTGCCACAATGCTCCTGACCCACATACCTTCAGCGATGACCAATGGGATGCAGCAGTTGAACATATGCACCAAAAGGCTATCCTGACCGATGCCGAGGCCAAGAAGATCGTAGAATTCCTGAAGTCAGCCAACTAAATATAGTTGGATCAGTAACAATGAACTCTTAGTGTAAGGTGCGGGTCATACCCGCACCTTTTTTATTGCAGTTACTTACGGAAATATAACTCTTCAAAACAATTTGAGGTATTACGAAAAGCACGATTTTAAGATTTCCACAGTTATGAATACGCTAATTGCCCGAACGGCAATTTAATCACCCTCTTACTCCTGTTTTGTTCTGATTCTTGCTACTGCAATAAGTATTATTCCAATGAGAAGTAAGATACCTGCTCCCCATAAATACCATGGGAATAGCGGACTACTTGCAAGGAAGATATTTCCTAAACCTTGCAGCATCAACAGTATTTCATTAATCAATATAGCTATGGTAAATATCATAAATGCGAACTTACTATACCTGCTTCGGATATCAATATATCCTTTTTGCGCAAAATATGCCATTACAAAGAGAGTTACAAAGCCCAGAAAAATCAGGTGCAAAAAACCCATTATCATTGGTCTGTTACCGAATACTAACACATTGATTGAATCAACAAAAGTGAGGCTCTGCATTAATATCTTTACCAAAAAAGCCGCAATTGACAGAACAATCATGTAACGGATCGCCGGTTTAACCATTTTGAATTCCTTCATTAACAAAGGTGCAGCTATTACAAACCATACAAAACTGGAAAGAAGGCATAAGCTGCCGAATCCTGATACTATGCGAACCCACAATGTAGTTGCATGCCATAGAAATGTGAGGAACATGGTAGGAATAACAGAAACACATAGGAGCAGTGCAAACCAGTGCAGAGCTTTTCTCGCTTTCCAGTCAGTGTTTGAAGCTATCTTATTATAGATTAAAGCAAAGACAGCAAGCGTAAAGAATCCATTGTATTGCAAATGCAGGTAACCAAACAATGCATCACGGTATAGGATTGCATTCAGCGATTTAATAGAAAATAAAAAGGCCAGCATAATACTACCGGCAGATGAAAGCACCAGGTATATCAATGATGAAACAGAAAGGAGCTTAACAGTTCTGCTTGCATTGGTCTTAAGAAAATCCCTGATAAAGACCCAAGAGAATACATAGGTAACAAGTATATTAACAAATGATACATATTCCGAAATGGTTCTGCATTTTTCAAACGGTGAAGTAAACAAGGTTGCCCAACTGCAAAAGAAAATTGCTCCTAAAAGAAATTGATAGATCCCTTTATTGTAAAGCGTACCCGGAAGTTCATAAACCATTAATACAAGTAACACCAACGTAGCCCAGCCGGCAAAAGCAAAGTGGCCGTGTGTATCTACCAGGCGATTATAATCGATCCAAGGAAGATCAAAAATGATCTTGCTCCTCATCAATACCCCGAGCGATGCCACCAGGCAAAGGTTGATGATTGAAAGATTGACCCATATTTTCTTAGAAACCATTCCGGGGGTAATTTAAGGAGTTTACAAAACTAACCAGATTTAGCAAAAATAGGCTTAATAGAGAACATGATAAATATCACGTTTAAATAATGATTGTAATCATGTTGTAAATTCGAGTATCTTCGGACTTTTGAAATTGGGAACGCGAATAAATAGATATCAAATATTATAAAGAGAATTATTTACCATGAAAAATATTTTTAATAAACGAACTCCTCTAATTTTTACCCTCATTAGTGGAACCATTATTTTAATGTCATTTGCAACCGAAATAAAAATGCAGCAAAAGGGTCCTTGGGTAGCTCCGGCATCAGCCGATACTATTAAGAATCCTTTGAAAGGAAAACCGGACGCTGTTGCCGCAGGTAAAAAGATATATGCGCAGTATTGTGCAGTTTGCCATGGAGATAAAGGAAAAGGTGATGGTATTGCGGCGGCTGGGCTTAATCCGAAACCGGCTGACCACACTTCAGCAAAATTTCAGGCACAGTCTGATGGAGCTATATTCTGGAAACTAACTACGGGAAGAGCCCCAATGGCCAGCTACGATAAAACACTTACTGTTGCCCAACGCTGGCAGGTACTTAACTTTATGAGAACTTTAAAAGCAAAATAACCCTTCTCTAACTAACTTTGTAATGCACATTCTTAAAAATATAAAAAACATGAAAAGCAGTATTTCAATTATAACCGTATCGTTGATGGTATTTTTCTTCTTTAGTTGTAACAACGAAAAGCAAGCTGATAATGCATCATCTGCGGCACCTTCAACAACGAAAAAAGATTCGGCGGCCGATAAAGGGATTGGTAAGTTTACCAACATCCGTCTTACCCATCCATTAGATGACAGCATGGTTGTCCGCGGAAAAAACATTTACGATTCCAAATGCATGTCATGCCATAAGCTAAGCGACGAAAAGTTGGTTGGCCCGGGATGGAAAGGCGTTACTGATCGCAGGACCGCTGAATGGGTTATGAACTTTATTACCAATACCAACGTTATGTTGGACAGCGACTTGGTTGCCCAGCAATTAATGGTTACCTGCGTTGCCCGTATGCCTAACCAAAACTTAGGTGATGACCAAGCCCGAGCCGTGCTGGAATACATGCGTAAGAACGACGGGAAAAATTAGTAAAATTAGAGGTGCCCCTGGCATCCGTTCCCCCTTATAGATTAAGGTGTGTCTTTGACGCACCTTTTTTTGTTTCCCTCAATCCGCCTATCTTAGCAATCCCCAATCCAAGATTTTTTACACTAAAAAGTGCTTAAGAAAATATTGCATACTATTAAGTTGTCTCTGAATGGAGTTGAGCAAGATTATACTATCGGTAGCATCCGCATGGCTGTAATTCTGCTTGCCATTCCTATGATTTTAGAATTGAGTTTGGAGAGTGTATTCGCGTTGGTTGATATGTTTTTCGTTGGTAAACTGGGGCAAAATGCTATTGCAACCGTGGGTCTTACTGAATCTGTTATTACACTTATTTACTCCATTGCAATTGGATTAAGCACAGCAACAACAGCGATTGTTGCGCGAAGAATTGGAGAAAAGAATCCTGAGAATGCAGCAGTTGCAGGGGCACAATCGCTCATTATTTGCTTTTGCGTTACTATCTTTATTACAACATTGGGCGTAGTATTTGCGCCTAACATTCTTTCCCTCATGGGAGCCAACAACACTGTTGTTCGTGACGGAGCCATATTCACCCGAATCATGTTTGGAGGAAGCATGGCCATTATGCTTTTGTTTTTAATCAACGGCATTTTTCGCGGGGCGGGCGATGCGGCTATTGCTATGAAAAGTTTGTGGATTGCGAGTGGAGTCAATATCATTCTATGCCCCATATTTATTCACTTATTTGGATTGAAAGGAGCCGCTATAGCAACCGTTATCGGCAGAAGTTCTGGTGTGCTTTACCAGAGTTTCCGTTTATTTAATGGCAAAGGAATTATTAAATTTAAGTTGCATCATTTTACTTTTAAGACTGACGTTATTAAATCGATAATTAAAATCGGTTGGCCTGCTACCTTACAATTCATTATTGCGAGTGGCAGCTGGATTGCATTAATGAGATTGGTCGCACAAACAGGTGGCACGGCTGCATCGGCGGGATACCAAATTGCAATCCGAAATGTGGTATTTTTTATTCTCCCCGCTTGGGGATTGAGCAATGCGGCAGCAACTTTAGTCGGACAAAACCTGGGTGCAAAACATATTGACCGTGCAGAACAAAGCGCAATGTTGACCACTAAATACAATATCATTTTTATGAGTTTTGTAATGGTGTTGTTTCTGGTTTTTGCCCATCCTATAGTGAGCTTTTTTACTGATGACCCTGCCATTGCAAGCTATGCTGCCCAATCATTACGCATCTTTGGTTCGGGCTATATTTTTTATGGTATTGGCATGACCATGACTCAAGCGTTAAATGGTGCAGGAGATACCAGAACACCTACTTTAATTAACTTTTTTTGCTTTTGGGTATTTCAAATACCACTTGCTTATTTTTTAGCCAAAGGTTTAGATTTGAAAGCCACGGGAGCCTTTCTGGCAACACCGATTGCAGAAACATTCGTAGCACTAATTGCCTTGTATTATTTTAAGAAAGGCAAGTGGAAGGTGGTGAAGGTGTAGACTCAAAAAACGCTAGGTTGAAAGGCACAAACCTAATCATGAATGCATTTAAGAAATATGTCAATTTCTGTAATGCTTCTAATATTGATTGGTGGAAATCTAAAATATGAACCCTTGGCAGACCTACTTTTTCTTAAATAATTATGTATTACTAGGTCCCAACTTCGACTAATCGGAATTCCAAAAACATGCCCTAAAAATTCAAATTCAAAAAAACCTGGCTCTTCAACTAAATAAGGATAATGCCTTTTATCAAAACTAAACTCAGGCTTAATCATTGGTTTTAAAGTAGTAATAAAAGGTAATAATCTGTAATAATAATATACTGGAGGATCTCCTAAATCAAACCGGGCAAATTCACGAATAAAGTCGAATTCTGAATTATGTCCATTGCCGAATTGTCTTTCGGATTCTTCTAAAAACATTTTATATAATCCTTTCTTAAATTGGCGACAAAACGATTGCTGAAAGCCTGGTAAATATTTAAAAGCAGGCTTTGTTGAAATAGATAATTTTTCGATATTTATTTGAAAGTAAAACGATTTAACCCTTGCAAGTTCCTTTGATTTCCCAATTTGTTTAAAGGCTAGTAAAAAACGGATATATGAAGCATAAAATGTTTCTTTTATAGCAAGGTCTATTTCTGCGTTTCGATTTTGTTTTGCTCCAAAATACGTGTTGCAGGGATCACAGACATTTTCACAAATAAAACTTCCCCCCAGACTCTCCGGAATAGTATGGGCTAGGTTCAGAAATGTTGTATTCAATTCTGTTTTTGAACACCAAAGACACTTTTTCATTCCTAATTCCTAATTATTAATTCTTATTTACCCCCTACTCCTCCAAATAATCCAAACCTCCTTATTTATCCTCCTTCCCATCGGCATATTCAATCAGCTTATCAATTGCCGCAAATACGCCATTATCCTTATCAAAAATTTTAGTGAAAGTTTCTTTTGCTTTCAGGCAGTAGTCTTTTGCTATTTTTTTATCGTAGCTTAAATAGGTACGTGCCAGATAAAAATATAAAGAGCCTTGTACCTTATCATTGCCTGTATACAATGGTATTTGCGCTTTATAAAAAGCAATCACTTCAAACCCCTGAATGGAGTCGGAATAAATTTGGTAAAGGTCATTATAAATTGTAGGGTTTCCCGGTCCAAGTGCAAAAAATGTTTTTAGCAACTCCTTTCTCTTAGGATTATGAGTAACAACATAAATATTTAGCAACGATTTAATATTATAATAATTCCCTGTATCTGTTCTGTTTGCCATTTCGTAATATCTCACAGAGTTGGCTGTATCATTCTTCTCTCCATAAATTTCTCCTATCATCCTTTCTGCATCACCCTTTAGTGATAGATCTTTGTATTCATCATCTGCAATTTTGGCGTACATAATAGCTGTATCGCGGCTGTCGCATAATAAATATGCATATCCCAAATTATAGGTAGCATCGGTATAATCCTTATTCATGGTATGTGATTTGAGCAAATATGTAATAGCTTTTCTATAAGCCTTGTCATCTTGTATCAAATAAACCGCTACTCTGAAATAAGCATGATAGTCGGCAGCATCATGGTCAATAGCCATCTGGTAATTATTCCTTATTAAATCATTTAAACTATCCTCCCCAATAAGCCAATTACTACCGTAATGGTTATGTGCACTTTCGTAAAAATCCCCCAGCCCTTCATACAGTTTGTAATTGGTAGGATATTTTTTTATCAGTTTATTCAGGATTTTATCGGGCTCAAATACTACCATACTCGAGGTGCCTTCCTTACCACGATAATCTTCAATATTTTCATCTTCTTTAATGTCCATAAGTGAAAACATTTGATGCGAAATGCTTGTAACAAAATAATTCAGAAGAATATCTTCCTTCAGTAATACAATGTCAGGTTTTGCATTACCGGTATCAGCTTCTTCAAGCAATTGAAAAGCGGAATAATACTTTTTGTGTTCAACAAGGTTTTTTGCCTTTTTTATGGTTTCGTTATCGCCAGCCGGATTTGAATTCTTCGCTAAAGAATTTCCTTTACAAGCCAACACACTCAAAAGAATTGATAAAGAAACAAGATAGACGCGCATGATGAATTTTTATAGATTGAAATTCAACGCAATATAATTATTTTTCCTTTTTCAGGAGAATTTACTCCTCCACATAATCCAAACTCTTACCAAATGTCTCGCTTAATTTATATAGCGAGAAAAGGGAAAGCAGGATGCAGAAAACACCAATAATTAAAGCGGCATTCCACATTCCTAAAGAGGATGATTTCATATCCTTAAACCAAAGTGTAAGCAAAGTAACCGAGCCTCGCACAAAGTTGGGTACAGTGGTGGTAACGGTAGCCCGCATATTGGTTCCAAACTGTTCGGAAGCAACGGTGACAAAGACAGTCCAATAGCCCTGAGATATCCCCAGGAAAAATATAATCAGGTAAAACATGATGGAGGTGAATCCGAATGCAAAAAAGTAGCACGAAGTGAATACAATTAAAGTAGCCAAGGCAAACCACAAAGCTTTTTTCCGCGAATGCAAATACTGGCTTAACATGCTCCATATTAGGCTGCCTATGGATGCACCTGTATAATGATACATGATAGCGGTACCGGGGTCAATCGTTCCTTGAATATGAAAAACCGATTGGGCAAACTCAGCAGAGTAGAAGATTAGAATTCCAATAATAAACCAGACAGGCAGCCCTAGTAATATACAATAGAGATACTTGAAGAAGTTCTTCCTGGAAGTGAAGAGTTTTAGAAAGTTGCCTTTTTTAACTGCGCTTTCTTTAAGCTTATTAAACATTCCTGATTCGCTGACAAAAATCCGAAGTGCCAATAACAACAAGCCCAAAACCCCGCCTACCAGATATGCACTTTGCCAATCAAAAGTCTTAGCTACTATATTAGCGACCACCGCACCCAAGACTCCTACCCCACCTACTATCATAGTACCGTAAGTTCTTTTCTCTTTCGACATGATTTCGGCTACAAGGGTAATTCCTACCCCCAGTTCACCCGCCAATCCCAGTCCGGCAATAAACCGTAAAACTGCATACTGGGTTAGGTTATGTACATAAGCATTCGCAATATTTGCAATGGAATACAGTAAAATTGTAGCAAAAAGAACTGATAGCCTTCCTTTTTTGTCGCCCAATACCCCCCCAATTATACCTCCGATAAGCATTCCATACATTTGCATATTGAATATGAAAATGCCGTTATTCATCAAATCGGCTCCTGTAAAACCCAAGGTTTTCAAACTGGGAGTCCGTACAACCCCGAATAAAATAAGGTCATAAATATCAACGAAGTAGCCAAGGGCAGCCACTATAACCATAGTATTCAGTGCCCTATGGGTTAGGGTATGTTCGTTGGAGAGCTTATTCATAGAGTAATGGAGGTATTCAATACGTCTTTTATAGCCCCAAACGTACATAAAAAAGTGGAAAGTTGAGAGTTGAGAATTGAATGTTTGGCAAGAACATACTCAACTCTCGATTTTCAACTCTCAATTCCTGTAAAAGGCTTACTTTTGGGACATAAATCAAAACAAGAAATATGTCAAAAGAAGTTTATATCGTATCGGCAGTCCGCACACCTATTGGTAGTTACGGAGGAGTATTATCGGATGTTCCTGCAACCATGCTGGGAGCAACCGCAATTAAGCAGGCATTGGCCAAAATAAATCTGGACCCTTCCAACGTGAATGAGGTATTTATGGGCAATGTATTACAAGGCGGTGTTGGACAGGCACCTGCACGCCAGGCTGCACGTGCAGCAGGCATCCCTGATAATGTGCCATGCACAACTGTAAATAAAGTTTGCGCTTCGGGTATGAAATCTATCATGTGGGGAGTGCAAAGCATTCTGCTTGGTGACGCCGAT
Organism: uncultured Bacteroidota bacterium; assembly: GCA_903863935.1. Lineage (GTDB taxonomy): Bacteria > Bacteroidota > Bacteroidia > JABEUT01 > JABEUT01 > JABEUT01. The sequence goes on from CAIPDV010000033.1 coordinate 40,619, forward strand.
GTGGTAGTTGCGGGAGGAATGGAAAGCATGTCTATGGCACCCTATTATTTAGATAAAGCCCGCAAAGGCTATCGCATGGGCAATGGTACACTTATCGATGGAATGATGTTTGACGGGCTAACTGACCCTTACACCAATACTCCTATGGGGCTTTCAGGGGAGCTTTGCGCTACCGAATGCAATATTTCCCGCCAGGAACAAGATGCACATGCAATCACCTCTTATACTCGCTCTGCTGAAGCATGGAAAGCCGGAAAATTCAAAGATGAAGTGGTGCCTGTAGAAGTGCCACAACGCAAAGGGCCCGCAATCGTAGTAAGTGAAGACGAAGAATATAAAAATGTAAAATTCGATAAAATACCAAGTTTGCAACCGGTGTTCAAAAAAGACGGTACCGTTACTGCTGCAAATGCATCTACTATTAATGATGGTGCTGCTGCCGTAGTTTTAATGAGCAAAGAAAAAGCAGATGCATTAGGTATTAAACCATTGGCAAAAATAATTGGTTATGCCGATGCTGAACAGGCTCCGGAAAAGTTTACAACCACTCCTTCTAAAGCAATGCCAAAAGCGATTGAGAAAGCGAACTTAAAAATCAGTGACATTGATTATTTTGAAATTAATGAGGCCTTTTCAGTGGTGGCGATTGCTAATAGTAAAATATTAAATCTCAATCCGGATAAGGTGAATGTAAATGGTGGGGCCGTTTCTTTAGGGCATCCACTCGGAGCGTCAGGTGCACGGATTATTGTAACGCTCATCAATGTATTGAAACAAAATAATGCAAAATATGGTGCTGCAGGAATCTGCAATGGCGGCGGTGGTGCAAGTGCATTGGTAATTGAAAATTGTTAATCAGAAATGAATCTTTACGGCTTTTGTAATTTGAGTGTTGTGCCTTGTCGAAGGGAACCTTCTGACAAGAGCGAAATGACCACGCAATTGTTGTTTGGCGAGCATTTTGAAATACTTGAGGAGCATAAAAGTTGGGTTTATATTTCTTCGGCAATTGATGGGTATAAAAGTTGGATTGACCGGAAACAATATTTGCCAATAGCCAAAGAAACGTACGACAAACTGAGTGCTGAAGCCTATTCCCGTTCATCTGACATTGTTGGTATCATAACAGAAACCACGGAAAATATTTCTTTTCCTATAACTATTGGGAGCCGTTTACCCTTCATTAAAGGAAAGGATTTTTCTATTGAAAAAAAGAAATTCAGTTTCCAAGGGAGCGTAACAACACCGGGAGCAAAACCAAAACGTGCCAAAATAGTGGAGGATGCATTTATTTATCTTAATACACCTTACTTATGGGGAGGCAGAACCCCTTTTGGGATTGACTGCTCAGGGTTTACCCAAATGGTTTATCGTTTAAATGGTATAAAACTGTTACGGGATGCATCCATGCAAGTGGAACAAGGCGAAACATTAGATTTCCCAGAAGAAGCAAAACCGGGAGACCTAGCTTTCTTTGATAATGCTGATGGCGCAATAACCCACGTTGGTATTGTGTTGCCTGATATGCAAATCATTCATTCATCGGGCAAAGTACATATTGACCGACTCGACCATCTGGGTATTTTTAACGAGGAGAAAAAAATATACACCCATAATCTGCGGATATTAAAAACATTATTTTAATTTTACTCCCGACACGCACTTAAATTATGGAGCCAAACGTAACTATCAGTCTTAAAAATGTTGCCATTTACCAGGGGGATAACCTTATTCTCAGTCGTGTAAACTTAGAAGTAAAGAAAGGAGAGCATATTTATCTGATGGGAAAAACCGGAAGCGGAAAAAGTAGTTTACTTGAAACATTATACGCTGAACTTCCTTTGATGGACGGCGAAGCACACATTGCAGAATACGATTTGAGCAAAATAAAAAGGAAACAAATTCCGCAATTGAGAAGGAAACTGGGTATTATTTTCCAGGATTTTCAATTGTTGAATGATCGTACTGTTAAGGATAATCTACTCTTTGTACTCCATGCCACTGGTTGGAAAGATAAGGAGAAAATGGATGAACGCATAAATGAAGTTCTGGATAAAGTTGGGTTACAAACTAAAGGCTTTAAAATGCCCCATGAACTTTCAGGTGGCGAACAGCAACGTGTGGCAATAGCACGTTCACTTTTAAATCGCCCTGAAATTATTCTGGCAGACGAGCCCACCGGTAATCTTGATCCTGAAACTTCGGAAGATATCATTCGGTTATTATCAGGTGTTACTGAAACTGATTGTTCTGTAATTATTGCTACACACAACTTGTCTCTAGTGCAAAAATTTCCTGCACGGACTTTGCGCTGCGAGAATGGCGAAGTAACCGAAGACAGCGTGCTTTCAGCAGGTTTTATTAACTCCTATTAATATTTTCATGGATTCAGGCAAAGTCGCTACAATCATTTCAAATGGAATTGCAACGATAGAATTTTTCCATCCTCAAAGTAATTCGCTTCCCGGAACTTTGTTGCGTAATCTTGCACAAGAAATTGAAAATGCAGGGAAAAACCCGGATGCAAAAGTCATCGTTATAAAAAGCGGTGGAGAAAAAACATTTTGCGCAGGTGCCTCATTCGATGAGCTAATTTCTATTTCAGATTTAGAGACAGGCAAAAAATTCTTTTCAGGCTTTGCAGCGGTAATTAATGCCATTCGTAAAGCTCCTAAATTTGTTATTGCACGGGTACAAGGCAAAGCGGTTGGAGGCGGTGTGGGAATTGCATCTGCGGCGGATTATACATTGGCAACGGAAGCGGCATCTGTTAAATTAAGTGAGTTGAATGTAGGAATTGGTCCCTTTGTGGTAGGCCCTGCAGTGGACAGAAAAGTTGGCAAAGCCTCATTTGCGGCACTCACAATCAATGCCAGTGAATGGTTCAGTGCAGAATGGGCAAGAGAAAAAGGAATGTATGCCAATGTTTATCCGAGTATTAATGAACTAGATAAAGCAGTTGAAGAACTTGCCATAAAACTCTCCAATAGCAACCCTGAAGCTATGATGATGCTTAAAAAAGTATTTTGGGAAGGAGCTGAGAACTGGGATGCGTTGCTTGCGGAACGTGCTGAAATGAGTGGCAAGCTTGTTCTTTCAGAGTTTACAAGGAACTTCATTGAAAAATTTAAACAAGGGGTAAGGTAGATGCCATACAAGGAAAAGGAAATAGAAAAAATGTTTTACTCTATAGGAGAGGTGGCGGATATGTTCCAGGTGAATACCTCGTTACTGCGTTTTTGGGAAAAAGAATTTTCGACTATCCTTGATTTGTCCAAAGATAGCCGAGGCAACAGGCAATATACCGCACAAGATATTTCTAAGATAAGAGTACTTTATAATCTAATCAAAGAACAAGGATATACACTTGAAGGG
>CAIPDV010000034.1 GCA_903863935.1 uncultured Bacteroidota bacterium
AAGCCGAAACATGGCCTGCACGGGTAAACTGACCACCTGCATATAGCTTTCCGTTGTATACGGTAAGCGCATAAACACTGTCATTTATTCCTGAAGAAACACTATCCCATTTAGTTCCATCCCAACAAGCTATATTCTCGGTTGTAAGTTTTCCTGCATGGCAGAACGCCCCCGCAACATAAAGCTTACCATTATACACACACATAGCATCGGCCCATCCGGCACCGCCTCCGCAGTGAAGTAGCCCGCCACCAACGGTGTCCCATTTAGTTCCATCCCACACGGCAATATTTGTTGCAGCCAAGCCATTGGCGGCAAAAAAAGCCCCGCCTGCATAAAGCTTACCATTATACACACACATTACATCTACGTTGTTATAGCCACCCGTCAAACCGGAGCCAACACTATCCCACCTGTACCCATTCCAGCGGGCAATATTGTTGGCCATTACCCCACCTGCCTGGTAAAACCAGCCACCTGCATACAGTTCGCCATTATACACGGTTTCGGTAAGCACACCATAATCTCCGGTGATACCCGTACCCACAGAATACCAAGCCTGTGGCTGTGCGGAAACAAAAAATGAAATACTAAAAATGGAAGCAAGTAAAATTTTACGAATCATAGAAAAAGGATATTATTTTATATTTCAAATATAACTACTATTTTAACAATTGATGAGGGAATTTTGCAGGGATATTGATAAGCAACACTACTATGTTTTTTTCAATAAATCTTCAAGCATGGTTTTAAGACCCGGCAGCGTATTCTGTATGATATTCCAAATGATCATATCATCAATTTCATCATAACTATGAATAATTCTATTCCTGGTTGAAATAATTTTATGCCATTCTATTTCAGGATTAGCATCCATAAAATTTTCAGGCATTCTGTTCGCTGCCTCACCCATTACCTCAAAGTTCCTGTATACAGCTTCTCTTGTCTTGCTGTCATTAAGAAATTCAAGGTATTGCATTTCTTTAGTATACGCAAGTATTTTTCCGGCACAATCAAGAATATCTTCAAGAATAATTCGGGGTTCCCGTTTAGACATAAAGAATATCCCTTTTAATTTGCTCCCAATATCTTGGCTTAATGCCACCACGAGAAACAAGATCAACCTTTTTGCCTAACAGTTTCTCCAATTCATCCGACAGGTCAATAAACTCCCATCCAATGTCACCATTAAACTCCACTAACAGGTCAATATCACTTCTTTCAGGCTCATAATCATCACGCACAACGGAACCAAACAGGGCCAATTTTGCAATAGGATATTTTGCTTGCAATAACGGCAAGTGCTTTAAAAGCAGTGTCCTTATATCCGTTGCTTCTTTTCTCATTTTCAATTCAAAGATAATGCTTTTTTGTTATTTGATTTCTTTGCCGTTTTCGTCGTAGTTTTTTATTTCAACAACCATATCGTTATTATATTTTTTTTCAAATTCTAATTTTCCGTTTTCATAATATTGCCTGAAAATTCCATTTTTTTTCCCTAGCCTGTTAGTCCATTCATTATACAGTTTTCCACTTGGATAATAATTTCGTGAAACTCCATTTGACAGACCATTTGAATCCGCTTCTTCATAATTCAAAACCCCAGTTGGATAGTATATTCTTGCGATTCCATGTGATACATCATTTTTGAATTGCTCTTCCTTAATTAATGTTCCTTTATCATCATACATTTTTACTGTTCCATTAAGCAGGCCATCTTTAAA
>CAIPDV010000035.1 GCA_903863935.1 uncultured Bacteroidota bacterium
ATATATATATCATTTTTGTTATACTATAATTATTTTAATAAAAATTGAAAGCTCTTATTTGGTCGGTGTTTATAAATACCATTCCAAAAAACGCCTTTGGATTATATCATACAGATATTCAATATGTTTTTAAAAATATTCTTATTTTATGAACCATTTATAGATTAAATCCGTATTAAAATTGTAATGTGTCCCTCATATTTTACCTTTTTAGCGTTATATATATCGTAAATTTGTTAATTATTATTAATAACTCTTAATATGCCCATTGTTAAAAAATACTATTTGAGGTTAGCAATCATTACATTATCTGTGGCTTTCGTTACTACTACAAAAGCACAAAATGTAGGTATTAATACAACTGGAGCACTCCCAAGTATTAATTCCATTTTAGATTTAAACACCGGGAACGCCAATAATTTGGGTTTGATCATTCCCAATGTGAGCCTATCGGCATTAGGAACATTTAACCCTCCAATTGCAAACGCCTCAACTGCAGGCGATGTAGGCATGATGGTGTATAACACTAATGGTGCTGTGGGTAGCGGTGTTGGGTATTATTACTGGAGCGGCGCTGCTTGGGTAAGTGTAGGAGGCGGTGCTGCCACCAACTGGAAACTTACAGGTAATACAGGTATCGTTCACTCAACTTCAGCAATTGGAGTGCTTGCAAATAACAACTTTATCGGTTCAACCAATGCAGCTGATTTTATAATGGCTGCAAACGGATATGAAAGAATACGTATTGCAAACGGAACAGGCAATGTGGGTGTGTCAAATACTGCACCAACCACTATGTTGCAGATTGGTAATGCAGCTACTACAACGGGTAAACTCTCTGTTTTTTCACAGGATTTTCAATATGGTCAAATACAGGTTGGTAACCCTGTGGCAAATGGCGAAGCCAGTATGCAGTTTATTAGTAATGTGAGTGCTTTTGGTAGTGCGGCATCTTCTTCAGCAGGAAGTAACTACATGTGGAATATTGGTGCCGGAACCTATGGCCTTGGCGGAGCAAAATTTGTTGTTTCTAACGTGGGAACAGGACCTATTATGACCTTTGTATCACCAACCGGACTGGTAGGTATTGGAACAACAGCACCTCAACAAAACCTGAGTGTTTTTAACGGAATGGTAATTGACCAGAATGGACAAAATAATGGACTTATAAACAACGCACTTGTAACCGGAAACGGTTTAACCTTTGGTAGTGCCAGTGGTGAAGGTATCGCATCTAAACGTACCGGTGGCGGCAACCAATTCGGACTTGATTTTTATACAAATTTCAGCACAAAAATGTCACTTACCTGGGGCGGATTTTTTGGAATCGGTACTACCGCACCTGCCCGTATGTTAGAACTGTCAGGTGTTGCTAATACAGCCCGAATTGATGGATTAGCTTCAACAGGAACGGTTTTTAACCAACCCGTTGCCAACAAAGCTGACTTAGTATATGCTAACGACGCAAACGGCGATCTTTGGTCATTACCGGCTCCTTCGGCAGCATCGGTACTAACTTCAAGTGCAGCAGGTGTACTTTCATGGCAGAACGGAACTGTACCAACCGGTGCTGGAACTCTTAATTACCTTGCCCGCTGGACTCCTTCAGGAACGCAGCTTGGTATTGGAATTGCTCAGGATAATGGCACAGAAACTGCTATTCAAACAGCAGCTTATGGTTTCCCGGCCGGTGCACCCTTATTGGTTGTAACGGGTAATGCTTCTGACGTTACAGCTATTTTAGGTACTACAGCACAAGCTACAGGATATGGTATTCAGGGAACCCAAACAGCAGGCTCAGGAACTACAGCCGGTGTTAATGGAACTTCAAACTCTGCAACCGGATATGGTGTTCAGGGTAGTGACAATGTTGGTAACGGCGTTGGCGTTCAAGGCTCCAATTCAGTTGCAACCGGAACAAGTGTAGGTGTTGAAGGGTTTATTGGAGCCCTTACTGCTCCTTCCAATCCTGCAGGTGTTTATGGCGTGACTCAAAATACATCCACCTTTGGTGTATTGGGTAGGAATACTGCGGTCGGATTAACTTTAGGTGTAGGAGGCTTTGGAAGTAACTACGTGCCTGCATTGCCCGGTAATGGAGCAGGTGGTGCGTTTGCATCGAATAATGTGGGTGCCTGGGGTACGTACAATGGAGTTGGATTCTATGGTATGGGTGTTCAGGGCGTAGGTTATCTTGGTTCAAGCGGTGTTTATTCCGAAAACTGGGGTGTTCAGGGTAATATAGGTGCTACAGGCCATGTCGGCGATGCGGGTATTTTTGGTTATTATGGAGGTCTTTTAGGAATCCCGAACACACCTTCAGGTATTACAGGTGTTTCAAACGTTGCAAGCGCGAATGGTGTTTATGGGTATAATGTTACAGGCAATGCAGGTAGCACAGGTAGTGGTGTTGTGGGTGCCACAGTACAAACCGCCGGATTTGGTGTTCTTGGTATAAATTACACGTTCCCCGGTAACGGTGTTTTTGGAATTGGAGGCGGCGGCGCAGGATCCTATTTTGCTCTTGGAGAAGGTGTAATGGGTAACGGACAAAATTTTGGGGTGATTGGATATACAAATACCAACCCATATGCCGGTGTTTGGGGTGCAACAAATACATATGCTTCTTACTATACAAACAGCGAAGGTGTTATGGGGTCGGGTGCATATGGTGTTATGGGATTGGGTACTGCCTATGGAGGTTACTTTGCCAATACAAGCGGATGGTACACCTATGTAGCTGGTGGTGGATGGAAAGTATTGGGTAACGGTTCGGTAAGTACCGAGGTAATGGATGAAAAGAACCAGCCAAGGGTATTAACCTGTCCTGAAGCACCGGAAGTATTGTTTGAAGACTTTGGAAGTGCAACCCTTGTAAACGGCAAGGTGCATGTGGATATGGATAAATTATTTGCCAATAATGTTACAATAAGTGAAAAACACCCATTGCGTGTTATTATCACATTGAACGATCAATGCAATGGAGTTTATGTTACCAACAGAACTGCTACCGGATTTGATGTAGTGGAACTGAACGGTGGTACTTCAAATGCCTCATTTACCTATGAAGTAGTTGCTAACCGCGCTGCGCTTTATAATGACAAACATGAATTGATGGAAAACTTTGCGGATGAAAGATTTATGGTAGGCCCTGGCAAGATTACCCCGGTAACAGCTACTCCATCTGAAAATAAAACTCCGGATACTTCTGTAACCCCTGTTAGCGGTGCATCACAAAACCTTAAAAAAGGCGGAACCAAATAAAAGGACATTAGTTATAAAGATATAAATCAAAAGCCTCCTGAAATTTCAGGAGGCTTTTTTTTAACCACTAACTAAACAAACACAATTTTTTTCCCTGCGCCTTGCCCCACTCTACTCTCTCCCTATGCGGGGAGAACATTTTTTCCCTATTTCTCCACCACTATTTTTCCTTCGCCCAAAAATTCACCTGCTTGCGAAACAACTCGGTAAAAGTAAAGTCCGTTAGGCCGATTCCTTATGTCCACCATGACTTTGTCATCCCCGCCTATACCAGTTCGGGCAGGCTGAGTGGAGCGAAGGATCTGTTTTACTTTCTGCCCCATTTCATTATAGATTTCTATAGTGCATTTTTCATTCACATTTGATACTGATAAAGTAAACTCACCTCTGTTTGGGTTTGGATAAATAGTTATTTCGGCAGAAGATTTTACAATAGATGGAACGGAAGTAGGACAACCAGCTACTTGCAATGCTTTTTCTAAAACTTCATCGCGGCCATGGTAAAGCCCGGTCCTGGTGGGGTAAACAACACTATCCGGAATTATCCCGACTCGTTCTGTACTGTCTCCATTCGGATAATAAGTATTCAGGGTGGTAAACATAGTTGCCATATCCTGACTGAGGTCGAAATAGGTAACATCTCCGTCTGTCCCTGCCGTCTGGCTCCCAATTTTTGTAACATTCGGCATAGCCCCCAGCATCATGCAACTGAATTCCGCCTGACTTTGTGTTACCTCATTAAATAACAATATTACTTTACCCAAATATGGAGTAGGATTCCCGTTCGTTCCATTTCCCTGATAATACCAATAAGCGGTGCCGGGATAGGTAGGATCCGGCATAAGAAATTTGGAATTATTCATAAAATTAGCATACATCAGGTCTGTTATTGGCCATGCAGTTCCATTGGGATAATCCCTCAAATCAAAAATGATTGCGCTTGTATTCTGCAAATTGCTGTACATATTATTCACTTCGCCAGTTTGCAATTCCCCCATATTAACATAACCAATGTTGCAATTGTTCCATAACCTATAAGTGGCAGCCCCAAGCGTATCATTCGGGAAATATCCATTAACATAATCATATAAATCCAACCAGTTTGAATAAATATATTCAGTACAAGAGGTAACTAACGTATGTGTGTTGTTAACGCTATCAAGATAGACAATGGTACAATTTGCGCCGGAATTTCCATACAGCATATATGAACTGACAAATCTCCGGAATACTGCGGTATCTCCCGCAGAAATGTATGGTTTCAAACTGTCTTCCCATTGCTTGGTATTCATTCCGTTTATGGAAACAATGGCATCACCTATATTAATTCCGGGTACGCCGGACTTTACCACTACATATTGATTGGGGATGTATTTTAAAATAAGAAGAGGGCTGTACCAGGAATTAACGCCACCAGGGAAATTACAGTAATTGTCCCATGTCCCGCCTTCAGTATGGGCATCCACATTTTCAGAGGTTACTTTCCGGAAGGCGTAATAAAACTCTTGGTCATTGGCTGCATTATCCAGTGGAATGATATTATGGTAAAGAGTACTGTCCCAAGGTTCGTTATGTATATAGTCATAAGGATTAAAATAATTGATAATGTTCCAATGAACAAATACTTCCAATAACCTGTGCCATTCATCGGGATAATTGGTGTAAGCATTCACATTTAAAATTAAGCTATCACCGCTTTGAAACTTCAGAAAACCTCCATCCGCTTCGTTGGGATTGTATTCCACGGAACACTCCGCATGTGGCCTGAAATTGTTTTTAATGGTATCCAGTATGGTTTGCACATCGGCCCTTAGCATAGTGTCATTTATCCAGGCTGAATTCAAATTCCTTTTCAATTCCGGAGCCATGGTATCGCAGGGCGGAGCAGTTGTTAGTGCCATAGGACCCGCGGCATTTAACATGGTATCGAGCGCATCGTTGAAATCATTTTTGGTGGCTGCACTTTTTACCAGGGGCAGGCAGCGTATTAAAACACTATCCCAGTTAACGGCACATACCGATACCCGGGAATGATAATATTTTGCATATCCCCATACTTTACATGTATAGTAAAGCTTTTGCTGATAGGTAGGATTTTGAGCTACACTCAACTTGAAAAAGGTGGTGCTGAGAATGAGTAATAAAATGACATGTAATTTTTTCATATTATTTTTATTTTAAATTCTACGACAAAGATGATGATAAAAATCCCTTTTGTCAACCCCCACTTATTAAACGGCGGAAATGACTTATTGAATGGTAGGTTTTGGGGAGGGAATGGCAGTTTTTACTCCTGCTTTTCCAACTATTTGCCAGTCGGGCTCCAACCAGTCATTGACTTTTCAAGAAAACACTTTGCCATGCTTTATTTTTGCAGTATGGAAAGTAGGAAAAAGGTTGTAATAAGCAAAAATATTTTTACTACGCAGCCAATTTTATATATTTATATTGGCTATAATTTCACACAAAAACAAGCATTTTATTGTATTTAACAATGAAATAAAAAATCAATAACTTGTAATTCAATACATTAGAAAGTATGCCGATTTCCAATTTCATAGTTATTTATTGTATTTTCCATAGTATTTTTATAGTAATTCATTGTATTCGGGCAAAAGTAATTTTATATCAATAAAACAAATTTATTAATTGAAAAACAAATAATTTTTTGAGACTTTTTAATTTCCTTCCGGAGGGGCCTGGCCGGAATCATCTCCACCTTTATCGTTCTTGAATTCTAGCTTGCCAAATTTGTAGGTAAAGTTAACCCCAAACGACTGGTAGGGCATTTCGCGGGTGGTTACCAGGGTAAAGTTCTGCCCGGTAAGGCTGGTGGTCTGGTATACGTATTTATCAAACGGGTTGGTAGTAGTAAAGGCAATACTTCCCTTCTTATTGAAGATCTGTTTACGGATAGCAAAATTATAATTCAGAAAAGCCGGAAAGGTGCCTTGTGCATTAATGCGAGCTGAATTGTAGTTACCATATGCTTCGAAGGTAAAGGTCTTTGTTATCTCATAGGTTGCATTCGCATTGAGGCGGTAGTTGTAGCCGCTAATGTTACCTCCGGTGCTGAATCCGGTATTTATATTCCTGTAAAAAAAGGAGACATTCGAACGAACATTGAGCTGGTGGGTTATGGGTATCTGGCCAAAACAGCTTACCCCATAATTATCCTCCCGACCAATATTGGCATTCATTTTAACGGTTACATTGGTATAGACCGAGTCACCTACTTTAAACGTCGGGTAAAAGGTAGTATAAGGTTGAATGTCGTGTGAATTTCCTCGGTAAAAAAGCGAGAGATACATATTTCCCCCTTTCTCAAAGCTTTTATTGTAACCAAGTTCAATCTTATCGCCTATTTCCGGTGTTAGAGCAGGGTTTCCGGTAGATATATTCTGCGGATCGCTGGCATTGATGAAAGGATTGAGGTCCATGTAATCGGGTCGCTGAATGCGGCGTGAATAGGCGATTTTCAGGGTCTGCCGATTTTTAAAGGTGTGCGAAATAACTGCCGAAGGGACAAGGTTTCCGTAAGCAGGTGTAATTACCGTTCCCGAATTGGAAAAGCTGGCATTTATCTGGGTGTATTCATACCGTACTCCAGCCTTAAAATCCACCCATTTGAAGAGTTTTGCAGTTCCGGAAAAATATCCGGCATATACGTTGTTCTTGTAATCAAGCGACGAAGATTGGGTATTACTATAACCATACGTATCTGATGCAAGGTCAAGCAGATAAACATTGGATGTGCTTGTTCTATCTGTAATTTCAGCCCTTCCACCCATTTCAAGGGTAAGATTGCTATCTACAGGTTGGGTATAATCAATGGAGCAGTCGGTTTCCTTATCCCATCCCGGGTTATTGCCATACGATCCGTTGAAAACCGAGTTATCTGTTAAATGGGTTTGCGATTGCAAATAGTATATATTTCCGGTTGCATACGATGAATTAACAGACATGTCCAGTTCCTGATCTTCTTTTGCAAAAGTCCGTTTGTAATCAGCATCCCAATTAATGAATTGAACGTAAAAATTACTGGATGTGTTGATTAGATCATTCACATCGGAAAGGACATTGCCTGAAGCGTCTTTGGCTATGGATTCCCGGTAGGATGTGCCTACATTATTATTCCCAAAATAATTATAATCCATTCCTGCACTGAAATTATCTTTTGTTGTTGGCTCCCAGTCAATACCCACCCCAGTTTGATATCCGGCTCTCCTAAACTGGCTTGTACCGCTTTGGCTCAGTATTTGTGTAGTCGAAGAATCAGAACCTGTGCGGTTGCTGCTATTAGGTGTGGTAGATGTTACCATGGTATTCCCTCCTCCATAAGCATGTGCTCCAAAATGTCCTTTGCGTGCATTCAGGTTAAAAGAACCATTCTCGAGCCGGGTTCCTCCGGTTAGGGATATATTGCCGTTAATACCTTGCGCTGTGCTTTTCTTCAATATAATATTGATGATACCTCCGGTACCTTGTGCATCGTACTTTGCTCCGGGACTTGTAATAACTTCAATACTTTGTATCTGGCTGGCAGGAATGGATTGTAATACATCGGCCAGGTTACTGCCGAAAATAGTTGACGGTTTTCCGTTGATCAGGAAACGGATATTGGAGTTTCCCTGCAATTCTACATTCCCATCCACATCAACCGCCACCTCGGGTATTTTTTTCAAAATGTCAGTAGCCACACCTGTTTGCGAGGTTATGTCCTTATCAACATGATAAACGGTTTTATCAATTTTGTTTTCAATGGTTCGTTGGTCCGCTTCAATCTTTACCTCAGCTATTTTGCCTGCCGAGCTACTTAGTTTCACATCTCCTAAGTTTACGAATGGCTTTGCTTTTGTAATAACGATGTTGTCTATTTCAGCTGTTTTATAGCCAATAAAAAACACCTGGAATTTATAATTTCCATTTGCAATATTTGTAATGGCAAAGTCTCCTTTTTCATCTGTTGTAATACCATTTACTTCCTTGCCGGTTTCCTGTATTGATAAGCTTATGGAAGCATATTCCACAGGTTGTTTGGTAAGTGAATCTACAATGCGTCCTGTTATTTTTCCATCGCCCGAAGGCACTGTTTGCTGTGCCATAGAAATCAATGGAAGTACGATAGTTAGAATCAAGAAACCAATGGCTTTTATAAAACTAGTTTTATAAGAAAAAAGCAAACTGAATGTGTGTTTCAAAACAAATATTCTTAACAAACCTGGTACTGTTGCCCGAATTATGAGGAGGTCAAAAATAGGGTTTTTTGATTTGAGGGGTTGTTAAAAATAGTTAGATAGGAAATGACTTTAGGGTTTTTTGTGTCTCATTCAATTAAGCGATCATGCTGAACCTACTACTCTGCTTATTGTTCTTACCTGACTAGTGCTTACCCTTCTTTCTTTCCTTCCATAATTGGTTGAAGGACTTAGGAGCAACTGTAGGTAGTGATCTGCGTTCGCCCCAGGCAGATTTAAAGAACTTCTTTATCATGAAATTTTTAAAGAAAGCTCCTCCCCTCTCCATCCGGCTTCGCTTTAGCATGGCCTTTCTCCAGAATCTCCAGATGGTATCCTCGCTGCGGGTGGTGAACTTTTCCTCCACTGAATCTTTTCGGTTAAGCAAAAGCAAATTATGTATATCTATTTCTACCGGGCAAACCTCAGTACACCTTCCACAAAGCGTTGAAGCATAGCTTAAGTGCTTAAACTCCTTCATTCCACGCATACTTGGTGTTATCACAGAGCCAATAGGACCGCTGTATGTGGTTCCGTAAGCATGGCCACCAATGTTTCTATATACAGGACATGCATTTAGACAAGCACCGCAACGTATGCAGTTTAATGCGCGGCGTTGTTCTTTGCGGGCTAATAAGTTCGTTCTGCCATTATCTAATAGTACAACATACATTTCCTCAGGTCCGTCTACTTCGCCTTGTTGGCGTGGGCCTGTAAGTATGTTGTTATATACTGTTACCCGTTGGCCTGTTCCATGGGTTGCCAACAGTGGCCAGAACAGATCTACATCGGCTAAAGATGGTATAAGTTTTTCAATTCCGGCAATGGCAATATGTATTTTTGGGAAGGCGATAGACATAAAAGCATTGCCTTCATTTTCCGATACAGCCACTCCCCCAATATCTGCTATCAGGAAGTTGGCACCGGTGATTCCACAATCAGCGGTAGGATATTTTTCGCGGAGCATTTTACGCACGTAGGCTGTAATCTGTTGCGGGGTCCAGTCTATTGGAGTACCTTTCTTTTCGTGAAATAATTTAGCTACATCTTCTTTACTCTTGTGCATAGCCGGAGTAACAATATGGTAAGGTGGTTCCCCATCCATCTGCTGAATTACTTCGCCCAAATCAGTCTCAAGGCTTTCAATGTGGTGCTTCTCTAAAATATGGTTCACCTCTACTTCCTCAGTCACCATTGATTTGGCTTTCACAATGGTCTTAGCATTTGCCTTTAAAAGGATGTCGGTTATCTCCTTCATGGCTTCTTCAGCATCTGTAGCCCAAATTATCTTGCCACCGTTCTTCTTGAAGTTCGATTCAAATTCTATCAGGTACTTTTCAAGGTTCTCTATTACTTTAGTCTTAATGGCACCCGCTTTCTTTTTAGCAGCAGGCAGGTTGGAGTATTGTTGTTTACCAATAACAACCTTTTTGTCGTACTGACCTATATTGAATAAAAGCTTCCTTTTGTGTTCCGGATCGGATGCACGTTTGTCGGAATCAGCAAGGAATGTTTCTAATTTGGTTGTCATCTATGTTCTTTACGCTTCAATTTTTTTAACACGGTCTGTATGTCTGCCACCTTCAAATTCAGTAGCGAAGAATGCATCCATACATTTTTCTGCCTCTTGAATAGTAATAAATCTGGCAGGTATTGCTATTACATTGGCATCGTTATGCTGACGGGCTAATTTAGCTATTTCTTCATTCCAGCATAAGGCTGACCGAACTCCATGATGCCTGTTAGCTGTAATATTAACACCATTGCCGCTTCCGCATATCAGCACTCCCCTATCCACTTCGTTATGTTCTACTGCGCTTGCAACAGGGTGGGCAAAATCAGGATAATCAGCACGATCTTCGGAATAAGCACCAAAATCTTTTACGTTAAATCCTTTATTATTTAAGTAGGCTTTCAGTGTTTCTTTCAAGCTGAATCCTGCATGGTCGCTGCCAATAGCTATCTTCATTCGGTGGGGTATTCTATAATTAAAAAAACAAAGTTAAGCCTCAAATTATTAATGCAGGTCAAAAAAGGAAAGTTTCTTAGTCTTTTATTAACTTTCATTGTTAATAAGCGTTACTAAAATGTTAAGTACTTTCAAAAACAGACTTTCAAATTGTTTATATCCTAACTCCCTTAACAGGATTTCCCGATAGTTTCAAATTACTTATCCCAAGTAATGAGTTTTGAATTAACAATTTCAGCCTCAATTTTTTGAATTACTTACCAACAAATGCCATTGTTAATTCTGTATTAACATAGTGTTAATATACTATGTTAATATTGTTTATCAGTGTATTATGACCTCATTACTTCTTATAACCTGTTAAAGTGAAACCACAATTAGAATATGCAAGGAATTTATCGGTTTCTTTTCAACCGTATTAACACCCCTATATAATAACAACATAAAATTTTAAAAAGAAACTATATTTCATACTGTTCATAAGGTTGGAAAAATGAGGGTAAGCAAAAGATGAGTATTTTTGTTTTCGTAAACCATTCAGGTTTTTGAGAGTCAACAGGAAAATGGGAATAATTAAAAATAGCCGTTTAAAGTTAAGCATTGTATTTGCGTTGGTATTTTTTGTGCCTGTTTTAACCATTGCCCAGGAAACAAAAGACGGGTACAATCAACTCCGATATCCAAACGGAAGAATATCGAGTGAAGGTACAATTAAAGATGGTAAGCCTGATGGTTATTGGAAAAATTATTATGAGAACGGAAGACTTAAATCAGAAGGAAACCGAAAGAATTTTAAGTTGGATAGTCTTTGGAAATTTTATACGGAAAAAGGACTTTTATATTTAATTTATACCTACAAAGAAGGAAAAAAAACAGGATATAAATATACGTATAAACCGCAATTAAAGGACAGTTCAAAGGGTTGGATAGCTTCTAAAGAAAACTATTCGGGAGATACGTTACAGGGTAATGCTTACTATTACGATAAAGGAAAATTGCACCAGATCACTTTCTTTAAAGATGGACTTGCAGAAGGTAAATCGTTGCAGTTTAACAAAGACTCGTTGATCACTTCAATAATTATTTACAAAGGTGGATTCATTAAAAAAGTAACTAAGATTAATCAGGTAAATACCGAAGGAAATAAAGAGGGTTTATGGCAGACTTTTTATGCTGAACATAAAGATAGTAATAAGAAAGCAGGACAAAGTGAACTGCAGGTTAAATGGGAAGGAACATATGTGGATGGTAAACGTGAAGGTTATTTTAAAACATACAATGAAAAGGGAGATCTGCTGACAGTTGAAAAGTATATTAATGATGTTTTACAACAAGATGCACCTGAATTAGCAAAGCTTGATATTAAAACAGTTTATTATTCCAATGGAGTAGTACAATCTTCCGGACCCTATAAAGGAACCACACCTTTTGGAATTCATAAAACATACGATGAAAATGGGAAGATACAAAAGGCTGATATTTATGATAGCGGCAGGGTTGTGGCTTCAGGACCAATGAATATTGGTGACCAACAAGAAGGTGATTGGAAAGAATATTATGAAAATGGTGATGCAAAATCAGAAGGTAAATATGATAACGGCGTAAAGATTGGAGAATGGAAATATTTATTCCGCGATGGTAAAAAATTTGAAGTAGGTAAATATGACGGCAAAGGAAAACAAACCGGTAAATGGGATTGGTACTTCGATGATGGTAAACTGAGAAGGGAAAGTAACTTTATAAAAGGTATGGAAGATGGTGATTTTATTGAATATAATGATTCAGGAACAGTTATTACCCAAGGCCAATATGTTGATGGATTGAAAGAAGGAAAATGGATTTATCAATTAGGAAACTTTAAAAGTGTTGGGAAATATAATGGAGATTTAGAAGACAGCGTTTGGACTGAATATTATAACGACAACGGAAAAGTGCGCTTTACCGGAAAGTATAGTCAGGGCCGGCCCGATGGTGAACATATTTGGTATTACCCTGATGGAAAAGTTGAGGTGGATGGAAAATACAGCCTTGGCTTGATGGAAGATAAATGGAAATACTATTCAGAAGATGGTGCCTTATTCCTTACCATTACATACAGAGACGATATAGAGTTGAAGTATGATTAGATAATTAATTTGTAAAATGATGCCATAAAACTATCACTAGGTTGCCATCTAGAATCTTCATACTCCACCCATTTCCCTTCCCTCAACCCATTCACCATTAAATTTTTCGCTTCTGCTTTATTGGTAAAACCCAGACTGTCCTCTGCCGCTGACGAAGCAGTTAAAATGCAATTCAAAAGAAAAGTTGGTATGTCTCCCCTTTCAATTTTAGAATACGACAGTGCTCCCGGGCGCATTGGAACTCGGTTCTTTAAATGCAGGTGTTTTTTACCCTTATCAAAAATCCAGATTTCTGAACTATTGAGTGCGGAGACTCCCTCCTGTTTGTACCTCACTTCGACTTTTAAGGTAGTATCATTTAAAACTAACCCGCTGAAGCTGAAAGTCCAATTTGGGTCATCTTCCGATTCACCTGCACCATATCCATTTACTTTGCCTTGTTGAATCCATAATTGAATATATTCATTCAGGGTAATTCGTTTATTTAATCCTGGGGACATCGACTTAAAATAAAGTGTGTCACTTGCACCAATAACCATTATGTGGTTTGTTTGGGCTTTATTGATACTATCTGGGCTACCAAGCTGCGTAGCAGCAAGGGCAATCGGCAGTGATATTAAAACTAGGAGAAATGATTTCATTTTTCAAATCTACAAAATGTTTTTAGCTTTTGGCTATCAATCATACCCTACTAGCTTATTTTGTAAGTTTGCAATTGATTATACCAACCGCATGAATTTCAATCTTCGCGAAATAGGTTCGGCCACCATGATTTTGTTTGCAGTAATAGATATACTGGGGGCAATACCTGTGCTTATTGATTTGGAAAACCGCATAGGTGATATCAAAGAGTTGAAAGTAACATTGGTTTCAGGCGCAATAATGCTTGTTTTTCTTTTCCTGGGGCAAAGTATCTTATCGTTAATCGGCTTGGATATCCGTTCATTCGCATTGGCAGGAGCAATTGTAATTTTCTTCCTTGGACTTGAGATGGTATTAGGTTTCAAAATAAATAAAGAAGATAGTTCAACTGCTGCATCCATAGTACCTGTAGCCTTTCCGCTAATAGCCGGCACAGGAACACTTACAACACTTTTATCTATCCGGGCCGAATATCACATTGAAAATATTATTTCAGGAATTTTGATAAACCTTGTATTTGTATATTTGGTAATCCGGAATATCAAACACCTGTCAAAAATATTAGGCCCGGGAGGAATTGAAATCCTTCGTAAAGTTTTTGGTATTACCTTGCTCGCCATTTCAATTAAATTATTCACAGCTAATTTAGGTACACTCCACTAACAATATGCACCAAGAAGCACATTTAAAACAGCCGAGTTTTCTGCGAGACATAGTTATTGGCTTATCAGACGGTATTACTGTACCCTTTGCATTGACTGCCGGTATAAGCGGTGCGGTTGACAGCAACCATATTATTATCACGGCAGGTATTGCCGAAATATGCGCCGGTGCTATAGCAATGGGTTTGGGAGGATATCTTGCGGGTAAAACAGAAGAAGAACACTATTACAATGAATTAGGTAGAGAATACGATGAAATTAAAAAGTTGCCTGATGTAGAGAAACAAGAGGTACGAGAAGTATTTGCGCATTATGGTTTATCAGAGGAGGTGCAAACAATTATTGCAGATGAACTAGCAAAGGACGACAAGCAATGGGTAGATTTTATGATGCGATATGAACTCGGATTGGAAGCACCCGAGAAAGGTAGAGCAGCCAAAAGTGCAAGAAATATTGCCTTATCCTATATTGCAGGAGGTGCAATACCTTTATTAGGTTATGTATTTACAGATAGTGCTGCAACCGGTTTAAGAGATTCTTCGATTATCACCATTCTTTGTCTGATACTTTTCGGATTTTTTAAGAGTAAGCTAACTGGACAAAATCCATGGATAGGTTCCTTAAAAACAACCGGAATTGGTATCTTGGCTGCGGCTTCTGCATTTGGAATAGCATATTGGTTTAACCACAAATAGAGTATGGATATTACACCCGAAATAGCAAAAAGACTTGATCAATTAAACGAGAAGTACCAGGCAATGGGTCAGGATATGAACTCCTATCTGGAGGGTCTCCAATACATGGATTATTTAAAGTATTGGGAATACATACACACAGATACACTCTTATCGCTTCAAAATCCGCGTACTAATTTCCCCGATGAGAAGATATTCATTATGTACCATCAGATAACGGAGTTGTTCTTCAAACTTTGTATTCATGAATATGAACAAATATCTGATAAAAAGGATATTAATGTGGACTACTTAATTCAAAAGGTTAAGCGTATTGTTCACTATTTTGACGGACTGAATACCACATACGGTATCATGATAGATGGTATGGAAAAAGATCAATTCCTTAAGTTTAGGATGGCCTTATTACCTGCCAGTGGATTCCAGTCTGCACAGTACAGGATGATAGAGCTCTACTCTACTGACCTGGTTAACTTAATTCAAAAGGATTATGCTGCCAAGAATCTGAATGTGGGTAAGCTTTCTGCTAAAGAAATGTATGAACATATTTATTGGAAAACCGGAGCAACTGAATTGGCTACCGGAAGAAAGACACTTACCCTAAATCAATTTGAGGAGAAGTATACTGATGTATTTTTAAGGCTTGCTGAGAAATGTTCCAAAGGGAATGTCTTTGCAAAGTTTCGTGAGTTACCTGAAACCGATAGAAGGAACCCTGAACTTATCCAATTAATGCGCAACCTTGATTCTAACATAAATGTAAACTGGTGTCTGCAGCATTATAAATCTGCTGTACGATACTTGCAAGGCGACCCAGATATTATTGCCGCAACGGGCGGCACTAACTGGCAGAAATACCTCCCTCCCCGCTTCCAGCGGATTATCTTTTACCCTGATTTATGGTCTGACCAAGAGAAATCTGATTGGGGAAAAGCCTGGGTGGAACATGCATTAAAAGGGTAGATGTTTCACGTGGAACAAAATGAAAAAGTATCTAAGGGAATTGGTATTGTTAGTTTTTGTTATAATACCCTTTATCTATCTTGCCTTCATCTGGGGTAGTTTGCCAGAGCGGGTGCCTACCCATTTTGGAAATGACGATGCAGATGGCTGGTCAAACAAAATGGATTTATTGTACATTACTATAGGAGTTGTAGCTGGCACATACGTTTTATTTCTGATTCTGCCAATCGGTGTTCCAAAGGAGAAGATGGCCTTATGGAGCAATAAATACTATGTAGTAAGGTTTGTGATCAGCCTCTTTTTCTCTACATTAATGATACTTTGCCTGTATTTAAGTTTTACATATAAAAATTAACTTGGAATTGTTCGACGTGAAACTTAGTGCGATTACCCTCCCCTTGTAGGAGAGGGCAGGGCGAGGTCCCTACTTAGCCTTCTTTAGCTTTGTTAGAGCCTTCTCAATCTCTTTAATCAGCCTATCATCACCATATAAAGATTGGTCTTCATGCCTTACTTCTGCATCAGGTTCATAGTTCTCCATGGTATAGGCCAACTCGTCATATATCTTAGTTGCTGCCTCTGATGCAGTGAACAGATTGTTCCCAATTCGCTTTTGAAAGTCTCTTACCAGACGTTCCCTATTGATAGGATCAATTAGGATTAGTTCCAGCATATTTATTATTTCTTGCATAGTATTTTATTTATGTTCCACGTGAAACAATTATAATTTATTTGCCGGTCGGGCCCCGACTAATTGCCAGTCCGGCTCGGCCTAGCGGCCAATATGAACCATCAAAATAGAAATATCCGAAGGATTAACTCCACTAATTCGTGACGCCTGACCCAATGTTTTCGGACGGTGTTTTGAGAGTTTCTCCCGGGCTTCGATGGAGAGGGATTTGAGTTTATGGTAATCGAAATTATCATGCAGAATTAAATCTTCAAGGCGTAAAGCTTTGTCTGCTGTTTCTTGTTCCTTTATAATATAGCCTGTATACTTCATCTGAATTTCGGCTTCCTCAATGGTTTCAAAATCGTAAGTTTCCAGATGAGATTTTATATTTTCAGAAGCAGTTGCCAAACCATTTATACTTACATCGGGTCTTGATAAAATGGAATAAGCTTTCACCTTTTGGTCTATTTCCATAGAACCGATTCCTGTTAAATAAGGGTTCACTTCTTCCGGAGTTACGGTAATTTCTTTAAAATATTTGGTGAGCTCTTTGCTCTTTTTTATCTTTTCATTTACCCGGTCAAATCGTTCTTTTGATGCCAAACCTAATTCGTGACTCATAGGTGTTAAACGAATATCTGCATTATCCTGGCGGAGCAAAATCCTGAATTCTGCCCTCGAGGTAAACATACGATATGGTTCTTCGGTACCTTTTGTAATTAAATCATCTATCAGCACTCCAATATACGCTTGTGAACGGGAAAGTACAAAAGGAGGCTTATTATTGACCTTTAAATGGGCATTAATACCTGCCATAATTCCCTGACAAGCAGCCTCTTCATAGCCAGTTGTACCATTAATTTGACCTGCAAAATAGAGGTTTTGAACACGACGCGTTTCCAGCGTATTAGACAGCTGATCGGGTGGGAAGTAATCATATTCTATGGCGTACCCCGGCCGGAACATTTTAACGCGCTCTAATCCAATAATTGACTTCAAAGCGGCATCTTGGACGTCTTCAGGAAGGGATGTTGAGAACCCATTGAGGTAAACCTCGACCGTATCCCACCCTTCGGTCTCAACAAAAAGTTGATGGCGGGTTTTGTCGGCGAAACGATTTATTTTGTCTTCTATTGAAGGACAATACCTCGGACCGACCCCTTGAATTCTTCCGGCAAACATAGGAGACTTCTCAAAACCTGTTTTTAATATCTCATGGACTTTATCACTTGTATAAGCCATGTAACAACTCCGTTGTTTTTGGAGCGGTTTTATTTCTTGTAAATATGAAAATTTTTCAGGATTTTCATCACCCTTCTGCTCCTCGAGCTTCGAGTAATCAATACTGCGGCCATCAATGCGTGGAGGAGTTCCTGTTTTCATTCTTCCGCTCTGAAAGCCAAGCTGCAAAAGCTTTTCCGTAATTCCGGTTGCAGCCCTCTCCCCTGCCCTACCACCACCAAATTGCTTTTCGCCGATGTGGATGAGTCCGTTTAAAAAGGTTCCGTTAGTAAGTATAACAGATTTACATTTTATTTCAATTCCTAAACCTGTAATAACTCCGCAAACCTTGTCATTCTTGACGATTATATCTTTTACCATATCCTGGAAAAAATCCAGGTTAGGTGTATTTTCTAATAATTTTCTCCATTCGAGTGTGAACAATGCCCTATCGTTTTGTGTCCTCGGACTCCACATAGCAGGTCCTTTAGAGCGATTCAGCATACGGAATTGTATAGCAGTCTTGTCACTCACAATTCCTGAATATCCGCCGAGCGCATCAATCTCACGTACTATCTGCCCTTTGGCAATGCCGCCCATAGCGGGGTTACATGACATCTGCGCAATTTTAGTCATGTCCATAGTAATAAGCAAAACGGACGAACCTAAATTCGCTGCTGCTGCCGCTGCCTCGCATCCTGCGTGGCCTGCACCTACTACTATTACATCATATTCTTTGAACATTTTTTTGAATGGGGCTGCAAAGGTAGGCTATTTAGGGAAAATAGTTGGTAAACCCAGGAAAAGGACCTGTTAAGTTTTATATTTTTCGAATCCTTCTAAAAGAAGTCTATTCAAATCATTGAAGGAACAGTCTAATGCACCACTTGAAATTAAAAAAGGTGTTCCGTATGTTTTAGTATTGCTCGCCCTGAAAAATGGTCGTAGGTAATTATCATTTTTTGTGACCACGTCAGGGTCATTTACAAATACTAATACAATACTTGCAGTCATTGCAGAGGTAGTACCAAAGCGTATAATATTGGACCATTTAAATGATTGGGCACCGAGCATACTACTATTGTCTATAATTCCTTCAGAATTTATAACAAATCCTGGGCGTTTAGCTATAAATAATCTATTAATGTAATAAAAAGAGATTGGCACAGAAAAGATTATCCATATAACGCAGAAAGACTTTATTGAAAAGGGATCAACACTTGTTTGCCGATCAGCTATTGATAAACCCCATACGCAAAGGCACGAAGTAGATATAAAAAGGATAAGGCTTGTGTACAGTTTTCTTTTACTGTACGGAATAGTTATTTCGTTATTCGTCATCTTTCAAGATTGAGTAGAAACCCTTTCATTCAACAAATATAAATTATATTTTGGATGGAAGGAATAGGGTAGGGGTTCAAAATTTTGAACCCCTACAATTTTCAAAAATAACGGCATAAAACGGCTTATTTTATTTCATTACCGTTTTTATCATAATATTTTCTTGAATAATGAACACTATCACTAAAAAAATTAGTGAACCATAATTTCCCATTTGCATATACTTTATCCTCTTTTACAATACCATTGGAGATAATCGTTTCGGTATATACATTACCATAATAATCATACTCTTTTTGGGTTCCATTAATAATTTGATTGCCTTGTTCATCGTAGTATTTTGTTATGCCATATTTTCCATTTGCGTTACTCGTTACATTTTTAACTTTCCCATTTTCATAATACTCTCCTATCGTCCAACTTCTGCCTCCATTACTAAAATCGGTTTTATACTTTAAGATGTTGTTGACATATTGTAGTTCTATCTTATCGGAGGTAGGATAGTAAAATGGTACAGGGACAGATAATGGGCCATTTTTATAATATATTTTTACCACCCCACATGTCTTCCCGTTTTTATATGCTTCAACAACACGTAAAACAGCGTTGGTTGAATCAAGTTGTTGCATAAATCCGTCATAATCATTATAATATTTCACAATATTAGTAAAACCGCTATCCTGCTGTGCCAATGCACCAATGCTAAATAAACCCGCCACCATCAAAATCAAAATCCCCTTCATTCAACAAATATAAATTATATTTTGGAGGGAAAGGAATAGGGTAGGGGACAAAAATAACGGCATAAAACTGATTATTTTATTTCGTGGCCAGTAGAGTCGTAATATTTAGAGGTTACATCAATGCCATTAATGGAATTCTTTTCTACTTTTAACTTTCCATTTTCATAATATAACTTGGTCATTCCATTTGGCTGGCCATCTTTATATGAGCTTTCCGATTCTATTTTTCCACTCTTATAATACATTTTTGATGTACCATTTAATTTACCATTTAAAGTGGGGGTCTCCATGGCAACTGTCCCATTTTCGTAAAATTTTTTTGAAACACCATTTGATTGACCATTAGAATAGAATGATATGCTTTCTATTTTTCCATTCTTGTAATAGCTTCTAACCAGTCCTGAAGGTTTTCCGGAACTATATATTGTAAGATAGTAAAGCGGTGCGTTGGTATCTGTTGTAACTTTCAAACCACTATAGGGATAGAATTTATAATATTCCACCCACTTCCCTTCCTTCAACTCATTTACAGTTATGTTTTTCGCTTCAGCTTTATTGGTAAAGCCGCTATCAGAAATGGTTTCGGGCATAATGCCAGAATTTTGTTCTGGTGCATTATTGCAAGCAACAAAAGCCGATACCATCAAAATCAAAAACCCCTTCATTCAACAAATATAAATTATATTTTGGATGGAAAGGAGTAGGGTAGGGGACAAAAATAACGGCATAAAACGGCTTATTTTGGTAACGATTAATGAGAACAATAAAGAAATGCAGTTTTATCTAAAGTGAGATTTTAATTTAAATCGAACACTGTCGGATTCTTTCCTAAATAGGAGAACAGGAGGCGTACCTTGTACTGTGGGTAAATAACCATCAATTTTCAATTGGGTGCTACTTAACAAATATATATCCCTTTTTCCATAATATTCGTCTATAATTCCATAAGTAGTATCTATTTTTTCATGCATAAAATAATCTTTTACAACGAAATATTTTATAATGGCAGCTACAATATTAGAATCAGATGTGTACCAAAACTCCTGCAATGAATCAGAAGAAAAAATTTCTATGTTATTTGTATCTTTAGTATCTACCCATGTTCCAATAAGCATTTTTTGTATTGTTTTTGAGCTATCCATTATGGTTTGTCCAATAGCAGTCATACTAAATAAACCCGCCACCATCAAAATCAAAAACCGCTTCATTCAACAAATATAAATTATATTTTGGATGGAAGGAGTGGGGTAGTGGGAAAGGTACTATTCCGACTTGTAAACGGTGCAGTTCTAATTCAATTCTTACATTTGTTCCACAGAACGCTTTATAAAATTTGTTTTGAAAAAAATTCCCCTTCAATTCCTTTTATGTATTCTTTTCGTAATTGTTGTTTCCTGCAAGCATACCGGAGATAACAAATACAAGGAAACTATTGTTCAAAGAATAGCGGAAGTAAAAAGCCACGTAAAGCCGCATGACAGTATTAAGCCCCCGCGAATAGTATTGGCAGATACCTGCCCTAAACCGCAAACGTTTACCCTATCCGACAAAGCAAAGGAGTATAGAATTAAGACTTCCGGAGGCGAGAAGACCATGGTTATTTCGCCGCCTGAAATCAAGTCTGCCGGGTTCTTTTCGCACATGCAGAATTTTACAACCGACAATGGGCTAGCATTCGATGTTATTAATTGTTCCTGCACGGACAATTTTGGAAATATATGGTTCGGAGTTGGCGGAGGAGGTATTAGCCGCTACGATGGTAAATCGTTTACGAATTACACCACGCAGCAAGGACTTTGCGATAACGATGTCTATTGCGTTGCCGCGGACAAAAACGGAAATATATGGATAGGAACGGATGGATCAGGAGTGAGCCGCTATGACGGGAAATCCTTTACCAGCTTTTCTACCAAACAAGGATTAGCGAATAACGATGTAAGGTGCATTTATGTCGATAAAGCAGGAAATGTATGGTTCGGAACGTATGGCGGTGGCGTGAGCAAATACGATGGTAAATCATTTACCAATATTACTACAGCGCAGGGGTTGCCAAATAATACAGTGTTCAGCATACTGGAAGATAAAGCGGGGAAAATTTGGTTTGGAACTATGGGTGGCGGTATAAGTTGCTATGATGGAAAAACGTATACCAACTTCACTACAACACAAGGGCTGGCGCGTAATAGTGTAAGGGGTATGATAGAAGATAAAAACGGAAATATTTGGATTGCTACCTACGGAAGCGGTGTGAGTAAATTCGACGGAAAAACTTTTACGAATTACAATACGGAACAAGGACTTGCAAATAATGTAGTATGGAGCATTCTGGAAGATAATGCGGGGAATATATGGTTCAGTACGCTGGGAGGTACATTAATAAAGGTGAAATAGATATGTATTTTGTGAGCTGACGCAAAACAGTAAGGAGGAAATTTTCTTATATATTTGCAACAGTAATGGCATACGAAATTTCAATACGAACCTTTCTTCCTTCCGATTTTCCACAGGTTCAGGAAATATACCAGCAAGGAATAGAAACTAAAAATGCCACATTCGAAACCGTTGCCCCTGATTGGGAAATATGGGATAAAAAATTTATTTCACATCCGAGGCTTGTTGCAACCCACAATAATAGGTTAGTGGGCTGGGCAATGCTATCAAGGGTTTCTGCCCGCGAAGTTTATTCCGGCGTGTGCGATGTGAGCATTTATATCCATAATGAATTTAAAGAAATGGGGGTGGGCAAAAAGCTTTTAAATGAACTGATCATACAAAGCGAGCAAAACAATGTATGGACTTTGCAAGCCGGTATTTTTCCGGAAAATATTGCGAGTATAAATCTGCATTTGAAATGTGGATTCAGAAATGTTGGATATAGGGAAAAAATCGGAAAGATGTACTACGTGCTGAACCATTCGGAAAGAGAATATAAATGGAGAGATACCATTTTATTGGAAAGACGCAGTAAAAAGGCTGGCATATAAAAGATACTGTAAGGTATTCCCAATTTCAGTGTTAAGTTATTAAATAGTTTTCTTTACTAATTTGTTAAACCTTATCAAATGTGAGTTTGTTAAAGGTTTTAACTAGGCAGGTTGTATAATTTTATGCAATAAATAACCCTGATAGTTTTAGCATGAAAAAGAAAACAGTAACTGGCATAGTATTTGTAATTCTTGGTATATCAATATATTTTTCCGGAATTAAGAACTCTGAAGCCTATTCATATGGGCCGCCGGCCGGATATACAGGCTCCCCTGCAGATGGTAGAACCTGCACAACCAGCGGGTGCCATGATTCATACGTGTTGCAAAGCCCCAAACCATGGATAACTTCCAATGTTCCCTTATCCGGATATTGGCCCGATTCAGTATACACCATAACAGCCAAAGCAATAAAGGGAGGAGGATTCAATAACTTCGGTTTTGAAATATCGCCGCAAAGTGTAACAGGAACCGGATTAGGCACATTAATAAATTTAAATGGCACCACGCAAATAGTTTCAGGTAAATATATTGAGCAAACCATAAATGGGTATGCCACAACCACAGCCGATTCTTTGGTTTGGGTATTTCAGTGGAAGGCCCCGCCGGTGGGAACTGATTCGGTGATTTTTTATGGAGCCTTTAACTGTGGAGCAGGCAAGAAAAAATCAACCGCATGGATTTATCCCGCCACACTTATTGTGCATCAAAACAAACTTGCCGGAGTAGACAATATCGAAAATTCGGCTACCGCATTTACAGCATTTCCGAATCCGGCTACCACCTTTGTAACTATTTCCTACAAACTAAAGATGAGTACCGACGTAGAAGTAATTATGTACAACACGGAAGGGAGAAAAATTACAAGCATCCTGAATAAGAATGTTATGGAAGGGCAAAATCTTCAGGCAATTGGCATACCACCTGGAACCAGGGCAGGTATCTATTTTATTCAATTGCTTGTAAATGGCCAATCTTCAGTTCAACGGATTGTGGTACAATAAGTTGAATCAATAAGAGAGTGTTTGTTTAGTAAGCAGGACAATATTTTTTTGTCTGCAACCAACCATTTTTTTTAAATCTCGTCTACCTAATAAATGCAGATACTTTCAGGAATGAAAGATATCTGCCGAATTTAAAAACCTGTTTCTGGTCAGTTTTTTTGAGTTGGTAGTAATTATGATTAATTAGATTTTATAAGTAAAAAGCTTAAAAGTGACAAATATCATCCACTTAGAAAAGGGATAAATATACGTTTGGAGATAAATATACCAAAACATACCTTATTAATGAAAAAGAAAATAGCCATTATTTCAATGACCCTTTTAGTTGGAGGGTTGCTTTATTTTACCAGTATCCGCAACAGCAAAGCCTATGAGTATGGCCCACCCCTGGGGTGTACAAATTCTCCCGGTGACGGAGCTTCCTGTGCTTATGCAGGCTGCCACACCTCGTATGCCTTGCAAAGCCCAAAACCATGGATTTCTTCAAATGTGCCTTTAGCCGGTTATACTCCCGGTTCTACCTATACATTTACTGCCAGAGCTATTTATATGGGAAGACAAGCATTCGGATTCCAGATCTCACCACAAAATTCAGCAGGAAAGACCCTTGGAACTTTGATTGTTACAAATGCAACAACCACACAAACAGGCACGTATTCTACAACCACATGGATCGAACAAACTTCGAACGGTTACCTGGCAACAGATTCAATGGTTTGGTCATTCAATTGGAAAGCCCCTGTTAAAGGAACCGGAAACGTAACCTTTTACGGATGTTTCAATTGTGCCAACAATGATCACTCTTCAGGAGGTGATTATATTTATCCTGCCACTTTATTAGTGAAGGAAAACACAACAGCTGGAGTTGACAACATTAGTGCAGCAGCTTCATCTTTAAATGTTTATCCTAACCCAGCAAAGGAAAATATTACCCTTAGCTATACTCTGAATGAAGAGGCAAATACCGAGATTAATCTATATAGTATTGATGGAAGAATGATCTCGAAACTTGCTTCCGGAATGGTGACTTCAGGCGAACATATTCAGGATTTAAAACTCCCGTTAGAAATTAAACCTGGTATATACTTAATACAGTTAATTGCCAACGGTCAATCTACCGTTCAGCGTATTGTTGCAGAGTAGTGTATCTTTGTATATTATTTCATTATGAAAACTAAATTTTTAGTCGGAATTAGCCTTTTATTCGCGGTAATTATTATTAATTCCTGCGAAAACAAACAGGTTGTAGCTCCAATAAATGTAGCTGTTTCCAGTACTTGTGATACAACCAATCTCACTTATAATTCGGGACCTAACCGGATGGATACTATCATTAATGTGCAATGTGGAGCTTCGCTTAAATCATGCCATTCACCCACTTCTATCAGCGGATATGATTATACTTCATATAGTGTAATTTATTCGAATTACCAGAAAGGCTGGCTTTATAGCACTATATTTCAGGGTACTCCAAGTCCAATGCCAAAAATTCAGCAACAAGGTTGGGATGATTGCACAAAAGCCAAATTCAAAGCTTGGATTGATGCCGGATGTCCGCAATAATTTAATAATTCATTCATGAAAAAACCAGGGATTATTTTAATTGCATTGTTTATTTTCTTTGCCAAAAGCAATGCACAAATTTACATGGCCGATTCCTGCTCTGTAA
The DNA here is from genome assembly GCA_903863935.1 of uncultured Bacteroidota bacterium. Classification (GTDB taxonomy): domain Bacteria; phylum Bacteroidota; class Bacteroidia; order JABEUT01; family JABEUT01; genus JABEUT01. Next base: position 25,194 of record CAIPDV010000035.1, read on the forward strand.
GTTTCTTTTCGGCTACAAGTATTGAAGATATTACTGCAGATAACCTTATTTCAAAACCTGTTATGAGTACTGCTAGCGGTGATATTCAGGTTAGTATTTCGAACCAGGATTTTGTTTTTAAAAGCAAGCTGATGGGTGAACACTTCAACGAAGATTACATGGAGAGCGATAAATACCCGCATACTGTTTTTAAAGGTAAAGTGAATGAAAAAGTTGACTATACCAAAAATGGTGTGAATAATGTAACCGTTACCGGACCTATGAACATGCATGGAGTTATTAAAACCATTACTATCCCCGGAACCATTACTGTAAAAGGAACCGTTATTTATTTGTATGCAAAGTTTGACATAAAAATGGTGGACTATAATATTAAGGTTCCATCGGTGCTTGGTAGCAACCTTTCCGACCATGTTGCGGTTACTTTAAATGCTAAAATGAAACCTTATAAAGTTAATTAATAAGACAGTCATACGATGAAAATTAGCCGATATTCACTCTTCATATCCCTTGCTTTACTTTCAGTTTCTTTTGCTGCAAATTCACAGGACGATCTTCTTAAGCTTGTTGATTCTTCAAAGTCTAATGAAACAAAAGCCATTCCCACAACCTGGAAGGATACCAGGCTTATAAACATTCAAACTACTAAAACTGTTGCTCCGGGTGTAATGGAATTTTTCATCCTTCACCGTTTCGGAAATGTTGGCGGTGCCAGCGGAGGCGGTATTCACACCCTTGGAGGATTTGATATTGGTTCTGATATTCAGTTTTCCTTCCAATTCGGAATAACCAAAAATTTAGAGGTTGGCTTTTCGCGCAGCAAGCAGCTTGAAATGATAGATCTGGATGCAAAATATAAATTACTTACCCAGAATAGTACCGGTATGCCTATTTCATTGGCCGTTTATGGCGATGCAGGCATTACTCCTGTGCTCAATTCTACATTCTACCCTTCCGGATATACTGAAAAGGAACTTACAATCGACAGGCTCTCCTATTTCGGAGAACTGATGATTGATAGAAGGTTTGGAAACCATTTTTCATTGGAAGTATTGGGGGGTATGCAGCATCGCAACTATCTTTTTGCAAGTACCAATCCGAATAACGGAGCTGGTGAAACCAACAACCTCCCTTTTGTAGGAGGGGGTGCCAGAATCATGTTTAACAAGCATTCCAGTTTGGTATTTGATGCATATTATTTGCTGTCGAAATATCGCACCAATTATCCTGTTTCAAATGGCTCAGGTTATTTTATGCCTATCTCAGTAGGGTATGAAGTGGAAACCGGAGGCCACGTTTTTGAAGTGAACTTTAGCAATGCTGCCTACCTCGATGAGAACAACATCATCCCAAGTACACATGATACCTGGACCATGGGAGGTTTTAAACTGGGATTCTCTATCTCGAGGGTGTTTGGTTTACATAAATAATTCTTTTAGCTTTTTTCAATTGCCGTCTGCTAAAAGCAGTGCTGTTAATTCCTATAATTTCTGATAATTGAGATGCCGAACTTGTTTCGGCATCTCAATTATTCTTACTCTATTGAAATTTTGTGCAGATATTCCTCCTGCCGAAAGCAGATGATAATTAAAGGAAAGTAGTTTTCTCATTTGTGTTTTTTAGATTTCTTAGGCTGCCGATAAGGTTGCCAGATCCAATAATTATTCCAGGAAGATGCCCAAGCGTTTGCAATAAATGGCATATCACTTTTAACAAGCATTTTTCCATACCGAATCCCATTTACCCTATGCCCGTCAACCAAATTGCAACTAAAATACCCAAATCCATCGGAGCTTCTGGTGTGTTGAACCATATCAATATTAACGCAGTTGGTTGCAGTATCATCCCTCGAAACTCTTGCTGTTCCACCAATCTTCCATGTACCCTTTGTAATTTGGTAGAGTAAAAAGTTAGGTGCTGTATCGTCAGCAGGTCGGGCAGACTCGAAATAGGTTCCATTTTTATAGAATACAATACTGTCCATTATTCTATATGTAAACGTAGAATCAGGATTTAAATAATATCTAATCCAAGCATGGCTGCACAGCAATGTTTTAAGAGCAGTTGTATCTTTAAAATTCAAATTTTGGGCGGATAAAACACCAACCGAAAACAGGATGAAAAATAGGGTGAGAAGTTTTTTCATTTGTGTTTTTTGGGGTGATTTTTTTGCCTCAGGGCTTGCCATAATATCAGGATACTCAGCCAACCTGAATCATCATAAACAATATAAGGCACTTCTAAATTACCTGTCAGTTTCCCCATTTTGGAACCATGTAATCTATGTCCGTCAATCAAGTTATACCCATAGATATTAAACGTGTTTTTCTTTGTCTCGAATGAAGTTGAAATACTTATGTAATTTGTTGCAGAATCTGTCCTTGCCACTTTCCCTGTTGATTTGAAATGCCAATTACCAGAAGTTATTACCTTGGAGAAGAATAGTCCATTGCCAGTCGAATCATCCTTTGGCTTTGCCGATTTGAAATAGGTATGGTTCGAATAAAACTTAATACTATCCATAACCCTATCCGAAAAACTTGAATCCGGATTAACGTAATACCTAATCCAAGTGTGGCTGCACAACAAAGTTTTAAGGGCAGTCGTATCTTTAAAGTTCAAATTTTGGGCAGATAAAACACCACCCGAAAACAGGATGAAAAATATGGAGAGTAGTTTTTTATTCATTAGCGATTTTCTTTTCAAGGAATTCGTGGGTACTTCGTGGTTCATTTTATAAAAATATGAAATAATAGAACAAATGAAGTATGTTTTTTCAAATTTAGCTAAATAAAAGGCCAAGAATAACAATGAAAATAACAACAGAATAACAGTAAAATAACAACAAAATAACAATGAAATATCAATGGAATAACAACAAAATAACAATGGCAGTATTTTCATAACTATTAGAACTACAAGTAATTATAAAATATGCTATTGTTAATAGAAAAAAATAACAACGAACTAATGGGCACAAAAACACTAACAAATTCTTTCCAAATTACCGGGTTGTTTTTCATGCAACAAAGATAATGTACGAAAAAGTGGTTTCTTAAAAAGTCATTAGACATCTTTCCTAAATAACATTAAGCTGTTGAATAAATCAGTAAAAGGATTTACGGTAGTATTGTGATACCTGCTTTTTTTGACAAAAAAAACTATGTCAAAGGAAGTTTATCAGGAATTG
>CAIPDV010000036.1 GCA_903863935.1 uncultured Bacteroidota bacterium
TCGGATGTTTGTTTACTCTTTGTTTCCATAATTATTTAAAGTTAATAGTTTTTGGAAACACTATCTTATTTTTAACTATTTTTAGTCCACTTTATGCTGAAGATTTACACTTTCCAGGTAGAAATTAGCCAATTTATCTCTGGGAAATAATGCCAGCAATTGGTTCGCTGTATTTGCCAAATCCTGCCAGTTTAAAAAGTATATACATATATGTGCTGCAAAAATGAGTTTCCCCTGTTATTAACAGGGAATTTTAAATACAAGCTACTGATTACCATTACAATATTTTTTTACAGATCCTTGAGTCGCCCTGTTATTTTTTCTGTTACTCCCCTGTTATTTCCATGCATGTCCATATTATTTCCTGTTATCAGGCAATTTAAATTTTATATCTGATAAAATAATTTATTTTAAATAAAATATTATTTGAGTGCAATTCCGCCTAACCGAATATCACATCCAAAAGCTTTTGTCCGTTTTTACGATTGGAATAGATGTTGGTAAGTGTAGCCTTCCGAAGGTCAATTTCTTCCTGAGTGAATGGCTTCTTAAATAAAGATGTGATTAAATTCTTCATTTCAACGGCATCCTTGGCAACATGGCAGAACTTTGCCAATCCATTACCATCAATCATTGGCGGGTTAACAATACAGTGCCTTCCGGTGAAAAGAGAATTGATAAGTTTATGTTTTATTCCGGTTGGTTGAAATGTAGGCAATACATTTATTTGCGCATCGCGAATTAGGTTTTTTAAGTCCGATGAAGAGGGTGAGCTTATAAATTCAACATTTGAAGCTTTTGAAATAGCTTCCAGATTAGAAGCTTTTGTACCGGCAATTGCAAAAGGAATGTTTAGCCCTGGGGCAACTTCATGAATTATATATTCAGCAGCTCTCAGGTTTTCTTCAACGGTTAGGTTGCCGTGATATAGCACATAAGCACCGCGCCCGGGCTTACAATCAACTTCATCGTTATTAATAAAAGGAGGCAAATACACCACATTCTTGAATTGGCCAGAAAGTGTTGCATGGTCGCGTTCTGAAACTGAAAAAAGACATTTAGCCCGGTCAAGGTTCTTTTCAAATACTTTCAAACGTTCCGCTTCTTTCCGGTAATAGATCTTCTTTAATGCATGTTTGCTGGCTTCTGCCAGAAACTCATAATATTCATGTTCCACATTATGCATCCTCACATAAAATGGTTTCTGCTTATATCGCTCATCCATTAATACCCCGCAGGTATGCTCACCTTCAAGTAAAACTGGGAAATCATCGGCAAATAATCGGTCGAAAAGATCTTTGTTATTACGGCTGTATACAATATAGGGCTCGTCAGTAAAGGGAAACCTAAGTATGCTTTTCCGCGGGTAATAATAGATCTGCTGGCAATAATCCCTGAGTTTTGCAGGCTTACCACGACCATAATCAAAACAATGAAGAATAATGCGTACGCCCAAATGATGCAACGTTTTAATTCGGCAATACATATCAATGGCAGCACCGTAATTTGGTGGATATGGCACATCCAGATCTACAATATGTAAAAACTTGTCATCCATTAATGGGCCCGAAATTAAGCAAATAGTCTAATTTCAAAGGTGAGTTAATCAACCGAAATGAAATAATGGGCTATTAATCTTATTTTTGAGGCAATAGGTTTAATTAGATCTACCTACCGCAGACTTAAATCTGACTATGGAAATTTTTAGAAAATTCTTTTTTAAAGATCCTGCAAAGCCTTTATTCTGGCTGGCACTTGGCTTTATTGTAAAAGGGATTCTTCCATTTCTATGGCTTTTACACAGCCATCCTCACAATGATATTCCCGGTTTCTGGGGGGGTACCGGAGGTGACACTTTTTCTTATCTGGCTCCAATAGATAACTGGTTAAAAAATGGAATTTACAGTCCCGATTTCCGGATGCCGGGCTATGGTGCAGTTTATCTTATTTTTCGTTGGTTTTCATCATTGGCAGTAGCATGCAATTTATTGCTTGTGTTACAATTTCTTCTTGTTTCTGTTAGTGTTTATTTTATTGGGCTTACCGCGAGGAATATTTTTAAAAGCGACAGCGTTTTTTATGCTAGTTTCTATCTCTATTTAATAAGCAGTTTTCCAAATTTATATGATGGCTGTATTCAAACGGAAAGCTTGTGTACTTCGTTTTTGATTTTCTCGGTTTACTTCCTCACATCATACTTTAATTCAAAGAAATTAACTTATCTTTTACTTTCGGCCGTATTAATTACATGGGCCGTTTTTATGCGACCTGCATTTGCCTTATTAATTCCGGTATTTGCAATCTTTATAGTACTTCAAAACAGAAGTAAAATTGGAAAAAACATCAAGTTTGGAATGCTTTTCCTGGTGCCATTCATCTGTGTTGACGGGCTCTGGACACTAAGAAATTACAAGCTGCATAAAAAAATGATCCCACTTACAACCATCGGAAATTATCCTAATATTGAATCAACCTATTTGCAACCCATGTTTAATTTTGTACAATGTTGGGGTGGAGCTTATTCCTTTGGTGATAAAGAGCCTGACTTAAGCTGGTTTGATTATACGTATTCCGGCCGGATAAAACCATTATACTATGATTCACTACCAGATAACATTTACACTTCGGCTTATACAAAGGATAGTTTGTTGCATTTAAAAAAGCTGATACTTGCTCTACAAAATCCTCTAATTGATTCATCGGCTTTTAAATCAGACCAACGGGAACTGATCACAAAATTTACCAAATACAAAGAATCATTCCGGCGCGAAAAATCTATTACTTATTATATTCAAACACCCCTGAAATTAACCGATATATTCCTGTATGGAGCATACACAAAAAAGTACCTTGATAGAGGCCAGACCCTCAAAAAACTGAACCTTCCATTAAAAATACTAAGTAATGGAATTTATTTAACAGTTCTTCTACTAGGGTTATCAGGCATGTGTATCCTGCTTTTTAAAGGTTTGAAGAGAAATATAGTATACTTACTTATTCTATCAATCCCAATGTATACCATTATTATTCATGCCGTAATTTTAAGAATTCCTGACGGAAGGTTCCTAATGCCAGTTTGGGCATTTATGGTTATATGTTGTAGTTACCAGATTGAACAAATATATGTAAGGTTTCTCAAAAAACCTTAATTACAGGTAGAACTGCAATCGGAAAGAACCGGAAAAACCATAATTCAAGTAGGTTTCCTTAGCTGGAATGAAGGTATATGAAGGGTATGAAGGTGTTATACTAGAGGACACAAAATCTATACTTTCATATCCTAAATTAAAACCTCCGGCAAGTTGAAGAGCAAAATGCTTGCTTATATGAAAAGAGAACAACAGCTTTATTCCAGAATTTAAATTCATAAAGTTCATTTGGTTTGTAATGGTACTGGTCTGATTGTTATAAATATCCTCATAATATGAATTCATGGAACTATTATACTGAAAACCAGCATTACCTTCCAGGGCTAAGTCTAAAACTTGACCGGAATCTGCCTTTACCAAATAATAGCAGAAGAATAAATTGCTTGGGAATATTGAAAAAGAAGGACTATAGTTATAATAGTATGGATAGTATGAATAATAATACGTCATGCTCGGTTGATGGAAACTATAATCCAGCCCCACACAAAACCGGTTAGAAACAAAGTAGCCTGCCCACACTCCAATACCAAACGATAAATCAGAGGATGATGTTTTATTGCTGTCCGGCACATGGCTTCCTGAAGTATACCGGTAACTTGAATTGTTCGTACTGTATTGTATTAAATCACTGCCAAAAATAAAATGGCCTTTACTGCATTGGTTCTGTCCTGAAACAACTGTACCGAACAAAGAAACAGCTAAGATTGATGTTAAAATCCGGTTTTTCATATTTCTGATAATTTAATGGTTATGAGACGATAAAGGTAATTACTTTTTCATATTACATCGAAATTTCAGGAAATTATTTTCTTTACTTCTTTTCTCTTTCATTCACATTAAAATAAATACTTGTTAATATACCTTAATATTTAAATTGGTACTGGGCTTCAAGGTCATTTAGAGATTGATTTTTCATTACTTTTGCCCCCCTAATAAAAAGACATCTGGGCACAGAATCAGAAATATTCATACACCCTACTGCTGTAGTTGACCAAGGCGCGGCAATTGGAGAAGGCACTAAAATATGGCACTTTTGCCATGTTATGACAAATGTAGTTATTGGCAATAAATGCAGTTTAGGTCAAAATGTGATGGTAGCACCGGGTGTTATCCTTGGCAACAATGTAAAGGTTCAGAACAACGTTTCCATTTATGAAGGCGTGGTTTGTGATGATGATGTGTTTTTAGGGCCTTCCATGGTGTTTACCAACGTCACCAACCCACGCAGTGCAATTGTACGTCGGGGGCAATATTCCAAAACAAAAGTGCATAAAGGTGCAACCATAGGTGCAAATGCTACTATTGTATGCGGGCATGACATTGGTGAGTTTGCATTTATCGGCGCAGGCGCGGTAGTTACTAAAAGTGTGAAACCTTATGCCTTAGTAGTAGGCAATCCTGCCAGACAAATTGGCTGGATGAGTGAATATGGGCATCGCCTCCATTTTGATGCTGAAGGTATTGCTGTTTGCCACGAAAGTAAAGAAAAATACAAACTCGAAGGCGGACACATTCATAAAATAACCCCTGCCTGAGATGAACGATAACAAGATAAAATTTGCGGTTATAGGATGTGGCCATATTGGTAAACGGCACGCGGAAATGATAAGCCGCAATGAAGATACCGAACTTGTGGCACTTTGTGATATTCTGCCTGAAGAAACAACCGGTGTGGCTAAATTTGATGTTCCATATTTTTCATCGGTAGACGATATGCTTGCTTCATGCGATGTGGACGTTGTAAGTATTTGTACACCCAACGGACTTCATGCCGAACATTCATTAAAAGCATTAGAGGCTAAAAAACACGTAGTATGTGAAAAGCCTATGGCCTTAAAGAAATCAGATTGCGAAGCCATCATTTTTAAAGCATTGCAGGTACATAAACAGGTATTTTGTGTAATGCAAAACCGTTATTCGCCTCCGGCGGAATGGTTGAAAAACCTTGTTGAATCAAAGGCTCTTGGTGATATATTTATAGTCCAATTAGATTGCTACTGGAATCGCGATGAACGATATTACAAAACCAATACCTGGAAGGGAAAGCTGGATATGGATGGAGGGGTTTTGTTTACTCAGTTCTCTCATTTTATCGACATGATGTATTGGCTGTTTGGGGATATATATGATATTAAAGGGCAGTTCAACAATTTCACACATAAAAAAAATACAGAATTTGACGATAGCGGTACCGTAAGTTTTAAATTCCTTAAGGAAGGTATAGGAGCTTTAAATTTTTCCACTTCAGTTTGGGATAAGAACTTCGAAAGCAGCCTGACAATTATTGCGGAAAATGGAACTGTTAAACTTGGTGGACAGTATATGGATATTATAGAATATTGCCATGTAAAGAGTGTTGAAAAACCAAGCCTCCCTCCTACTAACCCGGCTAATGATTATGGTACTTACAAAGGCTCTGCAGCTAATCATCATTATGTAATTGAAAATGTAGTTAACACATTAAAGAATGGCTCTACTGCCTCTACCAATGCATTGGAAGGAATGAAAGTAGTTGAAATAATAGAAAGAATTTACGCATCAAAACAAAAATAGAGATGTACCAGGACATTATTGACAAAAAAGCGAAAGTTTCCCTTATTGGATTAGGGTATGTTGGATTACCAATTGCTCTTGCATTTGCAAGAAAAGTTTCGGTTATCGGGTTTGATATTAATAAAGAACGCGTGGAAATGATGAAGAAAGGCATTGATCCAAGCGGTGAATTATCTCCCGAAGAGTTTAAGGGCTGCGATATTGAATTTACAGATTCATTAGAGGTGCTGAAAAAAGCATCGTTCCATATTGTAGCAGTTCCTACTCCGGTTGATCAGGCTAACCAACCGGACCTTACCCCTGTGCTGAAAGCCAGCGAAAGCATTGGAAAAGTATTGAAGAAAGGCGATTATGTAGTATATGAATCTACAGTTTACCCGGGCTGTACCGAGGATGACTGCGTTCCGGTACTTGAAAAATTCTCAGGATTAAAACTAGGTATAGACTTTAAAGTTGGCTATTCTCCTGAACGCATTAACCCCGGAGATAAAGTACATACCATTACAAAAATTTTGAAAATTGTTTCAGGCAGCGATGCAGAGGCATTGGATAATATTGCAAAAACTTATTCCATTATTGTTGAACCGGGTGTTCATAGAGCCTCATCCATAAAGGTTGCCGAGGCTGCCAAGATTATTGAAAACACACAGCGCGATGTGAATATTGCGTTGATGAATGAACTTTCACTTATCTTCAGCCGTCTTGAAATTAATACCTATGAAGTGCTTGAAGCAGCAGGTACAAAGTGGAATTTCTTAAAATTCACTCCTGGACTTGTAGGCGGCCACTGCATAGGCGTTGACCCTTATTACCTAATTCATAAAGCTGAGGCATTGGGATATCATACCCATGTAATTAACTCAGGCCGTTATGTGAATGACTCCATGGGGTTTTATGTTGCAAAAACTACAGTAAAAAAGATAATAGCAACCGGCAAAGACATTTCTAAAGCTAAAGTTTTGGTGATGGGAGCCACTTTTAAAGAGGATGTGAAAGACATACGTAATTCACGTATTGCCGATGTAGTGAAGGAACTGAAATCATTTTCATTGAAAGTGGATGTAACCGACCCACTAGCCGATTCACACGAATTGAAAGAAGAATATGGTTTTGAATTGACCGATAAACTTGCCAATGATTACGATGCAGTTATTGTTGGAGTAAACCACAAAGAGTATCTTGGGTACGATGAAAATTTCTTTTCAACCATACTTGCTCCCAATGGAATTGTAACGGATGTTAAGGGTATTTATCGCGGAAAAATTAAGAAGTTTGGATATTGGTCTTTATAATAAAACACTATGAGAAATTTAAAAAACATACTTATAACAGGAGGTGCAGGGTTTATCGGTTCGCACGTAGTGCGCCGTTTTGTAAACAATTATCCCGGTTCTAAAATTGTGAATCTGGATAAACTCACATACGCCGGCAACCTTGAAAACCTTACCGATATTGAGAATAAACCGAATTACACTTTTGTAAAAGGAGATATTGTTGACGGAGCATTTATTGATCAGCTTTTCGAAAAACATAAGTTTGATGGGGTAATACATCTTGCTGCTGAATCGCATGTGGACAGGTCAATTTCAAACCCAACTGAGTTTGCCATGACGAATGTGATTGGCACAATTAACCTACTCAATGCTGCTAAAAAACACTGGGCTGGGAATTATGAGAATTGCTTATTCTATCATGTTTCTACCGATGAAGTGTATGGCTCACTAGGTGAAGAAGGTTTGTTTACTGAATACACTCCTTACGACCCGCGCAGCCCCTACTCCGCTTCCAAAGCCAGCTCCGACCACTTTGTAATGGCCTATTTTCATACCTACGGTTTGCCTGTTGTAATGTCAAACTGCTCGAATAACTACGGCCCTAACCATTTCCCTGAAAAGCTTATTCCGCTTGCCATTCACAACATTAAAGAAATGAAACCCGTGCCTGTTTACGGCAAAGGTGAAAACGTGCGCGACTGGCTTTATGTAGAGGACCATGCAACCGCTATTGACCTTGCTTTTCATAACGGAGTACTAGGCGAAAAATACAATGTTGGCGGAAATAACGAATGGAAAAACATTGAACTGATTCACCTGCTCTGCGACATCATGGACAAGAAGTTAAACCGACCCATGGGAACCTCTGCCAGCTTGATAACTTTTGTAAAAGACCGTGCCGGGCATGATTTGCGCTATGCAATTGACTCCTCCAAAATACAAGCTGAGCTCGGCTGGAAACCATCATTGGTTTTTGAACGCGGCCTAGCCAAAACAGTTGATTGGTACCTTAGCAATGAAAAATGGCTGAACGATGTTACCTCAGGTGAGTATCAGAAATACTACAAAGGCCAGTACGAGGAGAGGTAGAAGAAAATTTTCTTCTAAAGTATTTTTGTATTTTTATCATATAAAAACTATTATGAGTTTAGAGAATTTAAAAATAGTTTCTGATATAGCTGAATCTTTAGCAAAGATTACGGGTATAACTGTTGCAGGAATCTGGGTTCTTCTCATATATGTAAGAAATATGGAAAACAAACCACGCGCAGAATTTAATTTAGATATAAAATTTCAAAAAAAGATTGATAAATACTGGATAGTGGAACTTATAGCAGAGATAGAAAATAAAGGGAAGGTTCCACATTTGATTGAAAATTTTGGTTTTATATTAAAATCTATTAATGTGAATGACGCAATAACAGAATCAAATATTGAAGAAGATAGGGAGCAACTATCCTTTCCAAACACTCTGGCTGTTAACAGATTTATGGATTACGACCGCTATTTTATAATATCTCCAGGTGTTAAGGAAACATATAGATATATTACACACATACCTACAGATGCAAAAATTGTTTACCTTGAATCATATTATGAGCATGAAATCAAAAGTAGGCCGCCATGGTTTAATAAATTTGCGACTTATGTATTATATGGAGATAGGTATAAACCTGATGGAAAAGCAAGTACTGAAATAACCAAAATTGTACCAGATTAGTAATTAATAATATTTCAGCTAATCAATCATGTCAAAGGAATTTAACCTAATATCATCCCAATATTTTGAGGCCTATTCAAAGGCTTTAACAGTGGATTTAGCAAAAGCCACCAAAAAGCTTAGTATTAAGAGGACTTTCGGTAAAAAGGATTTTGAATATTACTTTATAGCTTCTTCCGTGTTTTCTTCCCGGATAGAAGGAAATACCCTTGATTTGAATAGCTTTATGAGGCTGAGAGGAGAGAAAACATCTTCAAAAAAGAAAGAAGTAAAAGAAATAGAAGACCTTGTTGAAGCATATAAATTTGCATCTGCCAATAAACTTACACAAACGAATTTTTTGAAGGCGCACCAAATCCTTTCTAAAACGGTGTTATCTAAATCTTCTGAGCGTGGAAAATTACGCAAGATGCCAGTTGGAGTTTATGACAGCGACACAGGTAAACCGGTTTACATTGCCGTTGAACCGGAATACCTAGGAAAAGAAACCGCCAAATTATTTGAGGATATTAATTCTTTACTTGGTAAAAAATTAAACAATAAGGAGAAATTCTATTATGCTTCTCTGATTCATTTATGGTTGGCGATGCTTCATCCATTTACAGATGGAAATGGCAGGGCTGCACGCTTGCTTGAGAAATGGTTTTTAGTGTCCGTTACTGGAAATAATGCATGGTCCATTAATTCCGAGAAATACTATTGGGATAATAGACCCGAATATTACAAGAATATAGCATTAGGATATAACTATTACGCCCTAAAATGGGAAAGAAGCATACCATTTCTGCTTATGCTTCCTAATTCCTTGAAATAAACCAGAAAAGAAATTTCTGCTTACTCCGTAATCGTAATCTTGGTAATCTTATCCCCTTGCTTAATCTTGTCAATTACATCCAAACCATCAACAACCTTGCCGAAACAAGTATGTTGCCTGTCTAAGTGTTTGGTATTAGTGCGGCTATGGCAGATAAAGAATTGGGAGCCTCCGGTATTTCTTCCGGCATGGGCCATACTTAATACGCCACGGTCGTGGTACTGGTTTTCGCCTCCGGTTTCGCACATAATTGTGTAGCCAGGGCCTCCTGTTCCGGTTCCATTCGGGCAACCGCCTTGTATTACAAAATCAGGTATTACTCTGTGAAAGTTTAGTCCGTCATAATAGCCTTCTTTGGCTAGTTTAATAAAGTTAGCAACAGTTCCGGGTGCATCCTTATCATAGAATTCCACCTTCATGGTGCCTTTTTCGGTTATAATTTCTGCTTTGCTCATTGATAGTGTATTATTAATAGTAATTATTGAGTCCCAAATGTAGGGAAATAAACGAATAAATATGGGTTGTACTTTAATTTCAAAGGTTACTAAACACCGAACGCCCTCATAATGGTAAATCCGAGTTTAAACCCGCCTTTGGTCCATGTGTCGGTGGTACTTGGTATAAGTGTATTCCCCAAAAGGCCGGAAGCATTGCTCAGGTTAATTTCAAAAACGTGACCTCCGGTAAACACTTCAATCCCTAAGGAGAGTGAATTATAATAGGCCTGATCGGGGTTATTCATCCTGAACTTTGAAATGATGTAATAGTAATCGGCTACAATACCCAGTTGTTTTGTGATCATGTACCTACCTCCTGCCCCAATAGCAGGAATATCATTGGCATCGAAAGCGCCGTTATTTGAATTTGAGGTTTCGATAACATGATTACGGTGGCATAAGGTCGGGATTATCTCCAGTGAAATGTGCTTATTGATTCTCGTATCTATTATTAATTGGGTTAGATAATCGAATCTATCGTAAAAGTTCCGCCTGGAAGTTGGTATGTTACTACCCTTGTAAAATGTAGAGGTATCCTGGGGGATAAAACCAATATCTTCACTTATAGCCATTGAAAAGGGAGAACCACCTTTTTTCTGATAAAGTATCTTGTATTTGCCATAAAAGTCGAGCATTTCCTGTTGTTTGCTTCGGGAGAAACCAACCATTAGCCTTTTGGATAAACCCAGATCAAAACCAACAACTATATCTGAAGCCACATCGAAACCATATAAGGAATGGGCACCACCATTGGAAGCTTCGCCCATATTACCAAAACGGTGCATAAAATAGACATCTAAAAAATGAGGAGGTGCTGTTTTGGTGGTAGGAGAATTGATTATTCTTACATCATTCCAGGTTGGAGTTATTGTATCCTTTGGAACAGGTGTAGTATTAGTATAGGATTGTGCAAAGCTAGAAATGGAAAAAAGGCAAAATACTGAAAGTGAAAAAAAAGACAAAGATGTTTTAGTCATGGTTGAATTCATTTTAGGTTGAGCTGACCGGGTATTAATCGGCCCAAATTTTAGGGTTAATAGGGCCATGGCAACTGTTGCATGAACCAACAGTGGTTGGGTTTGGCATATAACGCACTTTGCCCTGACCAGAAACTATTGCAGGGTATAAACCGCTTCCAAATGAAACGGGAGAGGTAGTGTAAAAATTACCACTTCTGTCAACCTGCATGCTTACAACAAGTTCGCCGGCACCTAAAGGTTGAGTATATAATTTAACCACAGAATTATGTGACGCACTATCGCCCTGTATACTATCAGCCGCACTGCCTGCAACCCTGAAACAACCACCTGCTGTTCCATTGGGGCTATGGCAATCCATACAATTGTCCTTCATTTTTTCACTTTCGTGGGAATTATAATTGCTTACGAGTGCCTTGCTGCAACCATTTTCATTGCAGGATTCAACAACAAATACTCCAAATACCAATAAGATACCCACTACTACCAAATTTCTTTTCATGATCTTTTTTCTGTATTACTAAATGCTGTGTAAAGTTACACCCTTTCCACAACAATAGACGTGATATTCGTCATATTGGTTGTTTGGCAGGCTAAAAAATCGAAAGGGAACTTACAAGCATCCTGTTCTGCCACCGTCAACAGGCAGATTAATACCATTAACATAAGAAGCCTCAGGTGATGAAAGAAAAGCCACAGCATAGGCTATCTCATCGGCAGTAGCAAATCTCCCGGCAGGTACTTTGGCAATCATATCTGCTTTTACCTGTTCGGGGCTTTTACCTGATTTTTTAGAATTATTTTGTATAATCTCTTCAATCCTCATAGTTTCTGTAGAACCCGGCAGCACATTATTTACCGTTATACCAAACGGGCCCAACTCAATTGACAAGGTTTTTGCCCAATTGGCAACCGAGGCTCGTATCGTATTGGATACGCCCAACCCTTTAATAGGTTCTTTTACAGAAGTAGAAATAATATTGATGATACGTCCATATTTATTCTTCTTCATTCCCGGAACCAATAGTTGGGTGAGGATATGGTTACAGATTAAATGCCGTTGGAAAGTTTGAGTAAAATCCTCCACTTTGGCATTGATAATTTCGCCTCCGGGAGGACCTCCTGAATTATTCAATAAAATATGGAATTCGGCACCATTCGCGAGATAGGCTTCAACACTCTTTTTCAGTTCTTCTGAAAGATTGAAATCAGCAACAATGTAATCGTGCTTTTGAGAAACATTCACAGGTAATTCTTTGAGTGTTTGCTTCAAGGCATCTTCATTTCTTGCAACCAGGGTAATACTTGCGCCCTGCTTTGCAAGCAGCATTGCTGATGCTTTGCCAATACCCTGAGTGCTTCCGCAGACCATGGCTCTTTTTCCTGTTAAATCTATCATCGTATGGCTTTCAATTCGTAATTATTTAAGTGCTTGCTTCAAGTCATCAATAAGATCATTCACATCCTCAATTCCAACACTAAGTCTTATTAATGAATCAACTACCCCCGATTTTTCGCGTACCTCTTTCGGGATAGATGCGTGGGTCATAGTTGCAGGGTGCCCACAAAGCGATTCAACCCCACCAAGCGATTCCGCCAATGAGAAGACCTTAAAACTTGAGAGCACTTTGTGAGCCTGTTTTATGCTGTTATTTTTCAAGGTGAACGACATCATACCTCCGAAGCCTCTCATTTGCTCTTTTGCAACTTTATGGTTTTTATGCGTAGGAATTCCTGGGAAATAAACTTTATCTACTTTAGGATGGGTTTGTAAATACTTACAAACTTTAATAGCATTCTCACAATGCCTGTCCATTCGGATATGTAGGGTTTTTATCCCCCTTAATACCAGGAAACAATCATGTGGCGAAGGAATAGCCCCACAACTATTTTGAATAAAGTGCAATTGTTCGGATAAAGCAGCATCATTGCATACAATGGCACCCATTATAACGTCGGAATGTCCACCTAAATATTTAGTTACTGAATGTGTTACAATATCCGCTCCCAGTTTCAATGGGGTCTGTAAATAAGGAGTTGCAAAAGTATTATCCACCGCAACTAAAATTTTATGTTTTTTAGCAATTGCCGATATGGCCTTAATGTCGATTATATGAAGCATAGGATTGGTCGGGGTTTCAATCCAGATAAGCTTTGTGTTCTTGTTAATGTACTTTGCAATCAGTTTAGGATCATCCATTGGAATAAAGTGAAACTTAATTCCATAGTTGGCAAATATTTTGGTGAACATCCGGAAAGAACCACCATACAAGTCATTGGTTGAAATAACCTCATCGCCGGGTTTTAAAAGTTTTGCAACACAATCTTCCGCAGCCATACCACTGCTGAAACAAAGTCCATATTTACCTTCCTCTAATGCTGCAAGATTCGATTCAAGTGCTTCACGGGTTGGATTATGGGTACGGGAATATTCAAAACCTTTATGTTTGCCTGGTGCGGCCTGTACATAGGTTGAGGTTTGAAATATCGGGGTCATAATAGCACCTGTTGAAGGATCAGGTTCTTGACCAGCATGTATGGCTTTAGTGGCAAATTTCATAAGTGTAATAATAATATTTGGCTCAAAGATAGGGTTAAATCTAAAAATAGTTACACTAACAGTTAACAGTAATAATTATGTTTGTAGATTAGTAACATAATTTGAAACATTTTCTATGAAAGGAATTATTCTCGCAGGCGGTTCTGGTACTCGTTTACACCCACTTACATTGGCTTTAAGCAAACAGCTAATGCCAATTTATGACAAACCAATGATCTATTACCCTTTGTCGGTATTAATGATGACAGGAATCAAAGAGATATTGATTATTTCCACTCCACATGACTTACCCGGATTCAAAAGATTACTCGGAGATGGAAAACATTTGGGATGCACTTTTGAATATGCCGAACAACAAATACCCAACGGACTTGCCCAGGCATTTGTAATTGGTGAAAAGTTTATCGGTAAAGAAAAAGTAGCACTTGTTTTGGGTGATAATATATTTTATGGCGGCGGCCTTGGAAGGCTTCTGCAATCAAATCACAATCCGGATGGTGGAATAATTTATGCCTACCACGTTTCAGATCCTGAACGCTATGGAGTAGCTGAATTTGACAGCAACCACAAAGTAATTTCCATAGAAGAAAAACCGGCAAAACCTAAATCGAACTACGCCGTTCCGGGACTTTATTTTTATGATAACACGGTAGTTGAAATAGCGAAAAACCTTAAACCCAGTGCCAGAGGTGAATATGAAATAACAGATGTAAATAAAGAGTACCTTAAAATGGGTAAACTAAAAGTGAGCCTGCTCGACAGAGGTACCGCCTGGCTTGACACCGGAACTTTTGCATCATTAATGCAGGCTAGCCAATTTGTGCAGGTAATTGAAGAAAGACAAGGCCTTAAGATTGGCTGTATTGAGGAGGTTGCCTACCGCATGAAATATATTGACAAAACCCAACTAAAAAAGTTAGCTGAGCCTCTTTTAAAAAGTGGCTATGGCAGCTATCTCATGAATCTTGAGGATTAAATGTACCGATTTTTTTCTGGACTTTGAACTATGTAGTTACGAATGGAAATACTCCCCTTGAAAATACAAATTAAAAAAGCACTACAGGTTTTACTGTTTCTCTTTCCCCTTACTCTGGTTGCTCAGAATAAGACAATAATTACCGGAAAGGTTTACGATGCAACAACCAGAGAGCCTCTGCCTTTTGTCAATCTTTTACTCCGTAATACTACCGTTGGAACCACCACAGATATTGATGGAACTTACAGGCTTGAAACAGGTACAACCTCCGATACGTTAGATGCCTCTTATATTGGATATACGCTGGCCTCTAAACCAATTGCAAACCATAAAATCCAGGTAGTTAATTTTTTCCTCGAAGCAGAATCAAAAAGTTTGGGTGAGGTGATTATTAAACCTGGAGAAAATCCGGCCTGGAAAATAATGCGTAAAATGGTTGCCCATAAAGATGAAAATGATCCAAGGGAAATGCAATCGTACCAATTTGAAGCCTACAACAAACTTGAGTTCGATTTAAATAACATCCCTAAAAAATATGAAAAGAAGAAAGTATTAAAACAGGTTAATTTTATTTTCGATTACATTGATAGTACCAATGTGAAAGAGAAACCGTTTTTACCTGCTTTTATTTCTGAAACCGTATCTGATATATTTTACCGGAGCAGCCCGCCAATTAAGAAAGAAATTATTAAGGCAACTAAATTCTCCGGCTTTAAAAACCCAAGCATATCACAGTTTACAGGTGATATGTACCAGGATATTGATATCTATAAAAATACCTCCTTATTATTCGGGCAAGTATTTATTAGTCCGTTAACAAATAGCTGGAATTCTTATTACAAATACTATTTGGTAGATAGCACGTATATCAATGGACACAGGTGTTATCAGTTACAATTCAAACCTAAGCACTACTCTGAATTTGCTTTCAGTGGCAATATGTGGATCACCGATACCACTTTTGCTTTACTCCGGATTGAAATGACCGTAACCAAAGATGCCAACCTAAACTATATACAAGATTTCAGTGTAATTCAGGAATACAGCTACATCGACAATAAATACTGGATGCTGAGTAAAAACAAACTGGTTGTCGATTTTGCCCTGGCAGAAAAAGGAATGGGATTGTATGGAAGAAAAACAACACTTTACGATAACTTTATTATTAACAAGCCTCAGGATGATAAATTTTACAATCCGCTAAAAAAGGTGATTGTTCTTGATAGTGCGAATAACCGTTCCAACCATTACTGGGATTCCATAAGGCAAGAGCCCTTATCAAAAGACGAGAAAAATATTTATGCAATGGTTGACACGTTTCAAACTCTGCCAATATACCGTCATGCCCTGAATACACTTACACTGCTAGCAACGGGCTATAAAACTTTCGGAGACTTTGAGGTTGGCCCGATTACAGATTTTTATAGTCACAATAATGTGGAAGGAAACCGATTCCGGTTCGGTGGACGCACCAGTAATAACTTTAGTAAATGGTATGAACTTAGTGGATATGTTGCATATGGTACTCTTGATCAGAAAATGAAATATGACATCGGCTACAAAGCTTATATAACAAGGGATCCATGGCAACAGATAGAAGTACATTATAATGACGATGTAAAAGTCTTAGGAGGTACAGACAGGCTATTCAGCCAGAGTAATATTTTAACTGGTCTGTTATCGCGCAGGCCAATGAGTAATCTGACAGAAATAAAAGAAACCCGTATCAATTATGACCGCGATATATTCACGGGGCTTAATTTTCAATTGTCATTCATAAACAAAACTTTTATTCCTACCCAGAATCAGAGCTACATAACCTATGATAATATGGGTGATCTGGATAAAAAATCGGCCATTTTTGACCCAGAATTACAACTGAATATGAACCTGTCTTTCAACCAGAAATATGTTGTTTACTCTGTTAGTCGCCGTTCGCTGGGAACAAGATATCCTATTTTCCGCGTACGTTATACCAAAGGCTTACAGGGCATTTTTAACGGCGACTATAAATATAGTAAACTAATTATGGGAGTAAGTTATGTTTTGCATACAAACCCGTTTGGAAAAACAAATATTAATATTGAAGCAGGACAAATATGGGGCCATGTGCCATATATGCTTATGTTTTTGCATTCAGGCAATGAAACCTATGTTTATGACAGGTCTTCCTATAACCTTATGAACTACTATGAATTTGCAAGTGACCGCTATGTAGCATTGACCGCTGAGCATCATTTTGAAGGCTTATTTCTGAACAGGATACCATTAATGAGAAAGCTTAAATGGAGGGAAGTAGCAACTTATAAATGGCTAGCAGGTACAACAAACCCAGATAATGAAAAAACTGTGTTATTCCCTACAAATATGTTCACCCTTAATTCACGGCCTTATTCAGAAGCAGGAATAGCCATCGAAAACATATTTGATGTTTTTCGCATAGATGCGCTCTGGAGACTTTCGTATCTTGATCACCCGAATGTTTCTAAATTTGCGATCATGGGCTCGCTCGAATTCCTATTTTAATAATGATACTAAGAACCACTCAGCTAGTAAAAAAATATAAACGACGTACCGTTGTTAACCATGTATCAGTAGAGGTTAAGAAAGGTGAGATTGTTGGTTTACTTGGACCAAACGGAGCTGGAAAGACTACTACTTTTTATATGATAGTCGGCCTTGTTAAGCCAAATGAAGGCGATATTTTTCTAGACGAGACCACTATTACCCAGGAACCAATGTACAAAAGGGCTTCTATGGGTATATCCTATTTACCTCAAGAGCCCTCTGTATTCCGGAAATTAACGGTTGAGGATAATTTAAAACTGGTTTTGGAAATGACCAAACTCAGCAAACAAGACCAGCAGAGAAAAGTAGAATCACTTTTAGAGGAATTTGGTTTAGGTCATATTCGTGATGCACGTGGAGATGTGCTCTCCGGCGGAGAAAGAAGAAGAACAGAAATAGCACGCTGTCTAGCGGTAGACCCATCTTTCATTTTATTGGATGAACCCTTTGCAGGTATCGACCCTATTGCCGTTGAAGATATCCAGAAGATTGTTATTGCACTAAAAAAGAAAAATATTGGGATACTTATCACCGACCATAATGTCCATGAAACGCTGTCAATAACCGACCGCTCTTATCTTCTTTACGAAGGAAGAATACTGAAAGCAGGAACTACCGAAGAGTTAGCCAATGACCCTGAAGCAAGGAAACTGTATTTGGGAGAAAAGTTTGAGTTGAGACCATAAATTATCATGGCAAAATTTCCATCGCAATATGAACAGGCCTTTAACAAAGCGTTTGAAAAGCTCAACACAGCTCAATGCCAGGCGGTAGAAAATATTGAAGGGCCTGTACTTGTTATTGCAGGTCCGGGAACCGGAAAAACCCAAATTCTTGCTACCCGTATTGGTAAAATATTGCAACAGACCGATACACCAGAGCATGGTATACTTTGCCTTACATATACGGATACGGGTAGGATTGAAATGCGCAACCGGCTTTTTCAACTTATCGGACCAGCTTCCTATAGGGTGAATATTCACACCTTTCATTCGTTTTGCAATGATGTGATACAAGATAATATTTCCTACTTCGGAAAACAAAGCATGGAAGCCATTTCCGAGCTTGAAGAATTGGAATTGTTTAATGATCTGCTTAAAAACCTTCCGATGGAAAGCAGGCTTAAAAACTTCAAAAGCGATGTAAATTATGAAGTAAAAAAACTTATAAATCTATACTCCCGTTATAAGAAAGAAAACTGGTCGGTAAAATTTCTGAACGAAAAAATTGATGCTTATATAAATGACCTTCCTACCCGTGATGAGTTTATTTACAAGGTAAATTCCAAAAATTTTAAGAAAGGGGATTTAAAAATTGGGGCAATTAAAGAAGAAACGGAAAAGATGGAAAAACTGCGTGAAGCAGTAAACCTCTACCCCCATTATGAGGCCATGATGCGGGAAAAGAGGAGATATACTTTTGATGATATGATCCTATGGGTGCTGAAAGCATTTGAAGAGAACCCTAACATTTTGTTAAACTACCAGGAAAAATATCTATATTTTTTAGTAGATGAATTTCAGGATACAAGCGGCTCACAGAAACAACTACTGCAACATCTTATTGATTACTGGGAATCGCCTAATGTGTTTGTTGTTGGCGATGATGATCAATCTATCTTTTCATTTCAGGATGCTAATGTTAAAAACATAACTGACTTTGCCGCTGAATATGCCAATGGCTTACTTAAGGTTGTATTAACTGAAAATTACCGTTCTACACAAAATGTATTGGATGCCTCAAAAGTATTGATAGAAAAAAATATTGAACGCTTTGTAAACATTGACAAAACGCTAAGCAAAGACTTAGTTGCTGCAAATCCAGCTAAAAAAGAATTGAATATTCCACCCCATATTATTGAATACCCGAATCCGGCTAACGAAGCTATTTGTATTGCACATAAAATTGAAGAGTTGATATCATCGGGAGATACTAAACCTTCAGAGATTGCTGTTATATATCGCAATCACAGGCAGGTTGAAGATCTGGTAAATTATTTTGAAAAGAAAAATATTCGTTTCAACATGAAACGAAATGTAAATATTCTGGAACTTCCTTTTGTCACAAAGATCTTGACTATACTTGAGTACCTTGCCCTGGAATCTAACAAAGAATACAGTGGTGATGAAAAGCTTTTTGAGATTCTCCATTATGAGTTTTTCAAAGTTCCACCAATAGATATTGCACGATTAAGCAGACAGGTTGCTCAAAAGAATTTTAACTGGCGTAATGAACGTTATTCCCTGCGCCGTGCTATTAGCGAAGAAGGGGGTACAACACCCGATCTGTTCAGTGAGGTTGAAGCCAGCGAACTGAAAAAAATAAGCAACGTATTTGAAGAGCTTATTAAAACAGCGAATAATGTTACCCTTCAAGTTTTATTTGAAGTGGTTATCCGCGAAGCGGGAATTCTGAATACCATTATGAATTCACTTGATAAGGTTTGGTTAATGGAAGTTGTTACTTGCCTATTCAAATTTATTAAATCTGAAACACATAAGAATCCGGAGATAACCTTGCAGAGGCTACTCGACATGATCAAAACCATGAAGAATAACAATATCAGGCTGAATCTTGAAAAGGTTTCCGCCTCTGCTGATGGTGTAAACCTTGTTACTGCTCATAGTTCAAAGGGTACTGAATTTGAATATGTGTTTTTGATAGGATGTAATAAAGGCATTTGGGATGATAAAAAATCCTCAGGCCACTTTGAGTTTACCATGCCCGATAATCTTTCATCAACTCAATATGTGGTTGATGAGTTGGAAGAAGCCAGGAGGTTATTTTATGTGGGTATGACCCGGGCCAAAACTCATCTTGCTATTTCATATTCCTTAATGGATAATTCAAGTAAGGTATTGGAACGTTCGGCATTTGTGGGGGAGATTATTGAAGGCACTGGAATAATGGAGCAAAAAGAGTTTGCCGATGAGAACACAGTTTCCGAGTATCTCCAATTACAATTCACTGCCAAAGCAATTCCCGAAATTGAATTGATAGATAAAAGCTACATTGATAAAATTCTTGAAAACTATTCTCTGAGTGTTACCAACCTGAACAATTACCTGGAGTGCCCTATAAAGTTCTATTACATGAACATTATAAGGATTCCTGCTGCCATGAGTGAATCCATGGCTTTTGGTAGTGCCGTCCATTCAACTTTACAGGTTTTGTTTGAAAAAATGAAAACTGACGGAAACTTATTTCCATCAAAAGAAGTAATGCTTTCAGACTTCGACCGTTTTATGGAAAGAAACCTTGAATTATTTACCAAAGACCAATACAACAGGAGAAAGGAATACGGGCACAAGATACTTCCACCCTATTATGATTTTTATATAAACAAATGGAATAAAATAGTAAACCTTGAGGTTAACATTCGCAATGTGGAAGTGGAAGGTGTTCCCTTGAATGGTAAGTTAGATAAGTTGGAGTTCGATGGAAAGAAAGTGAACATTGTAGATTATAAGACGGGCCGCTATGACAATGCAAAAAAGAAATTAAAACCGCCTTCAGAGAACGATAAAGTTGGTGGAGATTATTGGAGACAGGCGGTATTTTATAAGATACTTTTGGATAATGAAAAATATAATAACTGGAATGCTGTAAGCTCGGAATTTGATTTTGTAGAGCCTGTAAAAAAGGATGAATATAAAACCGAAAAAATTGTAATTACCCAAGAGGATATTGCAATTGTTCTATCACAGATAACAGATACATGGCAAAAAATACAAAACCATGAATTTAGCAAGGGCTGTGGCAAAGATGACTGCCACTGGTGCAATTTTGTAAAGGAAAATCACAAGCATGTGGCTTTGCATGAGATTACAGAAGAAGATTAGAACCTTAGACTCCTAAAATCTTTCTATTTTTACGCTTCTTTTAAAATTGGCTCTGTAGTACAACGACCGCCCGGAAAAAATGTTCGGACAGGGATAGTATGGAGGTTTAAATTTTAAGGTAATTTTGGCAGATTAAAAACAAATTGGCTCTGTAGTACAACGGATAGTATGGAAGTTTCCGGAACTTCTGATCTAGGTTCGATTCCTAGCGGGGCCACCAAATTGGGATAGGTTAAATTCAATTCAGGAATACCCACCTTCTTTTTCTCCAAAGCCTGTATCCTTTCTACAATCCAAAGGAACGAAGAATTAAGTTTTGGAGTTCGACAAGTGTTAATTCGCTTGTTATACCTGATACCTTCCGGAAACAGCAAATTCTGCAACCTGCATTTCTCCTTATACCCAACAGAAGCCCATACTTTAGGCAGGTTTCCGGCATAATCAATTATAGTATTCATGCATTCCTCAAGGTTCGACACTTGTTGGGAGGATTTTTGCAGAACCTTCTCTATTTCCTTTTTCTCCTCTTTAAACTTGCCTTGATATTTCAGAAACATTTCGTGATTAATTTCTTCCATAATAAATCTCTCTTCCAGCCTTTCAAGTTTTCCATTTATTTCAAATAACTGCTGATTCATGCGCAAGCCGTTTTCAAGATTATCTTTATTCAAACGGATATAGGTTCTTTTCATTTGGGCTTTCATCAAATCCTTGTACTTATCAACCGCTTTAAACCTTGCTAAGATGGTATTGAAAGTCCCATGTATTTCTTTTGCACTTTTATTATTGCAGCATCCCTGTGTCCTGCATTTGTAATACCATAGGTTTTTCTTCTTCACAATATAACCCGGCATATTTGCACCGCAATGGTCGCATATCAGAAAGCTCTTTAAAGGTATCTCATCGTTTTCATGTTTAACTATATAGCCTTGCGCATTTTCTTTGAGTAAATCGTTCACCTTCAAAAATATTTCCTTGGTAGTAACTTTCTCATGGTTGCCATCTACTACCTTTCCTTCCAAAGCATTGTGTACTAAATAGCCACAATAGAAAGGGTTACGAAAGATATACGCCAATTTCTGATGGTAGATTTTATACCCCATAGCTGCCAATCTATCCTTTATTGCTTCGGTTGATAGTCCTTCATTAGCTTTCCATAAAAAAGCCTTCCTAAGTAGCTTTCCTTTTTCATTCACAACCAATTGCCTTTTACCATTAATTATTATACTGTCATATCCAACAGGTGCAGTATGACACCACTCCCCTCTCAGCAAGGCTTCTTTGATACCTGCCATGCATTTCTCCCTTCGGAGTTGGTTGTCATATTCCGAAAAAATAAACTGAATGTTCTGTTGGAGACTTCCGCTCGAAGTAGTTGAATCGGTAGGCTGTGTTACCGAATGTACCATTACACCCTGTTTCTTTAATTGCTCCGTCAGGTATATGGCATTCCCGCCTGAACGGGAGAAACGGTCAACGCTATATACAATTATATGGGTGATTTTCTCCCTGCTCTTTTTTACAAAGGATAGCATCCGGCTAAACTCCTTACGCTCATCCGTCTTTGCGCTTTCATACGTGCCGCCAAAACAACCGAGGATTGTATAGGCATTCTTTACTGCAAACTGCTCACAGGATTTCCGTTGGGTGTCCAAGCTCATATTATTATCCGCTTGTTCCTTCGTGGAAACCCTTGTATAAATTACACAATTGCTCGTGCTTACAAGTAAATTCTTTTTGCCCTTGGCAAACGATTCAAATAATTCGGTGTCACTCATAGTAAATTGGTTTTATCAGGCTGCGTTATTATAGGAAAGGTCTTGGTCATTCTTTTTATTATTAGCAAAAGCACAGAATGCAATTTCGGTAAAAATCCGGATGGTCTCAAGTAGCTCTTTAATTTCTTCATCGGTTAAATCTTTGCAACACTCAAATTCTTTGGCTTCCTCTATGGTTAAATCTTCTTCCTCGCTTTTGCTGTAGGTTATTTTCATGCAGTATTTTTAAATGTTTCATTTCTATCACTTTATTCACATCT
Organism: uncultured Bacteroidota bacterium; assembly: GCA_903863935.1. Lineage (GTDB taxonomy): Bacteria > Bacteroidota > Bacteroidia > JABEUT01 > JABEUT01 > JABEUT01. The sequence goes on from CAIPDV010000036.1 coordinate 22,969, forward strand.
TTGAATCCGTATTATACACATTGGAAATCAATGCAATAGTACGCATTTTTTCGATACATTCAATATGGCAGTCGGTGTTATGGTGGTTTCTGCTTGATGATATTCGATTTTGCTTTGTTCATTTTAAGTGGATTCAATTACGGTCAGAGGTAATTAAATGGAAATATGTTTGTTATTTTATTTTCTTATTCATAAGAACATATATGTCAAAAAAAATTACTTTCCTAATTTCTTTAGGTATTCTTCCACAGAATTATTTAGTCTATGTAACCCGATAAATGAATATGTATGCAGCCAACGTAGTGGAGGGCTGATTGTTACTCCAACCGTAATATATAATTTATGCAATAATTTTCCGGATGGAACCATAAGCCTTACTGCTACCGGAGGCTATAGGCCTTATACATATATCTGGTCCCCTAATGTAAGCACCGACTCAACCGCAACAGGTCTAAGTGCGGGCACATACAGTGTAACTGTCAAAGATTCTTTACAAGATAGCTTGACAATGGTAGTTCCGTTGCTTTACTCTTCTGATGTCTATTTCGCTTACAATTGGGTAAATTCAACCTGCAAGGGAAGCAACAATGGAGTTATTAACCTTATTAATTTAAGTGGAACTCCGCCCTTTACCTATTCATGGTCCAATGGGGGGACCTCTGTTTCCGAAAGCGGGTTGAGTGCAGGAATTTATACTGTTACTGTTACCGATTCCTGCGGAGATGCTGCTACCAACACTATCACTGTTTCTTTGGTAACCGATTTAAGAGATTCAATAATTTCTATAACAAATATTAGTTGCTTTAATGATAGTAATGGTGTTGAAACAGTTGGTGTTAAAGGAAGTTCCACTCCGTTCACTTATTTGTGGAGTGATGCCTTCCACCAAACTACCGCAACTGCTACCGGGCTAAAGGCTGGAACTTATTTGGTAAACGTTACCGACGCCTGTGGCGGTGCTTCAACAGATACTGTAACAATTACGCAACCTGCTTCATGGACAGTAACGGCTTCACCCTTAACCAATGTAACATGTTATGGTGGGAACAACGGCAATGCAATAGCAAGTTTAAATGTTCCGCTGGTCACTAACTATAATTTTGAACCTGCCGTGCAGCATTTCAACGTACCTCCAAGTGTAACAAGTATTATTATAAGCATAGCCGGTGCTCAGGGCGGAGGCGGTGCGTTAGGCGGGCCTGGTGCATCTTTTACTGGAACTGCGCCCGTAATTCCCGGAGATGTTCTTTCTGTTGCAGTTGGCCAACTAGGTAGCGGATTTTATAATGGTGGAGGAGGAGCCAGTTGGGTTTATGATTCCAATGTGGTTCTTTACAATCCAATAGGCAACCTAGGGCTTATTGCAGTTGCAGGCGGCGGAGGTGGTTCGGGAGCACTTTGGCACCGTGTCTTTGGTGTACCCACCTGGCTTTATTACGGTGGTCCGGGAGGCACAGACCTTATAACAAATGCCACTACCATTGGTACGTCTCTTCATGGGAATGGAGGAACAGGCGGTAATGGTGGAAATGTTTACGGGGGTGCAGGTGGAGCAGGATGGTTAAGCAACGGGCAAACTACATGGCATGATACTGGCGGTATGGACGAAGCGCACCATTTTTTAGGTGTTCAAGGTATGGGAGGGTTTGGAGGTGGCGGTGCAGGTTGGGGCAAATGCACAGGACCAGATTGTGAGGCTGACGGTGGCGGTGGAGGAGGCTATAATGGCGGCAGTGGCGGTGACGGTGGCGAAGGCGGTGGCTCCTACTTTGTCAATACCTTGCCTACAGTTTTGGATAATCAAGACGGCAATGGTTTTGTAAGCATTGCTTATATAATTACAGGATATGATTCTACCTACAGCTATAATTGGTCAAATGGAGAAACTACTTACTGTAGGGGACAAAGTTCGAACAAATTATTGAATGGATTAATTCAAGTTCTTGGATTTTATGCCAACTTCATCGGATAACCTAACGGGTTGAGATTCTATTTCTCAATTAGCACTTTTCCGCTACCAACAATATTTCCTTCTTTTTCAAGAACCCTATAAAAGTAAATGCCTTTGGGCTGCCCGCTCAAGTTAATCTTAGTATTATTAGAACTCAATGCTGTTCTGTAAATATTCTCTCCGAGAACATTATAAATTTCAACAATACATTTTTCATTAATTTTTGATAATGATAAGGTGAAAGTACCATTTGATGGACTGGGATAAATACTTATAACCCCCGAATTTGAAACTAATTCATTAATTGAATTATCAATTTTAATAGCAGAGTCCCTTATTCCAAAAACAACCCCATAACCACCAGGACCATGTTGAGAAACCATCCCAAATAATACATTCCCTGAAAGTATTAAACTCCCGTATGGAGCTTCTCCGTTCGTACCATTAAAGTTAAGAATATCCATATAGTTGCTTCCATCGGTATCTATTGAGAACGCAACACCATAACCACTTGTCCCACCCCTTGAAGCCATCCCAAATAAATTGTTTCCAGAAAGTATTAAGTCCCCGTATGGTGTTCCTCCTTTGTTTGTACCATTAAAGTCAAGTAAATCTTTATAATTGCTACCATTAGTATCTATTGCGAAGGCAAGACCAAAGGCACCAGGACCGTTTTCTGAAACCATCCCGAATAATTTAGCTCCAGAACGTATCAATGAGCCTTGAGGGGCTTTTCCATTAAGTGTACCATTAAAGTTAAGAATATCTTTATAATTGTTTCCATTGGTATCTACAGAGAAAACAACACCATAATTACTTGTTCCTCCCGCAGATGTCATGCCATACAATATGCCCGATGCGTATATTAAAGAACCAAATGGAGCGTACCCGTGTGTGTAATTAAAGTTAAATATATCTTTATAATTGCTTCCGTTAGTATCTAATGAAAAGACAGTACCGCTATCCAATATCCCCCCTCCGGAAACCATGCCATATAACTTATTTCTGTAAAGTAAAAGTGAACCTTTTGGAGTTAATCCATTTGTGCCGTTAAAGTTAAGAATATCTTTATAATTATTTCCATTTGTGTCAATCGAGAAAACTAAACCAAGGTTACTTGTACCTCCTGCTGATGTCATCCCAAACAACTTACTTCCTGAAAGCGTTAATGAGCCATGCGGATTTTTGCCATTCGTACCATTGAAGTTAAGAATATTCTTATAATTGTTTCCATTGGTGTCTACTGAGAACACAACTCCATAGTTGCCTGTCCCGCCTACTGATGTCATCCCAAACAACTTACTTCCTGAAAGCACTAATGAACCATATGGGGCTTCTCCGGTTACACCATTAAAATTATGGATGTCAATATATTGTCCTTGGCAATAATTCAAAAATGAAGAACCAAGTACAATAAGAGTAATAGTAATTACTTTTTTCAAAGCAAATATTTTTAGAAATCTATTCTATTGCTTTGAACTTCCAAAAGGCTCACAAATCTGCCAAGTGCCTTCTACACCTGCTGTTTTGTTGTACCTAAGGAAATATTGGGGCGGCAAAACTGCTTGGTATATAATAAAACCTGCAACTGGAGGCTGAATTGATATATAAACAAGGTTTGGAACTGTATCATTATTCCAAATTGTAATTTCGGTAATTTCTAATGCTTCCAGAGGACCAAGTACCGGTGGAGTAAGCACAGTTGTTGAACTGGCTACTGTATTAGTGCCATTAGTGCAACCTACAGGAGGTCCGGCACCATTAAGGTCCATCCAACTCGCATAATACTCAAATTGCCCCGTTGCAGATAAATTAGGTCCAACAGTAAACTGTATTGCAAACCCATTAATTAAACCTATCATAATTCAATATTTTATTGATTAATAATATTCAAATATAAAAACTAATTCAAGCCAAAAACATTTTGTTGAAAAATATTTTAAAAGTGTGGGAGATACCAGTAAAATTAAAAAGATGGATAAGTGTTCGAACTCAATAAATTGAAGAAAATCAAAGATTAACGTTCTTGAGTATGAACTGCACCGGAAATTATCGCAGTTCTACAAGCAACACAGGGACCGCCCCAAACTAAGGCTGGTACTAAGAATGGAGGACAAAATAGAAATCATCTCCATGCTCCATGAAATCTGGAACTCCGTTCCCCTGCGTAAATTTTCAGAACTATTTTACGACAGGTAAATGGAGGCTCTAACTTCCATAGTAGAACAAAATAATACTATAGAGAATCTCGTCCAATAAACATCATTAAGCATTATAATCAATTATTTAACATATTTGAATCATGAAAATTGTAAGTATTAATACAGAATCAACAAAAAAAAGGGAGAAGGAGCATAAGCGATTAACTATTGCAGAACTGAAAAACTGTGAGGGTACAAAAACCTTGCTACAAGAAAAGATACATATTGAAACAGATGTTGATTTACCGGCCACGTTATCGGACAACCTCTGGGAAATATTTGAGCCCCGTATCCGTGAAATAATCAAAGAGCAAACTGCCAGCTCGCCAGAACTCATGGAGGAGTATATGCCAAAGGATTATTTTATGACAGCCTATAATATAGGCTCAACTACATTTCATAAAATCTTGAAATCCTGCTCGGTTCATCATTACAGGCAATTGAAACGTGAAGTCTATAATGTAGAGCAATTTAAAAAGGCTTTACAGCTATATAAACCCATAAAGCCTTTTATTAAAAAGTCGTTTGTAAAAGCGGCTTAAGCCGCTTTACCGCCGTCTATTTTCTTAAACTCATTCATCATTAACTCGGCGGACATTTGACCATCTATGCGAATATACCGCTGAAAAGCGGCAAAGGTTTTATGCCCCGTTATTTTCATGACTACGTGGGCTGGTATTCCGGCTTTTATTGCATTGGTAGCAAATGTGCGCCGACCTGTATGAGAGGATATAATTTCCCATTTCTTTACAATTTTGTCCTTTCTTACGCCACCGTTGGTGGTATGTATCTCAACCGCTTGTTGTAAGGCAGGAAGTTGTTTTGCAACCTCTTTGATACGTTTATTGTAATGGCTGTTCGAGATTCCGTCAAACTTATTGTTATTGCGCTTTAATATTTCTATTGCCTTTGCACGGAGGGGTACAATTAAAAATTTACCTGTTTTAATGTCTTGGAATTTCAGATAATCGCCCGTTCTTTTTTCTTCGTTCACCAGTATAACATCGCTAAAACGAAGCCCTGTAAGACAAGTAAAACAAAACATATCCCGAACATCATTATCAATTCCGGGCTCAAGTTTGAGTTTATATATAGCATCAATTTCTTTGTCGGTTAATGCAATGGTGTCAACCTCTGCTTTTTCACGGGAGAATTTTTTAAATGTCATATTTGTATTAAGCCCACGCTCGGTGGCGTAATTCATAAACGCAGCAATTTGCGCCTTCACTCCGTCTAAAGAGTTGATGTTATAATTTTTGTCCGAGAAAAGAAACTTGGTAAACTTTTCCTCAAAATCAAAATCTATGTTTTTAAAATCAACACTATTAATACCATACTTTTTTACATAGCTTTGCACAAGCCCTCTGAAAGTTTTTTTGTTGACCATCGTATTATCCTTCACGTTCTTTCTTTTATTATCAATAAAATCCTCGACCAAATGAAGCAGATTTGTGATTTTGTTTAAACCGGATTCTTTACTTTTAAGGCGGTGCGGTGCAGTAACCTTTAACAGTTCTTTTTTAAGAATGGCAGTGGTTAAATCCTCCCCGTTTAATGTATGAGTGGTTGTAAGTTTATCAACCGTATTTTCAATGTCCCTGAGTTTTTTGTTACAGGCAATTGAATTGAGGTCGGTTCCTCTTACCTCTTTCTTTTTTTCGTTCCAGTCTTTCACGCTGTCAATCTGAATGCCAGTGGATGTTTTCAGGCGCAGCCCCATTCCGGTTATATCTGCGTGAATGTAGAAACTGCCCTTTTGTTCTCTGATAAAAAATCGTGTGTTCATAGTGTTACGTTTTATTGATAATCAATTTATTACGAACACAAAGATAATAAAAGGAACTATTTAGGGAACTATATTATAGTATATTTCTATCAACTAACTGATATATAGCGATAAATGTTTAAATATATTCACTTCGTTCAGAATGACAATCTCACTTTGCATTTTAAATTCATCAGACTAATTCACCTGTAACATACCCAATAGATGCCACTGAAACACTCTTAACCCCCACTGCATTCAGGGCATGTATACA
>CAIPDV010000037.1 GCA_903863935.1 uncultured Bacteroidota bacterium
AATTGAATGTATTTTATATTTGGATAATCGCCTTAATTTTTCTCTTACCTCATCCAGACTAAATGCCCCATTTGCATCCAATCGTATCTCAAAATAATTCTCAGGGTATTCTTTTCTCATCCCAATTAAAAACTTCAATTCCTCCTCAAACTCAATGGAACCAACTTTTACTTTAATACATCTAAACCCCTCTTCAACCTTAGCTCTTAGCTGCTCTTTCATAAATCCAATACTTCCCATCCATATTAGTCCATTGATTGGAATACCTTCAATTCCATCTGTAAAATCTGAAGGGAATAAAATTCTTTTCCCACCATTTTCCAAATCCTTTAATGCGGATTCAATTCCAAAAATTATAGATGGGAATAATTTTAATTTACTACCGATATCTTCAATATAATCACCAATATTTTGACAAACTTCGGCAAGAAAATTTTCATAATTTTCCACATCATCAATGCTCAAACCCTTTAGAATGCTACATTCACCGTACCCTATTACATAAGGGTTTTCTTCTTTCCAAATCCGGATAAAATAAGTTGGTTTTTCAGTCAACATACCTCTTGATGTACCGGAAGGTTGTTTAAAATTTAAAATATATTTATTGAAACTTGCTTTATACATAAGGATGTAACACAATGCTCATTCCAAAAGTAATAACCAATAACAAAGTAAAAATAGCAAGTTGTTTTAGGTATTTGTCCATTCCCGCGGAGTCGCTTCGGTAAATATTTATTATGTGCAAAATAAAGAACGGGATAGTGGCGAGAAAGGCCCATTGCCAGTTTGAGGTAACATGCAGAAACGTAAATCTGACCAACCTGTTAAGTGATACGAGGATTAAAAACAAATGATATGTCTTTGCCCTCTTTAACCCAAGAATAACAGCGAGTGTTCTTTTCCCTGAAATTTCATCATTATTAATATCCCTCATATTATTCACATTTAATACGGCGGCACTTAAAAAACCCACAGAACCGGCAGGTAAAAATATATCCAGATGAAGATAATGGGAATGAAGGTAAAAGGTTCCACCAACACCTATAACCCCGAAAAAAACAAAAACGGCAAGATCGCCCCAACCCGAGTATCCATAGGGCTTTTTTCCCATTGTGTATTTAATTGCCCCCACAATGCTGAGTATCCCTATTACTAAAAAAACGATAAAAGCAATCAGACCGTTTGTCGCGAAATACAAAAGCGTGCACCCGCTTATGAGCGTTAGAACTGCGACAAAGATGACAGCATTCCGCATTTCTACAACAGAAATTATTCCTGTTTGCAGAGCCCTTTGAGGGCCTACCCTGTCAGCGTTATCTGTTCCTTTTTTGAAATCTCCGTAATCGTTCGCCAGATTCGAGAGTATTTGTAAAAGTATAGCGGTTAGTGCCGCTAGAATACACGTTCGCAAATTAAATACACCAAAACCTGCTGCTAAAAAACTACCCATCCCTGTGCTGGCTAAAGCAAGCGGCAAGGTCCTTAAACGAAGGGATACAACCCAGGCGTGGGTTTTTTTCATCATTTATGGAAATTTTGGAAACTTACTAAAATCAGGTTTTCTTTTTTGCATGAAAGCATCCCGGCCTTCCTTGGCTTCATCAGAGAGATAATAAAGCAGGGTAGCATTACCGGCCAGTTCCTGCAATCCCGCCTGACCATCTAATTCTGCGTTGAATGAAGTTTTTAGCATGCGTAATGCCAGTGGGCTCTTTTGGAGAATTTTATTACACCATTCCACAGTAACATCTTCTAATTGTTCTAATGGAACAACTTTATTTACCAACCCCATATCCAATGCTTCCTGTGCATCATACTGATCGCATAAATACCATATTTCGCGTGCTTTCTTTTGACCAACAATACGTGCAAGATAGGACGCGCCAAAGCCACCGTCGAAACTTCCAACTTTGGGCCCTGTCTGCCCGAAGCGCGCATTTTCCGCTGCAATTGAAAGGTCGCAAACTACATGCAAAACATGCCCTCCACCAATAGCCCAACCCGCTACCATAGCAATAACAGGCTTAGGGATTGAGCGGATTAATTTTTGCAAATCAAGTACATTTAATCTTGGAGTTTTATCTTTTCCTACATAGCCTCCGTGTCCTCTTACCCCTTGATCTCCGCCAGAGCAAAAAGCTTTCCCGCCTTCGCCGGTAAGAATTATAACACCAATATCTGTTCGCTCCCTGCAAATATGCATCGCATCAATCATTTCATCCACTGTAAGTGGTGTAAATGCATTATGTACTTTAGGCCTGTTAATACTGATTTTAGCTATACCCTTATGAAAGGTGAATAGAATCTCTTTATACTTTTTGATGGGTTTCCAATCCCTTTTTTTAGTTGCCATTTTTTAATGATTTAAAATAACCTGAAAACACTTCGGCATTCACTTCATTTGGAGTGAACACCTCCAGCACTGCGGGTTTTCCTTTATGGTCCTTATATAAATTATTTAATCCTTGTTTTAATTCAATTTCGTTTGTTGCTGAATAATATGGAATATTATGGGCTTTAACAATTCCTTCAGCCTTCATTGAATGTTTTGCCTCAAAATATTTTTCAAGCAAAGGTGAATCTTTCGAATCAATCAAACGAAATATTCCTCCTCCTCCATTATTGATTACAATTATTTTCAGGTTATCGCTTAGATATTTATTCCACAAGGCATTGGAATCGTAGAAGAATGCTAAATCCCCCGTGATTAATGTAGTCATTTTTCCAGTACTGTATGCCGCACCTGAAACGGTACTTGTAATTCCATCTATTCCGCTTACACCACGATTACAAAAATAATTTATCAACTTCTTTGAATCTGTTTCAAACAGGTTTGCATAACGAATCGGAGAGCTATTCCCAAGATGCACATCCGAATTTTTTGGAATACTTCGCAGGATAACATCAATTACTTTAAGGTCGGAGTATCTCGCCCAACCCACGTATGCATCTAAAGATTGCTTTGCCTTATCAGAAATGGTTTTCAAGCCTTTAGCATAACTTCCCTTTGATTGAGCACTTTGCGTTGAGAGTACATTAAAGAAATATTTTTCGTCAATCGCCAATACATCCGTCAACGATTGAAATGTATCGGTATGGGCCACGGAACTTGAAATATGCCAATGATGTTTCGGTTTGTACTTCCTAAGGTATGTTTTTAATTTCTTACTCGTTATTGATCCCCCAAATGTGATCAGGATTTCAGGCTTAATCAGTTCTTTGTTTTTATCATAAACAGAATCCATTACAGCATCAATATTACAAATGAATTTATCACTTTGCATATTTGATGTAGTCTCGGTAAGAATTGCCACTGAAGAATCTATTGCAAGTTTATCAAGTAAATTATTTAATTCTTTATCCGGTCTGTGATGACCGCAAACAATCATATTTTTACTCGAACTATTCCATAAATCCAATATTTCCTGTTCACTTTCCTTACTTAGCTTTTTTTCAACTTTAGGTACATCTATAATTTTATAATCAATATTTATCTTTTCAATCTCTTTATACAAAGGCTCCCGGAATGGAATATTAATATGCACCGGCCCTTCATTGCCTTGTTCCGTGGCGGAATTAAATGCTTCGGAAATCAATCGTTGCGCATACCACAAATCGTCATTATGGCTTAGGTCTACTGGCAAATTGAAGGATGCCTTACAATAATTGGAATAAATATTTACTTGGTTGATGGTTTGTCCGTCATCCTGATTGATCCATTCAGAAGGGCGGTCGGCAGTAATTACAACCAGAGGAATTTTCTGATAAAAAGCCTCAGCAATTGCAGGAGCATAATTTAGTGCGGCAGAGCCGGAAGTACAGATAATTCCAACTGGAGCATTTGTTTGTTGAGCTATGCCAAGCGCGAAAAAAGCAGCACAACGTTCATCAATTATTGAGAGGCATTCTATTTCCTTTTGGGCATCGAATGCAATAACAAGGGGAGCATTCCTGGATCCGGAAGAAACTACCGCATGCCGCATTCCTTTTGCCGCCGCTATTGCGGATAACATTTGTGCTATAGGCTTTTCGCTGGTTATGTTACTCGACTTCTTTCCCATTTATTCGAATGCGTACAATAATGTTTTCTTTTTCATTTCAGTTTCTTCCCATTCTTTTTCGGGAATTGAATCTTTTGTAATTCCCCCGCCAATATACAGGTTTATTGCGTTAGAAAATATCTCTGCACACCTGAGATTTACAAACAAATCAATATTTCCATCTACATTACATGGACCTAAAAACCCAGAATAGTATTTCCTATGGTAACCTTCCGTTTCCAGAATAAATTTTTTCGCCTCATTTAGCGGCATTCCACATACCGCAGGGGTTGGATGTAATGAGGATACGAGAGTCCACACATCTGTTTTTAAGGTTGCTGAAAAGTGAGTGATAAGATGCTTTAAATTTCCTGCAATAACCTCTTCGGGAAAAGAAACCATAATATTCTCACAATATTTTTTCAATATTTCTTGAATGTATTCAGTCACTACATCCTGTTCTTTCTTCTCTTTTGCGCCCCACTCTTCATCACTGTCGAATGGTTTAGTTCCTGCCAATGAAACTGTTTTTATCTTGTTTCGATGCTCTGAAACAAGCAGTTCAGGAGTTGTGGTTATCCATAGAAGTTCATCCGGTATATAAACCAGCGAAACAAAAGCTGAAGGATACTTTGTGCAAAGTTTCTGAAATACTTTTACAGGATTATTATGACTAGTATTTTCAATACTTTCAGTTCGGGATAATACTACCTTTTGAAGACTTCCTGCTTTAATCTCATTAACAGCAGAGGTGACCATATTACAATAAGCATCTTTGCTTTTCGACATAATATTTAATGCCAAAGAATCCTTAATTATCCAATTATTATAGCTTGATGAAACATCCGCTTCTAATTCTTCCGGAGTTTTGCATACATGTTTATCCGCCTGAATAAAATAGACCTTGCAATCACCATCAGGATTGAATGGATAAATTATATATCCCGATTTTGGAGGAACATTTTTTAGCGAATCCAATACCACTGGCTTAGATTCACTTTGGATAAACCAGGCTTCAATCTGATGTGGCATCCGGTAATAAACAATCGGAAAATTACTTTTATCCACGATACACTCTTGCTAAATGTTTAGAAAGAATATTTGTTATCTGTAAGCATTTTGGCTGCAACCCTTCGGCGTGCATTCTTAGTATTGAAAGGGTCAGTCTTGGTAAAACGCCTCAGGCCGGAAATCATCATTCGCTGTTCATCGCCTTCTGCGTAAGCATAAATGGCATCCCTACCAGCTTTATGCATCCTTTCAGCAGAGTCGCTCAGCCATGTACGCATCATATCTAATTGCAATGCACACGCTTCTTCTCCCTGCATACTTACCAGCTTTTCAACACGCAATTGCAATGACTCTCCCACATAGACCTCAATGAGCATATCTGCTACATTCATTACAATCTCTTGCTCAGTTTGAAGTTGGGTCATTAACTTTTTTACTGCTGCTCCGGCAACCATCAAACACGCCTTTTTGAAGTTTCTTAAATATCCTTTTTCTTTTGCAAACAAGGAATAATCCTGTTCACCCATATCAGGTATAGACATCAATTCACCTGCTACTTTCTGCGCAGGGCCCAGCAAATCTAAATCCCCTTTAAGGGCTCGCTTAACCATCATATCCAAAATCAACATGCGGTTGATTTCATTGGTACCTTCAAAAATACGGTTGATACGTGCATCGCGATAAGCACGTTCCATTGGGGCATCGGCTGAATATCCCATCCCGCCATAAATCTGCACACCTTCATCCACTATATAATCAAGTGCTTCGGAGCCGAAAATTTTCATTATTGCAGCTTCTACTGCAAACTGTTCAGTCCCTTTTAAAATTGCCTGGCTCTTTTCCATTCCGCCTTCAGCAAGGCTGGTAATAGCATCCTCAATATTGCGGGTAGCCCTATATAGAGCCGATTCGCAAGCATACGCCATAATTGCCTGTTCGCCTAATTTATGCTGAATGGCACCATACGTTCCAATTGCATGCCCGAATTGATTGCGTTGATTGGCATATTCCACAGCATGTGAAATAATTGCTTTGGACCCACCAAGAGCAGCAGCTGCAAGCTTAATGCGGCCTACGTTTAAAATGTTTACAGCAATCTTAAAGCCATTGCCCCGGTCCGATAAAAGGTTTTCAACCGGCACAGGGCAATCATTAAAAAATATCTGACAAGTAGAACTACCTTTGATTCCCATCTTATGTTCCTCAGGATTGATGGTAATTCCGCCAAATGTTTTTTCAACGATAAAAGCACTCAGGTTTTTATCTGTATCTATTTTTGCAAATACAATAAATAAATCAGCAAAACCGGCATTGGTAATCCACATTTTTTGCCCATTAATAAGATAGCGTTTCCCGTCTGCTGATAATTTTGCATTGGTCTTTCCGGAGTTAGCATCCGAGCCCGAACCCGGTTCAGTAAGGCAATACGAAGCTTTAAACTCTCCTGAAGCTACTTTAGGCAAATACTTCTTTTTCTGATCTTCATTGCCATAATAAAGAATTGGCAAAGTACCGATACCTGTGTGTGCGGCAAGAGTTACTGCTACTGAATTTCCGGCTCCAACACTTTCAGTTGAAAGCATTCCGGTAACAAAATCTTTTTCAAAACCTCCGTATTGTTCAGGCACATTAAGTCCCAGAATACCTAATTCGGCTGCCTTTTCCATGATTTTTACCATCAGGCCTTCCTCTTTATTATCGAGCCTGTCCAGGTTGGGCCAAACTTCAGTCGCCAGAAAATCATGGCAACTTTGCGCTATCATTTTCTGTTCTTCCGTAAATTCCTCCGGAATAAAAATATCCTGAAATGAAGATTCCTTTACTAAAAATTCACCACCCTTTAGGGTTGATTTCACTGATGTTTCCATATAATACTAATTTAATAATTCAAATATTCCTGCTCCGCCTTGCCCGGTTCCAACACACATTGTAACAAGTCCGTATTTCAATTTTCGGAGACGCATTTCATTAAAAAGCTGGACCGATAATTTAGCTCCTGTACATCCCAATGGATGGCCCAGTGCAATTGCACCACCGTTCACATTTACAATATCCTGGTTCATTTCCAACTTACGCATCACTGCAAGGGATTGCGATGCAAAAGCTTCGTTCAATTCAATAAGTTGGATATCCTGTAATTTCATTCCTGCTTGCTTTAATGCCTTCGGAACTGCTTCCACGGGGCCAATACCCATAATTCGGGGAGGCACACCCGCAGCAGAATATGAAACAAGCCTTGCAATTGGTGTTAGATTTAACTCTTTAACTTTTCTTTCAGACATCACTATTACAAAAGCTGCACCATCGGAAGTTTGAGAAGAGTTACCCGCTGTTACGCTGCCATCCGCTGCAAACACAGGTTTTAGTTTTGCAAGTGCATCTAAAGAAGTATCGGCACGAGGGCCTTCATCGGCATCAACAATATATTCCCTTGATTTTTTCTTTCCTGACTCGTCCACATAATTTTCTTTCACAGTAACCGGAACAATTCCATCTTTGAATTTTCCAGCTTTCATAGCTGCAATGGCGTTGGTATGTGAGCGAAGTGAAAATGCATCCTGATCTTCCCGTGACACCTTAAATTCGTTGGCAACTGCTTCAGCAGTCATACCCATGCCCCAATACCAGTCAGGGTGAACGGAAGCAACATCAGAGTTTGGCATAATTCGCCATCCTCCCATTGGTATGAGTGACATAGATTCTGCCCCGCCTGCAATAATTACATCAGCCATTCCCGAACGGATTTTGGCTGTTGCGATTGCAATAGTTTCCAAGCCGGATGCGCAATAGCGGTTAACAATCATACCGGGAACTTTATCTGTATCTAATCCCATAAGCGAGATAAACCTTCCTACATTAAGGCCTTGCTCGGCCTCCGGCATTGCATTCCCGACAATTACATCATCAATTTCCTCTTTATTCAAATTAGGGACTGATGCCATTAATTTTTTAATAACACTAACAGCTAAATCATCGGTCCGCATAAAACGGAATTTGCCTCTTGGGGCTTTTCCAACCGCTGACCTGAATCCTGCAACTATATATGCGTCCATAAATTCTAATTTAATTTTTCTTTACCTATTTTAGTTAATCCATTCAATACCAGCATGTCATTTTTACTTAATTCTCTTCCATTTAAATTATAGCCTGGAGAAACAATTACACAATCTTTTAACAAAAAGAATAAAATCCATCCACCAGTAATCTTTGACTTACCCTCAATAATTTTAAACTCAAGAGATCTTGTTCTAAAACGCAACAAATTATTTTTTCCAATATTAATTCCAAAATTTTTTATTTTTTCCAATAAATAAGCTTTAGTTTGTTTATCATATTCATTATTTTTTGATAATTTACTCACCTTCATTGAACAAAGCTCAGAAATTTGAACAGGATGATTAATTTGCAAAATAAATAAATTGGGAATTTTCTTGACGCTTGGATAAATCATATATAAGTCATTTCTATTTTCTACATATTTCTTTAAACCATCTTTATCTTTCAGGTCGATTTTTTCATTAAGTTCTAATGCTTTTGTTTTTAACCCTTCCTTCAATCTTATATATGCTTTCCAAACATTTGGTGGAGGAAAGTCTTCTCTACGGGCATTACAGTGTATGCATGCAAGTACACAGTTTTCCAAAGATGTGTCACCACCTTCGCTTCGAGGAATAACATGTTCAACAGTTAGGCTTTCGAAAGAAAAGTCCTTTTCACAGTACCAGCAGTAAGCACCTTGCCTCTCGAAAAGTAAAGGTTTAATTTTTTTCCCAAGTCTATAGTGCTGACTATAGGTCAGGTTATTTTTCACGTTTATTTTAGACGCTGTCTTCATTCTATAATTCTAATTCCGCAGAATCTTTCCTCCGTTCAAAATACTTTGCATTCTTTCAAGCGTTTTCTTTTCACCGCAGAGTGACAAGAACGCTTCTTTCTCAAGATCGAGAAGATATTGTTCACTTACCAATGCCGGTGCTGACAAATCTCCTCCGCAAATTACATGCCCCAATTTTAGCGATATCTTTTTATCGTGCTCCGACATATAATTGCCTTTCTGCATCACATCTGCACCAACATAAATCATTCCGAGTGCCTGTTTGCCCAACACTTTTATATCCTTACGGAGAACAGGTTGCGTATAGCCTTCATCCGCCAGGCGAATACAAGAAGCCTTGGCATCTGTAAGAAGACGGGAACGATTAATAGTTATTTCATCATGACCTTTGCGCAGGTAGCCTAAATCGTAAGCTTCATAAGCAGAGGTGGAGACTTTAGCCATAGCAAGTGTCAGATATTTTTCCCTTAGCAGATTCAGTTCAACATCACCTTCAGCAAATGAATCGGAAATACGCACTGCCATTTCTTTTGTGCCTCCACCGCCGGGAATAAGCCCTGCGCCAAATTCGACAAGACCCATATATAATTCAGCATGCGCCTGGACTTTATCGGAGTGCATGGCCATTTCGCAAGCACCACCAAGAGTGAGACTATGCGGAGCAACCACAACAGGTATTGAGGAATAGCGAATTCTCATGTTCATATTCTGGAACATTTTTATCGCCATTGCCACATCATCCCATTCCTGTTCAACTGCCATTGAGAATAGCAACGCCAGATTTGCCCCCGCTGAGAAAACATCGGCTTCATTGGAAACAACCAATCCACGGAAATCCTTTTCAGCTAATTCAATGGCTTTATTCACACCTTCGAACACTTCGTTACCGATTGTGTTCATTTTTGTATGAAATTCCAGATTCAAAATGCCATCTCCAATATCAGTTATGGTTGTACCAGAATTTTTCCAAACGGTTTTGCTTTCTCTAATATTATCCAGTAAAATAAAGGCTTCTGTGCCGGGAATTGCTTTGTATGATGCCGTTGGAATATCGTAATATTTCTTAGTGCCATTTTCTGTTTTGTAGAATGATGTAAAACCCTTGCTCAGCATATCGTAAACCCAGGCGGCTGGTTTGTTTCCTGCTTTTTCCATCATGTCGACTGATGCTTTCACACCAATTGCATCCCACGTTTCAAAAGGGCCGAGTTGCCAACCGAAACCCGCACGCATTGCATCATCAATCCTGTAAAGTTCGTCCGAAATTTCAGGAATGCGATTGGAAACATACTTAAATAAACCTATGAATGAAGTACGGTAAAACTCTCCTGCAATATCTTGCCCCATTACTAAAGCCTTCATTCGGTCTGTAATGGAATCAATAGTCTTTGCAAGTTCAAGGGTAGCGAATTTTACTTTTTCAGAAGGTTTGTATTCAAAGGTCTTTAGGTCTAATGCCAATATTTCAGATTTGCCGTCTTTCTTTACTTTCTTATAAAATCCTTGTCCGCTTTTATCGCCATACCATTTATTTTCGTTGAGTTTGGCAACATAGCCGGGCAAAGCAAAAATTGCATTGGATTCATCATTCGGACAATTTGCTTTTACGCCATCTGCAACATGTATTAAAGTATCAAGCCCTACCACATCACAAGTTCGGAAGGTAGCTGATTTTGGTCTGCCTAAAACAGGTCCTGTCAATTTATCAACCTGCTCAACAGTCAGCCCCATTTTTTCCACCAAATGGAATAATGCCATAATGCTGAATACCCCTATACGGTTTGCAATAAAGGCTGGTGTGTCTTTGCAAAGCACAGTAGTTTTACCTAAATATAAATCTCCATAATGCATGAAAAAATCAATCACATCAGGAGAAGTTTTAGGGTCAGGAATAATTTCCAATAACCTTAAATATCTTGGTGGATTGAAAAAGTGCGTGCCACAGAAATTCTTTTGAAAATCCTCGCTTCTACCCTCTGATAATAAGTTTAAAGGTATCCCAGAAGTGTTGCTAGTGATGAGTGTGCCAGGCTTTCTTAGTTTTTCAATCTTATCAAAAAGGTCTCTTTTTATCTTCAAGTTCTCAGTTACCGCTTCAATCACCCAATCACACGTATTAATTTGAGCAAGGTCATCATCTAAATTACCAGTTGCGATTCGTGATAAAAACGCTTTATTATAAATGGGAGAAGGGTTACTTTTCACAACACCTGTTAGGGCTTCGTTGACTATTCGGTTTTTAAAAACCTTATCGTTAACAGTTAGTCCTTTCTTTACTTCATCATCCCTTAATTCCTTCGGAACTATATCAAGCAACAAAACTTGTACACCTATATTGGCAAAGTGGCAGGCGATTCGTGAGCCCATCACACCTGAACCTATTACAGCAACTTTCTTTATCCTACGGTTCATATTTTCATCTTTTACTGGCAAATTTATATTATTTACCTAGATAACAGAGGTTATTTATAAATGAAATATTTTGTCGTACAAATCACACTCTATATGAGAAAATATATATCTTAAATCGCACATTTCTTTATATTTGTTCCCTACACTATAATTACAAGAAAATCCATGAAAATTCCGAAGCAATATTTACCTGTAATGCCCTATCTGATTATAAAGGATGCCAGAGCATTTAAAGAATTCATGATAGAAGTTTTTGGTGCAACTGAACAAGAGTTGGTGCCTCGAGGTGAGAATTTAATTATGCATGGTGAGTTGAAAATTGGTGATGCCGTTATAATGTATGCTGATGCCACCGAAATATATGGGGAACGCCCCGCTGGGATGTTTATTTACGTGGAAAACGTTGATAATCTATACAAAAAGGCCATATCAAAAGGAGTGAAAAGCCTTATGACACCTGTAAAGATGGAATATGGATACACTGCAGGTTTTGAGGATAAGTGGGGAAACCAGTGGTGGATCGTTGCTGGCGAGTGAAAACTTACAAGTCCCAAAGACGCTTACGTGGCTGCGATTTTGGAAAGAAATATTTCATATTCTCCTTGAAAAAAGCCAGAACAAAATAAATAATAACCGGTGAACCAAAAGTGAAAAAGGAGAGATAAATAAAATAGAGGCGAATAGTAGTGCCTTTAATACCAAGAAACCTGCCAATGGAGTCACAAACCCCAAAAGCCTGTTGTTCGAACCACGCGACAATAATTGTTATGATTTTACGCATTAGGCGGTGATGAGTGTGTATTGCAAAGTTACTTAACTTTCATTAATTGATGTCCGATCGAACAATTCACACATTTTCTCAAGTCACAATACTCCTTTCTTAGCTGTAGCAAAGCTTGCGATTCGTAGGCATCTGAAGCTTTAATTCCTGTAGTTTCCCACTTTTTAACAATGCTATTCTTTTCAGCTTTGATGATATGAAGAATATCTAACGCTTTTTCTGAGATTTCATCCTTGCCCGTATGTCTGCCATAAATAAACATGATAGGGATAACTGCATTAATCATTAATATTTCAATGGTGGATTTCCCAATCGGCCCTGCTTTTCGGGTTGAAAGTTTGTCAGGTTGAAAATGGGTCAGCCAATATTCAAATGGCTTGACAGAAAACAATTTTATGATTTCAGTTTCAGTGTCCGCTTCCATTGCTTCACGGAATAAATGTTCTTGAGAGTGGATTACACTGGCAAGTTGGGCCAGCCTGATAGTAGGGAGCTGAGGAGGACGAATGCGCATAAACTTCCATTCCGATTTTGACATAGGATTCAGTCTCAACTTATTTTTCAAGTATCCGTATTCTTGCTGCAACTTAATAAGATATTCATCTTTAAAATCCTCCTCCAAAAAGCCAGCCTGCCCCAATAATAAGGCTTCCACCTGCAATAAATTTGCCCTGTGCTTATGAATAATTTTGAATGGAAGTACATTGGCAAGCCTCTCAAATGGCTCTGAGTTTATTGGATTGCCAAGGGTTCTAAGAATTAAACGATAGAATGTTTCCTCCCAGTCGTTAATGCTTTTTTCAAGATTGCTGGATATTAAATTTGTTTTTCGTTCTAATCGTTCCGCTACTAATCTATCTAACCAGGAAGTCAGGGTTATCTGATCAACTTTTTGGATGTCTTTTTCGCAAGGAATACTTTTAGAAGAGCTTTTAAGTTCTTCGTACTTTTTAAAAATATCAGAAGGGACAAAATCTTTCAATAAAAGTGTGGGAACCACAAAACCATCGGTTAATTGAATATCCTTATCATTATCCCAAACTACATGGAGAATAACATTTTTATATGCCTTGTCTATTTGATGATTGTGCCTAAACCAATCCGATGCCTTAATATGAACCTCCACATTACCCGCCCACAGCGTGTTATCAATTCTAATTTGAGCATTGAAGAAATCGGGGCCCGCATCTGAATTATGCAAACCTGAACGAACAATTTCAATGGGTTTACCTTCGGTCGTAATAAGTTCCGAACGGTTAAATAGAGCATGTTTCCAGATATATTGCAAAAATCCTTCTGTCATGCAGTAATATTATTTCAGGATTTTCGGCTTATAAAAATAAGCCTGTCCGATTTATTTGCTTCAAACTTATTCAGTTGGTAATCTCCGTAAATTTCTAGAATTTCAAATCCGCAACCCAAAATATATTCCCTCAATTTTTCTTCGGAGAAAATACTTACTTTTTCTGCGAACATCGACTCCACTACTCCATCCATCACTTTAATTTCCTTTATTATCAGGTTATCTTTCACATACCTGTAGATGCTGAAATCAACATTTTCAACGGTGCATTCTTCTTTCTCAAGCAGATATTTTGCTGCCTTTTCACCATTCACATAATCAAGTACAAATATTCCGCCTGATTTAAGGGAATTGAAAACATTAGTAAGCACCACTTTATTTTCTTCTTCATTATCAAAATACCCGAAGCTTGTGAAGAGGTTAAATATATAGTCGTATTTATTTGGCTCCAAAGGCATGCGCATATCATTCACCGCGAATGTGAGGGTCTTGCTTTGATTTTGCCTTGCAGCTTCAATTTTTCGCTGGGAAAGGTCAATGCCAGTAACAGTATAACCCATTCGATTGAGCGATATCGAGTACCGCCCTTTTCCACATGCTAGGTCAAGCATAAGGGCATTCTTTGCCGGCGAAAGGTGGCTTAGCAGGTTATGAATGAACATATCTGCTTCTTCCTGATCCCTCTCTTTGTAAAGCAGGTCATAGTAAGGGGAATCAAACCAGTTACGGTACCATTCTTTTTTATCGGACATAGTGCAAAGATAACACAAAGGAATAAGGCTTGCCCCTAAAAGTGGCCGTTCGGGTCAGCAAAGCGTCTGTCGTGAAGAAATTTCTGGTCGGTGAGCGTTTTCAGAAACGCAATAATATCTGCTTTTTCCAACTCGGTAAGTTGAATTCCCTTAACCAATATAGGGTCGGCGTGACTTTCGGGAGTGAATTTTTTAGTGTAATGATCTAATACCTGTTTTAAATTTCTGAATCTTCCATCGTGCATGTAAGGGTAGGTCATTTCAACATTTCGAAGGCTTGGAACTTTGAATTTCATAAAGTCTTTCATATCTCCATTGATGGCAGCAACCCCAGAGTCTTGCAATGCAGAATCCATAGCCAGGCCAGTATTTCTAAAGGTATTATCTGTAAACAAAGGCTCTTTATGGCACTGGGCACAGTTATCTCGAAAAAGCTGAAGTCCGCTTAACTCGGCAACTGAAAGCGTATCCTCTCCATTCATATACTTGTCGTATCTTGAATCGGCAGAAATCATTAATGCGAGGAATTGTGAAATAGCACGCAACATATTTCGTGAATCAATTATCGTATCATTAAAAGCCGCTTTAAACATGGTTACATACTCCCGATTGCGCTGAAGTTTTTTTAGGACATTCTGTAAAGTTTCGTTCATCTCAATTGGATTGGTTATTGGAGCCAAAGGTTGAACCTCCAAATGATTTATTCTCCCATCCCACATAAAGGAATTACTCCAAATTAGGTTTTCAAGTGGGGGTACATTACGCTTTCCAATCAAACCATTTATACCATGACTCAATGCGTGGTCAATATGTGCAAAGCCTGCTATCCTTTGATGACAAAAACCGCAACTTACCGAACTGTCTTTTGAAAGTATAGGATCATAAAATAGTTTTCTGCCGAGAACAAACCCGGCAGGAGTGGGGATGTTTTTTTTAATGTCATAGAACGGTTGTGGAAATCCTTTGGGAATATGGAACTCCACATCTTTTTGAGAAATGGAAAAATAACCGTTATCGGAAACAAAACTTCCGAGAAGCAGAAGTAAGAAAAAAGGAAATACAAAAAAATAAATGAACTTTCGCTTCATAACTTATCAGTAATTGCCATAATCGATAATACGAAACATGCCTGAATAATTATCTGCTATAGCTTTTGCATTATGGAAATCAGTTACGGAAGATATTTTTGAAAAGTCTATGAGGTTTGGAGAAGAAAATAATTTACTTGCATCTGCATCAATAAAAATCTTTTCGTTCTCATTTTCTTTAATCTGTAATCTATATTCAAAGTGGATTTGTTTAATGCAATTATTCTGTTGCTTATATCCTCCAATATGAAATTCCAGCCGCTTCCCTGTAGCATTTGAAAATGGGGACTGCCCTTCCATTTTCAAAAATATATACCCTGTGTTCCATGCCCAGAACATACCATTAACAGGGTCTAATGCCCCTGATTGAGCACCGCTGCAATTATCAATGCTATCTACCCCAAGTGTAAACTCAATGCCTTTGTATTCGCCAAAAGGGACACTATCAATGGTTATTTGCATTGAGTTTTTCTCTTCCTGATTTATTAAATAATATCCACGAGAAATGAACTCTTTACCCTCTTTATTTTTCAGATGAAAATTTCCGACATAATACTTGAACATGCTTACATTATAAGATTGCCCCAAAGCGTTTTTATAATATACCGAATCAAGTTTCAAAGGTTTGTCTCCTACAAAATTTTCAAACCGAATGGTTAGTTTCCCATACCCGGGTGCGGTAAATGACATAGCAGCCACAAGGGCTGCTATGCATAGAACACTATAAACTAGTTTTCTAACCATTATTGCATCTTAACTATCTTTCTGGTGTAACTTGTACTTGACGTTTGCAAACGTAAGAAATATACTCCAGCAGGATAACAAGTAAAGTCAATCGAATAACTCATACTTGGCTGTAAATTACGGTACGTTTTGAGCAATTTACCGGTAATATCATACAAGCCGCCTTGAATATTATTATCACTCGATGGATCAATATAAAAATAAGCATAATCCGTTACGGGATTCGGGTCAAGAGTAAGGTTGATTTCCTTCTTGACTTTTTGCACCGATGTATATACAGTGGTGGAATCTGTTGGGGTATTGTGTCCTCCGCCTGGGCCCGTGTTGCCTGTTTGAACAACGCCATAATAGGTCAATCCGAATGTATACGGATAAACCGGGGTTCTGTTCGAATCAATAGTTACAAAATAGGCGTAAGTCCCGAGCGGATATTCAGGAGTTATGCACCATCTCCCATTGTTGGAATCAAGGTCACCAGAACTTGCAATGTATTTGTAATCCTCCATAAAATCTCCCAAAGGATAGGTACTATTTACAACTGGCCCGTAATTTGCAGATGTTAATATGGTGCCATTGGGTAAAGTATCTCTGTTTACCATATTAGTTCGCAATTGATAGGAAGGAGTCATACGTTTAATACCTCCGCTGCCATTGGGATTGGCATAACCATAAGCCCCGTACACTGGATATCCGTCAAATGCATAACCAATAATTGGAGAATGAACAGTTTTATCGGAATCATTATACAAACATTTCGGATTAACATGATGATGATAACAACCCGATTGGTCAGGGTGCCCCAGACAGTTGTCAAAAGTGGCACCTTCAAAGTAATAGGCATTTCGATTCCAAATACCTTTGTTATTATAGGACATTCCGTCCGATGAATTATAAATGGCAACACCGTTACTCCAAACCCCAACAGGCCCGAGGCCAACAACAGTTGGAGAACCGCTTTTTTTTGCAGGTTTACGTGTTATTTTAAAAACAAAATTCTGGTTAGAAGGAATATTAGGGTCCGTACCCCAAGGGCCGATGCTATACCCCGGAATACAGGTGCAACTAACAAAAACATTGGATGTATCATATTGCACAATCTGAACATTAGAGAGTATGCCACCGTACCCGGTAGCATTAGTTGTATTGCGAATCCAGGAAGTAATTTCAGGGCCAATCTGAGCAGAAGTTTGCATTACAGATGCCAAACTAAGTCCAATCAAAATTCCGATTTTTTTAAATTCTAATTTCATATTCCTATTTATTGGTTGTTTGATTTTACGATACAAAAGTATATCAACCCTAAAACAGGGGTGTAATAGTTTAAAAGAAAAAAGTTATAAAATTCTTCCTGGAGCAAACCATGAAACTGTTACACTTTTAAATTAGTTATCTGTATTATCAGCCGGTGGTTGAGGCTTGGAAGGGGTATCAGATGCCGGTTGACCCGTTTTACCGAAAATAAACCCAAGGGTAAGGCTAAAATTAAGGTTGTGCCCCGCATTCCACGAATTATAATAAAGAAAATATGGGTTTTTTGTATTATCCTGCACTAATGCGGAATTTATAGAATTACTATACCTTCCTTCAATATAAAAGTGAGGTGTTACATTGTAATAAATTCCTATGTATGGGCTTATATCAATTTTGTTAACCGCTAAATTGAATGAAACCTGATCCACTGAATATGAATAGCTAACCAAAGATCCTACGGAAACCCCTGCTTCAATCCCATATTTGTCAGTTGCTGCATTACGGATATTAAAATGTATCTGGTGTTTTATTCCGATAACCATATCTACATAATTCAACGTCATTTTAAAATAATCTCCTGGAAGAATATTACCAAAAGAATCAATAACCGGATTTTGTTGTGAGCCCCTCTGGATAAAACGTATTTCCATTTGTAACGCACTTTTGGGACTGATTTTTGCACTTACTGTTCCGGCCACTGTAAATCCCAAATGTTTAAAATCATTATCGTTATCTACATTATCCATGCCTGATACATCTGTCATGGTTGGACCAACATAAAAACCAGCCCTGAATAACTGAGCCGTGGAGTAGTGATAAAATGGAATTATGAATAGAACTAATACTGCTAAACGTTTCATGAATGATATTTTAATGAGATTGCACTATGCAAATTTAAGTTTTCTTTGCAATTAACTATTGTTAGACGATAATATTACTGCTTCCCCCCTGTTATTTATCGTCTGATTTTTTTGTTTGAATACTTATTTATATGTTTGCTTTATGATTTCCAAAAAAGGATTTTTTCTATTTAGCCTTTTATTGAGCTTTCCTCTATTCCTTTTTTCTCAAAAGGAAGGACAACCTTTGGTAGATTCTCTCCTCAACATACTGCCAGGCATAAGTAATGACAAAGATAAAGTTGTGGCCCTGAACCAGCTTTCACACAATTATTTTCACATTAAAACAAGTGTAGGATTAAAGTACGCCTCCCAGTCAATAGAAATTGCAAAAAAATCTGATTTTAAGGAAGACCTAGCAGATGCATATGATGGTTTAGGCGTGAATTTTATGGGTAAGGGCGATTATGATACAGCTATAAATTGTTATAATATTTCCCAGAATATTTATGAACAATTGAATAACAAAAATCTGATTGCTAGAGAATTAGGCAATGAAGGATTGGTTTACCTTGCCCAGGGCGATTACCCTAAAGCCTTAAAATATTTTCTAGACGCCTTAAAAATTGCTGAAGATGCAAATGATAAAAATGAAATTGCACTCCTCTCGGGTTATATAAGCCGTGTTTATGTTAGTGAATCTGATTTAAAAAAGGCACTCGCGTATGGTTTAAGCGCATTGGATTTTCATAAAACAGCAAAAAATAGCCTTGGCTTAGCACTTGATTTCGGCTATTTGGGAATTGTTTATATGGAAATGGGAAAATATGATTCGGCACTTTACTATAATCTTGCTTCATTAGATATCCATCAAAAATTGGGTAATAATGAAGAAACTAAAAATATTTTAAGCTCACTAGGTTTGCTTTATGCAAAGCAGGTTAATTATGAAAAGTCTCTTGACTATGAATCGCAGGCCCTGAAAATGGATGAAGACCTCGACGATAAAGATGCAAAGGCTATAAACCTTGCCCAAATTGGAGAAGATAATCTGCGTATTGCTGAAGACATTAGTGGCAAAACCAAAACAATGGACTTTATGATGCCTATGGGCCAAGGTGAAAACGATAAAATGGGGAAAGCAATCGAATATCTTAATCAGTCGGTTGCTTTAAGCAAAGAAGTCGGCGATTTAAATACTCTTCAACTTGCTTATAGTGATCTTGCAGAAGCTCAATCAACAAATGGCAACTATAAAGATGCCAGGGAGTATTATACTCAGTATGAATTATACCGGGATTCGGTTTATTCGGAAAAAAGTAAAATGCGTATAGCAAACCTTGAAATGCAACGTAATCTGATTCTTAAAGATCAGCAAATTCAAACAGCCAATTTGCAATCGGTAAAAAGAAGAAATCTCGTCATTTACATGTTAGGAGGGTTAGGGTTTTTATTGATCATTCTTGTTTTTGTTATCAGGGAACGCCGCAGGTCTGAAAACCTTTTATTAAATATTTTACCGGCTCAAACAGCCAGAGAACTTAAAATGAAAGGCAAAGCAAATGCAAACAGCTATAATTTAGTTACAGTTATGTTCACTGATTTCAAAAACTTCACGAAACTTGCCGAGAATCTGACGCCACAGGAACTGGTTGGTGAAATTCACTACTGTTACAGTGAATTTGATAAAATACTATCCAGGCATAATGTTGAAAAAATTAAAACAATAGGGGATGGCTATATGGCTGCAGGAGGGCTTCCTGTAGAAAATAAAACAAATCCATCCGACACTATATTAGCGGCAATTGAAATTCAGGAGTTCATGCAAAAGGAGCGCGAGCGAAGAATTCACGAGAAAAAAATCTTCTTTGAACTAAGGATTGGTATCAATACCGGGCCTGTTGTAGCAGGGATCGTCGGGATAAAAAAATTCGCTTATGATATTTGGGGCGATACAGTCAATATAGCATCGCGAATTGAATCTGCCGGAGAGGTTGGTAATGTTACCATTTCAGGTGCAACCTACGAATGTGTGAAAGATGATTTTAATTGCACTTATAAAGGCAAAACGGAAGCAAAAAACAAAGGAATGATTGATGTCTATATAGTTGATGGCAAAAAGGCCGTTTAACTTTTTATAAAGCAAACTGAATTCCATGCCTGTGCAGAAAGTAAATGGCAACGGCCGCAAGTATCCTATAAATTCCGAATATCCTGAATCCGTGCTTTTGAAGATATGTAATAAAAAATTTAATCGCAATCATGGCAACAATAAATGCCACAACATTGCCTATCAGGAGTAATTGAATCTCCTGACCATGAAAACCACCTCCGTTTTCTTTATCTGTATAGTATTGAAATAACTTGTATGCCGTAGCTACAAACATCGTTGGAACAGCCAGAAAGAAAGAAAATTCAACCGCAGCCTTTCGGTTGAGTTTTTGGGTAAGACCACCAACAATAGTAGCTGCAGAACGTGAAACACCGGGTATCATTGATATTGCCTGGAAAAGTCCTATAATAAATGCATTTGAATATTTAATTTCCTTATCAGGTTCCATCTCCGCTTTTTTAAACCAACGGTCTACGAAAAGCAAAACAACCCCTCCAATGAAGAATGTCCAGCAAACAACCATTACATTTCCAAGCATTTTATCAATTTGCTTTATGAGAAGAAATCCAAGAATACCTGCTGGCAAAAATGCTACAAGAAGCTTGTAATAAAAATCAAGACTTTTAAAAAATCGCTTCCAGTAAAGTACTACTACTGCCAAAATCGCTCCAAACTGAATTGCTACTGTAAAAGCCTTTGTAAAAGCATCACTTCCAATTCCCAGTAAGGAACTGGCGACCATGATATGTCCGGTGGATGAAATAGGCAAAAACTCTGTTATTCCCTCAACTACTCCTAATATAAACGCGGCCAACGTATCCATCGTAAAACTTAAATTTATGATGCAAA
Organism: uncultured Bacteroidota bacterium; assembly: GCA_903863935.1. Classification (GTDB taxonomy): domain Bacteria; phylum Bacteroidota; class Bacteroidia; order JABEUT01; family JABEUT01; genus JABEUT01. The sequence goes on from CAIPDV010000037.1 coordinate 21,019, forward strand.
ACTATAAAATATGTATTACATATAGTACCTTCGTTCTTTAGATTGATAACAATTTACATGGTATTATCTCATTCAACATATAATCAGCATCCAATAAGCCACTTTCTTTCCATAATCAACTAATTCAAATTATAATCTTTTGAAGTTTCCACACATTAACCTTTTATTATTCAAAGCATAATGATAAAGAACTTCATTCTGATCGTTATTACTCCAGAAGTTTCTTTAAATAATGAAGCGGAAATTATTACGTCACTTTTTGAAAGTGGTCTTCAGATTTTACATGTAAGAAAACCTAATTATAGTATTGAAGAATACAGGCATTTATTAAGTGAAATCCCACAAAAGTTTCACCCAAATATTGTAATTCACAATCATTACGAACTCTTGAATGATTTTGATCTTAAAGGCGTCCACTTTCCTGAATCAATAAGATTAGAAGGAAATGTAAGCATTCACAAGATAGTTTCAACCTCCTTTCATAAATTAGAAGATATAACCTCCGATAAAATAAATTTCGAATACGCATTTTTCAGCCCGGTTTTTCAAAGTATTTCCAAACATGGATATACGCCTGCGCTTGAATTAAATGTTTTACGTGATTTTTTAAATACAACCAAAAATAAAATTCAATTTCCTCTTATTGCTCTAGGAGGTATCTCGGATAAAACAATTTCACAAACCCGTGATATAGGTTTTAGTGGAGCAGCAAGCATTGGATATATTTGGGAAAACCCAAATCCGGTTGCGCAATTCAATAAACTACAAAAAGCATTGAAAGGCTAATTATTCGTAAGGCAATAAATATTCTTTATTCCCTTTTTTGAAAGTATCATAGCTGCTTGTTTACTGCGTAATCCACTTTTGCAATAGAGTATAACTGGAATATTGTTATTCTCGAACTGATAATCTTCTATTTCGTAAAGAGGAATATTTTTTGAATCCTTTTCAATGGGGGTAAATTCATATTCATCGCTTACATCGATTGACAGGTGCGTAGTTTGTAAGAATTTTTCAGTGAATTTTCCTTTCGGAAGAAATTCAATTTTATCGCTGTTGCAAACAATGTTATAGTCGCCAAGGGTTTTAATTTCTTTATTTGCTTGAACTGTTGTAATGCTGAAATTAGAAAACCTGTTATTCAATAAATCTACAATCAATAATTTGCCTGATAAAGTCTCCCCAACTCCTGAAATAATTTTGAGAACTTCATTCGCCTGAATGCAACCTATTGTTCCTGCCAAAGTTCCAAGTACTCCATTATCATTACAGTTTGGGGCATTCTCAGGCGAAGGAGGTTCAGGATAGAGACAGCGATAAGTTGGGCCATCATTATAATTAAATACTGAAACCTGACCTTCAAAACCCAGTATGGAGGCGAATACAAACGGCTTATTCAATATTACGCATGCATCATTAATAAGATAGCGAGTTTCAAAATTATCGGTGGCATCAACTACTATATCGTATTGCTCAATTATTTTTAAGGCATTCGATTTTTCAAGGCCTTCTTCAATAGTAATTAGATTAACTAGCGGATTAAATGCCCTGATTGTTTGGGAAGCGGCAGCAGCCTTATTCATACCAATATCTTTCATATTGTAAATGACCTGCCTTTGCAAATTGCTGATCTCAACCACGTCAAAATCCATAATTGCTATTGTGCCAACTCCTGCTGCGGCAAGATATGATATGACAGGACATCCTAAGCCACCGGCACCAATAATTAACACTTTGCTTGCTTTTACTTTTTCTTGTGCTTCCAGTCCCCAAGAAGGAAGTATAATCTGCCTATTGTACCTTATATTTTCTTCTTCGGTCATTTTAATGAGCCGTTAAAGCTTTATCCCAATTTTTCCAGACAGGTTCATAGCCTTGCTCTTCTATCAATTTTAAAATTTGTTCCGGAGTCCGGTCATCACTGATTTCAAACTGTTCTAACGTTTCAGGAGACGCACTATATCCACCCGGATTTGTCTTAGAACCTGCACTCATAGAAGTAACGCCGATATTTATTAAATGGTTCCGCATATACTCAGGTTCTCGGGTAGAGAGGGACATTTCCACTTCATGGTCAAAAATGCGAAGTGCACATAGTAACTGTACAAATTGTTTATCACTTACTGGGTGGTCAACTGATTTTACTCCTTCTGCCGGACGTAGTCTTGGGAAGGAAATACTATAACGGGTTTGCCAATAGGTCTTCTCTAAATAATTTAAATGAAGTGCCAGGAAAAATGCATCCGTTCTCCAATCACTAAGCCCTAATAATATGCCTAATCCAATTTTGTTCATTCCCGCCTTACCAATTCTATCGGGCGTATCGAGGCGGTTCGCATAGTTTGCTTTCTTGCCTTTCAGGTGATAACTCTTATATACTTCAGGGTTATAAGTCTCCTGGTATACCAGCACTGCATCGCAACCAGATTCCTTAAACATTACATATTCAACTTCTCCTAAAGGCTGCACTTCAATTGAAACATCGGCGAAATATTTTCGTGCAATATCTATTGAATGATTAATGTATTGCGGATTTGCGTGAACGGCATCTTCTCCTGTAACCAACAAAACATGTTCAAATTTTTCAGCTTTCAAAAATTCGAATTCAGTTTTCATTTCTGCTTCCGAAAGAGTTTTCCTCGGAATTTTATTCCCAAAACTAAAACCACAATAGGTACAAACATTCATACATTCATTGGAAAGATAAATAGGTGCAAAAAGTTGCATTGTTTTCCCAAATCGTTGAATAGTCAGGTTATGACTCTTTGTTGCAAACTGCTCCAAATAAGCCTCAGCAGCGGGAGACAACAAAGCCATCAGGTCGTCTAAATTGCATTTCTTTTTGCTCAATGCAACTTCAACATCATGGCTTGTTTTGGCATAAATTGCACCGTGAACTTCGGCCCATGAATATTTTTTTATCAGTTCGCTGAACATACTTTACGAATTTAAAAAAGCTGTTAAAGGGCTGCTCGCTTCTGCGTGAGAATGCACTTGAGGCAATCCTGATAAAAAAGCCTTGCGCCCTGCTTCCACCGCTTCTTTAAAAGCTTGCGCCATAATCACAGGATTTCCGGCTGTCGCAATTGCTGTGTTTACCAAAACTGCATCTGCACCCATTTCCATTGCCTGTGCCGCATGAGAGGGCATTCCAATTCCCGCGTCAATAATAACAGGCACATTACTCTGCTCAATAATTATTTCTAAAAAGTCAAATGTCTTTAAACCTTTGTTGCTACCGATTGGCGAGCCTAATGGCATAACTGCGGCAACTCCGACATCTTCCAAACGCTTACATAAAACCGGATCGGCATGAATATATGGCAACACTATAAAACCTTGTTTAACAAGTTCGATAGCAGCTGCCAAAGTTTCTACCGGGTCAGGCATAAGATAGCGAGGGTCAGGGTGAATTTCCAGTTTCAACCAATTTGTACCTAAAGCTTCACGGGCAACATTGGCTGCAAAAATCGCTTCTTTGGCATTTCTAACTCCTGAAGTATTAGGCAGAATATTGAATTGTGAATCCGTCAAAAAGTTAAGAATATTTTCATCCTTTTTCTTAATATCCACTCGTTTGAGAGCTACAGTCACTAGTTGCGAGCCAGACGCCATTAATGATTCTTTCATGAGAGTCAGTGAACCAAACTTACCGGTACCTGTAAAGAGTCTTGAGGTAAATACCTTATCTCCTATTTTTAATTCATCCTTTGATTTCATGATGTAATTCATTTTCGCCTAATGCAGTTAAAAATTCCTGCACGGTATTATTTATATCTTTTGCTTCGCTAATCGCGGATGACACCGCTACTCCATCAATTCCTGACCACAGAAGTTTGTGCACATCTGTTACAGCAACTCCGCCAATAGCATAAATAGGTGGAACTCTTAAGTTAGATTTTATTACAGTATCCATGATTATTTTGTACCCACCTATGGTAAGAACAGGTTTCAAATCTTTCTTGGTAGACGTAAATCGCAATGGCCCCAAACCCATGTAACTTATTTTCTGCTGCGAAAGTTTTATAACATCTTCAGCCGAATTGGCACTTCCTCCAATAATCATTTTTTTATTCCTGAATATTTTTTTCGCCTCCGAAAATGACATATCTTTTTGACCGAGGTGTACTCCATCAGCATTTACTTTTAAAGCAATTTCAGCGTTATCATTTATAATGCATATTGCGTTATAGCTTTTACAAATAGTTGCAATGTCGGCCGCAATTTGAGTCCAGATTTTTTCATCCTTGTTTTTAATACGCGCTTGAACCCACTTCACCCCTGCTTTGCAAGCTTTCTCAGCTAATTGCGGTGAATCGGTGATATATTGTAAACGTGGAAGCATTTTTAATTTCTATGATATCCTACTAATGTATTGTTACTTTTTAAAAACCCAGTGACATATTTTTTCCCTTTATTTATTGCAGTCTCAATTGAATCTCCTGTTGCCATAGAAGCGGCAATAGCCGAGGAAAGCACACAACCGCTACCATGCTTTTCTGCTGCTTTAATTCGGGAAGAAGCATACTTATTTTTCAATTTGCCTTTAATAAATAAATAATCTGTTGATGTTTTTTTATCGCTTGAATGTCCCCCCTTTAATAAAGTAGGACATAATTTAGATAAATTAGATGCAGCCACTTGAGCGTCTTTTGATTCGCCCAATTCACAGGCTTCATTTTGATTAGGAGTAATCAAAGTAAGTGATGAAAGGATTTTTCCAATTGATGACTTCTGAATCTTTATGTTCAAATCAAATCCCGCACTGGCCGCAAGAACAGGATCCCAAACAATTTTTGCATTAGCGAAAAACCGTTGACAAAGTTTTACGCTATGCAACACATCATCTAAATTTTTATGCATTCCTAACTTAACCGCTTTTACCGGGAATCGTTCTGCAATCAAAGCGACATTTTCATCCTTCTCCTTTTTATCTAACCAGGAAACCCCGCTAAATACAATATCATTCTGGAATGTGTTACCCGTAATGACAGCTACCCCATAAACTCCCATAGATTCAAATGTTTTGATGTCAGCCAAAACACCTGCACCACCGGAAGGGTCATACCCCGCAATAGTTAGAGCAACCGGCTTGAACTTATCAGTTGTATATGGGCTTTTGATAGGCATTACAAATAAATTTCACTTCCTGCCTGTTTAAATGCTTCTGACTTTTCCTGCATGCCTTTTTCAATTTCATCCGTACCGGTTTCTTTATTTTCTTCCGCAAAATCGCGAATGTCTTGAGAGATTTTCATGGAACAGAAATGAGGCCCGCACATAGAGCAAAAATGGGCAATCTTAGCACCTTCTGCAGGTAAGGTTTCATCATGGAATGATTTGGCTGTTTCCGGATCGAGAGATAAATTAAACTGGTCTTCCCAACGGAACTCAAAACGGGCTTTGCTTAATGCATTATCCCTGTATTGCGCTCCCGGATGCCCTTTGGCAAGGTCTGCTGCATGAGCTGCAATTTTGTATGTGATGATTCCATCTTTCACATCTTTCTTATCAGGTAAACCTAAATGTTCTTTTGGAGTAACATAGCAAAGCATTGCAGTACCGAACCAACCAATCATTGCTGCACCAATAGCCGAAGTGATGTGATCGTATCCTGGAGCAATATCGGTAGTTAATGGACCCAAGGTATAAAATGGAGCTTCGCCGCAAACAGCCAATTGCTTATCCATATTTTCTTTAATCATATGCATGGGCACATGTCCAGGACCTTCAATCATGGTTTGCACTTCATGCTTCCACGCAATTTTTGTAAGTTCTCCTAATGTATCTAATTCCGCAAATTGTGCTGCATCATTCGCATCAGCAATTGAGCCGGGACGAAGACCGTCTCCTAATGAGAATGAAACATCATACGCTTTCATTATCTCACATATTTCTTCAAAATGTGTGTAAAGGAAACTTTCCTTGTGATGCGCTAAACACCATTTTGCCATGATGCTGCCGCCGCGGGAAACGATACCGGTAGTGCGTCTTGCAGTTAGAGGAACATATCGCAACAAAACTCCAGCATGAATGGTAAAGTAATCAACACCTTGTTCAGCTTGTTCAATTAATGTATCGCGGAAAATTTCCCAATTAAGTTCTTCCGCTTTTCCACCAACCTTTTCCAAAGCCTGATATATAGGCACGGTTCCAATTGGTACAGGGCTATTCCGTATAATCCACTCACGCGTTTCATGTATATTTTTTCCGGTAGATAAATCCATAATGGTATCGCCACCCCAACGGAAACTCCACACTGCTTTTTCAACTTCTTCTGCGATACTTGATGTGACTGCAGAGTTACCAATATTGGTATTTATCTTCACCAAAAAATTGCGACCAATAATCATCGGTTCACTTTCAGGGTGGTTGATGTTTGCAGGAATAATAGCTCTTCCACGTGCAACTTCTTCACGAACAAACTCTGGAGTAATAGCTCCTTTATGAGGTACTGCACCAAAATTTTGTCCCGGATGCTGTTTCCACGAAATATCATTTTTATTATACAATTCTTCTAACCGCTGGTTTTCTCGAATTGCGATATATTCCATTTCCTGAGTAATAATTCCCTTCAATGCATAATGCATTTGAGATACATTGTGTCCTGCTTTTGCTTTAAAAGGCTTATAAATATTGGGGAAGCGTATAGCATCCAGACTTGTATCAGCGAGTCTTTTTCTGCCATATTCCGAAGAACAGCTTTCCAATTCATTTACATCTTTCCTGTCTTTAATCCATTGTTCCCGGATACGTGGAATGCCTTTATAAATATCAACATTTGCAGTTGGGTCAGTAAATGGCCCACTCGTATCGTATACTGTTACTGATGGGTTCGGTATCGATTTTCCATTGCCTGTAACATGTGTATCGCTGAGGGAAATTTCCCTCATGGCAACTTTAATATCATGAATCTTTCCCGCGACAAATATCTTTTTTGAAGCTGGAAGAGGCTTTGTTGTTGGTAAAGTTTCGTTCGTTGGTGTTTGTTCTTTTTTCATAGAATTAATTTTAACCGCCTTGTGTAGCACGGATTATTGTAATAGTATCGTTTTCTTTCAATATAAAATTTTCCCAGGTGGTTCGCGGTATTACTGTATCATTTACCGCCACTGCCAATCCCTTCAAGTCATTAATACCTGAATCTGATAAAGCCTGAACAAGTGATGAGCCACTTATTTCAATAGGAGCATCATTCATGATTAACTTCATAGCAACTAATAAAACGTTAAGGGAGGAGCCGGGCGGAAATTGTTCTCATTTATCCCTTTCGCAGGCATTATCCTGATCAGGTTGTGAGGGTATAATCTCAGTCCGCTTTTTACGAACACCCCTTAATGTTTCGCAAAGATAGAAATTTCAGATTAATACAACCTTTATTGTTGGAATTTATCGGATGTCACATGCATTCTTCAATTCATATACATTAACATCTCCTTTCTGGAGAATTAATTTCCGAATGCAATTCTGCACGGATGAATCGTTTTCAACTTTTTTCGAGTCAGTATATAAATACGCCGCCCCTCTGTTAATCATTCTTTTTAAAGAATCGCCGTTAAGTTGATCATCGTTAAATGACCACCCTTTTTTATTGATATAATAAAAAAATATGAAGGTAGATTCATCATTTCCAACCACACATAATTTATTGTCGGGAACGGCATTTCTTAATTCGTTTTTATATACTAAAAGGTTTTTATTAAATCCCGGATCCACCGTATTCCATCGGTGGTCCGCCCTTAGAAAGGCAGTTACAGGAAGAATACAAAATGCAATGACCGTTATAATTCGAAGGGCTTTATTTGAATTCGTAATTAATTTTTCCGCTCCATATGCCACAATTATAAATATGGGCGGCAGAAATGGCAGCATATAATAATCGTGTATAGTACCAATCAGATTCATCTCATACAGAAAGTAAATTATTGTACATATTCCCCAGCAAAGAAGAACCGGGAACACCTTGTTTCTATACTTTTTATGTTTAAATAAAACCCATAACCCAACAAAGAAGAAAAGAAGAGAACCATAATTAATAAGCAGTTCGGGCAAGGTGGAAAATAAATTACCCTGAAGTATATCCAATAAATTTAACATATCACTCTTGCTTACGGAAAGGATACCAGAAACTACTCCATTTCCTGTCCAAGTACCAATCACACTCAAATACCATGCAATAGGGGCTGAAAGAAAACACAGATAAATTAATCCGATTTTAAGGGCTTCCCGTCCTCTTTTTTCACGAATTTCTAAGAGCAGATACATACCAATACCACTCATGCAAACAATAAAAGGCAACTTAGCTAATGAAGCAAGGCTAATAAAAGTTGCCGATAAAATAACATATAGATACTTACTTTCATTCAACCATTTAAAAAAGAAAGCCATCCCATATATTGAACAACAAAGAGCCAAATTATCGGGCAGAGGATTAAGCATATAGTAATAAAAAACCGGAGAGAAATTGAAACACCAAGCACCTATAATGGCTAGTGCAGGTCTCTTAAAAAGAGATAAAAGCAACAGGTAAATCCCCCAAATACTAAAGATTCCAATTATGAAAGTGAGAATGCGGCTTATAATAACATAGTCACCAAAAACTTTGTAAAATCCTGCAAAGCCCCATTGCATCACAGGAAATTCCATTCTCACAATTCCGTCGCCATTCCCTCTGTTATTCACCTTGGGGTTCAGGATATTAAAATCTTCCTTATAATAATTATCTATTGTAGTTTGGGTTTGAGTTTGCCTCCATACATGATAACCAATGAGATCAAGTTTAAAAACATGCAAATGCATGAACAAGCTTACAATAGGGATTAATAGAAATACAACGAATCTCCTGTTTCTGACTAACACCTCCATTATATAATGCGTAATGCTTTAAAATTGAACTCAAATATACCTTTTTCACAATGCTAACTGAGCTTACTTGAATCTTAAACTCAATCAGGTCTAAAAGAAATTCAGCCACATCCATCTAATTTTCTATCTGTTAAATAATGTTATACTTCATATTACCTTCATGGAAAATTATATATATTTGCAATTGTTATAAGCTATAATTATGTTTAAAAAGGTACTATTTGCAAGTTTATTGATTCTCCCTTCTGTGTTCATGTATGCTCAGACTAGCCCCCAGGCTATGCAACAGCCTGCAGCAGCAATGAGCGATCCGAATGCTCCTTCCATGAACTTTGATACAAAAGATCATGACTTTGGAACTATTCAACAGGATGGTGATGGAACCTATTTGTTTCTTTTTACCAATAATGGTAAAGAACCCTTGGTAATTAAAGAGGCTCACGGTTCATGTGGTTGTACCGTTCCTAAATGGCCGCACGATCCGGTTAATCCCGGCCAACAAGATACTATCAGGGTAACTTATGATACACATAACCACACAGGAGCATTTCAAAAAACAGTTACTATTACTTCAAATGCAAAAGAGTCTCCTGTAGTATTATCAATAAAAGGAAAGGTTAATCCTAAACCTCCCGTACCCGCTTTCCCAACTGATCCGGGCAATAATACAAGCGGAGCTCCGTTCTCTAATAACTGGGATTCTCACTAATCTAATATCAACAAAAATTCAATTTCCATCATGAAAAAAATTCTCACTACTCTTACCTTATTCGCAGGACTTTTATTTACAGGCAACGTGTTTGCTCAGGACCAACCGGTTGATCCCAATGCGCCTGTTATGAAATTCGAGCGCGATACCATTGATTATGGTACTATTCCGCATAATGCTGATGGTTACCGTTCATTTAAATTTGTGAATGTTGGTAAAGAACCATTAATCATCAAGGATGCGCATGGTTCATGCGGATGTACAGTTCCAACTGCTCCAAAAGAGCCAATTCAACCAGGTCAGACTTCAGAAGTTAAGGTTCATTATGCAACCGACAGGATTGGTATGTTTATCAAAACTGTAACGCTTACAAGCAACGCAAACCCAAATATCAAGGTTCTTGTTATTAAAGGTAATGTATTGCCTGATCCGACTAATACTGCAACACCTACTGCACCTACTCCTATGCCAGCAGCTAAAGCATTGCCTGCTCCAACCGGGGGCCACTAATTAAAGTTTTCTTTTTATAAAAAGTCTGCCTTATCTAAAAAATAGGCAGACTTTTTTGTTTTTATTATTCATATATTTGAAGATGAAACCAGTTGAAATGAAACCAAGCCTTTTTATCGCTTTCTTATTCTCGCTTGCTTTCTTTCAAGGCAACGCGCAATCAGTTATTTCATTTGATAAAGAGACTCAGCATCTGGGGTTTGTGCATCAGGGCGATACCCTTCATTTTCAATATAAATTTACAAATACCGGTAATCAGCCACTAGTGATAAGCGATGCGAAAGTAGAATGTGGTTGTACTGTGGTAGACAAACCAACAGACCCCATTTTACCGGGCAAAACCGGGGTTATCAAAGTCACCTTCCATACAAATTCAGCCATAGACCGTCAAGACAGAACGGTAACCGTTATTTCCAACGCGAAAAATGCCGAGGCCGTGGTTAGGTTTAAATGCGTGGTACTGAAAGCCAAAAAGACATAAGGTTGATGCAGGTCATTTTGATTTGGTATTAAATAGTTAATTTTACGTTTTCTTAATATTACCACCCTACTATGAAAGCCATAGACTATTACAATTTCAGGAATAAAAAAGCACTTGTGCGCGTCGACTTTAATGTGCCATTGGATGAACATTTTAATGTAACCGATGATACGCGTATAAGGGCAGCCATACCAACCCTGAAAAAAATATTGAGTGAAGGAGGTTCACTAATCATTATGTCTCACCTTGGCAGACCTAAAAACCTTCCGGAGGATAAATTTTCACTCAGACATATCGTGGCCCCGTTAAGCAAACTACTTGGCGTTGAGGTAAAATTTTCGAAAGATTGCATTGGTGCAGCCACCAAAGCCATGTGCGATGCTTTAAAGCCGGGCGAAGTGCTATTATTGGAAAACTTGCGCTTTCATACCGAAGAAACCAAAGGGTCTGAAAGTTTTGCAAAAGAACTAGCTTCTTTGGGTGATGTATATGTTAACGATGCATTCGGAACTGCTCATAGGGCGCACGCATCTACTACCATTATTGCACATTTCTTCCCCAAGGATAAAATGTTCGGCTACCTGATGTCCGAGGAAGTGGAAAATATTAATAACCTGATGAACAAGGCCAAGAAGCCTTTTACTGCTATTCTGGGCGGTGCAAAGGTATCGGGTAAAATTGCCATTATTGAAAACCTGATGGATAAGGTGGATAACCTGATTATTGGCGGGGGAATGGCCTACACTTTTATTAAAGCTGTAGGTGGAAAAGTGGGTAGTTCGCTGGTGGAAGAAGACAGAATAGATACCGCTTTGCAGGTAATAGAATCAGCAAAGAAAAAAAATGTAAAGCTTTATATTCCTACCGATACCGTTATTGCCGACGCTTTCAGTAACGATGCCGAAATAAAAACTTGTGCTATTAATAATATCCCGGAAGGATGGCTTGGTTTGGACATTGGCCCTGAAACTGAAAAAGAATTCTCGAAAGTAATTGAATCCTCCAATGCTATTTTATGGAACGGACCAATGGGAGTGTTTGAAATGAGCCATTTTGAACACGGCACCAAAGTGGTGGCTGAAGCAATTGTGGCTGCTACAAGTAAGGGTGCGTTCTCGCTAGTTGGTGGAGGTGATTCAGTAGCTGCAATTAACAAATATAATTTGGCCGATAAAGTAAGCTATGTGTCAACCGGTGGAGGAGCAATGTTGGAATATATTGAAGGCAAGGAACTTCCGGGAGTTAAGGCCATTGAAGAGACTGTTGAAAACATAGCCAAATAGCACGTCCGAAGTCTAACTCATTCGCAGTAAATTTGCATTTTCTATGCAGAGATTATGTTAGAGCACCTCAAAAAAATTGCGAAAATATTCCGTAACAAATACTTTTCTGTTACCCTATTCTTTATTGGCTGGATCACTTTTTTTGATCAGACCAGCATCATTTATGATTACCATCTGGCACAAAAGGAAAGGCAATTAAAGGCGCAAAAAAAATATTACGAAAAGCAAACTCAGGTTGTAACAGAGCAACTGAAGGAGCTTCAGACCAACCCAGCCAACCTTGAAAAGTTTGCAAGGGAAAAATATTTCATGAAGAAAAGCAACGAGGATGTTTATGTTTTTGTTGACAAGAACAACCACTTGCTGGATACACTGAATACGGAGATAAAGTAGCCCCTTCCAATTGCCACGGCCTTCAAGTCGTGGATTAAAATTGAACTTATAATTTGGCTTTAGCCCAAATAAATATGTTAGGCTAAAGCCAAAGCATTGTGGACTTAACTATCCACGACCTGAAGATCGTGGCAATTGAAAAACTCTTAGAATAAATCTCTTAGAAATTCGGCCTCAACAAATACTTGCTATAGAAGGTATTGATAATATCCACCACTTCAGCGGAAGTATCTACCACGTGGAAGAGGTTCAAATCAGTTTTATCAGCGTTTTTTTCTTTTTTAATCATGGTCTCCTTAATCCAATCCAGTAATGGTTCCCAGTACTTTTTTCCAACCATGATAATCGGGAAGTGCTCCACTTTGTCTGTTTGAATAAGGGTTATAGCTTCAAAAAGTTCATCGAGTGTACCGAACCCACCTGGCAGCACCACAAAGCCCTGGGCATATTTCATGAACATTACTTTACGGATAAAAAAGTAGTCGAACTTAATAAGTTTATCAAAATCAATAAATGGGTTTTCGGCTTGTTCCATAGGCAAGGTTATAGCCAAACCTACTGAACGGCCACCTCCCGCTTGTGCGCCTTTATTGGCTGCTTCCATAATGCCGGGGCCTCCGCCTGTAATTACCCCGTAACCGTTTTTGGTAATCTTGAAAGCAATTTCTGTTGCTAATTTATAATACTTGTGCGAAGGTTTTGTCCTTGCTGAGCCAAATATAGAAACACAAGGGCCCACCCTTGCCATGGTATCAAATCCTTGAACAAATTCCGACATAACGCGGAATATCTGCCAGGAATCTGTTGCTTTTATTTCGTTCCAGGATTTTTCTTTGAACTTCTTTTCCGAATCTTTTTCTGCTGCCATAAATAATTAAATTTTAGTGCAATTCCTTTTCCAAGTATACGGAAGTAAGGCTCCTTTTGTTCTTGCTGACTTTTTCGGGAGTGCCTTCGGCTATAATTTCTCCACCCCTTCCTCCGCCTTCAGGGCCAAGGTCAATGATGTGGTCGGCCACTTTCATAACATCGGTGTTATGTTCAATTACTATTACAGTGTTTCCATAATCCACTAATTTATTCAGCACATCTAATAGTAAACGTATGTCTTCAAAATGCAAGCCTGTTGTGGGTTCATCTAAAATATAGAGTGTATTTCCTGTGCCTCTTTTTGATAATTCAGTTGCAAGTTTAACCCGTTGAGCCTCGCCACCCGAAAGGGTTGTAGAGGATTGTCCGAGGGTAATATATCCCAATCCAATTTGATTGAGCGTGGTGATTTTTTGAGTGATGTGTGGTATTTCGGAGAAGAAATCCACAGCTTGGTCTACAGTTAAATTAAGTACATCATTTATAGATTTTCCTTTAAAGCGCACTTCCAATGTTTCGCGGTTATATCGCTTACCCTGACATGTATCGCACACTACATAAACATCGGGCAGGAAATTCATTTCAATCTTCCGTAGCCCAGCTCCCTGACATGTTTCACACCGTCCGCCTTTCACATTAAATGAGAATCTTCCGGGTTGGTAACCTCTTATTTTTGCCTCTGGAAGTGAAGCAAACAGATTCCGAATATCTGCAAACAGATTGACGTATGTAGCTGGATTGGAGCGGGGTGTACGCCCAATAGGTGACTGGTCAATCTCAATAATTTTATCAATATTACTTATTCCTTCTACTGATACGTATGGCAATGGGGTAGTTTCTGAACGGTATAAAACCTTACTGATAATCGGGTAAAGCGTTTCGTTAATTAACGATGATTTTCCACTTCCTGATACGCCTGTAACGCAAATCAACTTCCCAAGAGGGAAAGATACATTCACATTTTTCAGGTTATTCCCTTTTGCTCCTTTCAACACAATTTCCTTTCCGCTTCCCTTGCGTCGCGTTTTAGGTATTTCAATTTTTTTCTTGTCAGAAAGATAGTCAGCAGTGAGCGTTGGTTGTTTAAGGAAATCCTTGGGAGTACCTTGTGCAACTACGTTTCCGCCATGCATTCCTGTACCGGGGCCAATATCAATAATCCAGTCGGACTCAAGCATCATGTCTTTATCGTGTTCTACAACTATCACAGAATTTCCTCCGTCACGTAAGTTTTTTAACGCCTCAATTAATCGGTGGTTATCGCGCTGATGAAGCCCAATGCTGGGTTCATCTAAAATATAAAGTACACCAACTAAACCAGAACCAATTTGAGTTGCAAGCCTGATACGCTGTGCCTCTCCACCGGAGAGCGTTCTTGCACTGCGGTTGAGAGTCAAATAATCTATTCCTACATCCAACAAAAACTTGGTGCGGCTCCTTAACTCCTTCATCACATCTTTGGCAATGAGTTTTGTTTTGCCTTCTAATTTAGCTTCGAAATTCACTATCCAATCATACAACACACGGGTATCGAGATTGGCTATATCCGCAATGTTTTTATCCTCAATTTTAAAATAGAGTGATTCCTTTTTCAGGCGTGCGCCTTTACATTCGGGGCACACCGCCTTATTCATAAAATCGGCAGCCCAATCTGACAATGCAGGGTTATCGGTATCACGCCTTTGACGGTCAATAAAGTTGACGATACCCTCAAAATTCATGGAATAGGTATGCCCGCTGCTCGCAAAATTCTCGCGCACTTTTATCACCTCATCGGTACCGTATAAAATTGCATGCACTCCCCCTTCAGGAATTTTATTTATAGGAGTATCTAAGGTAAATCCATGTTTATCGGCAATACCTTCCAGTTGATGGAATATCCAGTTGTCCTTTCGTTTACCTACAGGGGCAATGGCTCCGTCGTTAATAGATTTATGGGTATCGGGAATAATTTTCTTTTCGTCAATTTGCAAAACCTCTCCAAGTCCGCTACAGTTAGGGCATGCACCGTATGGTGAGTTGAAAGAAAACAAATTCGGTGCAGGTTCATCGTACGAAATTCCAGATGTAGGGCACATGAGAAAACGGCTGTAATGAGAAACTTTTTTGTCTTCATCCAGCACCATTATCACGCCCTTGCCATGTTTCATAGCCAACCCAACCGATTCCTTAATTCGGGATATGGAAGCGTCCGAGACATCAATTCGGTCAATCAAAACTTCTATATCATGTATGGAATAACGGTCGGCATGCATGCCTGAACGCAACTCTTTTAACTCCCCGTCAATTCGCACTTTCGAGAATCCGCTCTTGCGCAATTGTTCAAACAATTCACGGTAATGCCCTTTTCTGCCTTTTACAATGGGTGCAAGTAACTGAATTTTTTTTCCGTAGTATCTTTTCGAAAGTAAATCTATTATCTGTTGCTCCGAAAATCGTATCATCGGTTCACCTGTCACATACGAATATGCGACACCGATACGAGCAAAGAGCAAGCGGAGAAAATCATAAATCTCCGTAATAGTACCAACCGTGGAGCGTGGATTCCTTCCAACCGTTTTTTGTTCGATGGAAATAACAGGGCTCAATCCTTCAATCTTATCTACATCAGGACGCTCCATGCTGCCAAGGAATTGGCGGGCATAAGCAGAAAGAGTTTCAATGTATCGACGTTGCCCTTCGGCATAAATGGTATCGAAAGCAAGTGAAGATTTTCCGCTGCCGCTTAAACCGGTAATCACAACCAGTTTATTGCGTGGAATAGTAATATTGATGTTCTTCAGGTTATGCTCCCTCGCCCCTACTATCTCAATAAATTCTTCTTCTATTATATCTTCTTCAGTCGGTTTCATGAAATATTGCCTTGCCCCATTTTAAGGGGTGCAAAGGTACTCTAAAATGGGGAATTTTTAACTGCTTTGGGATTATTCTCCGTAGATATTTCTATACCACTGCTGGAATATCATCAGGTTCCAGAGCAGCTTGCGGTTGTTCGCTTTGCCGGAATAGTGGTTCTCCTTCAAAGACTTTACAAAATTCAAATCGAAAAGGCCTTGTCTGCTAATTGTTTCATCCGATAACAGCGATTCACACAAAGGTTTCAAATCTGTCCTTAGCCAAGCCGAGAGCGGGATACCAAAGCCCTTTTTCGGGCGGTGAATTATTTCCGAGGGAATCTTGTATTCCATAACTTGCTTCAAAATCCGTTTGGTAATGTTTCCTTTAATCTTGTAATCCGTCGGGAGAGAACTAAGGAACTCAACCACGTTTGTATCTAAAAACGGAGCGCGTACTTCAAGCGAGTTATACATGCTTGCGCGGTCAACCTTTACAAGTATATCATCGAGCAAATAGGTTTTATAATAGGAATAGAGTAACTTGTCATATTCGCTTGCAGTGGGTATATCTTGCAAATAGTAATCAATTGCTCCCATTCCGTGCCCATTTGTAATTCTGACTTTGGCACTTTGTGTAAACAATTTGCCCTTTAATTGCGGCGTAAAACTCCCGAGCCATAAAGTATGAGTGTATTGTTGTGAATAACCATACCCTTTTAAAAACTGTTTGATTTTGAAATCAAGACTGATGTTTTTATCTGTCGCAGGCAATATACCGGAAAGCCCCCTAATCATGCTAACTATACCCTTCGGCAGTCCCCTTAGAAGGGTTGCATATTTTTCCGAAATAAATGTTGGGTAACCCGCCATCAGCTCATCACTACCATCACCACCCAGGGCGACAGTCACTTTTTCTCTTGTAAATTTAGAGAGCAAATATGTAGGAATAATGGAAGGGTCAGCGAAAGGTTCGTCCAATTTTCCCAGTACTTCAGGAATCAGTTCCAGGCATTGTTTTGAAGTGAGTGTTTGCTGATAATGTTCCGTTCCTAAATGCTTGGCGACAAGATTTGCATAACTGCTTTCATCGTAGGATTTCTCGTCAAAGCCGACTGAGAACGTTTTAATTTTTTGAGATGAATTTTTCTGTGCATAATATGCAACGGTGCTACTGTCAAGCCCTCCACTAAGAAACACTCCCAATGGAACATCGGACATCAATCTACACTTTACGGCTTCATTAAGCAGATTGTCCAGCTTCTCAACCGCTTCACCAAATGAAATATTTTGCTTTTGAAAATTTACTTTCCAGTAGGCATCTTTCTTTACAATTTTCCCGTCTTTGAAAAGCAAATATTTAGAGGCTTCGAGCTTAAATATGCTTTTGAAAATAGTATGGGGGGTTGGAACATATTCGAAAGTGAGATACTCATTCAGCGCATCCAAGTTCACATCTTTGTTAACTAAAGGGTGTTGCAACAAGGCTTTCAACTCCGATGCAAAAATAATTGTCCCTACTACAACAGTATAATAGAGTGGCTTTTTCCCCATCCTATCCCTTGCCAGCATTAATTCCTTTTTTCGGTAATCATAAATGGCTAGGGCGAACATTCCATTTATTTTACTGAAGAAATTAAGCCCATATTCAATGTAGGCGTATAACAGAACTTCAGTATCGGAGTGGGTTTGAAAGGTATATTTCCCCGTTTTTAAAAGCTCTTCTTTTAAGGATAGATAGTTATAAATCTCTCCGTTAAATACCATTCCGAAATTTCCATCGGGCGTAAAAAATGGCTGATTGGCACCACTGCTTAAGTCAATAATACTTAGCCTTGCCTGCGCTAATCCCACATTTTCAATAACAGAAACTCCCTGAAAATCGGGGCCGCGATACTTGATAGAATTAATCATGTTCCTTAGAACCGCCTCGTCACCTTTACCTATAAATCCTGCAATTCCGCACATGGTTATTTCTTTTTGCGTGCGATGCACATAATGGATGAACCATAAAATTTCCCTGGCATAATTAAATATTCCAAGACAAAACCGGAAGCTACAATTTTGTGAATCATTTTGCTGAACGCACCCTTGGGTGGCAGATTATCCAGTTTGCGCTTTATATTTAGTTTGTTTTGAAGCCAAATCATGAAATAAACGAAGTTGAAAAAATACCGTTCCGATTTTATTTCATAGCCTAGTTTATCCATTAACTCATTCACCATTTTCATATCGTAACGCCTGAAATGACGGTAAAAGTCATCGAAGTTGGACCATATCTCTTTACGTGCCGGCACTGCGACAATCAGGTATTCTACATTGCCGTATGCCTGCAATAATTTATTTACAAAATCATAATCATCTTCTAAATGTTCTATTACATCCAACAACATCAATGCCTTGAATTTACTTTTGAATGAAGTGTCAAAATCCAGTGCGTTTTTACCCGTAATTACTTTACCCTCAACACCGCTTACCGGAGGTATTTCAGCTAGCTCCACGCCAATGCAATCAACTCCTTTTTGAATCAGGAAACGGGTAACAATTCCTCTACCGCAACCCACTTCAATAATAGGAAGGCGCTTTAATCCGGCACTTTTTATGGAACGATAAATAATATTATTCCTTGCTCTTGACCAATAAGTAGCTTCCACACCATCCTGGTATATCAGATCGTAATCGTTGGTGTTGAAAGTAGTTGTCATTTCTTTTTACCTCCGAATTTCCATGAGTTCCCGTTCCTGAAAATTAAATAGGTTGAACTTTTATCAACTTCAGGGTATTTGTCAAACCAATCCTCGATAGTCTTTTTATTAATATACGTCGTTTGCGGAGAAACTAACTGGTCAAATGCCACATGCCTGAAAAAACTGAATTCCCTTTTTGATATCCAGCAGGAGTATTCATACAAAGGGAATTTCTTAAAAACTTTTGACAAGGAAATAATTTTAGCATAAAAATAATAAGGCACTACTAATGGAGTCGCAATAAGAAATTTAGTTACCCACCACGGCAGTTTAGATGCCAATTTTCGTATCGGATCAACAATATAAATTATTACAGCATTCCCTTCTCTGGCATAAACCCAGCAATGGAACCTACCACCGCTTTTTGTATTTCTGAGTACAGATTCAAAACCTTCAACCGGGTTTTTTAGATGTTGTAGTACACCAATGCAATAAACCACGTCCTTTAATGAACCACCATATTTTGTAATATCTGCTTTGATGAGTCTATAATTACCAAAACCAGTCTGTTTCATATTGGCCTCACAAGAAGTAAGTGAGCTCCCTAAATCAACTCCTTCAATCGATGCAGGCTCAAATTTTGTAAGATGAACAAGCAAACTACCATTTCCGCAGCCTAGTTCTAAAATATCTTTCCCTTTTAAATCATTACGGGTTAATGGTGTAAACCAATCCTCCACTTGCTCGGTTGAATAAACAGATCCTTGCGGGAGATTATTCCATGAAGTAGCAAAAGCATCTGCTGTTTTCTGGTCTGCGGCTTGCATTCGATAATTTAAAAATTCACTTTCTCTTTGATCTTAAATGGGAATGCATCCTGGCTTTCGTAATATATACGCATTAGCATTTCTGATAATATCCCCAATAGAACCATTAAAACTCCCACTAAAAAAAACATAGCTGCAATAGTGGGTAACGGAGTTTGTACAAAATCCTTTTGGCCGGTCACTTTAAAATACACCGCCAGAGCAGTAGCCAGGAACATCACTATAAATGAAAGTATTCCCGCCCCGCCAAAAAAGTGAATTGGCCTGTGCATGTATTTATCGAGGAATTTAATAAGCAATAAATCAAGTAAAACTTTATATGTGCGGAAAATCCCGTAATTACTTTTCCCATATTTACGTGGGGCATAATTAACCGGTAGTTCTGTTATTTTTCCGCCCTGCCACTTGCAGAACACCGGAATAAAGCGATGCATCTCACCATACAATTTCACATCCTTTACCACTTCTTTCTTATATACCTTTAATGTGCAACCATAATCATGGAGGTGTACTCCCGATACACTGCTGATAAGCTTATTCGCCATCAGTGAAGGAAGTTTCCTGGTAAGCATTTGTTTTTCCCAGCGGCTTTTTCTCCAGCCACTCACTACATCATAACCTTCATTTAGTTTTTCAAGGAGCTTAGGAATGTCAGCAGGATCATTTTCAAGGTCACTGTCAATCATTACAATAACATCGCCATTGGCCGCTTGAATGCCGGCATTTAAAGCAGCAGTCTGGCCATAATTGCGCTTGAAATTAATTAGCTTAATATGTGTATCGCTTGCAGCTATTTTTAATAATTCGTCCCAGGAATTATCACGTGAACCATCGTTAACCGCAATAATTTCATATTCATGAGCAGATAAAACTTCCCGTAGCTTCTCAAAAAGTAGTACAATGCCTTCGGCTTCATTATAAATAGGAACAACAATTGACAGTGTAGGCATTATTCAACAGGAAATCTGATTGGGTGTAAAATTAATGTACAATAATACTAATAATTCCCGTAAATTCAGATGAGTTAACTGTTCCGGTAAGACTTTAGGCCGGTTTTATGGATACAAAAATTGATTATACATTTAAATCTTTCCACTGAATATACCTCATTAGTCCCGCTTTAAATGCTATGCTTGGAGTATACTT
This sequence comes from uncultured Bacteroidota bacterium, assembly GCA_903863935.1. Lineage (GTDB taxonomy): Bacteria > Bacteroidota > Bacteroidia > JABEUT01 > JABEUT01 > JABEUT01. The sequence continues at coordinate 41,624 of CAIPDV010000037.1, forward strand.
CAATATTCGCTTTGCTTTTTCAATATCAGCATAGGTCATATCCACATCCCCCGGCTGCATAGGCTCATATCTTATATTGGGAGTCTTTCCCATTATCTCATAAATACTATTCACCATATCAATCAATTTAACAGGGTTGTTGTTACCCAGATTAACGATCTCATATATATTATTTCCAGACATTGTATACTGGAACGCTTTATAAATTCCATCCGCTATATCGTCAATAAAAGTATAGTCCCTTGCGGTATCACCATTGCCAAATAAAACCACAGGCTTATCCTCGGCTATTAAATCAATGAATTTCCTTATAGCAAGATCGGGCCTTTGCCTTGGACCAAAAACCGTAAAAAAACGCAGATTAACAATATCCATTGCATGCAAATGGTGATAAGTATAGTTAATCAGTTCACATGCTTTTTTAGTTGCCGCATAAGGTGATATTGGATTATCGGTGTTATCACTTTCTGAAAATGGAATTTTTATGCTGTTACCATAAATGCTGCTTGAAGAAGCGAAAACCATTTTTCTAATTTGGTTTTGCTTCATCCATTCAAGGATGTTTAATGTTCCTCTGATATTGGTTTCAGCATAAGCAGATGGGTTTTGAATTGAAGGCCTAACACCTGCTTTCGCGGCAAGATGAATTACACAGTCGGCATCATGAGGCAACTTTGCATAAAGATCTTTATCTAAAATATCTCCTTCAATAAAGGTAAATAATGGATTAGTAATCGCACCGGCAATATTTTCCTCCTTTAATTTACGGGGATACAAACTACTGTCGAAATTATCAATTCCAATTACCGTATGACCATTTCTTAAAAATAAATCTGCCGTATTACTGCCTATAAAACCAGCACTACCCGTAATAATAACCTTCATAAAATAATTTCAGATAATTAGGTACTCGTACCTCCCAAAAGTATATTAATTAAAAATAATACAAGCTGATTTTCATTTGAAGTCTCCGATTGTATCCGTTTGTAACAGATATATTTCTTCGTATCTGCTTCCAGAACTATAAATCTTTCTGCAATTCCGGGTGTTTTTATGCAATTGCATATCACAAATTCTTGCAAGTATAGTTTCCTCAGCAGCCGAATCTGTGCCATTTAGGTAAATTAAAGCGCGACGCTTCTTTTTGAGGATCGTTGAAATATCGGTTGGTTCATTCCAAAAACATAAAGCATCATTATAGGTTGTATATAGGTAAGTATTTGAATCCGTTTTTTTCATAAAATCAAAATATTGCGGGGCATCCCATCTCCCTGAATAAGAGATTCCAAGAAAATAAGCCTCCTCCGGGCAAACTTTAAATCCATCGGTAACTATTATCAAGGGAGTATCCTTCCAAATATCAAGCATTGGGCGGGTTTTATCGGAAAGCACATTTTGATAAGGTATATCAGTAGATGATGCATACGCTTGTTGCCCACCCCAAACTATTAAAATAGAAAATCCAATATAGTATATCCACTGCTTGTTTGTTCGTAATAAATCAGTGGAGATATAAGGTGATAGAACTTTATATGACAGAACAATAGCAAGAGGGAAGCACATAAACACCATTATGAAATAATAGAACTTGGTGATGATGATGGTTTGATGCGTTAACGGAGAAGGGTAATAGTAAATATATTGTTTAGCAATTATTAATATAAAAGCAATAAAGAAGATCAAAACACCTGTAATCGGTAATAGAAAATTCCGTCCGTTTATTGTTTTTCTCCTTGCTGCAAACAGGGCTATGATGAATGACAATACAACAAGAAAAAAAACAAATGCGAATAAATAATGCTTTGTAAATATTTCAACTAAACTATTCTTATATAGTCCTGCATTAATCACTCCAGGGTCTCCTTTACCGTAAAATCCTTTATGAAACATCATCGATTTCACCCATCCGGCAAAATTCCTTATCTGATTGTAAAGCGGGAACAGTAATACTAGTGTGAATAGGCCTGTAGATGCTATATAAACCAACCCTTTTTTCACTGAAGGAATCAAGAACAAAACCAACAGAATTATTGGGGTGCAATAAATTTTTGTAGTGATTAATAATGCCGAAAACAGTCCGAATAATAGAAGATTTTTAGTAGTGTTTGGGTTATTTGATTTAATCGCATTCACAAACAAATAAGCCATAAATGCCATACCTGTAATGGTAATAAAGGATTCAGCACTTAATGAAACTGTCATTTTAATAATGTCGCCAAAAAAAAGCGGAGCAGATTGAAACAATAATGCAAGTGCAATGCTCCCGGTATGCCTGAAAACATATCGGCCGGCCCATAATGTGCTTAAGGCAAGCAACAAGGCCAATACTTTGCTGCAAGTAAACAGATAGCTTTCAGAATTCAATAATACATCCTGGTATAAAACCGTATTCCCGCTGAAAATGTGTTTGATAAAAATAACAGTTGCGGCGAAACATTCCACTGGAGTTCCCGGGTGTTCAACAATACCAACCCTGAAATGCCCACTGGCAAGGTTGGTGCCATTCATCAGGTAGCAATAGGGAGGATCATTATCATAGATTGAAAACTGCCTGATATTGGCAAGATAAACGAAGGAAAGAACCAGGTAAGTAACCGGCAATACTACAAGTGCAAACTTAAGGTATGGCTTCAACTTCATGTATTCATTGCCTTTAAAACTACCATAAGGAAACCTTCCTCATTTTTGTTGATAGCATCTCCTTAACCGAAACAACTATTTGTTATCCTTAAAAATTATGAGCTCATCATCCGGCCTTAATGTTGCAGTATCCGCCAATGAATTCCAGGTACAGAGTTGTGCTTTTGTTACATCATATTTTTTTGCTATCGATTCGGCAGTTTCATCCTTCTTAACAAAATGTACTATTATTTTTGAAGAACATGAATTCTGAACCGTTGCCGAAGTGTCTATCAAACACTGATTAGGTACTATGGTTGAATCATTGAATACTATATTTTCGCCCAAATCAATAAATACGGCATCTCTCTTTGGCAATTGAATGGTATAGGTTTGCCCGCGTGGGTTTGTGAGCCTTGATGATATAAGCCATGGATTCAACATTTTTAAAATATGATAATTAGCCCGTAAACTAATTGCATATTCTGCAAGATTATTGATTGTTGAATCTACTTCTATTTCAATAATTGGGATAGGTGGATATAATTCCGAACGCTTAACAAAGAAACCAAATCTTTCAGGATTGGATTGGATTTCCTTTAACGCAAGAATCCGATATACATACCGTGCAGTTTCAGTATTCAATCCAAGGTCATAATAATTATCCTGTTTTTGAAATTCCATTGCCTTGGCTACACCTCCCATTCCCATATTGTAAGATGCTGCTACCAGTGTCCAGTTATGGAAATGTTTATACGCTTCTTTAAAATATTTACATGCAGCTTCCGTGCTCTTTTCAAGATTATATCTTTCATCCACTTCCTTATTAACTTCCAGTCCATTGGCGGAAGCAGTTGTTTTTAATATTTGCCAAAAGCCCGCAGCTCCGGCTGGCGAAACCTTATTTTGAAATGCACTTTCTACCATTGCCAGGAATTTGAAATCCTGTGGAATTCCATTCTTTTTCAGTATCTTCTCTATTTCAGGGAAATAGCGGTTAGCCCGTTTCAAACACATCATAGTTTGCGACTGGAAATAAGTATTCTGAACCATTTCCATTTCCAGGTTTTCCCTCACTCCAAAGTGATTCATTGGAACCTTTTCGCCGGCAAAACTCATTGTATCAGGCAAAGGCACAGGGAGCACTTTATAGTTTTGATTGAAGGTAGGCAATTCAGTAGGGCTGCTGGTAGAAAAATTCATTATTTCAATAACGAAAGCCAATACTACAAAAAGAAGGGCACCAGGAAGAATATTCTTAATTCTTTTTAGCATGTTCAAAGATAGGCATTAAATACCGGAGCGCCCTGGCTTTTTTATTCGTGTGATAATAAAAAACGCGACAAGGGAAAGAAGAAAGAAAAGAACCATTATTATAGAATACAATCTCGACCATTCCAATAAATATTTATTCATGATAACCACACAGGAAAGACAGATACCGGTATAAGCCACATATAATACAGCTATTTGCGATTCCTTTAAGCCCAGGTAAAAAAGATGGTGGGTAGTATGGTCCTTTCCTCCCCTGAAAGGAGAAGAGCCTTTTAGCAACCTGTTAAAAAACACAACGGTAGTATCGATAATTGGTAATGCGAAAGTTAAAATAGCGGAAATTATTTTCTTTTCGGGAGGTAACACAATGGCAGAAAAAGTTCCATTCCATAAAAACATGATGCTGAGTGCTGCCATAAAGAGACCCAAAAACTGAGTTCCTGTATCACCCATAAACATTTTTGAAGGGTGCCAGTTGAAGAACAAAAATGCAAGTATACTGGATGAAGTACCCAACATAAGAATGAAAAATATGGTTGTAATAGACTTCTCAATAAGGATAAGCGAAATCATAGTGGAGAGTGCGCCAAGAACAACGATAGAAGCAATTGCGTCCATATTATCCAATAGGTTTATGGCATTCATTAATCCAACCACCCAAAGCATAGTTACAAAGTAATTGACATATATATTTGGGAATACCTGGATATAGATTCCTGAAAAAATTAAAATAAAGCCGCATGAAACCTGGGCAGAAAATTTAAGTATTGGATTCGTGTCATAGGCATCGTCGGCCAGACCCATCATAAAAGCAATGGTACATGCAGCCAGTAAACCCAGAATTTCGGCATGCATAAGGAACTGGGAAGAGCTGAAAAAAAGTGAATAGGTAATTAATGAAAGAAGGAAAACAATGTAAAAAGTAATTCCTCCCAAAGCAGGTTTATGAATTTCACTCCACCGTATTGTTCCTTCGCTTTTCCTTACTCCCAATGTTTTTGAAAACCTTAAAAACAATCCATTCAACAGGATTGAAAGGATGAAAACCATTGTGAAATAAGTGAAATAAAATAAGGGAAGATTGAGCATTTTATTCCGGTGGTATTATTAAAACTGGCTATTTAAATCCTTTAATTTTTTTGCAACCTGGTCTTTTTCCGAAAGAATTGGATCCGCAACGTTCCAGGGAATAGCAACCTCCGGATCATTCCAAATCAATGAATCTTCCGATGCTTTATCGTAAAAATCGGTACATTTATAAAACAAAATAGTATTGTCTTCCAGCGTTAAAAACCCATGAGCAAAACCTTTTGGCACATAAAAAATAGTTTTGTTGGCTGCACTTAATTCAATACCAAAATACTGGCCAAAGGTGGGCGATGACTTACGAATATCAACAGCTACATCCAAGATAGAACCCTGGATAACTCTTAACAGTTTGCCTTGAGCGTGCGGTGGGTTTTGAAAATGCAACCCTCTTAAAACGCCTTTTTGGGAGCATGACTGGTTATCCTGAACAAAATCTTCCCGAAGGCCAATTTCGGCAAATTTTTTCTTGTTGTAAGGTTCATAAAAATATCCCCTAGCATCACTAAATATTGCCGGTTGAATTACCAATAAACCTTCAATGGGGGTGGTTGAAACTTGCATAGTATTATGTTTCGTGATAATTGCCATGGCCGTACGTATATCCATATCCGTAGCCATAACCATAGTAGCCATATTTATAATAACTGTAACTATATTTCTGTCTCTTAAAGTCAACCCCATTCAAAATGATGGATAATTTGTGGAATTGATTTTCGTAGTATAACCTGTCAACAAAATATATGAATTCACGTTTGGAATAGTCCACACGCATCAGGTAAATAGGATAATCGGCACGGCGAAGCATGGCGATACCATCGGTTACAAGACCTACCGGCGGATTATCTACAATTATTATATCATACAGCCCTTTCAGCTTTTCAAGTATTTCATCCATTGCAGGACTGATAACAAGTTCTGACGGATTGGGCGGAATAGGACCTGCGGTAATAATGTCAAGATTATCGTTCTCCGTTTTCTGAATTACATCTTCAACTTTATATTTTCCTATAAGCAGAGTACTCATTCCTTTGGAATTATCCAATCCGAATGCCGTGTGAATACGGGGTCTTCTCATATCCAGATCGAGCACAATTACCTTTTTGCCGGAATAGGCAATAATACCACCAAGGTTTACACAGACAAACGTTTTTCCTTCGCCCGATACGGTTGATGTTACGGAAATTATTTTTGCTTCCGTTTCATTGGATAGAAACTGCAGGTTAGTTCGTATTGACCTGAATGATTCAGCAAGAATTGACTTTAGATTATGATTTACTATAATCTGTGATGCAGGAATTTCCTTATCGTATTTCGGAATAATTCCCAAGATTGTTATCGGACTCTCTATCAATTTCTCGATTTCATAAACAGAGGTGATATTATTATAAAACATGTATATAATAACAAGAATTAAAACACAAAGTACAATGGCAATTAGCAATGCTATCGAAATTGTTGCCGTCTTTTTAGGTGATACGGGTATCCAAGCCGGAATTGCTTTTTCAAGTATGTCTGTTTCGGGAACGTAACCAGCCTTAGAAATGGCATATTCGGCTTTTTTCTCAAGGAACATATCGTAATATTTCTGGTCGATAGTTGCCTGCCGCGATAACCTTATATTTTCAATATTCTGAACAACCGAAGGGGTTAAGAATTTCGATTGAATTTCATCTCTCTTCGCTTTATAATCATTTTCGGTAATATCCAGTTTTTGATGCAAAAAAGTGATCGATTGAAAAATTAAGCCTTTTTGTTCTTTAATTAAAGTATCTATTTCCTGAACTTTCAGGTTGTTATCAGTAGCATCCATTTCAGCAGACTTCCTTGAATTGATGTAGCTGCGCAAAATGGTTAGATTGTCCTTTAATCCCGCATCATCAATATTCGTAAGCCGGGTAATTAAATCAATTGGAGCAATATCCTGGGCATTTTGAATTCCCTTTTCAACCTGGTTTAAGAAGTTCTTGTCCAGTTCAACTTCTTCTATTTTTTCTTCCAGTGCCGAAAACAACTGAGAATTTGCATTAAGAAGTTGTTGTGATTCTGTATTCCCGCTTTTTTTACTGGTATCTCCAAGCGTTTTTTCTGTTTCGCGGATCCGGCTATAAATAGTGTCCAGCTGATTATTTACAAAATTCAGAATGTTATCATCGCTTTCCTGTCTTTTTCTTAATACCTCATCTTTAAATTTATCTCCAATGGTATTCACAATATCGGCAGCCTTGGTATCATCCTCATCAAGACAAGAGATCTGTACTGTTTTTGCCTCAGCGTTTATTTCTTTAATGGTTATTTGCTTTGCATAATATTTTGTCAGGTCATTATAATCATTCACCTGGAAAAAATCGGCATCTTTATTAAAGTATTTTATTGATTTACTTATTTCCGATGAAATCAATACAGAAATTCGTATCTTCCCGTAAGGTGTTTCACACCATTTACCGGTAGCAAATGCATACGTGTTTTTTGGCCCCCGCCCTTGTGTAAGTGTAATTTTACCTTCGGTCAAACTACTGAAGTGAACATATACAGGAATTCTGACTAGTTTTATTTTGCCTGTACTATCTACTTCGGCCCTATAAGGGGATGTAAGATATTTTTCATAGTTCTTAAAGGTACCTTCCGTATAATATGAAATGGACATAGGCAACAGGCGAAAAACCTTTTCAAGAAATATGCGGGAACGCATTAATTCTACTGACTGTGCTACGTCATCCTCGGCACCATATAAGTTGGCCCCGGGGCTTAATAATTTATTGGCAGTGTTTTGTGAGTTTACCTGAACAATGCAATTTTCCTCATAAATACGTTGCGCATAACGAAGATATAAGCCTGCACTAACAACGGCAAGTGAGAAAATGCCTAAAAGTAACTTCCACCTCTTTTTAGAAATGAGAATAAACAAAGAGAGATCGAACTCTTCATTAAGTACGGAAATTTTGCTCCCTCTTTTTCTCCTGACAGGAGAGGAAATGCTATCATTTTCTGTCTGCGCCATTGAAATTTACAACTTCGTGTTTTTAAGCAGCGCATACACCAGCAATATGCTGGAAATACCGCTTAGTACAGGAGTTACTCTCTCCAATAAGGTAAGTGTAGGTCTTCTTTGCGGAGTAACATATATGATATCATTAGCCTGCAAAATAGTATTACCTTGTTTTATTCCATCAATTGTGTAGAGGTCTATCAAATACACTTGTGGCTTTGCAGGATCTCCGCGAATTAATTTTATTTGCCTGGCCTTTCCACTCTCGGTAAGGCCGCCCGCCAAGGCCAATGCCTCAATTAAAGTAGTATTATTATTTTGCAATGGTATTACCCTTGCAGTTCCCGGATCACCCGGAAATACGATAACGCGTCTGTTAGACACATTTATTAACACATATGGCCTTATGTAATATTTTGAATATTGTTTTTCAAGCATATCAGTGGCTTCCTTCACAGTCAATCCGGCGATTTGAACTCTTCCTATAACCGGGAGTTTAACATTACCGTCACTTTCTACCAGATAATCAATACTTGTACTCACCGCAGATGCTGTGGTGGTTGCTCCGGAACCACTTGTACCGGATGAATTACTGGTATTCGTAAGATCGATAATATGATATCCGTCTTGCGAGAACAAACGCATATTCACGAAATCGTTAGGCGATATCTTATAATTTACTGCCGTTGTAGAGTCTACAAGCTTGTCAAAATGATAATCCTTTGGTGTTTTCAGCATATAACTCGGGTACAAAGCTTCGCAGCCCACCAGAGCAGAAAGAGCAAAAAGAAATAATATTTTCCGCATAGTTTTGAGAATTCTCTTTAAGTAAAACGCCAAAGGTACTAATTTTCAATTTTCCAGATACCTTTCTCTATCAGAAGTTTTTTATAAAGTTGGCTCATATTGTCTGCCAGCGAGATATAGCTAAAATTTTTGCTTACAAAGGGACGTCCTTCCGTGGAAAGATATTGCCTTAATTCACTGTTATTAAGAAGCTTGTATAGATTTTCCGAAAACATCTCTGCATCATTTACAGGTGAAAGCAGAGCTGATTTATCGGGAATGACCACATTTTCAATTCCACCTGTTATAGTGGATATTACAGGCTTGCCGGCTGCCTGGGCTTCAATAAGGCTTACAGGGGTTCCTTCATTTAAAGAAGATAAGGCTACTATATCCATTCCTGCCATAGCAACATCAGTCTCTTTAATCCAGGATGTAAATATCACATTGGCTTTATTATCCGGCTTTTCTATAGTAGAGTACGTAAGATTGAGTTCTTTACAGATACCAAGCAACTTTTCTTTAAGTTCCCCATCACCCATAATAAATGCTTTTGCTTTGCCAGGCAACCTCTCCTCTGAACGCTTAAATGCCTGCAAAAAAAGCGTATGGTTTTTTATAGGTACCAACCTACCCATTATGCCTACCGCAATCGTATCATCTGAAAGCTCATATTTCGACCTGAATCTTGCCCTTTTTTCTTCCGTATTAGTCCAAAATCTTTCCAGATCAAATCCTAAGGGAATAATGTGGAATTTTTCCGGCGGACCTATTTTATGAATGCGTGATAATTCGTCCTTTTGTATTTCACTAAGTGTAATAAGTGCAGTACTCTTTGAACCTAAATACCGTTCAATATTTTTATATACTGAAGTTTGAACACTATCAAAATAGGAATGAAACACATGCCCGTGAAAAGTATGTACTATAACCGGAACTTTGCATGAAATTGCAGCCATCCTGCCCAAAAAACCTGCCTTGGATGCATGGGTATGAACAATATGCGGTTTATATTCCCTGATTATTTTTTTTATGCTGTTATATGCCGCAATATCATTTGCAGGGTTTATGGACCTTTTCATTTTGCCAATAATAACTGGCTTAATACCGTATTGTTCGGGGATATGATCTGAACTTGCCTCAGTACTATCTTTCATTCCACCCACCAGCATGGTTTCGAATTCGGGTGCCAGAAATTTGGTTAGATAAGTGACATTTAATGTAGGGCCACCCAGGTTAAATCTGTTTATTAGCCTCAGTACCCTGTACATCTATCTTTATGATATGGTTTCTATATTTCTTTTGTACCAGTGCTGAAATGCGATCAAACCCCATATTTGCGCCACAACATCCTGTGGGCTTGATGAATACAACTGTCTTTTTAAAGATTTTACATATGCAGGGTTAAAGATTCCCTGACTTTCAATATAATCATCGGCCAGCCATAGCGATTCTATGGATCCTTTTAATTCGGTTTTAAACCATTTTAAAAGAGGGACTTCAAAACCTTGCTTTTTACGGTGCAAAATTTCTTGTGGCAATAAATGCGAAACAGCATCCCGAAGGATTCTCTTCTGTTGGTTCTCACCAATTTTATATTCAAATGGCAATGAAAATAAATACTCCACCAATCGGTAATCCAGAAATGGACATCTTACCTCCAGGCTGTTAGCCATGCTCATCAGATCTGCCTTAACAAGCATATCATTTTGCAATACCAGTTTCACATCGGTATAGAAAAGGGAGTTAAAATTACCATCCAATGTTGACAAATGACTTTGTTTTCGCTCACCGAATTGTTTTGAAAGACTTAGCGATTTGTTGCGGATAAGGTTTAGGGCTTTGCTTTCATCTGCGATAGAAGCCCATTCCCAGTAACGGTCGGGCATACTTAGCTTGGCTCCTTTAGAGAACCTGAGCACTTGTCTTACTTTGTTTCCAATAGCCGTATTACGGGAATATGGAATTAAATTCAAAAATGGTGCGGCTGTATTTGCAAGAGTTCCAAGGTAAGGGGACTTCCGCAATTTATATTCGGCCAAATGCTTGTTATACCCTCCCATAAGTTCATCTCCTCCATCACCTGAAAGGCTTACCTTAACATGCTGCCTGGCTTTACGGCATAGTATATACATTGGTATGGATGATGAATCGCCGAAAGGCTCTCCAAGTGTATCCAGAATATTGTACAACTCACCAAACAGGTCACTATTATCTAACCTGAAAGTGTGATGGTCTGTCCCAAGTTTTTTACTTACCAGTTCTGCATAATGTGTTTCATCAAACAGAGGTTCTTCTTTATACCCTATTGAAAAGGAGGTAATATTCTTTTTATGAAGTGCTGCAATGGCCGTAATAGCTGATGAATCAAGTCCACCACTTAAAAATGTACCTACGGGCACGTCTGCAAGTAGTCTTTTTTGTACCGAATCGTCCAACAGGTTGTAAAAAGATTTTACTGCCTGATCGTATGATATATTCTTATTCTCACACCCTTCGTAATAAGATTCTTTACAAAAAGGCGTAAAATTCAGTTTTTTGTCGTTATAGTTTATTTTGGCACAGTTACCTATCGGGAATTTTTTAACCCCTTCAATCATGGTATTCGGTGCAGGAATATAATTCAGCTGAAGATATTCAACCAATGACACCTGGTCAATCTTTCTTTCAAAAGGATATTTCAGCAATGCCTTCATTTCAGATGCAAAAATGAATCGGTTGCCATCCCAGTAATAAAATAAGGGCTTTACTCCGAAACGGTCGCGGGCTATGAACAATGCTTTTTGCAGTTTATCATAAATGGCAAAGGCAAAAAAACCGTTTAGCTTTTCCAGAAATTTGTCTCCTTCATTAATATATAACTGAAGTAGTACTTCGGTATCACCGCTGGTTGAAAATGAAACTCCTTTGTTCAGTAAGCTTTCACGAAGTTCTTTAAAGTTAAAAATCTCCCCGTTATAAACAATTACAAACCGGCCATCAGCACTGTAAAAAGGCTGATCTGACGCATGGCTGGTATCAATAATACTCAAGCGGGTATGACCGAGCAATGCATTAAAATCAGAAAATGAACCGGAACTATCCGGCCCCCTATGGTGTAGCGCAAGGGTAGCTGATTTTATTGCACTGAAGTACTTTGCAGCCTCTTCAGAACTGGTTATTATTCCGGTTATTCCACACACTTATTCAATACTCCTTTAGGGGTTGAGGATTCCTCCATACTAAAAACAAAACTATCTATATGCTAAACAATACTATATGATTTCCATCATCATAAATATTTTCCACGCAGATTCCGCTTAAATCGGGCGCAAAGGTAGTTTTTTACACAGGAATAAGAATAAATATAATTTTGCCAAGTCAATAAAACTATGCAAACAACAACCGATTTCACCCAAACCTCGTGGATCAATATCCCCGAAAATTCAGACTTCCCAATTTATAATTTACCCCTGGGAATTATAAAATACAAAAATGGAAAAACCGCTGTAGCTACTGCCATTGGCGATTATACACTGGATCTGGCCGCCCTCCACAAGCTTGGATTCCTAAAGGATCTATCCCTGCCTGAGAACATTTTCGAATCACGATACTTGAATGATTTTATAGCCCTTGGGAAGCCAATTTGGCACTCCCTCAGGAATCGTTTAATGTGGTTATTGAACATCAATACTGTGGAACTTAAAGAGAATAAGCAAGCAAGGGAAGCTTGTTTGCATAAGATGAATGAAGTGGATATGAGTATGCCTATCAGGGTTGGTGATTACACCGATTTTTATTCGAGCAAAGAACATGCTACCAATGTAGGCTCTATGTTCCGCGACCTTAAAAATGCCCTGCTACCCAACTGGCTGCACTTGCCTGTTGGCTATCATGGGAGGTCTTCCTCTATTATTGTTTCAGGTCAGAATTTTCATCGCCCAAAGGGACAGATAACTCCTCCGGGTGTTGATATACCATCCTTTTCTCCATCTAAAGCAATGGATTTTGAACTGGAAATGGGATTTATTATCGGCAAACAAACGGAACTCGGTCAATCTGTTTCTACAAAAGAAGCTGCTGATTATATCTTTGGCATGACCTTATTTAATGATTGGTCGGCCCGGGATATTCAACGCTGGGAATATGTTCCGCTCGGTCCATTTTTAGCCAAGAACTTCGCTTCCACTACCTCCCCATGGATAGTAAGTTTAGAAGCACTTGACCCATTCCGAACCAAAGCACCGGCACAAGAACCGGAGGTTCTACCTTACTTGAAACGTGCGAATGAAAACACGGCCATTGATATAACGCTTGAAGTCTGGCTGCAAATAGAAAATTCGGAACCTGTCAAAATTTCCACTTCCAATTATAAGTACCTCTATTGGACCATGGAACAGCAATTGGCTCACCATACCATTAATGGATGTAACATAAATGTAGGTGACTTAATGGCTTCAGGAACCATCAGCGGACCCACACCCGATTCTTTTGGCTCAATGCTCGAAATTACCTGGAATGGCAAGAATCCTATAAAATTGCCCAATGGCGAAGAGCGAAAGTTCTTGCAGGACGGAGATACAGTTATTATAAAGGGGTATGCTCAGAACGAAAAAGGCAGAATAGGTTTTGGAGAAGCGAGGGCTAAAGTGTTGCCTGCTTTATAATAAATTAAGCCTAAACAGGCCTAATTCATACCTGATTAGCTCAAATTTATTATTTCAATACGTATTATCTCATAAATTTTTGATATAATAAATATTTTTTATATCCTGTATTTCAAATCATTACAAAACATTGACTGATTTTTATCATAATTTCGTAACATAGTTATGATGTTTTCCGTATTTTCGTGTTATCAATCGTCAAAAACTATTCGCTATGTTTAGAAATATTCCTGATAAATTCATCAGAGCATCCAACCTGATAATCTTTGTAACCTTTCTTAAATTATTGAATGCGCTTATATTAGATCACAGAATTTCCTTGTTAACAGGAGGGATATTATTGGTTTTTATACTGAGTGCCTTTTTAGTACGAAAAGGATTCAAATGGATGATATACCTTATGCCACTTATTATGGTGCTTCCATGGGTATTGCTTCAAACCAACATTATTCATGTGTTTAAAGTAAACCCGCTAGCCGGGATTGTTACCGGAGCTCAATTTTTTCTGCAATGCATCATTATGGAAATCTTGTTGAGTTCTTCTAAATCTGTTGAAGAAAGGGGTGGCAATAGCAGAAAAGCGGTTCGTATCTGAAAATAAGCTGCATTATTCTGAATTTTCGGTCAGTTGTCAATTAATTGGTTCCGGGTATTTTTACAAATATTACCTGAATTGGTCTTTATTGCCGTTTAGGTCTCAATTAGTTAATTTTCATTTCATATCTGCTAACACTGATTTTCCTATCTTCGCGTCCCTTTAACAAAAACCTGACAAATTTTGATGTCAAGTTGTCAATTAAAAAGTTTGGCACGGTAATTGATAAAGGCTTATCAGAAAACAATAAATTACATAACCTTAAATTATAAATAAATCATGGCAAAAAAGTTAGATGCGGTTCCAATCGGAGATCGCGTATTAGTAGAAGTAGCTGTTGCAGAAGAAAAAACAGCAGGCGGAATTATAATTCCTGATTCGGCAAAAGAAAAACCTCAAAAGGGTGTCATCGTAGCTGTAGGCCCTGGCAAAAAGAAAGACGAACCAATGCTTTTAAAAGTTGGTGATAACGTTCTTTATGGAAAATATTCCGGAACTGAAATTACAATCAATGGAAAAGAATACCAGATCATGCGTCAGGATGACATTTTGATCGTATTACCTAATTAACACATTTAAAACCCTAAACAAAACAAAACATGGCTAAAGACATCATATTTGACTTGAAAGCCCGCGATGCGATTAAGAAAGGAGCAGACGCTCTTGCTGATGCGGTGAAAGTAACCTTAGGCCCGAAAGGACGTAACGTTATTATTGACAAAAAATTCGGAGCTCCGATCATCACTAAGGATGGGGTTACCGTTGCAAAAGAAATTGAACTTGCTGATCCAATACAAAATATGGGAGCTCAGTTATTGAAAGAAGTTGCTTCCAAAACTGCTGACATTGCAGGTGACGGAACCACTACCGCTACTGTATTAGCACAAGCTATATTGACTGCCGGTTTGAAAAACGTAACCGCAGGTGCAAATCCAATGGATTTGAAAAGAGGCATCGACAAAGCTGTTGAAGCTATTGTTGCCAATCTTAAAAAACAATCCAAATCAGTGGGCGATGACAACAGCAAAATTGAACAAGTTGCTACTATCTCCGCCAATAATGATTCTTACATCGGAAAATTGATTGCCGATGCAATGGCAAAGGTGAAGAAAGAAGGTGTTATCACGGTTGAAGAAGCACGCGGAACCGAAACCACTGTTGAAATTGTAGAAGGTATGCAATTCGACAGGGGATATATCTCTCCTTACTTTGTTACCAATGCAGAAAAGATGGAAGCCGTTCTGGAAAATCCATACATTCTTATTTATGAAAAGAAGCTTTCGAACATGAAAGAACTTCTTCCTGTACTTGAAAAATCAGTGCAAACAGGCCGTCCTCTTTTAATTATTGCGGAAGATATCGACGGAGAAGCGTTGGCTACTCTTGTAGTAAATAAAATCCGTGGTTCATTGAAAATTTGTGCTGTTAAGGCTCCCGGCTTTGGCGACAGAAGGAAATCAATGTTGGAAGATATCGCTATCTTAACCAAAGGTGTATTCATCTCCGAAGAAGGCGGATACAAATTGGAAAATGCTGACCTCACTTATCTTGGTAGTGCTGAAAAGGTTACTATTGATAAAGACAATACAACCATTGTTGGCGGTGCAGGAAAGAAGGCTGACATTACAGCCCGTGTAAACCAAATTAAGGCACAAATTGAAAATACCACATCGGACTACGACAAGGAAAAACTGCAAGAACGTTTGGCTAAATTAGCCGGAGGTGTTGCCGTATTATACATTGGCGCAGCCACTGAAGTAGAAATGAAAGAAAAGAAAGACCGCGTTGACGATGCATTGCATGCAACCCGTGCCGCTGTTGAAGAAGGTATTGTTGCTGGTGGTGGTGTAGCTTATATCCGAGCTGTTGAAACCATTGCAAATCTCAAGGGAGATAACGATGATGAAAACACCGGTATTGCTATTATCCGCCGTGCTTTGGAAGAACCACTTCGCCAGATTGTAGCTAACTCCGGTTCCATGGATGGATCTGTAGTTGTACAAAAGGTGAAAGAAGGTAAAACCGATTTCGGATACAATGCACGCACCGAAAAGTATGAGAACATGATTGCTGCAGGTGTAATTGACCCTACTAAGGTTACCCGCGTAGCACTTGAAAATGCTGCATCTATTGCAGGTATGATCCTTACTACCGAATGTGTATTGGCAGAAGAAAAAGAAAAGGACAAACCATCAATGCCACCAATGGGAGGCATGGGCGGTGACATGGGTATGTAATCTCATCTTCCTTTATTCAAATAAGAAAATCCTCCAACAAAATTTGGGGGATTTTTCTTTTTCATGTAACCCTGGTCACACTTCAAATTTATGAATATAGCCGGTTGAATACCTGCGTATTATTTCATCAACATCAAATATTAATAAAATACGTTATCTTTTATAAATTCGAATCAAATAACAACTATTTTTGTCCTGTTTTAATAACCAATTAACCCTTCGAAATGAAAACAAAAACATTATTTTTAACTTTATTTGCCGGTGCTATTCTGGCATTATCGCCTTCAACAACAAAAGCGCAATCATACCAGGTAGGTACAAACGTTATTAACGTTGGTGTTGGATTTGGATATGCTTTTAATTATGGAACCGGAGCATCAGCAACACCGGTTATTAATGCCAGTTATGAGCATGGAATTGTTCCTCTGGGACCTGGCTTTGTAGGTATTGGTATTGGTGTGGGATACCAGGGAAGTTCTTATACATACAGTGATGGTTTTGGTGATACTTGGACAGATAAGTGGACTGCCACCTCTTTTGGGGTACGTGGCCTATATCATCTTACCTTGGCTAATGAAAAATTTGATCTTTATGGAGGAATTCAATTAACCTACGTGCATTTTGGTTTTTCTCATTCTTACGATATGATTCATCAGTAAAAGATTTAGTTTCTAAACCAGAAGATGAAACTTCAGTACCACCAGCTTGGACATTCTGTTCGAAATCCGATTCGGATTCTTCATCCGTTTTTTCCAATTCTGATTTTTCAGCATCACTATTATCTTTGCGGGTTTCAGTTTCATCGTCCCATTCATCAGAATCCTCATAACCTTCAGAATCGAAACCATCATAATCACCATCTTCATCTTCTTCAAATTCTTCTGTAGGATGTTTTTTCTTGTGTTCTTCTGCTTGTTGTTTCATGTAGTCACAGACAAGACGAGCAACTCTCATTACATCATCATAGGTCTCGGTACCTTCAATCATGTCAACTAAGATTTGCTCGCCGTCTGTAAACTTAATACCTTGTGATGCGCCACCTTTGGTGTATAGATTCACTCGGTCAATAAAATTCATTTCATTTAAATCCATACCATTAGTACCAAAGAAATCTTTATCAATCAATTCTTTGTACGCACGGATAAAACTGGAACGAATTCCTGGATATTTGTTTTTAATTCTTTTTTCAATACGAACATCTTCCAATACATTCATAATACCCATTGGAATTTTTTCCTCATGAGCTTGAATCATGCCGGAAAGAGGAGTGTAAAGTGCATGGCCAACTTCATGACCCATGAAAAGGTCATACAAGTAACCTGAAATGTTCTTATCTAAAACCGGTACTGTTAATACACGATTTTTAACATCAAACGCAGCAGTTTGTACATTGCGCTGTTCGATGATAAGATTCTCTGTTGCCATAAGTTTGGCTAACAGCGATTTTGATTGAATAAGTTCCATATAATCTC
>CAIPDV010000038.1 GCA_903863935.1 uncultured Bacteroidota bacterium
CTCGACAAGTATTGTTGCCTGGATTCATTATGGTAGGTTTTCGCCTTTGGCATTAACTCAGTTGGAAGCGGTATTTAGGGTTTTTCCTTCCGTAGGTTGTTATAAAATATACGTTTTTATCGCTAATGTTTTGGCGCTTATTTCATTTGTGGCATTATTATGGGTTATCGGTTATAGGGCACTGATTCCTCTTTTTCTTTTATTCTATTCAGCCGGAGTTCAATTCAGGATACAATACCACGATGGATATACTTCTTTTGCCGGTATGTATCAACTACTGGCGTTTTGCATGTTTGCCTCTGCTACAACTTATGTTTTATATCAGCGTAACCGGAAATGGTTCTGTCTGGCAATTTCACTCATACTTTTTGCGTCAGCTTTGCTTACTTCTGAATTGGCAGTGGCAGAAATTGTGCTTTTGTTTTTTTGTGGGTATATCGGCATTCGTAATTGGCGTAAAACACTTTTATCACTCCTGCCATTTATACTTGTTCAACTAGTCTACTTCGGCATAGTCATTTATGTTCGGATGCAGGTGCCCAGGGTATATTCGGGAATCGCAGCAAATCTTGAACCGGTTGCCATGTTCAATACGTTCAAAATTCAAATGTTCTCGGCTTTACCCTTCTCGAATCTGTACAAACAGGTTGCAATTCCCGGAATTTTGATCCGGCAATTGCATAATCTCTTTAATGCAATGGCTGTTAGTGCAATTCTGCTGTCATTTTTAGTTTGGATTTGGAGAAACCCACGAGAAAGGCTAGCAAATAATGGCAATCATTTACTTGTGGCGATATTTGCCGTATCACTTGCTACAATACCAGCCATTATTTTGTCCTCCGCTGTCAAATACCAACAGGAATTACGCTTTGGCCTCGGATATTTGCCGGTATACCTTCAAAATTTTGGCCTTGCACTTTTACTTGCCCTAATTTGCATGCTATGCTTGCAACATGCAATGCGGTTCATAAGAGGCTTTGGGGCAATAATGACTATTACGGCCCTGGTGGGAGTTATCTCCGCATTTCTCTTTAATCAAGCCTTGATTAAAGTAAAAGACTACACGCTTAGTTTGCCCGCCCAGGCACTCTATGAAAATATTGAACAAGGTTTTTTAAATGATTGCGAACAGCACAGTAGAATTGTACTGCAAAACTCATTTTATTACGGCGGAATTGGTGGGTATGATTCAATAATCAGAACCGTAAGCCGTAAGGTTTTTTATTTATACAATGGTTCCGAATGGATACCGGGGAAAGAAGATTCATTACGTGTAAATTGTTACTCATTGTCCTGCACAGCTGGCGACACAATTTTTACAAGATTATCCAAGGTTAATTGCAAAAGTGGTGAAATAGGACAACTTTTAAAGGAGAAGGTTCAAATAACGGGATTACAAGTAGTGGATGTGGAAAAGCCGATTTTGCAGTGGCGTGATTAACTGGATATTTTGCATAGAAATGTTCATAAAAGTATGCGGTCTTTCTGTATTATTGCACGGCATTTTGAAAGGTTAGAACCGAAAGGGGCTTGTACGGTAGTTTTTATGGTTTTGCTCAATATTTAAATGTGCCAATAGAATGGGAAAGAAGATCCTTTTAGAACATATTAATGTCCCCGGAATTGAAACCTATGAAGTGTTTCGAAAAATGGGTGGTTATGCTTCGGTTGAGAAGGCTTTAAAGACCAAGACACCGCTTGAAGTGGTTGAAGAAGTTAAGAAGTCGGGCTTGCGTGGCCGTGGCGGGGCGGGTTTCCCTACGGGTTTAAAATGGAGTTTCATTGATAAAAAGTCAGGCAACCCGCGCCAGTTGGTATGCAATGCAGATGAATCTGAACCCGGCACTTTTAAGGATAGATATTTGATGGAGAAGCTTCCACATCTATTAGTAGAGGGGATGATAGTTTCGAGTTTTGCTTTGGAGGCGCACTTATCATACATCTATATCCGTGGAGAATATATGTGGGTTTTCCGCATTCTCGAGAAAGCCATTAAAGAAGCTTATGC
>CAIPDV010000039.1 GCA_903863935.1 uncultured Bacteroidota bacterium
AATAAAAAATTTAACCTACATTTGAATTAACAAGAAACACTATCTAAGCATAAGTACAATTTAGTTTGAAGACATACAGTTCCTGGTTTAAAGTTAATAACCGGCAAGGTTGTCGTAGTTAAACCAGTTAGTGAATAAGATATACTATTAGTCGTTCCACTTCCCGGGTAAACGTACCCCCAAGTACCGTATGTTCCGTCTAGATTTACCTCTTGTACGTACACATCAGTTAGTTCAACATTTGAGGTACCATGCCAGACAGCGTTATGAGCATAATTAAGTGCATAATTGCTAGGAGTTTGTTCCCAACCAGTGAAAATAATATTGGTTTTCGTACCATCCCAGTAAGGAATTACATTTCGTGCGTATGAAAGGTCACCACCATTCAAATTAAAACTATTTGCATAAAGCCCGTAACCACAATCATGGTTACTATTACCTTGATCTCTCAAATAGGGTGTAATGGTCCATCCTGAACTAAGGTTATTTAGTAATGTCATGGTACTATCAATCCTTATCAATAAGGCAAGCCTAGATGGAATGGTAGGAAATGCAACATCATCCATTATAGCCCCTGTACAAAAAACATATCCACAATTATTTCCCGCTTGGTCAATTATTTCATTAAGTCCGCCATAGTCTCCTCCAGTACCAATTATGGGTTCAGTGAGGGGAGAACCTATATTTTTATAATTAAAATAGAAATTACCTCCGGTAGTAGGATAAAAAACGTGACGAATTTGAAATCCCGAAGGTCCTTCATCTGCTATATCGATTGCCATTGAACCATTATTATTCGATGCAACGTAATGATAACCGTTATCACTAGCAGGTCCTTGCATATCTTTGAACTCGTGAATTTCACTAAGTGTTCCGGGACCATTTACGGGGTAGCTGGGGGCAGTTATTGTAGGAAAATTCGTTTCCCACCACAAAACTCCCAAGGGAGAAAATCGCAACACTACCCCTTTATAACAAGCGCAAGTGCCTGGACAGGAGCAAGCAGCATCCTCTGAATAACCAGATGCAATATAACCGCCATACTGGTCATGAACCTCTGTAATACTATATATCCAATCTTCGCCTTGGGTATTGTCCGCACAAGTGTTACTGCAACTGAAGTGATTATTTAATGTGGTCGGGGCTGTATATATCCAATGCAAAACCGGAGGAGGTTGTAATATTGACGTTGCTGCTATTGCGCCACCATCACCAGAGCCATTGCTTGCTTGTGAATAAACTTTGCCATTCACAATAATAAAAATTAAAAGAAATAAACATTTTACAATCAATCCAGTTCTGAAATTAAGTGTTTTCATGGGGTATGAAGTATTAAGGTTAAAAAATAAAAATAACTTTAACAATAATACATTACAATTTTGTGATTTGTATCACATAGGGAATGAGTCTGTAAAATAGGGTAATGAAATGAGAATTTAGGGTAATGAAATATGATTTTTTTTCGGTTTTTCCCTAATTACTTGATAATTAATACTGTATTGCAAATTATTTTATATTTTTGTGTTGAGATGTTTAGTTCCAAATTAAAGTTAAAAGAAGTATGGAAAGAAAACTCAGTTGTGCTATTGTGGATGATGATTCAGCGATTCATGCACTAATAAAGGGATTCCTAAGAGGGAGTACTAAAGCAGAAGTAAATTATTGTTTTGAAAAGTGTTCAGAATTTTTAGAACAAATGGACAATTTTTCTTTTGACCTTGTTTTACTTGATTGTTTATTTCCTAATGATAGAAAGGATGGTGTTGATGTTGCTATTAAACTTAAGGAAATTGGTAAGCACTTCATATTTATTTCTGCAAAACATCGTTCATTTGTGGAAGCTTGTAGGACTGTCGGCGCTTTGGATGCTATGCCAAAGCCATTAACTAAGAAAAGATTTGTGGAAGGTATTGAGACTGCCTTTAATGTTGTAATTGGAACTAAAGCAAAGCATAAAGTACATGCATTATTTCATGTTAAAGAATTTAAGAATGAAATAAGCATAAATATTCAGGATATATTATATGTCAGGACAGATTATTCCGACCCGAGAAATAAACTCGTCAGAATGAAAAATAATATCGGTTATACTTTTATACATTGCAGTTTTGATGAGTTGCTTGAACTTTCTACTGAATTTGCTATGGCTAATAAATCCGAGATGGTATCTTATGATATTGTTGAAGGCATGAATGGTGAATGTGTATTTTTAAAGCAAAGCGAAAATAATAAAATCCCGAAATCAATCCCTCTCAGCCCTATTTACAAAAGCAATTTTAAATATGAATTTCATTAATCATTGCAAAATACCGCAATCAAAATTAATATATTGAATATCGCAATAGATTTAAGTATTGATAATCAATTACCAAAAGGAGCAGATACTTGCCACCCCTTGTTATCACCTGGTGTATTATTGTACCTGAGAAAATACCCAGGAGGCAAAATACATTGGAATATTACAAACCCTGCGACTGGCGGTTGGACTAATATTGAAATAGTGTTGTCAATCGAATCATTGTTCCAAATTGTAATTTCCTTTATTACAAATGCAGTTGCTGGAGGAAGCGGGCCAGTAATAACTGTTGGGCCTCCAAGGCTGGTTCCATTAAGATAATCTACACTTGGACCAGCACCAGCAGGTATTGGATTAATGTCCCAACTGCAATACCAGTCAATACTACCTGTTGCAACTGGGGAGGATGTATTAAATAAAACCGCATTCGGAGCATTAGCAACAACTATCATAATTCAAAGTTTTATAGGTTAATAATGTTCAAATATAAAAATTAATTCGAACCAATAACATTTTGTTGAAAAATATTGTATGTATATTTTGAATAAGAAGTTTCTGCATTAAGTTAATGCAAAAGCCCTCACTTTTGAGAGGCTTATACTTTGGAAAGGTTTAATCATTACATCTAATATTCCGATGGGCGTATGAATTCTAATTCTCCTTAATTAATTTTCCATTTTCTATTAATTCTCCATTTTCTTTTAGAATTCGGTAAAAATATATCCCTTGCAGTTGGGCATTCAGGTCAATTTCTGTATTAGTTGAATTTATTTTTGATTTATAAATATTCTCTCCTATAATATTGTAAACATTAAAAATACATTTTTCATTAATATTTGATAATGATAAAGTAAAAGAGCCTTTATTGGGGTTAGGGAAAACTTTAACATTGCTTTTGTTAGAAATTGGAGCTAGAGAGGTTTCTATCCTATTGCATGGCTGCCAACTTGCGAGGAAAAATGTAGTGTCAGAACCTGATATTGAATCATTCCCAAATACACCTTTGGGATATATATCTCCAGCGGCATAAACATATTTTCCGGATGGGCTAACATTCATACCATCCCCGTCATCTTCGCCGCCTTCTGTGAAGATACTACCACATTTTTCATTCCCAGATGAATCAAGTTCCAAAATAACGTCTGCTGTTTGGTATCGATTTATTTTAAATGTATCTGTACCCACCGTTAATTTATAATTAGTGTATCCTTGTCCATTAAGAAGTAAAAATATATCGTAAAGACTATCAGTAACGATTGAAGAAGCCACCCAACTGCAACTGTTTAAATCTATGGCTTGTTTAACCCATCCAACATTACTGTTTGCTTTTATTTTTAAAAAGTAAGGATTATAAACACCCGGTATTGGATTAAGAGTAACCGAGCCTGTAGTAAAAGTTCCTGAATT
This sequence comes from uncultured Bacteroidota bacterium, assembly GCA_903863935.1. Lineage (GTDB taxonomy): Bacteria > Bacteroidota > Bacteroidia > JABEUT01 > JABEUT01 > JABEUT01. Next base: position 3,704 of record CAIPDV010000039.1, read on the forward strand.
GAATTCGCCACAAATAAATGCATTCCCTATATTATCTGCGGCAATGCAGAATGCATCACTATTACAAGTGCCAATATTAGGTGTCCAAAGCCATTTTAAATTTCCATTAACATCATATTTGATTGCAAATGCTGTAGAATAAGTTGGAGTTGAAGGCAAAGTGTCAGTTCCAAAAACTAAGTCGCCTCTATAATAGCCGCAAATAAACACATCTCCTAAAATATCTGAAACAATAGCATAAACTCCATTAGGATATCCATTATTTTGACCTATACCTACCTTACACCATTTATAATTTCCGTTTTTGTCATACTTGACTAAAAATACACTTTCATAGGATGAAACAAATGTATCTTTTCCAAAGATTAACGGACCTGTAAAATTGCCTCCCACATAAGCATTCCCGACACTATCAGTTGCAACAGACTCACCCCTTGTACTTCCTGTTCCTCCCGATTCCCTTGCCCATAATACATTTCCACTTGTGTCATATTTTGAGAGAAACATTTCAGGTGTCCCAGTTGTCATTAAAGTATCATTTCCAAATGCTAAGTTTCCTCTGAATTCACCTGTTATATACTCATATCCAAAATTTTGAGCAACTGAATGAGAAAAATTACTGGTATTTGTTAAAGAAGGATATTTATCCCACAATAAATTCCCGTTATGGTCATATTTGACAAGTGAGATTCCAGCATAATTTCCAGTAAAATAAACATTGCCGGAATCGTCCACAGCTATAATATGTTCCTGATAATTAGGATACGGGTCATTCCATGCAGGTTCTACCTTTACCCAATTCCAAGATTGTGCATTAATAAGTGCAGGTTGAAGTATCAGAGGAAGTAAAAGAAAGCCTATATTATATAAGCCCCCTTTAGTTATCATGATGCTTTTTGCCCCCTTGCATCAAAAATTGACCATGTGCCATTTATACCGGGTGTAGCATTGTAGCTAAGCGAATCCCCGGGCTGTAACACACATTGAAATAATTGATGATATATTCCGGTTGAGGGAACATGAAAATAAATAATAACATTTGCTGTCAAAAGATTTGCAATGGCTCCAACTGGCGGTGGGGCGGGAACTGCTACAGTATTAGATATGGTAATCTCTCTAATCTCTATTTCAGTAACACCAGGGGGTATAGTAGCAATAACAATAATAGGACTGGCTGGAGCCCCAGGAATTATTCCCACATTTCTAGCAAATGGAACTGGTCCTCCTGTATTATTCCAAGTGCAATAAAATGGCAATGCGGCGGCGGCATAACTAAGTACACTTGTTACTTGAACTACAAGTTGATCTGTAGGGGCTGTAAGGGCAATCATACTATTATTGTTTTAAAGGTTATTAATAATAACTGTACAAACATAAGAAAAAACTTGAACCAAAAACATTTTGTTGGAAAATATCGTGTGCATTGTTTGAATCTAAAAATGCAAAAACTTGTAAGATACAGCGGAACTTGTTTCTTTTTTTCTGCCCAACCATATTTTACCTTCATTTAATATTATATCACATTCCTTAATTCCGAAAACCCATCCTTTTTGCGGTTTCCGCTATCTTTTGGAAATACCTCAAAATATTTATCAGCAATAGAATTAAACCTGTTCTTTGACAGGGTTGCTGTTCCATTGTGTACCGCTATTATTGTATCGGCATCATGCAATATTTCATTATCGCCTTTCATTTTTCCATCCTTTCTTGATTGAGAGATGGTAATAAACGCAGAATTTGGGTAATGTTTTCTAAGTTCCCTAAGTTTTATGGCATCTATCCTGAGTGTATCAAGACTATCTATAAATATAAAATGGTATTGATTTGCCGGAACATTCTCCCGTATATCCTCTAAATTTTTTGCATCATGGAAATACAGGTTATTACTGTCGGCTTTGACAAGTATTACTTTATCCTTTAAGGTTTTGGAATACCCTTCTTCCCCGCTAACATACATTACCCTGCCAAAGTTATCTGCAAGGTAATCGGCTAACTGAAGGCAAAAGGTAGACTTGCCTCCACCGGGCAAACCATGTACCGCAAAATGAAAAATAACTGCGGGCTGTCCTAAAAAATCTTTCCACCTGTTTTGAAAATTCAGGCTCTTATAATCAAGCTTCATTAATTCCTTGCTGCTTATTATCCTACTATTAGTTTCTATTTTACCCTCTGTTTCTCCAAGTATATCTTCATTTTCTTTTATTTCAAGTTGGGGTTTTTCAATATCTTTTAAAGTTCGGAGATTATCCTTTTCCAATGTTTTTTTCCATTTGGGAAAGGGAAAGGTTGGTTTTAACATTGCTTTATAACGGGATGTTTTACCAAGAACTTCCAAAACTTGTTTCAGGCTTGCTCGATTATGCTCAAGCGCATTTTGGCAGCCTTCCTTAAGCTTCTTTAGCTCTTTAATCTTGTTTTGCTTTTTGTTTTCAAAATCATCGTTTGATTCAGGTTCATTTTCTTCAAAAAAATCTTTTAACAAGTGCATATCGCTGTTAGGTTTAAAGTGTGTACTTGCCCGAAAATCCTTCGCATAATTTTTAGTGGATTCCACATTCCTTATTCTTTTATCAATATCAAGAAGGATATACTCTTCTCGTTTAATTTCGGTCTCTAATGATACCCTGCTATCATTCAATTTTTTATATTCGGGGTTCTCTATCTTAACATCCGTTGGAAGGCAGTCGCTGACTGGCTTCAACGGATAATTTACTAACGATAATACGGGCGGTTTTACCTCGGCTTTGGCTGTATTATCTATTACCCCTCTCAACCCTTCAAGAGGTGAGCCCTTTTCAATTTTAGTTTCCTGTTTTGGTTCTTCTTTGGGCTTGCTAATGGCTTTGCTCTCTTTGTGCTTTTCCCAATACCAAGCTTTGCAGGAATTGCTGCAAAATTTACTGTCGGCTCGTTTATTTTCGGGTATAGGGTTATTGCAATACAGGCATTTTCTTCTTTCCATAGTTATAATTTCGTTTACTGGGCTATCTGACGTCTATCTGACATCTGTATCGTCTCTGACGTCAAGTTTGTTTGTGCTAAAAAAACCTGCCATAAAAATGGCAGGTAAAAAAGCGGAGCAGAGTTTTACCCCTGTCCGCTCATTCATGTTACTTTGCTTTAGTCTTCGCTTTCCTCCTCTTCTTCTTCACTTTCCAATCCTTCGCAAAGTTTTTCTAAATGCGCTTCCAACGCATCAATTGTTTTACTCTCCTCTTTGTCATAGCTGACCTCCACGACAAGCTCGTTGTCATCAGTCGTTCCTACAATCTCATTGGTGAAACTGTGGTCGGTCAGCTCATCGCAAAATTCTACCGCCACATCCTGCGGCACCCTGAACTCGGCTTTTCTCATTTTTGTTTGTGGTTTTTGTTTTTACTTGTTAATACTTGCCCTGCCTTTTCATTAAGCTACTTTTGAAAGTATGGGACGGGCTTCCCGGTTGGGGTCTTTTTTCATATTCCTATCTATGAGCAGTTTTATATCGCTCTTTAAATAGAATATTTTTTTACCCACTTTGGCAAATGGGAGTTCACCGCTGGTTCTTAAATTCCAGAACCATGTGGCTTTTCGCCCTAATTGCCTTTTGGCTTCTTCCTCGCTGACATAATCGCCTATGCAATCCTCAGTATTTGCATGGTGACCGTTTTCCAGCAAGGATAGAATCCTGTCCTGTTTTTGTGAAATGGCTTGCAGCCATTCTTTGGGGATGATAATAAAACCATCCTCCCTTTTTTCATTTGCATCCATAATAATTCATTTTGGGCGCAAATAAAAAGCATCATAAATAAACGGGTGAGCGTATTTTCCAACTATGTTTACGGTAGCGTAAATCACTCCTTCAATTTACGCCAGCCCCTACATCTTTTTTGCAAGGTGGTGGCTTCTTAGAATATTATATACCGCATCTCTTAAATACTTGCGGTAAGGCTGTATTCTGTCCGTTTCATCCGATAATTCCAACGTATCCAATAATCCCATGCGGGAGGCAATATAACCTGTAATGGTGGTTGATACATGGACAGTAAGGTTGGGGTAGTGGGAAGTCAGGCATTTATAGAGGTCAATAATTACCTCATCCCTAACCCCCGTTTGCTCTCTCTTTCCTTTTGGAAGCCTTAAAAAACGCTTGAACTCGGTAACGACTTCCTGATATTGCTCAATATCATACTTGGTAGTGTGCGGGTCAAAATATTCTTGCCCAGGATTCCTCAAAAATTCAATCAACATAGTCATTTGAATGACATACAAAGCTATATATACTTGTACTTCCATGCTATCGGCCTTGCCTGTCCATTGCCGGCTCAATTCCAGTAGATAAAATCGGTTCTCAATATCCTTGCCAAATGCAGAGGCTTTAAATTCTTCAATACTCTCTTTGCTCACCTCTAAATAACCTGCCGAATCCCGCTTGGAATTATATAGGAAGGCATGAATTTGCAACATGCATTTTTCGTAGTGCTTTTTCTTTTCTTCGCTTAACTGGAGCTTTAGCAAGAGAGCTTTATGGTCTAAGTGTATGGCTTCCGCCATTTTTATCAGTGCTTCTATATCTCCCACCGGGTTTGCCTTATGAAGGGCTAATGAAATGTAAAACTCCGGCAGTTTGTCCGTTTCTATATCAAGAGAAATGGTTGTAATCTTGCTCATAGCAGGGCAAAGATACTATGAGCAGGGGAATAATGAAACTATCTTTATCAGGCGGCATTTCCTTTAATAGAAATCTTATCCTCTATTTTCTCTGCCATCTTCTGCATATAGCTGTTGGTGATTTTGGCGTATATCTGAGTGGTCTTAATATTCGTATGCCCAAGCCATTTGCTGACTACTTCCATAGGAATCTCATTACTTAACAGGATAGTAGTGGCGCAGGTGTGCCTCGCTACGTGGTGTGTAAGGTTTTTCTTAGTGCCTGTGAGGTCTGCAATCACTTTCAGGTAAGCATTCAGCTTTTGATTGGTAATTCTTGGCAATACCCTGTGTTGAGCCTTTCTTTCATCTGAATCCTCATATTTATGGATTATATCTACAGCAGGTTTGAATATAGGAATTGATAAGGGTTCGCTGGTCTTTTCCTGTGCTATGGTCAGGGAATAGTTTCCGTTCTTATCTTGCGCTATTTTGTCAATGGTGAGTTGCTGTGCATCTTCAAACCGAAGCCCGGTATAAACCGAGAAAATAAATATATCCCGTACCCTTTTTAAACTCTCGTTTTCACCCAAAGGGTGGTTAATTATTACCTTTAATTCATCCTCTGTAAGAAAGGTTCTGTTTGAAGGGGTGTTCTTTAATTTAAAGTCTATGTAAGGGTTTTTAATGATATGCCCTTCTCTTATTGCACGGATAAGTATCGTCCTTACCCTGCTATGGTGCTTGTTGGCTGTATTTCTCCCCATCTTTTTTGTATCGTGATTTACCAGTTGGTTTAACAGGTACAAATCCAAATCGCTTAAAAATTTGTAATCAATATGGGCAAGTAAAATATCTTTTAGCTTTCTCTCCAGTAAAAAACCGATAAGGTGGGTTTTAGTTTCCTTGTACCTTGTAACAGTAACCTTTTCCACTTCCCCAGCTTTTTCTAGGCGTTCCATGTGCCTGTCGTAAGATTCAAGCAGGTAAGCATCCACTTTATCTTTTCCTGTCAGAAAGGTTTTAATAGCGTGGGCTGTAACGGGCTTATTTGCCTTTTCCAAGCTATTGGCAATGTCATGGACTTGCTGCTCGGTGGAGGAGAGGTCTTCGTTTATTTGCCGGTTTTTCTTGGTGCGTTGCAGGGATTCATCCCACTCTTTAGGCTGTAAAAAGTAATTGGTTGCTATCTCTGCCTTTTTGCGGTCAACGGTAATGCGGAGGTAAATAGGGTACTTTTTGGCTTTTTCCTTCTCTTCTGGCGTACCCTTTGCCTTGTATTCATTGAGGTAGTAGCGAATTGTTAATGAGTTCAACATAGGTGAAACAATTTAGGTTATGGTGATACCTTGGTGAAACAAAGATAGTAATATTATGTGATATGGTGAAACATTTTGTAAAAGACGCTTCGCAAAGCCTCAATTAATAAGGCTTTGCTGCATCATGTTTCAATGTTGCGGAGAGAGAGGGATTCGAACCCTCGGTACCCGTGAAGGTACAGCAGTTTTCGAGACTGTCGCATTCGACCACTCTGCCATCTCTCCGTTCAATCGGGCTGCAAAAGTAGAATTTCAAACCGTATAGCAAGAGACAGACCCTATAAATTTTGTCTATTTTTGTATATAATGGAAATCAAAGAAAGCCTCAGGGCTGCTTATAACTCACTCCCTGATTCTCCCGGTGTTTATCAATATTACGATAAAGACGGAGAAATTCTATATGTTGGTAAGGCTAAAAACCTGAAGAAGAGGGTAAGTTCTTATTTCCAAAAGAACCACGAGTATGGCAAGATTCACATGCTGGTTAAAAGGATTGAGAAGATTAATTTCATAGTTGTACAAACGGAATGGGATGCACTGTTGCTGGAGAATAGCCTAATTAAAAAGCACCAACCGCATTATAATGTAATGCTGAAAGATGATAAAACCTATCCATGGATATGCATTAAAAAGGAACCTTATCCAAGAATATTCTCAACTCGTAAAGTTATCAAAGATGGCTCCGAATATTTCGGGCCTTATGCCTCCGGCCGAATGATGCATGCCATGCTGGAGTTTGTGAGCAAGCTTTATCCGCTGCGTAATTGCAACCTGAATCTCACCGAAGAAAACATTCAAAAGAAAAAATTTAAAAAGTGTCTGGAATATCATTTGGGGAATTGCAAAGGGCCATGTGAAGCTTTACAAACCAAGGCGGATTATGATGAATCAATAGCACAAATAAGACTGATTATAAAAGGAAATATTCAAGGGGCAATACGTTACCTGAAAGGCGAGATTGAGGCACACGCTTCAAAACTTGAATTTGAAAAAGCCCATGAATTGAAGGAAAAGCTAGATATGATGGAACGCTACCAGAGCAAATCGATGGTAGTAAGCCCAACTATTGATAATGTGGATGTGTTTAGTATTATTATAGACGAAAAGTGTGGTTATGTAAACTACCTGAAAGTGATGAATGGAGCCATAGTTCAATCGCACACAATTGAGTTAAGCAAGAAGTTAGATGAAACTCCTGAAGATTTGCTTTTATTAGGTATTGCTGAGTTAAGGCAGCGGTTTGAAAGCCAGTCTCCGGAAATAATTATTCCATTTGATACCGAAGCAGAAGTTCCTAATGCTAAGTTCTTTGTTCCGCAAATTGGGGATAAAAAAAGGCTGTTGGAATTATCTGAAAACAATCTGCGTTATTACATTAAGGAAAAGGAAATGCAGGAAAGCCTGAAATCTCCTAAAACCAAAACAGAAGCCCTGATGGAGCAAATGAAAAAGGATTTGCGAATGAAGGAAGCTCCAACCCATATTGAATGTTTTGATAACTCAAACATTCAGGGGGCATATCCTGTGGCAGCAATGACGGTTTTTAAAGATGGAAAACCAAGTAAGCGGGATTACCGACATTTTAATATCCGCACGGTAGAAGGACCCGACGATTTTGCTTCAATGGAGGAGGTAATATATCGTCGCTATAAACATGTTTTGGAACATAATGAATCGATGCCTCAGCTTATTGTTATTGATGGAGGCAAAGGTCAATTAAGCTCCGCAATGGAAAGCCTTGCGAAATTGGGATTAACCGATAAAGTCGCTGTAATTGGTATAGCTAAAAGATTGGAAGAGATCTTTTTTCCGGATGACCCAATACCAATCTACCTTGATAAACGTTCGCAAACATTGAAAATCATTCAACAAATAAGAGATGAAGCTCACCGTTTCGGAATAACGCATCACCGTAAACGGCGGAGTAAAGGTGCGCTAAAATCTGCACTAACAGAAATAAAAGGGGTAGGAGAGAAGACCACTGAAAAACTAATAAGTAAGTTTGGTTCTACTGAAAGAATAAAAAATGCATCGTTGGAAGAAATAACTAAAGTGGTCGGAGCAAAAAATGCCCAACTTGTTAAAAATTTTCTAACTAAAAGCGAGGAACAGCCTATTTCTTAGTCCCGGAAGGGGCGGCAGCTTCCATTTTCTTCATGTCAACACCGCACATGGTACATTTACCTGCTTTAGCATTGGTCATATAACACTCAGGGCAGTAGTAATCGCCAACCTTAACCAATCCGATTTTATCTTTTGGGCAATCGCCGGTTTTTAATCCGGTATAGCCACAAATTGGGCAACGGTAACTATCAGCAACTTTTTTAGCCGGGGCTGTAGTTGGGGTAGATGCTTTAGCAGTTGGTTTACTTTGTGCAAATACTCCAAGACTAAGGGATGTAAATAATATAGCTGCGATTAATGATTTCATTGTGTTTATTTTAGAATGCGAAGTTAATAAATTATTCGATTATTGACTGTTATATCCATCACGTAGGTTTCACTTCCAGTATTTTTTTGTTTATTAAAATATCAGCAATTGAAGGATACATATTTTTATGAAGTTTGGTAATACCTTTTTTATGCACCCAAACGGCTTTTTCAATACCTTCTTCTTTTTGGGGTTTAGTAGTTTTGCCTCCGGAATAATTCATTTCGAACCAGCGGGTAAGCTTAAGGTTTAATTTACCCTGTAAAGAATAAATATGGTAAGTTTCCTGCAATGGTGAAACAATTTTCAACCCCTTTATCCCACATTCTTCTTCCACTTCTCTTTTTGCAGCTACCCTAACAGTTTCTTTTTTTTCCAGTTTCCCTTTTGGCAGATCCCATTTTTTATTCCTGTATATTAAAAGGTACTCGCCTTTTGCATTTTTAACCAATCCTCCTGCAGCTTTTACAAGATTAAACAGATTAATAAGTTCTTTTAATATTTTTTTCTCATTCCCAAGTATATAGGCTTTCTTTATTTTGCCATTCTTGCGGAACCTTTTCCATATAGTGTTAATGCTCACTTCCGGATAGGAATAAGTCTTGATTCCTTTTCCTTTCAGGGGCTCTTTTTTTATATTTCCAAATAGAATTACTCTATCGTTAAAATAAACTTTATACATTTGTACCATGATTCATAACAGGGATTCAGCCCGCAAAGTTGCCGATTTTTTACTACAAATCAAAGCAGTAATGCTTCAACCCGATAAACCCTTCACCTGGGCATCGGGCATTAAGTCACCTATATATTGCGATAACCGTAAAACTTTATCCAACCCTAAAATACGTACCTATCTGCGCCAGCAGTTTGTTGCAGCAATAACAGAGCAATTCGGTAAGCAGGATGTTATTGCAGGTGTTGCAACCGGTGGTATTCCACACGGAGTTTTGGTTGCTCAGGATCTGGGGTTGCCATTTGTTTATGTACGTAGCGAAGCTAAAAAGCACGGAGCAGGAAACCTTATTGAGGGTGAAATTACTGCCGGTCAGTCTGTTGTTGTTGTAGAAGATCTAATATCAACAGGTGGTAGTACTATTAAGGCTGTTGAAGCTCTTAGAAAAGAAAAATGTACTGTAAAAGGTGTCGCTTCCATATTCAGTTATAACTTAAAGGTTTCGGAAGAAAATTTTAAAAAAGCAAAACTGACTTGTGTTTCGCTTTGTGATTTTCCTACTCTTATTGTAAGAGCAGTTGAAAACAACTATATTGTAGAAAAAGACCTGAAAACTCTTGAAGACTGGATGAAGAATCCGGAAGGCTGGAAGAAGTAAATGAAGAATTAAGAATGAATAATGAAGAATATGATACGTATTTTTTAGGAATTCGATTTTTTCTTCGAGGTTTTTACGGTAGAAACAAGTAGTGAAATTAATTCATTGAGGTCAATGTATAAACTCTTGAACATTTTTTCATCCAAATAATCCCCTTCTTTTAATAACCTTAACCAATAATCTGTTTCATTGGCTTCTTTTAGGGCAATGCTCATTTTAGAAACAAAATCCGCTTTACTCTGACCAAATTTAGCTTCACTTACTAAAGCACCGATGGCGGTACCGCTTCTAAGAATTTGTTTGCTAAGTATATATTCTTTCTGCTCTTTCCTTAAGTATTTGCATAGTTTTACAATTCTAAGTGCAAAAGCAAAGCTTTTAACCTTTAGTGCATCCTCTTTCATTAGTCATTATTTTGAGTGCTACTATTCTTCATTCTTCATTTGTACTTTATCATACAATGCTTCATATATTGGCAATATCCTATTGATATTAAATTTTTCTGCTTGAACCAGTGCGTTCTTCTTATACTGGGTAAGAATATTCTCATCTCCCAAAATATGAATTGCATTCTTTGCCATATCTTCCACATCGCCAACATTACTTAACATTCCCGAAAAATCTTGCTCATTTATTTCCGGTAATCCACCAGTGTTGGTTGAAATAACAGGAACTCCCGCAGCCATGGCTTCCAAAGCTGCAAGTCCGAAGCTTTCGGTTTCAGACGGAAGTAAAAATAAGTCTGCAATACTTAGGAAACTTCCCGGTTCGCTTACTTTTCCGAGTGAAGTTATTTGAGAGCATGTATCCAGTTCACGGCAAAGTTTTTCTATGTTGCTTCGTTCCGGGCCATCACCAATAAGGATAAGACGTGAAGGTATTTTTTTACGAACAATATCAAAAGTTCTTAAAACATCTTCAACTCTTTTTACCTTGCGGAAGTTAGAAACATGCATTAATATCTTTTCATCCGCACCAGCGTAATTTTTACGAATCTCTTTCGAGTTTGGAAAAACATAATCCTCAGGGCAGATAAAGTTTGGAATAACCTGGATTTCTCTTTTCACATTTCGAAAATACTTATACGTATCCTGCTTCAGGCTTTCAGAAACAGAAGTAACAGCATCCGATCGGTTTATTACAAACGAAATTGCTGATTCAAAAGAAGCATCTTTTCCAACCAGGGTTATATCGGTTCCGTGAAGAGTTGTTATAAACGGAAGATGAATATTTTCATCGGCCAATATTTGTTGGGCTAAATAAGCGGCGGCCGCATGCGGAACGGCATAGTGTACATGCAGTACGTCCAATAACTCATACCTCGCTACTTCTACAATTTTATTAGCTAAGGCTAATTCATATGGCGGATAATCAAAAAGTGGATAATCGGAGACGCTTACTTCGTGATAGAATAAATTACTTGTAAAAACATTCAATCGCACCGGTTGATCATAGCTTATAAAATGAACCTTGTGGCCTTCGCTGGCAAGAGCCTTGCCAAGTTCAGTGGCTACGACGCCGCTTCCGCCAAATGTAGGGTAACATACTATTCCAATATTCATGTATCAAAGTTAGGGTATTGGTAAATGAAAGACGTGATTAAATTAAAATAACTTTATTCTTCATTAGCGATCTTCATTTTTTATTCACTAAATATAGCCCGAAATTTTATAGGTGAGCATACCAAGCCATTCATGCAGAATTACATTCCATTCGTCAAGCGCACCGGTGGAGGGAATAAATACATGATCGAAGACAAACTTCCGTGGACCCGAATACCGGTCGGAACTATATGGGGTAACTTCCATTCCCACTTTTTTAAAGCAACGTATAGAGCGTGGCATATGAAACCCGGATGTAATGAGCAGGCACCTTCCGGTTATATGAAGGCTATCTAATACCTTTTTTGAATAGACTGCGTTTTCGTGTGTGTTTTTGGAATATTTCTCAACAATAATAATGGAATCAGGTATGCCTAGCTTTATCATATAGTTTTTCAGAATAACCGCTTCGAGCATATTTTTTTCAAGGATACTTCCCGAGCCTCCGCTAATCAATATTCTTTTAATTTTCCCGTCTTTATATAAATTAATAGCCTGCATAAGCCTGTCTACAGCTCGGTTAAACTGGGGACGAACAAAAGTAGGATCGTATTCTATCATACCCCCGAGTACTATACCAACATCATAGGTTCCTTTAATGTCACTTTCTTGTATGGCAGGAGTTTCATAGGGCCTCATGCATTCATCCACAATAAAACTGTTGGAGAAAAAATAGAAAACCACAAAAGTGATAATAACGAGTTTTCGTTTTTTCTTTGGGTCTTTCGCCAGCAAAGCCCATATTAGTAGGGCTGTAACCCAAACCACTGGGGCAATTATGAAAGCTAATAATTTCGAAATTATAAAAAACATACGTTATTAAAATATTGTCACAGATTTCACAGATTAAAACAAGTAGCGTGTTTTTTTACAAATAGTAATTTAATCTGTGAAATCTGTGGCATGTTGTTTTGTTTATTAAGTTTATTGAAATAGGTGATATTAATCTGTGAAATCTGTGGCAATGGTATTTTAAATCAGTTTATAGTTTTTGTATTCTCCGGGCCTCCAGCCGGTATTTGTTTCAATAAAACGCACAAGGCTTTCCCTGGGACTCAAATTCTTTTTATTGGTATCAAAGTTAAAATTCCAGTTTTGTTTATTAATCCTATCAAGCATTACAGCGGGATGTGTGCCTTCAAATTTTTTAAGGGCACAGACAACAGAATAATCATATTCAGCTGAGGCAGTAAGGTTTTTCTCGACTGAATCTTTCTCATGCCAGAGTTTGTAAAATGTACTTCGTTTATTTTGCTGAATTACCGGGTTCTTCACCCATCCATAATGGTATATACTCGCACCCGAATGTTTCACCCGTAGTTTCCGGCCTCCATTCAGCAATTCATCATCCGAAGGAATTAAAGTATCATATATCCGAAACCCTTGCGCATCGCGGTAAGAGCGTATATGTTTGTTGTTTCTTATAATGCGGATTTCGCGCCTGTACCAAAGCCTTGAATCCTCCAAAAATGTATAAGAACCATAGAAGTGTTTGTATTCGAAAAGCAGGCCTTCTACTTTTTTATCTTCCTTATTTTTCTCCATCGAATCCTTAATGGTCGCAATATCGCCCTCATGAATAACTTCATCGGCTTGTATGTATATCACCCAATCAGAATTTTTGGAAACCGCATCAAAAACTTTGTTTGTCTCTTTAGCCAGCAGCAAACCGCCCTTGCGGATAGAGTCATCCCAGGTGGTTTCAATAATTTTAATTTTAGGGGACTCAATACTCTTAATAAGCTCCAGTGTTCCATCTTCCGAATTTCCAACTCCAACTATCACTTCATCGCAAAGTGGAAGAATAGAGCGTATGGATTCCACTACAGGAAAATCATACTTAAGGGCATTCCTGATTATGGTAAAACCCGATACCTTCATATGTTAAATGCCGGTATAATTAAATGGGGTTATCTTTTTTAGTTCTGCTTTCAATTCATCACTCACTTTTAATGTGTCGATAAATTCCTCCATGCTCTTTTGTGTTATAACATCATGGGTGCGGGTCAGGTTTTTCAATGCTTCATAAGGTGCAGGATAGTTTTCCCTTCGAAGAATTGTTTGAATTCCTTCCGCTACAACAGCCCAATTATTCTCAAGGTCTTGCCTGATGGCAGTTTCATTCAGAATAAGCTTTCCAAAACCTTTCATCAAAGATTTGTACGCTATGATTGAATGTGCAAATGGTACTCCCAGATTACGAATTACGGTAGAATCGGTAAGGTCTCGTTGTAAACGGGATATTGGGAGTTTGGCTGCGAGGTGTTCAAATAATGCATTAGCGATGCCTAGATTACCTTCGGCATTTTCAAAGTCTATAGGGTTTACCTTATGCGGCATGGCCGATGAACCCACTTCTCCCGCCTTTATTTTTTGTTTGAAATAGTCAAATGAAATATAGGTCCACAGATCTTTGCTAAGGTCGAGCATAATGGTATTGACGCGCTTCATAGCATCGCAAAGTGCAGCCAGTCCATCATAATGTTCAATCTGGGTAGTATATTGTTGACGGAAAAGCCCCAGTTCATCGTGCAAAAAGCGGTTTGCAAACTCAACCCAGTTAATAGTAGGATAAGCAACATGGTGTGCATTAAAATTACCAGTTGCACCACCAAACTTCGCTGAAATTGGTATCCTTTTAACCACATCAATTTGGGATTCCAAACGTTCTATAAAGACCTTTATTTCCTTGCCGAGTCGGGTAGGGGAGGCGGCCTGCCCGTGCGTATGGGCAAGCATAGGAACGTCTTTCCAATCATCTGCCAGTTTAATAAGAATGGTTAAAACATTATCCAGTTCTGGAAGAAGTACATCCCTTTTAAATTCTTTCAGCGCAAGGGGAACCGCACTGTTATTAATATCTTGTGAGGTAAGCCCAAAGTGAATGAATTCCTTCAATTCGCCCATATTAAGGGCATCCAGTTTACCTTTCAGGAAATACTCCACCGCTTTTACATCATGGTTAGTAATTGCTTCCAGTTCCTTAATGTGTTTGGCCTCTTCCGGAGTAAAGTTATTGTAAATGTTTCTGAGGCTTGCTGCTATTGTGGGTTCATCCACTTCTTCCAGTTGGGGCAGGGGAAGTCGGCATAGGGCAAGGTAGTATTCCACTTCCACCCTTAAACGGTAACGTATAAGCGCATATTCCGAGAAGTAATCCGATAGAACTTCGGTCGATTTACGGTATCTTCCGTCTACGGGAGAAATGGCTGTGAGTGCAGTTAAATCAAGTGTATTTGTCATGAATCTCTTTAAAAGATTCGCCTAAATTACTAAAAAGGAGGGGAACGAACATTAGAAAGGTGAAGCGAAGAATATTTTTACATTTGCAAGCATATCTATAAAGTTACGTGAGTAAAAAACCTCCTGTTAAGCAGGCACCTAAAAAAGCCAGTGGCAATCCGCCAAAAGCAAATAACCCCGCAAAGCGAGACTACCATGTTTATTTTCTTTGGGCTATAATCATCTTTATAAGTATCATCCGTTTCAGGCTTGTTGCAGTACCTTTTGAGCGTGATGAAGGCGAGTATGGCTACATCGGAAACCTCTTCCTGCATGGTGTTGCCCCATATAAAGACGCATTTTCCATGAAATTGCCGGGAACATCGTTCATGTATTCTATTTTCATGTTGATTTTCGGACATACAAATACAGGGGTTCACACTGGTTTACTCTTCATGAATGCTGCTACTATGTTTCTGCTTTTTACTTCTTTAAAGAAAATAATAAACCCGTTTGTGGGCCTTGCCACCGCTACCGTTTATGGATTAATGGCTATCGGGCTGCCATTCGATGCATTTGCAGCGCATGCAACACATTTTATTTGTTTTTATAGTTCACTAGCCTTGCTTTTCCTTTCCCAGTATATGAATTCAGGAAAGGTGTTGAAGGTGTTCCTTGTTGGCTTAATGTTCGGAATGGCTTTCCTGATGAAGCAGCAAGCTGTTTTCCTTATACTTTTTGGCGGTATTTTCCTTATTGTATACTTTATTACAGAGAAGAAACTTGGTATTAAAGAAATGATAAAACCATTGGTTATATATGGAGCCGGGGTTTTCATCCCGTATATAATTGTAGTCTTGATAACCCTTGTTACCGGGCAGTTTCATGTCTTCTGGCTATGGACTGTTCAATACGCATCAACCTACGAAGCTGTGAAAAAGTTGCATGATATTATGCTTATGTTTAACGTGTCATTCAACCCGGCATGGGATGCTTTCTATCCATTGTGGATGTTAGCTTTGGGAGGTGCATGTCTGCTATATTTTAGTAATTATACCCGTATACAAAAGATATTTTTAGTGCTTTATATCCTGGCATCAGCAGGGGTTGTGAGTTCAGGGTTTTATTTCAGGCAGCATTATTTTATTGCATTTTTACCGTCACTGGGGCTTCTTACAGGTGTATTTATTGAATTTGTACTTTCAAAATTACAGGCTTTTAAATTTAATAGTATCACATTCGGTACTTTAGCTGCCGTAGTTATTATTGTAACCTATGTCAATAGGGAATACTATTTCAAGCTATCGCCTGAAACCGTTTGTAAAATGGCTTATTGGGGCAATCCATTTATAGAAGCCCAGGAAATATCGAAGTATATTAAGTCAAATACTAGTGATACCGATAAGGTGGCTGTGCTTGGCTCTGAGCCGGAAATATACTTTTATACCAACCGCATTTCGGCAACAGGTTATTTATATACCTATCCACTGGTGGAAAAGCAGCCCTATAATACAGAGATGCAAAAACAAATGATAGATGAGATCGGGAAAAGTAAACCTGCTTTTATCGTTTTTTGTAATATTTCTTATTCCTGGTTAGTGCAGGCCGATTCACCCAAAGATATTTTCCTGTGGAGTAACGATTATACCCACAATAACTATACTCCTGTCGGGTTTGCTGATTTTTATACCAACCAGGGCTGGCGTTTTTATTGGGGTAATGATATTGCAAACAGAACCGGAACCCCGGATTCATTTATAATTATTTTTAAGAGGAATCCTGAAAAGAAGGCTTAATTCCTAAATGCTTTACGCCACTTTTGCATAAACTTTCCCAATTAACTCAAGGGTTTCAAGTATTTCGGAATAGTTGTTGGTAGTTACAAGTTTCATCCGGAAGTCTTTAAAGTTATCCATGCCTTTAAAGTAACTGGCATAATGTCTGCGCATTTCAAGTATGCCCAATATTTCGCCTTTCCATTCAATTGACTTTTCTAAGTGGGTTCTGCATACTTGTATGCGTTCTTCAATAGTAGGAGGGGCAAGTTCTTCTCCGGTTGCCAGGTAATGTTTTATCTCCCTGAAAATCCACGGATAGCCTATTGCAGCACGGCCAAGCATTACGCCATCTACATTGTAGCGTTGTTTCATTTGTATTGCAACCTCAGGAGATGTTACATCACCATTACCAAAGATAGGGATATGAATTCTAGGATTGTTCTTTATTTCACCAACAAGAGTCCAGTCTGCGGGACCTTTGTACAGCTGTTTACGAGTACGGGCATGTATAGTGAGGGCTTTTATACCTATATCCTGCAAGCGTTCGGCTACCTCGGCTATGTTCTTTGTATTATCATCCCAACCAAGGCGGGTTTTAACGGTAACAGGCAACTTAACGGCTTTCACGATTTCCGAGGTCATCTGAACCATTTTCGGAATGTCCTGTAACAGTGCAGCACCGGCACCTCTGCAGGCTACCTTTTTAACCGGGCAACCATAGTTAATATCGATTATTTCGGGGTTGGCGCGTTCCGCGATCAGGGCTGCTTCCCGCATTGATTCAATATCGCTGCCGAAGAGTTGAATACCTACAGGTCGTTCGTTTTCAAATATATCAAGCTTTTTGCGGCTTTTAACGGCATCACGAATTAATCCCTCTGAAGAAATGAATTCCGTATAAAGCATATCCGCACCTTGTTGTTTGCAAACATGCCTGAACGGCGGATCGCTCACATCCTCCATAGGAGCCAGTAACAAAGGGAAGTCTGGTAGTTCAAGTGTGCCTATCTTAACCATTAAAAAGAAATAATTACTTTTGCCATCCGTTTTGAGATACCCCTCTCAGGGCACGCAAATATACGCCAAACAAAATTATCACTTGAACACACAAACTCCGGCTCCTTTTGAAGGGAGTAAAGCTTACGCACAATTACTCATCTTTTTTGGGATGTTTGGTATTGCGTTCTTCTTTTTGGGCATTGTTACACTGCTACTCCAGCAGACAGGGCTTTTTAACCTGGTGCTCATCCAAAATCCCGCCAGTTATGTAGACGAGCAGGTAGTTATGGATGCCCGCAACTATCAGCTTATTTGTGATTTTATTTTATTTGTTCTGCCTGTTCTGGTTTTCAGTTTTCTTGTTTCTAAAAAAGTAGCGGCTTACTTACAGATGGACAGTTTAGGCAAATTTTCATTGCTTATTTTAGGTGGGTTAACAATTATTGCTTCAACTCCGCTGATTAATTATTTTGCAGAACTGAATAGCCGGGTTCCGCTTCCTGACATGTTACAAAACCTTGAGCAAACAGGAGATGAATTGGAAAAAGCTTTGTTGTCGCACCATAATTTGAAGGATCTGATATTTAACCTTTTTGTGATGGCTTTTATGGCTGGTCTGTGTGAAGAGCTATTCTTTAGGGCAGGGCTGCAAAAAATATTAATTAAAATGACAAAAAACACCCACGTAGGGGTATGGATAGCGGCCATTGTATTCAGCGCAATACATCTACAGTTCTCAGGTTTCGTTCCACGTATGTTATTGGGTGTTTTCCTCGGTTATCTTTTTGTGTGGTCAGGCTCAATTTGGGTGAATATTTTTGCACATTTTATGTTTAATGGCACCCAGATATTTGTTTTATACCTACAGGATTCGAAAAAGCCGTTGAAAATAGTAGATGATATTTATTCCCAAACACCTGAAATGGCTTATGTAATTGCCAGTGCTGTACTGGTAGCAATATTAATAGTGGTTATTTATAAACTATCCGATAAAAAACCGGAAGAGGCTCTTCAGCAAAATATAGAATAGCACTATTATTCCATCTCAATCAAAGGCTGGTTTTTCTCCACTTTTGCACCTTTCTCAACATGTATTTTTTTAACTTTTCCGTCAGATTGCGCTTTAATCAGGTTTTCCATTTTCATGGCTTCCAGAATGAGAAGTCCGTCGCCTTTGGCAACAGTATCGCCTTCCTTCACCAATAGGCTCAATACCAGTCCCGGCATAGGGGCTTTAATATTCTGTACTTTGTTCGATTTATTGCTTATACCTAACTGTTCCAGAAGTAAATCGGTATCATCTTTCAGTTTTATCTCGTAACGGTTATTGTTTAGCTTAATTACTGCAACTTTATCGTTCGCATTATAGCTAATCAGTTCAGCCTGGTATGACTTATTATTATACAAAAAGCAGAGCATGCCATGGTCGTTAAAATAAGCATCTAACGCCACTTGTTTGCCATTCACATCGTAGTTGAAAGGTTGGCTTGCATGTTCTTTTATTAAGAATTCTTTGTTATTTACGGTAGCTTTCATAAGGCAAAAGTAGAAGAAAAGTTGGAAGTTGAAAATGAAATAACCGCATAAAAACGACTTTAATGTTAAAGACTCTATAACAACTATTCGTTTTTGTCAAACTTAAGTATCTTTGATTCCTTAAAAAAATCAGGTGTTATGATATATAATAAGATTCTGAATTGCTCCTTGATCATGGGTGTAATTGCTATTGCCGCATCCTGTGGTTCGTCAAAAAAAGCAACCACAAAATCAAATGCTGAAACGGCAAAGTCCGATTCACTGGCAGCTACAAGGCTAATAGATTCATTAATTGCTATGGCAAAAATGGATTCAACGGAACAAGCGGTTAAAATGCCTATGGTGGATACAACGCCAAAAGTTGCATTCGAAAATTACCGGGCCACTGCTACCACAACCACTCAACTTATACATACAGAACTGCATGTTAGTTTTGATTGGGAAAAGTGCTATTTGTATGGTAAAGCAACCATTACTGCCAAACCTTATTACTATCCGAGTGATTCCCTCATTCTGGATGCAAAGGGTATGGATATTCACGAAGTGAGCCTTTTAAAAGGCAAAGAAAAAAAGCCTTTAAAATATACCTATGTAGATAAGCAATTGCACATAGGACTTGACAAAGTGTATACCTCAGGTGAAAGATACTCTGTTTTTATTGACTATACGTCGAAACCCAATGAACTGAAGGAAGAGCAGGGGGGAAGCAGTGCTATTACTTCACACAAAGGTCTATTCTTTATAAACCCTGACGGAAAAGATAAACACAAACCAAGACAAGTATGGACACAAGGAGAAACCGAGGACAACTCCTGTTGGTTTCCTACTATTGACAAGCCTAACCAGCGCATGACAGAGGAGATTTACATAACCACAGAAAAGGAAAACAAAACCTTATCGAATGGTGAACTGGTTTCAACGGTTGAGAATAAAGATAAAACCCATACCGATCATTGGGTAATGAGTCCATATGGAATCCCTCCTTACCTTGTAATGATGGCTGTTGGACCATTTTCAATCATTCATGATAAATGGAGAGGCAAGTCGGTGGACTATTACATTGACGCTAAATATGCCCCCTATGCTAAAGACATTTTTGGTAAAACCCCTCAAATGATAGAGTTCTTCTCGAATGTGCTGCACTTCCCTTATAAATGGAATAAGTATGACCAGGTAATAGTTCACGATTATGTTTCGGGGGCGATGGAAAATACTACCGCAACACTTCATGGAGAATTCCTGAACAAAACAAGAAGAGAGCTAATTGATGACCCGCTTACCACAAGTGAAGATATTATTGCTCACGAACTATTCCACCATTGGTTTGGTGATCTGGTTACCTGCGAATCCTGGTCGAATCTTACGCTGAATGAATCCTTTGCCGATTATTCCGAGTATTTATGGAGACAACATGAATACGGAGAAGACTGTGCTGACCAGTATTTGCACCAAAGTGTAGGCGAATATATGGGAAGGGGCTCAAAACAGCATGATCTTGTTGACTTTTATTACAACGATAAGGAAGATGTATTTGACGGTACTTCCTATAACAAAGGCGGAGGTATTCTGCACATGCTTCGGGTTGTGGTTGGGGATGAAGCCTTCTTTGATGCTTTGGGTCTCTATCTTCAAACAAATCAGTTAACCTCGGCCGAAGTTCCGCAGTTAAGGCTGGCTTTTGAGAAAGTTACCGGGCGCGATCTGAACTGGTTCTTTAACGAATGGTATTATAACAAAGGCTATCCTATGTTGAATATAAACCATTCGTATAACGAAAGTACGCATCAGGAAACTGTTACCATTGAACAAACACAGGACCTTACAAGCAATCCGGTTTTTTATATGCCGCTACAGATAGATATCTATGTAAATGGTAAAAAGGAAAGCCATTCTGTTTTAATGGATAAAACCAAAAACACGTATGTGTTTGATGTATCGAATACACCTGACTTAGT
This sequence comes from uncultured Bacteroidota bacterium, assembly GCA_903863935.1. GTDB lineage: Bacteria > Bacteroidota > Bacteroidia > JABEUT01 > JABEUT01 > JABEUT01. The sequence continues at coordinate 24,505 of CAIPDV010000039.1, forward strand.
TATTGCCGATGGGAAGAAGATACTGGTGGTATGCTCAAAAAATGAAAATATGTCCTTGGCGGAAAGGGAATACCAGTATGAACATTTACCATTGTATGCTGACAGAACTGAAGCCCTTGCTGATATATCAACCCACCTGGATGATGCGGGAGCCAAGGCTGCAATGATGAAAGCATTGCACGACCGGTTCTGGATGATCAGGAGAACGGCTGTTCAGAAATTAGCAAGCGATAGTACACCTGAACTTAAAAACACTTTATTGGATTTGGCTGAGCATGACAGTTCATCCAATGTTCGTGCCGAAGCTCTCACTGTTTTATCTGCACATTACACTAGCGGAAATCTGTTGCAGTTATACCGGAATGCTTTAAAAGATAGTTCATACAGGGTTGAAGGCGTAGGCCTTGCTGCTATTGCAAAAACCAACAAGCAAGAGGCCTTGAATGATGCCCGGAAACTGGAGGATGCCGATGGAATGGAATTGCTTTTTGGAATCGCTTCATTTTACGTGGAATATGGAAATGATTCGTGTAATAATTTCTTCATTAAAATGGCTGATAAGCTAGGAGGATATGAACAAAAAATACCCTTCTTACTTATGTATGGTCGGTTTATTCAGCAATGTGGCGATACAGCGGTTATGAGGGGAATCCCGGTTATAGGCAGTATGAGATCGGACGAAAGCAGATATGTAAAGTTTTATGCGAAAGGTGCCCTGCAAAATATTCAAACTATATACCAGGACCGTGAAACCGACCTTACCGGAAAAATAAATGATATGAAAGCGAAAAATGTGACAGGAAAAGAACTGATAGATTTGCAGAATAAGCTTGATTCAACAATGCAAATTGAGAAATTGCTGAATTCTTATCTGGGAGATTAATTAATAAGTTCATGTTTTTATAGTTGACATACTATTTGTGTATTCGTCAATATATGCAACTTTAGTATAATTTATTTGTACATAAAATGATCAATTTTTTTCAACGGATCACAATCAGGCATTTGGTGCTGTTAAGCCTGGTGCTTAACTTATCCATGTATTGTTTGGTTAGGTCCTGGGATAGCAATGTTGAGAAAAACGTAATTGTAACCAGTGATGCAATCGGCTATCAGCAACTGGCAGAAAATATATTACACTACCATACATTTGCGGGAACTACCGACACTGCAAGTATCCCGTTGAATTCTCACGCGTTGGAACCGGGCTTGCTAATTGCAAATTACGATACCTATCGGGAACCGGGATATCCGGCCTTTCTTGCATTCGTTTATTTAATTGCCGGAGTAAAACCATTTATAGCAATTCTTATTCAACTTATTTTAAATGCTATTTGTGTTGTCTTAATTTACAGGATTGCGTTTTTATTGTTCAATAATAAGATTGTTGCAACAATAGCTGCGCTCTTGTTTACATTGGATATACATTCCATTTATGTGGCAAATGTTTTGTATAGCGATACCTTATTTATTTTCCTGTTTTTATTGTCTTTGTATTATTTCTTTTCAGGATTGAAGATCCTAAGCTTTATAAGGTTTGTACTCAGTGCTCTGTTTTTGGGGCTTGCCTGTATAACCCGACCAGTTTCATTATTATATCCGTTTGTATTGTTTTTTGTTGTTTTTGTTTTCAATAAAGGAATGGAGCGGAGATGGCTCGTTAAAATCATCATTCCATACATGTTGATAATATATGCCATTGTTGGCGGATGGGTGTTGCGGAATCATACCTCTTACAATCGATGGCAGTTAACCACCATGGATGGCTATAACTTGCTCGATTTTAATGTAGCATTTACCGAATCCCGAAAAACAAATCTGCCTATTGAAACAGTGCGTGGATCCTTGCTGAACAAAGCTGATTCATTAGGTTGCCTGAGAATGAGAAACCCATTCGACCGCTCCAAAATATGTGGTAAAGTAGCCTGGGAATACATCCGTAATAATAAAGTGGCTTATACGGAAACACAGTTATGGGGAGCCATACATATGTTTTTATCGCTTGGAAATATTGATATTGCCCAAACCCTTGGTTGGCGCAGCAGTGATGTAGAAGGTCAGCTTGTAATGGACTCCAATCGTATTAAGCAAAACTTTGCCCATAAAGGGCAGGCAATTCTGGGTGTTTTAATAATTCTTGTTTTATTGTTACAGTATATTGGGGCATTCATAGGGTTTGTTTTCCTAATAAAAAATAAAAACTGGTTTGTTTTGGTGTTTGGCATTTTAACCATTTTCTATTTTAGTGCAATTACAGGTGCCATAGGTAAATACCGGTATAAGTTACCCATGCAATTTACCATTTGTGCTATTTCAGGGTATGGCTATTATTCGCTTATAAAGCGAAAAAGCATTACGTAATTTTTTTATTACTTAATAAAGTAAAGCAAAAAGTTAGTCTGCCCTGCTTTCATGCGCCAGATTAACATTACCTAATTCCAGATTCTCATCATTCCGCTTGATGAGGATAAAGAGTGCACAAAGGAAAAAAGGAAGATAAGCTATCTTAAATCGTACCAAAGCCCCGAAATTAGCTGTGGAAAGCCCCACGCTAAAGGCGAAGAAAATAGAAAAAGAAAGGGCAAAGAACAATAATGGTTCACGAAAAATTTTCCGGAATAAGGCAATAACATTCATCCGGAAAATGGAACTTATCGTTAGCAGCAATAATAATGTATTCTCCAGCCCGGATATTAACATTACCACATTACCACTTTCCCAAATGAATGGCCTGTAAACACCTGCCACAAATGCAGCAGGGAATTTTGAGATCAATCCAATTGGTGAGGCATCTGTAATTCCAATATCAAAGGAGTGGCCATGGTAATAGTCTTTCTTTAAGTCATTTTGGGTTACTACCAGGGTTGTTGCAATGTTTTCGAGTGCAAATTTGCCCATATATTGACCAAGGAATGAAAGCAGGTAAAATCCGCCACCAACACTAATTACGAGGATTAATGGAACAATAATTAAACGGAAAGCAGAGTTCCTGATGACAGAAATTTGGTTAGAAAAGATCCAGAGCAATGAACCGGGTAAAAGCGCAAAAATTACATAGGGTTTAATAAAAAATATGATGAACAGGTTCAGCAAAAGTGGAATATATAATCCCCACTTTCTTTGCTTTTGAACAAAAACCCTGTGAATACAATACACCACCCACCCTGTGCAGGATAGTGTTATCGTATCTTTTAGTATTCCTGATCCCCAAAAGATTACCGAAGGAAAAAATAATATAGCCAATGCAAAAAGGTTTTTCCGGTTTGGGTAGTGGTCGGTAAAAACCAGAAATAATCTCCAGATACCAGCATAGGCAATCCAGTCGAGGATAATGGTAGTCAGTAGATAACTACTGAAAGTAAGCAGGAGCAAAGGATTAACAAGCCGGATAACCATATCCGTCTGCGGGTTGAAATACATATAGGGCAATGGGTATCCTGTATCGTACGAAAACAATGAAAGGTGTTCGTGGTTTGCACTGCCGAATTCATTTATCAGCCATGATGAGGGGTCGACTAATAAGAGGTTCTTCATAGCCATGGAAGATTCAAAGTAAGAAGTGGTGTCTCCGCCATTCCAATAGAATAAATATACAAGCACGAAAGCTATTCCACCAGCCATTTTTGCAAATAAACCCCAAACGTAAAATTTGTAAAAAGGGTTTTTATCAATGTTCTTTCGCTTTATCCGGTTTGCAATAATGTAAATGATCAACAGGTAAAAGGGCAATGCAAGCATTTCCCAAAAGTGAATATAGATATATCCAAAAAAGACTGTTTGAGCCATTTACAACGGTTAAATAAAATCAGCTTTTACAAAACTACTAATTTGCCCGACAACTGCCTTATTATTGGAACAGGATTGTTCCGGACTATTGAATCAGGCAGGAATTTCTTTGCATAAAGAATTGAAAATATCATCAATCTCTCCTATCCCGTTTATGGAAACGAGAACGCCTTTTTTCTTGTAGTAATCTTTTAATGGAGATGTTTCCGTAGTATACACTTGCATACGTTTCAGGAACGTATTTTTGTCCTGGTCATCTGCACGTCCTGACATTTTACCACGTAAGGAAATGCGTTTGTATAATTCCTCTTCATCTACTTCGAGAGAAAGTGTAACTGTTATTGAGAGTCCGCGGTTGGATAATAAATTATCAAGGGCTTCCGCCTGAGGAAGGGTACGTGGAAAACCGTCAAAAATAAACCCGTTTGCTGAAGGGTTGTTGCTGATCTTTGCATCTATCATTCCAACAACTATATCATCACTCACCAATATACCATTATCCATGAGGTTTTTCGCAGCTTTTCCAAGTTCCGTTCCGGCAGCTACTTCGGCACGCAACAGGTCTCCTGTGGAAATATGAATAAGCTTGAATTTTTCTGCAATTTTTAAGGCTTGAGTGCCTTTGCCTGCGCCGGGAGGGCCGAATATAAGGAGGTTGAGCATTGAGTGGCATTAATTAGGGGTGCAAGTATAGGTTATTTTGGGCTAATTTATTATGACAAATGATATTTTCCGGCTTAACTTGATGGATTGGAATAATTTTTACAACTTTGTGATTCTAATAAATCATCTGAATGCCGCTCATTAATTCCATCGTATCTTGGCTCATGAAAAAGCGCATGCATCAGATAGAGTTGTTTATGCAATACCCGGAAGAGGTGCAGCACGAGTGGTTTGTACGCTTGCTGGATACAGCAAAAGATACAGAATTCGGAAAGAAATATGGCTTTGCATATATTACCTCCGAGGCAGAATATAAAATGCGTGTTCCCATACAGGAGTATGATGAATTTATGCCTTATATTGAAAGACTTAGGAAAGGAGAACGTGATTTACTTTGGCCGGGAGAAATACGTTGGTTTGCAAAGTCATCGGGTACAAGTGGTGGTAAAAGTAAATTTATTCCGGTAAGCCAGGATTCGATGAATGATTGTCATTTTAAAGGCGGGAAGGATATGTTAAGCCTATACTGCAATGCATACCCCCAAACGCATTTATTCGACGGGAAAACGTTATCACTTTCAGGTTCGTATAAAGAAGACGAGCACAATATCTATGCCCGTAACGGCGATCTTTCAGCTATTTTACTGGAGAACCTGCCTACCTGGGCCGAGTTTTTTCGTGCTCCTGAAGCCTCTATTGCGCTGATGAGTGAATGGGAGGAAAAGATGGATAAGATAGCTCAGGCCATTATGCGCGAAAATATTACTTGTGTAAGCGGTGTACCATCCTGGATGATGGTTCTGCTGAGACATACCTTAAAAATAAGCGGTAAAAAACGGGTGGCTGATATTTGGCCCGACCTGGAAGTTTTCATTCACGGCGGTGTTAATTTTGATCCGTACGAAGAACAGTTCAAATCCTTGTTCAAGCCATTGGATGTTAACTTGTGGGAGGTTTATAATGCATCGGAAGGTTTCTTTGGAATTCAAGACAGCCTTAATCGTAATGATCTTTTGCTGATGTTGGATTATGGCATCTATTATGAGTTTTTACCTGTTAAAAATCTGGCCGACCGCTCTCCAACCTTATCTCTTTCCGAAGTGAAGGAAGGGGAAGATTACGCCCTTATTATCTCAACCAGTGGCGGTTTATGGCGTTATATGATTGGTGATACTATTCGGTTTACTTCGTTAAGTCCGCACCGGTTTATTATTACCGGCCGTATCCGGAATTTTATAAATGCGTTTGGCGAAGAATTGATAATGGATAATGCTGAAAAAGCTTTGCTTACAGCTTGTGAAAGAACAGGTGCGTTGGTATCGGAATACACTGTTGCTCCTGTGTATATGAATGATGATTCGCAAGGGGCCCATGAATGGCTGATTGAGTTTGAGGCTGCCCCCAGCAACATGAGTTATTTTGCTGAAGTGCTTGATAATGCTCTTAAATCACTCAATTCGGATTATGAAGCCAAGCGGTATAAGGACTTTACTCTTAAACTACCGATAATAACTTCTTTACCCAAGGGTACCTTTTACGAATGGATGAAAATCCGTGGAAAACTTGGAGGACAAAACAAAGTGCCAAGATTATATAACAACCGCAAGCATGCCGATGAGATCCTTCGTATTATCAATAAGGAAGCATATGTTAAATAAATGGAGCCTGCTTCTGATTATTCCTGTTTTATCGGTAGTTGCATATGCATTTAAAAGTGAAAGACCTGCGGGATATTCGCTTATTAGTAAAATACCATTGGATGGGGGAAGGTTTACAACCGACAATTTACAGAATGTATATATCATTCGTGGTAGCTCACTCCGCAAATACAACTCACAAGGCAAAGAGCTATATAATTTCAGTGATAAATCATATGGGAGAATAACCTCCGTAGATGTGAACGACCCTATGAAGGTGCTCGTTTTTCACCGTGATTTCCCGGAGGTTATTTTGCTTGATAACACCCTTAGCCAAAACGGAAGCCCTTTCAGCCCGACCGATGTAGGGTATTCCCTTGCTACACTGGCCTGCACATCGCACGACAATGGAATATGGCTTTATGATGCACAGAATTTCCAATTGGTAAGGCTTAATGTAAACATGGGTGTTGCTCAACAAACGGGCAACATTGCCCAAAATCAGGGTATATCGCTCAATCCGGATATGTTGATGGAGTATAATAATCTACTATACCTGAATGATTCAATTCAGGGGGTACTGGTATTTGATTCCTTCGGGTCCTACTATAAAACTATTCCTGTTACCGGATTAAATACCTTCCAAATAAGGGGCGATGATCTATTTTATGTCTCGAAAAACCGGATTCATACTTTCCATTTAAAAACCATTATGGAGGATGTTACTATGGCTCCCGATACACTTGCAACCGAAGTAAGGATTGAAAAGAATTTGCTTTTTGAGAAATATAATGATACGGTGCGGGTTTTTGAAGTGAAGAGCGAAAAGTAAAAAATGTTCCTCATAGCGAGGCATCCGTAGCTTAAAGCACTCACCACTAATACACTAAGATTCACGAAGGTTTTATTGTGAAAAATAACTCCATCTGGAGAAATTGACTCTATTTCTTAGCTGTATCAGGAAAGATTACACGTTTTTTAGTATGCAACATGGTAGAATCTTTCTGGGTGTGAGAATGCGAAGGCGGAACAGGAGCAAACGTTGGATTGTGAACACCGTTATGTTTTCGCCTGATTGTATCCTTTTGTGCTGAAACTCCGCAGGCCATAATACAAATTGCAAGTAGCAGAAACGCCTTTTCAATATTCATAAACTTTCATTTATTGTAATTACCAAACAAAGGTCTCGCTTATAATCTGCTTTGGCATTACATTTTGCTGTAAGATTATTGTAAAATTCACAGATTCTTTCCTCTTGTAAAGCCCTTTTTAGTATTAGTGACAGATTGCAAAAATAATGGCTAATAAAAGCATATGTAAGTAAAGCTTAAAGGCTATTATTCGACAAGGATAAAGGAGAGTTGCCACGACCTTTAGGTCGTGGATAGAATTGCGCCCTTGCGTTGGCTTTAGCTTAACAATTTCAACCTGGTAGAGTAGAATTTTAATTAGGCTAAAGCCAATACTTGTTGTTTAATAATCCACGACCTAAAGGTCGTGGCAACTACAAAAATAACGCCTGCCAGTGCCGGTTGGTATGGGCGTATTACGGTTTATTTTAAGCAAAGCTTAAAAGGTTTATATGCCACTAAGACTTTATTTCTTTCTAGGGTTAAATAGAATTTCTAAAGACAGATTATAAAAATTATACCCATTCGATAAACAGGGAGTAAAATAGAAAGCCGGCTCCAGGCTTATTCTGTTAATATGAATAATTCCGCCTATTCCGACTTCAAATGGCACATTAATAAAATGCATATTTGTACTATTATAACTCACATTGTTTGAAGTATCGGTAGTTGTTTTACCAGTATTTTCATTGTACGATGAGCCAATAATTCGCTCTTTCTTATATTCATTGACTTTTACAAGGTTAAACGAGCAATGCACCCCAAAAGATAAAAACATAAATTTGTATGTTGGTTGAAATTTATACCCAATAGATAAAATTTGTTGTTTATATCTGAACTGAAAAGTATCGCTGATATCATGCCTTGTAATTTGATAATCAGATACCTCTGCATAATTAATTAAATAAGAGAAGTTGTTTGAAACTTGCACGTAACTTATTTCAAGTTTATGATTCCAAAAGAGGTTTTTGAACCTGCCAGTATTTACAATTAACCCTGTGTTTAAAACCGGGCCGTTTATTAAGTTGGTGTAAGTTATTTGGTTCGGAATAACACTACCACTTACAACAGAATAATAATTAGCTATAGGGAATGCTAGGTTTTCAGTACCCATGTTATTTGTTAAATAACTAAAAAAAGCATTCGAATTATATTGTGTTACATTTAGGCCAGCAGAAATAAAAATACCGGTTAGCTTAATTTTTGGTGTTTGGGAAGAATCGCTTTTTTGAGAGAACCCAATTTGAAATAATGAAATGAAAAATAGAAATAAAAATATTTTTTTCATTTTTTGAAATCTAAGAAAACTCAAAATTAGCTATTATTGTTTATATTAACAAAAGATGACGAAGGTAAGGATAAGACATATATTGGTTAATTGCCTATAGAGGCTGCCAACTTGTTGCAGTCTTGGGACAGTAGCGACATTGGGGACATTTACTCAAGTCGCAAATGTCGAAAAAGTCCCAAGAGGGTTACAAAAGCTTCGCATCTGCAATGTTATACTTCGTAAGTTCCTAATTTTAAGCTTTGCTTAAATCCCTGCCTTTCACCAATCCCGCAAACCATATTTCACTGGTTTTCATTTTAAACCGAATTCAAGTCAATGACTTTTTCAGAAAGCACTTTTTGCCGCAGTAATTTTGTATTGCCCTCCAAAGCATAAAAGCTAAGGAGGGCAACACAGGAGCATAAAATGAAAGCAAATAACACGGTTTTAGGATTAAAAAATGAGATCTTGGAATACCCATTTCTATTGCTTTATTGCATAATCATTGCAAAGAGCAATAACTCTTTTTGGTATTCAATGAGTTATAAAACACAAAAAGCCGGAAATCATTGCTTTTTCATTGCTCTTTTATTGCTTTTATCATTGCTAAAAACAAACTAAAATGCCATTTAAAAAAGGACAAAGTGGTAATCCCGTCGGAAGAGTAAAAGGAAATAATTACAAAATTAATGCCGAGCAGCGTGATTTTTTAAGAGATCAATTGCGCAAGCATAAACGGAAATTTGAACTTTTATTGGGAAAAATGGAGTGCAATGATTTCATGAATCATTACTTTACACTTATGCAATATGTGCTTCCGAAACCGGCTACAGCAGTGTTAAAAGAAGTTCCCAAACTGGAGGAGTTTATTGCCATGACAGGAGAAGAACGTCAAGCTGTTGTTGATGAAGTGCAAGAATCGTTGAATAAAGAACAGAGTGAAGAGATCATTAAGAATGATAATGAAGAGAGGAAGTGGAATCGCTATTGTGGATAGAGTATTATTTACTGAATTGACTCGAAAGTGTTAACGGTCATAACTCATAACTTATAACTACTTTCTTTTCTTGTAATCCGCATACAGCCCTCTCACAATACCATCAGAAAGGCCTATTTCTGGCACTATTATACGTTGAATACGTGCGCTCTTCATGATAGCCAAAAGTATTTTGGCTGCGGGTACAATTACATCGGCCCGGTCAGGGTTAAGCCCAAGTATCGATACCCTGTCCTTCGGAGAATACGATTCTATTTTAGCCGTAATGAGTTTAAGTTTTTTGTAGGGCAGGGGTTTGCTTCCTTTCCTGTCCGACATTTTATAAAGCTTATTGATGTTGCCACCTGAGCCAATGGCACTAATTGGGCCTCTTCCCTCCGAAATGTCTTTCACCCATTGCCGGAATTCGAGCCAGTACTTTTTTTCGACTTTGTTATAAAGCAATAAAATAGTACCAATGTTAAACGAACGTGAAGCCACACATTTCCCTTTGCTCATAAGGGTTATCTCGGTACTTCCGCCGCCAATATCAACATACATGTATGATGCGTCGTGGTCCAAATTTTCTTCGGCGTGGTTGGCATAAATTATACTTGCTTCGGTTTTACCATCAATAATTGTAACAGGTAAACCGGCTTCTTTTTTTATGCGCTTAATAATTTCATCACTATTGGTAGCCGTGCGGAGTGCAGCCGTAGCACAGGCACGGTAATCAACCACGTCGTGCACGCTAATGAGGTGTTTGAACGCCTTCATGGTAGTAACTAATCGGTCGGCTTTTTGTTTTGTTATCTTCTTTCGTAGAAATGCATCTTCACCTAACCTTAAAGGGATACGGATGAGCTCGGCTTTCTTAAATACCGTTTTGCCTTTGTCTTCTATTACATTACAAAACAGGAGGCGTACTGCATTCGAACCAATATCTATGGAAGCGAATTTCATTATTTCGGTTTGTGTGCAATTAATCTGCCTTTAAAATAATTGTAGATGTCATCCTGTGCCCTCACTTTCTTAACTCCCGGTAAGGCTAGTTTGTAGTGATTATCCTGGGTTTCATTAAGGAGGCGGGCTTTGGTGTTGTCGTGCAACTGAATATCCAATATTTTTTTCAACTTTTCGCGTATTTTCTTATCGTAAATAGGTACCGCTATTTCATTACGGAGGTCGAGGTTGCGGTACATCCAGTCAGCCGAAGTCAGATAAATGCGTTCATCGCCACCGTTACAGAAAACAAGTATCCGTGAATGCTCAAGGTATTTATCGACGATGCTAATAGCTTCAATGTTCTCACTAAGGCCCTTTATGCCGGGAATTACCGAGCAGCTGGAGCGTACAATAAGTTTTATCTTTACACCTGCCTGGCTGGCTTGGTAAAGCTTTTTCACCAGTTCGGTATCAACAATCGAGTTTAACTTGAGTATAATATAGGCTTCTTTTCCTGCTTCTGCATGTTTGATTTCCTTGTTTATAAATTTGATAAACTTCTTTCGCATGAAGAAAGGCGATACAAGCAGGTGTTCGTAATGCCCAATCTTAAAGTTGTTACTATAGAAGTTAAACACTTTTGAGATCTCTCCCGTAATTCTTTTATCAGAAGTCAGTAATGTACAATCGCTGTAAAGCCTTGCTGTGTCTTCATTAAAGTTACCGGTGCCTACGTGACCATAGGTTACAATTTCGCCGTTTTCTTCCCGGTTTATAAGCAATAGTTTTGAATGGACTTTCAATCCTGAAATGCCATAAATAACTTCTGCACCTTCTTCTTTCAATTGGTTAGCCCAGAAAATATTGGCTTCCTCATCAAACCGGGCTTGTAATTCCACTACTACAGTTACTGATTTACCATTCTTTAAAGCATTTGCCAAAATATACGCAATGCTCGATTTTTTTGCAAGCCTGTATAAGGTCATCTTGATAGAGGTAACTTTAGGGTCAATACTGGCCTCACGCAGCAAGTCAATAATATGGTTGAAGGACTGGTATGGATAACAAAGCAAAATGTCTTTTTTCTTTATCACACTGAAAAGGCTACGGGCCTTGCTAAGCTCCGGATGTGGGAGTGGGGCAGGGTAGTGGTAAAGTAGTTCACGGTTACCTACACTCGGGAAGTTAATAAAGTCGCGGAAGTTATGGTAACGCCCGCCTGGGATAAGGGTGATAGCGCGTTTCATCTTTATCTTCTTCATAATAAACTGAAGAAGGTCTTTTGGGATATCACGATCATAGACCATCCTCACAGGATCACCCTTTTTGCGGTCTTTTACACTTTTCTCAATCTTTTCAACGATGCTTTTGGATAAATCCTGATCAATATCCAGTTCTGCATCACGGGTTAGTTTAATAGTATAGGCTTCGGCTTTATCAACCTCCAGAACGGCAAATACTTCATTAAGGCAAAAACGGATTACATTATCAAGAAGTATGATATACCTGGTTTCACCTTGCTTAGGAAGTACGACAAATCTTGGCAAAACATCTGTTGGAATGTGGATAAGGGCATATTTCATGCCTTTTTTTACTTCGCCTTTTCTCCACAGTTTTACTGCAAAGTATATTGCTTTGTCATTCAGGTAAGGGAAGTTGGGGGCAGTCTCAATCATTACAGGTGCAAGCGTTGGCAGCACACTTTCATGAAAATATTTGAGTACAAACGCGCTTTGTTCTTTGTTCAGGTTTTTTTCATCAACAAGGAAGATCTTATGCGTAGCGAGTTCATCTACAATTGCCTTATACACGTTCTCCAACTCCTCCTGCTGCCCCAAAACCTTCTTATGTATCAGCTTTAAAAGTTTGGCAGGGTCTTCACCGATAAATTCACTAACACCTTTCTTAACTTCAGCCAGGCGGCTTAATGTTGCTACGCGTACCCTAAAGAACTCATCGAGGTTACTGGAAAATATGCCAAGAAACTTCATCCGCTCGATGAGCGGCACGGTTTTATCTGTGGCTTCCTGGAATACTCTCTCGTTAAAAGAAAGCCAGCTAATGTCTCTTGGTATGTATTTATACTTCATAAATCAATGTTCAAATATACAGATATAAGTTATTATTTCTGGTTATGAGTTATGAGTTATAAGTTATAACCCATATGGGATAAGCGTTACAACCTAACAATCGGTCATAACTCATAACTTATAATTCATAACTATTGTTGAGGTTATTTCCCTTGTTCGGTAAAAAGGACTTTACCCTTCGCTTTTTCAAGATCACTCCATTTTTCAGTCGCAAAGCGGATAGCAATAACTGCTGAGGTTGGCAGATCTTCTCCCTTTTTGCCTGTTAACAGGTTACTAAGGTTGCTTATACTGGGATTATGGCCGAAAATCATAATGGATGAAACTGAATCATCCTGTTTTTTTAACATATCCAATATCTCGGAGGCTTTTTTCTCGTACAAACTTGAATTTATTTCGAGTGCTGACACAGGATAGCGCATATTTATGGCAAATATCAAGGCTGTGTTTAATGCCCTGAATGCATGGCTTGAAACCATTCTGCCCGCCTCAATCTTTTTACGATACAGTTTTTGGGCAATGTCCTGGGCTTTCTTTATTCCGGCAACGGTTAAAGGACGCTCCCAGTCATTTATGCCTTTTTCATCTTTGGGAGATTTAGCATGTCGGACAAGGTATATTGTTTTCATAGATTTCAAAGATAAAATGTGTCAACAAAATAGATATTAATTCAATGTTAAGGAATTGTTAAGGACGGAGCCCGTCCGTAAGTTGGAATTATTATATAAAATAAGACTGTCACACTCTTGAAGAGATTTGATATATTTGTAATACGGTTCTCTCCTAATTTTTCCTTGCGGATGACAAAATTTACCTTTGCTTTTTTTATCTCTTTTTTGCTGCTCACCGGGGTAAGTCATTCACAAAGCATTAACACCAATTCGGGCAAGGATTTTTGGTTTGGCTTCACTGAAACAGAAGATATAACCTCCGCCGATTATGTGGTTTATATTAACACACTTAAGACCACCAATGGAACGGTTTCAGTTCCGGGTTATGCCTGGTCGGTAAACTTTACAGCAGTCCCCGGAGTTACAACCCGCATTGTGGTACCTTCAACGGATGTTGTAGTGACCTCTTTTAGTGGTCCGGTTAACCAGGCTGTGCATGTTATAGCCGATAGTACAATTTCGGTTTTTGCCGCTATTGAATATTCTGAACGGTCCGACAATTCTTGCATATTTCCGGTAGCCTCCTTAGGTAACGATTATTACATCATGGATTTGAGTTTATGCCAGAGTTTTTCTGAGTTTATGGTGGTGGCCCAGGATTGTAAAGACAGCGTAGAAATTACCCCTTCCCAAAACATTACGGTCGGCGGAAGCCACCTGGCGGGAATCCCATATACGGAAGTTATTCAACCAGGTCAGGTATTGCTGGTTCAATGTGATCAGGACTTGACTGGAAGCAGGATACGGTCCCTCAATCATAGCGAGACTGGTGTTATTGCCGCCTCCAATTGGAATTGCGTGTATTGTAGCGGTACAGCCAATCCTTTTTATGAAGAACTTATACCTCAAACCAACTGGGGTAAGAATTTTGTATTCCTGCCAACTGCACAGGCACAGGACCAATGCCGGGTTCTGTCAGAAACAAACGGTACCATTGTTACATTTTATACTGCCTCCGGAAACAATGTACAGACTTTAAATGCCGGCCAGTATTACGATACTACAGTTTACTATGCTACGCCAGTGTTTATTAGTGCAACTAACCCTATTTCGGTGGGCAGGTTTCTGCGCACAGGCTCTTGTAACAATTACTACGTAACAAACCCTTCCGGTAAAGGCGATCCGTCGGAGGTTATTGTAGATGCTAATGAGCAAATGTTTTTAGACACGATAGCATTTTATGTAAGCCGCACTCCCGATATTGACAGCACGTATATTCAGGTTGTAACCCGCACCGCTGATAAGAATTCAGTGTTTTTAGATAATGTAAACATAGGGGCATTTTTCAGTACCCTTGTACCCAATCCAACCTATTCCTACTGTTCATTGACCATTCTTCCGGGCTCTCATACGCTCAAAACCACCGGACAGGGTTTTGTAGCCTACACCTGTGGATTGGGTTTTGAAGATGCTATGGCCGCTGCTGCCGGGGTCTACCTCAATGAAATGATCATTAATACCTCGGTTGTAAATCCAAGCACCTGTTCTGCTACTGATGGCTCGGCTACTGCCAATGTTACCGGCATATCTCCTTTTATTTATAATTGGAGCAACGGACAAACCACACAAACCGCCACCGGGCTTAGTGCAGGGGTTTATACCATCACTGTGTCCGATTCGGAATGCGTTCCGCACAGAGCTACGGCAATCGTTACTATCAGCGGGCACAATGGTTTTACCTCAACAGTTACAGATACTAATCCGGCATGTAAAAATCCGTTAGGTAACAGCACTGTTTATCCGACCGGGGGAACCGCTCCATACACCTACAACTGGAACAACGGGCAAACCTCGCAAACAGCTACAGGCCTTAGCGCAGGGACTTATACCTGTACCGTTACCGACAATAATGGATGTAAAGATTTTGTAATAACTACCATTCGTAATTATTCCGCGCCGGGAATTGGGGTTGCACCCTACAATGACAGCGTTTGCGGGGTGACGGTTCAAACGCTTCATGCCTACGGATTGAATACTGGCATTTATAACTGGGCACCGAATAGCGGACTTAGTTGTAATATTTGCCCGGCACCCGATGCCAGCCCTACGGTTACTACTACGTATACTATAACCGGCCTTGATTCCAGTGGGTGTAGTGCTTCCGCTACAGTAACTATCGCAGTTCTTACAAGTCCAATACCTGGTATTCGGGGTAAGGACTCTGTTTGCGCGGGTTACCAGGATACCCTTATCGCCTCCGGCGGAATAACATACTATTGGAGCACTGGCGCAACAACAGATACCATTATTGGAACTATAAACACAACCAAAACCATTACGCTCACTGCCTATAATGGGTATTGCCCCTCACATGATACAACATTTACCATCCATGTAATTGCCACGCCTACAGCCGTCATAACCTCAGTGACGGATTCCGTCTGTGCGGGTGATAGCATTAAGTTAACAGGAGGTGGTGGTGTAAATTATATTTGGAGTACCGGAAAAACCACCAGCAGTATCTGGGTGAAGCCCATTACCAATACTACGTACACGCTCTATGCCTATGCCGGAGCTTGTTATGATACTACCACTGCAAAAGTCTATGTGAAACCAGCCATAACTGCTACCATTGCAGCCCTGCATGATACCGTTTGCCCGAATGGGGTTTCGACGCTTACGGCTACAGCTATTGGTGGAAATGCTACCTACCGATGGAGCACAGGGGCAACCACATCATCTATAAATGTGACTGATACGGTTAATACCACCTATACAGCCACTGTATACGGGGTCTGCGATAGCGTTAAAAAAATGATAACGGTCTATGTTTCTCCGCTACAAAAGCCAATAGTGACGGGGACCTTACAAAAATGCCGTGGATTAAAAGATACTCTTTTTGTGAGTGGAAGTGCAAACTACATTTGGAGCAATGGCAGTACCAAAACAACCTACTTTACAGACCCAATTAATGCAGATTCGGTTATTTATGTGGTAGGCTACAATTCCTTTGGATGCCCCGATACCACCCGCTTTACGGTTAATTTGCAAAGTACGCCAACCGTTACTATTAATCCACCAACGGTGGCTTGTTCAGGTAGTGATGTGCTTCTTACTGCCAAAACCTCGGGAATAGGGCCCTTTACTTATCTGTGGTCTACCGGACAAACAACCGATACCATTACTGTAAACCCCGATTCGGTTGCAACCTATACGGTGACGGTCTCCAATGGCTGCAAGGTGAGTAAAACTACGGTCGTTACGCCTGATGCTCCTGCGCTGATTGCCTGTTGCGATAAAACTATTCTTTCCGGAGATGATACCCTACTTATAGCCGCAGGAAATTCCACCAATCCTTTTGTCTGGAGTCCAACTGTTACTTGTTTAAACCCTCCAAAGTGTGATTCGGTAACAGTTTCACCGACAGTAACAACAACCTACTCAGTTACCATGACTGACGCACTCGATTGCCAGGTTGAAAAAGTGATAACCATTGTAGTGGAAACACCTTGTTTCAATTTAAGTGTGCCAAATGTATTTACACCCAATGTTCCCGGCCCATCCGGATTGAATAATGAGTTTTACATTAAAACAGAAAACATCACCAATTGGTCAATCTATATTTATGACCGCTGGGGTAAGGAAATGTTCAAGTCAACCAACCCAACCCAATACTGGACAGGCCTTACAGAAGGCGGCTCCAAAGCCCCCGATGGGGTTTACTATTATATTCTCTCCGGTGTTTGTGAGAATAAAACGTATAAAAAGCAAGGGTTTTTGCAGTTGATAAGGTAAGTCGGAGCCCGACTGGCAATTATAATAACGGCATAAAACGGCTTATTATAGAAAGTTGCGGATAGCTTAATACACCTCGTCATGGGTGCCAACATCTACAAACACGGCTTTTTGTGGTTTGTCTTTGGTGAAGTAAAAAACCACTCGTAAATCATATCCAATTGAAAAACTCCAGAGGCCCTTTAAATTGCCGGATAGTTTGTGGGTTTTTAATGGAGGATGAAAAGGATTCAAAATAAATAATTCTACTGCCTTCCAAAAAAAATCTTCTGATGCAGAGCCCTTAATCTTTTTACGAAATCCTTTTTTGAAGGAAGTGCTGAATGAAATTTCCACTAAAGCATTTTTTTGAGTTCCGAAATAGAAGAAGAAAATTTAAGTTTGTGGGAGGTCTGCTCCTTCAAGGCAGCTTTAAAATTATCCGCAATTTCTTTTCTCCGAATATCAGATATGTTATGTTCCAAAAGAGTTTTCAACTCTTCCTTAAACTCCAATGGTAAATTGTAGATGCTTTCTACTATATTGTTAAAGCTATTCTGCTTCGCTTTCATGGTAAATCTTTACGCAAAGATACTTATAATCCTTAAAATATGCCTTTATAAGCCGTTTTTTGTTTAATCGGTAGAGATCCTTCACTTTGTTCTGGATGACAAAGGCACCGGATGTGCAATAAAAAAGCCCCAAAATGGGGCTTTAAATATTTGGCAGTCGGCCTCCGACTAGGCGTGATTTTCCAATACCTTTGAGGTAGGAGCTTTCTTGGTATCTTCCAAAAGAGCTTTATCTACGATGATACGGCCACAATGTTCGCACACAACTAATTTCTTATGAGCTGTAATTTCAGTTTGTCTTTGTGGTGGTATCTTAACGAAACAACCGCTGCAAGCACCTCTTTCAATGGTAACAACAGCCAGTCCGTTTTTAAAGTTCGGGCGGATACGGTTATAAGCATTCAAAAGGGTTTGGTCAATATTCGATTTGGCGTCAACAGACTTTTTGAGGAGGTCCTTTTCTTCTTTTTCAGTTTCCGAAACGATCTTCTCCAGTTCGTCTTTCTTAGCTTTCAGGTCTTTGTTTTTTTCATCCAACAATTCTTCCGATTGTTTCATCATTTCCTGCTTCACAATGATAGATGATTTGTATTCTTTTACTCTCTTGTCAGAAAGTTGAATTTCCAGCTTTTGGAATTCCAGTTCTTTGGTCAATGATTCAAACTCACGGTTATTACGAACCTTGTTCTGTTGTGATTCGTATTTCTTGATGAGAGTTTGGGAGTCCTTTGCGTTGTTCTTCTTTTCAGCGATCATTTTGTCGAGGCTTTCAATTTCCTCTTGTTGCTTTGCAATACGGAGTTTCAAAGCGTTGATGGTCTCTTCCAGGTCCTGAACTTCCACAGGCAATTCACCTCTCAGAATACGTATTTCATCAACCAGCGAATCGATATCCTGTAATTGGTATAATGCAATAAGTTCCTGTTCAAGGTGTTCCTGGGTCATGCCCTGTAATCCTTGGAGATATGATTTTCTTGGAGTGCTCTTTCCTGTTTTGGTTGCTGACATCGTTATAAATAATTTACCGGGTTAGTATTCGTTTTTGAAATTCGGGCTGCAAAGGTAGTAAATTTTTCCTTTAGTAGGGAATAGACTATTTCGGGGGTAAATTGTTCACTTTCATAATGCCCGATGTCGGCTATTACTATTTTGCCGTCCGCATCAAAAAACTGGTGGTATTTATAGTCCCCAGTAACAAACATATCGGCCCCTGCGCTTATTGCATTTGGCAGGAGGAAAGAGCCTGCTCCTCCGCATATTGCCACTTTTTTTACCTTTTTACCCCTGAGCGGGGTATACCGGATCCCCGGAGCCTTCATATTCTTCTTTAAAAGTTGCAGAAAATCCATTTCGCTCAGGGGTTTTTCAAGCTCTCCTACCATTCCGGCACCTACTTGCGGGTGAGACAGGTGAAGTGGGTATATATCGTATGCTACCTCCTCATAAGGGTGAGCCTTGATAAGTGCATTTATTACCCTGTTTTCAATATGGATAGGGTAGAGGGTCTCTATCCGCTCCTCCTTTTCGTGATGCCGTTTATGCTTTGTTCCAACATGAGGATTGGAGTTTTCCCCTGCCCTGAAAGTACCAACGCCTTCCGCATTAAAGCTGCATTCATCATAATCTCCTATCTTTCCTGCACCTGCTTCAAATAATGCTGTTCGCACGGCCTCTGCCTTATTAGTCGGGCAAAAAGTCACCAGTTTGCGCAATAGGCCCTCTTTCGGTTCAAGTATAGAAAGGTTTTTAATCCCGATTTTCTCAGCTATCTTATTGTTAACCCCCATGCGGATATTATCCAGATTGGTGTGCATGGCATAGATTGCAAGGTCATTCTTAATAGCGTAGATGAGGGTTCTTTCATAATAGGTTTTACCTGTAAGCTTTTTAATCGGGAAAAAGAGAATAGGGTGATGGGCAATGATCATATTGCATTTAAGCTTTACAGCTTCCTTTAGCACCTCTTCCGTGCTATCAAGACAGAGTAAAACCCCCGTTATTTCCTTTTCCTTATCTCCGGCTATTAATCCGCAGTTATCATACGATTCCTGGTAATTCGGAGGGCATATCTCTTCCAGTTGAGATATCAGTTCTTTTATTTTCAAAATGATAGATTTTAAGATGCTAAAAATACGAAATCCCTGATTAAGCATTGGGTTTTCTATCTTTGTCCCATAAACCTGATTAACATAGGGTGAAAGAGATACTCAATTCAAAGTATAGCCGTTTTTTTCTTGTTGCCTTGCTGGTCAACCTCCTGTGTTCATGGTTCAGCATTGGGTTTAATCAGGTAGATGAGCATTACCAGGTATTGGAGTTTTGCAATTGCAAGATGGGGCATTCCCCGGCATCGGCCCTGCCATGGGAGTTTCACGATAAGATCAGATCGTCTTTACTGCCGACAATA
>CAIPDV010000040.1 GCA_903863935.1 uncultured Bacteroidota bacterium
GTGTAGGAAGGTTGATGATGTTTGAAGTTGTGATTTGCCGCCGTAATGTATCTTTGAAATAGTTCGCACACTCCACGCGTAATAAAGGCGCAAGGACTATCAGTTGTGATTTGCCGCCGTAATGTATCTTTGAAATAGTTCGCACACTATACCTGCAACGATTTCATTGATTTTTAGACAACTAAAGCCGAAATTAGAATTAAAAAATGTGTGCCCGAAACCAGTGTCCGCTGCAAGCGGACACTGGTTTTTCTATTTAAAACATCTCTAATTGCTGCGAAATCTTCGGCTGGTCGGCAAGTTTTTGCCCGTAAAATATCTCCATAGATGAAAATTGCTTGTCAGTAACAGTAAGCATCCCGACATGCCCTTTTTCGGGCAATATCCTTTTTATTCGTTTAATATGCACATCCATGTTTTCCCTGCTGGAGCAGTGCCTTATATAAATAGAGAATTGAAACATGGTAAAACCGTCTCCCATGATTTCTTTCCTGAAACGGGCGGCAATCTTTCGCTCCTTCTTTGTTTCGGTAGGCAAATCAAAAAAAACTAATATCCACAAGATTCTGTATTCGTTAAGTAGCATTAAACAAACTCAGGATAAATTATTTTCCGTCCTTCTCCCTCAAAAGCCTTTGCTAATGATGCAGTGGTGCGTTGCAAGCCAACCATTAATGGGCTATTCTCTCGGTCAATAATTATATCAATAGATGGTATTTCAAGCAACTGCTTCTTTATTGATGTAGTTAGTTCAGTGTAATCCTCTCCGCTATCAATTATATTACATACAATTTCGTCCACAAATGGTCTATACGGCTCCATAATATCATCCGCGAGGCAATAAGCATTATACTTGTTACGGTGGTGAATACCCAAAGTAGGTAGCAATCCGGAGCCGACTAATCCGCGAGCAACTGTTGCCCGGAGAATTGCATAACCATAATTCAAAATATTGTTGGGTGGAGGACCATACCGTTCTCTAAAAAATCCAAGTTCTTTTGGGAATAATGACTTCCAGTAGAAGGCTGCTGCACGGGCTTCGTGGTTCTCCGAGTCATCTGACTTTACACTGTTTGACCAATGAAGCATATTGGCTATTTCAATATTTTTCCTTTTTAAGTGGTTAGCCTGGTTAATTATCTTGGCAGAAATCGTCTGCTGCCATAGCTGCTTTTTTAAAGGAACAGACGATTCAATTTGTGCTTTGAAACGTTCCGATTGTGTATTATGAACAGATAGTGGAAGCATCAAGCCGGTTGGATGATGTGTTTGATCACAGGTAATTAACGCAACATTATTTTCCAATAAACTTGCGATTAATGAATGGGTGAGTGTGATTTGCTGGTGGTCTATCACGACTACCCCGATATCCTCTATTGGAATGGTAGTAACCGCTTCTTTTTTTAGAATCTCCGGAAGTGTATCGTTTTTCTCAACTTCCGGCAAACGTACTATAAGTTGGGCGTTAGTCATGCCCAAATATGCAGGGTTGCCGAAATAAAGAGTACGTTTTATCATTTTATAATTTCTCCTAAGTAATTAATTTGGATTTTTCTTGGAAGTAAATTTTCAAATGCCGCTATACTTTGACACCGATAATACCTTTTAGATTGCTTGGCTCCTGGCGATGATTTTAATTCCGAATTCTTGGTTTCCAAATGATGTCTGAACCAATAATCGCCTTCTGAAATGGACCAGGTTAAATACAGGTAATTGCTTAATAACGCATAATTATTATTTGCTATGGCATTTTCAAACTCCTCCTTTGCCATTCCCAGTATAAACATTTCATTTTGCTGAAAACTGACATCAAGCTTCCATTTATCATTGGGAAGTTTTTCTAAAAATGATTTGGGGTAGTCCTCTTTATTCATAAGGATTTTATCCCATACTTCCTTCGGGTTACTTATAATTACCGGCACTCCGTATTTCTTCCTTTCAACCGCATGCCAGAAAGTAACAGTATCTTGAACCTTTTCACCATTCTCGTCAATATAAATTGCCAAATGATGATTATTGCCTGGTTTTACATATTTCTGGTACGCAATATTATTTCCAGTATCCACCACATTGATAGGCTCCACGGCATTTAATCCGGTAAGACAACGGACAGTTTTTATGGGTATTTGTTTCTCCTCATTCATCCAAACTGTCACTTTAAAGGCTTCTCTGATATTGTAGTTAAATTTTACAAGGTGTTTGCGGATAGCCTCACGAACACCCCAATCTACAATAGAATTAAGCACATCCTGGATTTGGTCTTTTTCTTTTCCTGTTTCAGATTTTTTTACGGTCTCTTTTCCTGAAAATAAAAAACCCTGTCCTGCACCCAGTTTATATTTAATAACATATTCATCCTTCCCATTAACTTTTATTTTTCCATACGTAAACTCTTCACTTAAAGCTCCACGAGGCACAATTATCTTTTCTTGAACTACAACATTTTTGCCGTGCTTCCTAATGGTTCTTTTACCATACGCAGCCACCTTTTTACCTGGTTTAAAGGAGACTAAGACCTTTGCTGCGATATTTTCAATTTCTTTAGTAGTAAATGGGCAAGCCTTGTCAATAGTAGCTTTGAGTCCATCATCAGTTTCTTTAATAGCCTGTAACTGGGACTGATTTTGCCTTGTCTCAACAACTTGATTCAAGTCGTTCAATCGTTTTATAATACCTTGGGTTGTGCATGCAATCGTTAATGCATCTATGGCGTGGTGGCGATGGTCATCGCGTTTTGTCCAGCCGTCTATAAAATAACGTGTACGCCCACCGATAACTTCTGTTCTCTTGCTTTCCTTTGGGTATTTATCCCAATTCAACCTGATTAAAACATCGTCCCAACCCCATTGGTGGCGGAGATAGCTCGTTATACTTCCGCTTGTAGACCAAACATTCCGGCATACTTGAGAAAGGATTTCTTTGGCTTTACGTGAAATATATCTTGTTTCGGTTAACTGCCTTTCAATAAAATTGGCAGGTATTTTTTCAACCGGCATAAGCAACTTATCTCTTTTCGATTTGCTAATTTTTCTACCATTATAACCTGTACCAAATGCCTTGTCAATTACAGTAAGGAAGTCGTTGAATTTATCTTCACTCTGCTTTTGCATAAAATCATAGGCTGTCATTTGATTTTTCGCCAAATCCCCGGAATTCAAATACCTGGGACAAATTGTTTTATTGCTAAAGCTGTCGTCAAATACACGGGATTTGGGTATGATGTGCTCCACATCGTACTCGCCATTAAATAACTTGGCTACACCTATAATTTTATTAGGTTCATAAGGCGATCTATTGCCAAACTCTTCCCATAACTTGTAACGTTCAATATCCTTTCTTGTGACCTTTTTCTTTGGAAATTCAGGATGTTCCAGCAGGAGATTTCTGATTTTAGTATGATACGCCTCCATCTCATTGTTCCGGCTAAACGTTTCATTCCTTTCCTCTCTGCTTTGCTTTAATTCCCTTGCGAGTTCAACCCTGATTTCATCCGGGCGTCCATATTTGGGGTTCTCAATTAAAGCGTTGACAAGATTAATTAGCTGGTTAAGTATTTTTTCTACCACTGGCTGACGCAATGAATTTTTAGGCAGTAATTTTAGCTTATCTGCAAGTTTTCTTGCAATATTATCTTCCTTAGTTAAAAAATCAGAATGGTTGTATCCGGCAAATAAACATGCAATGTTGTACATGTGCCCTTCCTGAAGATACGGCAATATTTTTCGCATTGCCTTTGCACTTTTATTGCCAAAACCTCCTTTTGAAAAATCAATCTTTGCCAGTAGCTTTGCCATCTCCTCGCTCAATCCAAATTCCTTTTTAAGCGTCTCAACAATTTCTTTTTCTTCCGGTATGGAATAAATAATATGCCAAAGCTTATAAAAAGGCTGGGCTTCAAAATCGGCTTTAATCTGCTTTCTCTTTACAACTTCACCGGTTTCTGAATCAACCACTGGCTCCGCTTCTTCTACTGTCATCCGGAATTTAAGAAGACTTTCCAGAACCTCATGCCCGTCAAGAGCCTGTATAATGCCCGATTTAGTAATATTACCCTGAAGCCCTTTCTTTTTAATTAATGCGTTTGCGTAATATCCATCGTTTTTGCCGATACCAAGTATTTTAAATAGTTCCGTTTGGGTAAGTTTATCATTGCTGTCAAGATATTCAAAAATTTCATGTTTCTTTTCAATGGATACTTCAAATTCCTCTCCTCGCTTATTTTTGATAGTAATGTTATTAATGGTTTCCCATATTTTGCAAACTTGGAATAGAGGCGAACTTTTAGGTGCTACTTTGGGTCCGGCAAATACCTCCTTACCTTCTTTCGTCGTATAAAATTTACCTTCAAATTCGCACACTGAAACTAAACCTTTCTGTGACTTTAAAGGTCTTTGGTAGTAAATAACTTCATCCCTTAATCTCTTGTATAACTCGTCAGTTAGTTTTTCCGGATGATTTTTTTGCTGGGCTTTCCAAATCAGGTCAAACTCTTCAATGTATGCATGCCGAGGAAATACTTTTTCCTTAATCCGGAAACGCTCATCCTTTTTTAATTCCTGATAAAAGTATTGCCCGACAGTTATTCCTTTTCTCTGAATTTCATCATAGCGACCATTGATTTCCTGTTCATATTCGGTCGCTTTATCATCGGAGGCAAGCTCTTTTTTACTGCTTTTATATCCTCTTTTTTGATTAAGATGAAGGAATACTCTTCCCAATTCTTCTAACCCGACCACATGGTTTTCCTGAATAGCTTTTTCACGAAGGCCATACAATTCCAATGCAGGCAATGAAAAATATTTAGGCTGCGGTAACATTGAGTTTTTCTCAAGTTCCTCACGCAGATATTTTTTCCTTAATTGGTATCTATCATAACCCTTTCGGAGGCTCCGTTTAAGGGTACGTTGTTGATTTTTTGAGATTTTATTTCCTCGGTTAAACTCATCCTTTTCGTCAGCATTAAGTGGTATAATCCTGCTGCCGAGACCGAGAATTTCAGATTTATTCTCATTTTCCAAAATGTAAGCCCAACCAATTGAGGTTACCCCAAGGTCAAGCCCTAAAACTTTCTTCATTTTAAAGTAAATTATGTCAATAGTTGTTTTTTATCATGCAAGTTATAAAATATCTCTATATTTGTACCACATTACGAGCAAATCACAATAAGGATTATTCCGTTGTGAAAACATTCAAAGCGGCTGGAAACAGTCGCTTTCTTTTTAATTAATTCTCTCCAAAATTACTTCTTGTATTAATTTATCAAAATATTGACTATCGATGCCTCCTAATGGGTTTTCTTCTGTTAGAATGAGTATCTTATCATCACCTTCTTTTGCTTGTGAATGCAGAACATAACCATCTTCCAAGTATCCTTGCAGTTTCTTTTCCCATTTTTTTCTGTACTGCTCATCTGTCATCATTCCCAAATGTTCCCAATAAAATCTTTTCCTTGTAATTTTATTATCAATTGTAAAATCAGGCTAGGTTACGGTGATATGTATCCTATAAGTCATTGTGGCCATATTATTGCCAGTACCGATGTAATTATTGGATATATAACCTTGGGATTATTAATTTATTTAGTCTCAAGAAAGGTAGAAAGATCATTTTAGGCTTTTCTATTTTCTCGGAATTTACTGCCCAAGTTATTTACTTTACAGCTTTTTTAACCTTCTCCGAAAACTTTTTTGAAGGTTTAAATTTTGGAATATAATGGGCAGGCAGGTTAATTGCAGTGTTTTTGGAAATGTTTCTGGCAATCTTGGCTGCTCTTTTCTTAACTATAAAATTACCGAACCCCCGCAAAGAGACGGTTTCTTTCTTTATTATATGTTCTTTAACGGAGGTCATAAAGGCTTCAATGGTGGCTTCTACCACAGCCCTGTCAATTCCTGTCTTCTCCGAAATTTCTCTTACAAGTTCTGCTTTTGTCATGGCGTTTTGATTTTTGGTTTGGCACAAAATAAGGAAAAATGCAATTCAGAAGTAAAACAATAGTATTATTCACATTGCCCTTTATTTTATTTTTTGCGTGTTTATATTTGGGGTATGCATATTCTATTTAAAATAAAAAAATGGTGGCTGCGTTTATTTTATCGTATTTTTGGATTGCTTAATTCAAAAAAAGTGAAAGAACTCAGCGATTATAATGACTTAGAAAAGTTCGTATCCAATACTATTAATGGGCTGCATAACTACCTTCTTAGTGATACCATATATAAAGATGATGGTAAGGTGAACGAGTGTTTTGAGGTTTTACATTTTGATGCAAGAAGAATTGATTATCGCTTTTTTGGATGGTACTTATGTTTAGACTACGAAATAGACGCAATAAAAAAGTGCTCATATCTCAGAACTCACGAGGTCGTTAGAGACAGAAATAGTGATTCTGGTACTGCCGATAAACATATTCCCAGAATGGATATCGTACAATATCTTCCATTACAGGGAGGATTGTTTAAATTTGTAGAAAGGATTCCGATAAAACGACCAGGGATACCGGTAGAAATTGATAATTCAGTAATTAAAGGAGACTTTAATACTCGATATACTCAGAGAATTTATGAAATAATGGGAGACAAACCATTTTTGGCTACCTAATTTTTCACTAAAAATGAGTGGGGATTGAGTGCGGATTTTGAGCGCGGAAATGTTAGATTTTGTCTTAAAATACACATCCTATTTTCAATTTGCGGTTTCTTTTTCAAGGCGATATATAACAGTCTTCAGATATAAATTACCTATCTGTTTTTCGTTTGCTATGTCAATTATGTTGTTGTTTATCAGTATATAATATCAGTAGTTGATAATAATAAGCCTGGCGATTTTTCCTATTTTATCTTGACTCTGTTACCTGATCTTCGAAAAAGTCAATGACTGCTTATTTAATTAGGAATTAATAATTAGTAATTAGGAATCAAAATTCAGACACTTATAGCAAGGATTTCTATACAATGACAACGTTATCTATTTATTATTTTTAAAAACGAATTTACCTATTATCGCCAATGTAAAAATCGGTTATGTGTCAGTAAAATCAAAAATCAAGAGTGTAAAATAAGAGGCTTTATTTGCTGATATACAGATTTTAACAATATGTCAGTCGGAAATGGGTACTGACACAAATTAAAATATATTTAAATATAGTAAAATAGATGAAAACATGAAACAGATGCGTATTAAAAATGCCAATAATTTAACGCTGCTGTTCCAGTTCCTGGAGTTCTTTTATACTCTCCAGTTCTTCTTGCAGCCACTCATCCAGATTTTTGTACCAATCTATATGAGGGCTCCATTGCTTGCACTCCAGGCATTGCGTATCATGCCATTGCTTTTTGCATTTAGGGCAACGGCCTCCGGTATCAAAGGTATTCCATACATGATTACAGGTACAACGCCACATGGAGGTCTCTAAAGGTTCCCAATTACATTTCGGGCATTGGATGATTACTTGCATGGGGCAAAAATAGGGAAATAGGTTTTAATATTTAATTGCAACAATACCAAATTTTTTTACACGGTAACTCGTAGGGGTCGCCCCCCGTCCGAACGGTTCCTCCGGGCGGGCGTGTGTCTACCCGAATACCCCAATGTGTCGTTAATGCCCTACCATATTTCAATGTTGGGTTGACACAAGGGTCAACCCATGGGTTGTTCCAGGTTTGCCCTAGGGTCGACACATGGGTCGACCCCTACGTTATTTTACCACCATCTGCACCGTATATCTGCTTCTTTGTTCGAGCAGCACTATTCTGTTTTTGGTGAGTTTGTCAATGGTGGGTTGGTCGTAATAACGTATGGTAAAAAGTTCTACGTTATCGTTATATAATACGCGGTAATTTTCGCGTAATTCATCCAATAACCCCATTTGGGGCGATCCTGTTGGGGTTGACCCATGTGTCAACCCGTTAAATCCGGCCCCATCAATACAAACCGAAAAATTAATAGCCGAGTGCTGCATCATATTCACCTTTACATGGTGTTTGGCAAAGCAATCAAAAATAAGGCTGAGGTTCTCTTCGGCAATAAAGGAGAAATCTTTTGGCGAGAGGGAGAGCAATACCTGGTCGATCTTGCTAATAAAGCAGGGAACGGGCAGTGGAGAGGAGTCTGCATCAATGCAGGTGCCGCTGGCAGCAGGGTCTCCGAAAGGTTTTACAAAGAGAGGTATGTTTTTATTTTGCAGAGGTTTAATCGTCTTCGGGTGAATAACTGAGGCGCCATAATAGGCCAATTCTATAGCATCCTGGTAACTTATATGGTCGAGCTTTACGGTATCGGCAAACTTTTTGGGGTCGGCGTTCAGCACGCCGGGCACATCTTTCCATATCGTTACCGACTCGGCATCGGCACAATAAGCAATAATAGCAGCGGTATAATCAGACCCTTCACGTCCAAGCGTAACAGGATGCTCTTTATCTGATTTGCCAATGAAGCCTTGCGTAATTACAATCCTGTTTTGTTTAGCAGCCTTCATCATTTGGGCTTTCACTTGCTTTTGTGTTTTCGTGAAATCTACTTTCGCATCGCGATGTTTATCATCCGTAATAATTACGTGGCGGGCATCTACCCATGCATTGTCTATGCCTTCGCCTTTCAGGTATCCGCTCACAATATGAGTCGACATGATCTCGCCCATCGATACTATGTAGTCGTAGCGTTCATCGTAATTCTCGCTGTTGAACTCCTGCACAAAAACCCGTAATTCGCGGAAATCGCGCTCTAGCTCCACATTCACCGAATGCCAGAAAGGTAGCTTAACAGCACAGGCCAATGCAAGGTGGTATTGTTCAATCTCACCCAGAATTTTTTCTGCTTCAACCACACTTAATTTCGGGACCAGTTTTTCCAGGGCGTTGGTAGTCTTTCCCATGGCTGAAACCACGGCAACAACATTCCCTTCGGTGTTAGCCAGAATATCGGCCACCCGTTTTAAACCTTCCACATCTTTTACTGATGCTCCTCCGAATTTATAGACTTTCATAGTGGATTTTAAAATGGAACGCGGATAACGCAGATTGTTTAAGATTTGATAAGATTTTCATCACTGTTTTTATCATAAGCAATCCGCGTTATCCGCGTTCCATTGCATTTTGGATTTGTTCTTTATACAACGTACAATTCACCCATTCATTGGTGAAAACGGTATTGTACTTTTTATAAAACTGAATAGCGGGTTCATTCCAATCCAATACCTGCCAGTCTATTTTACGCACGCCCATTTCCTTGCCGGCTTTCACAACTTCTTCAAATAGCTTTCCACCAATCCCGAAACGGCGGTATTTTTCGCTTACAATAATATCATCTAGGTAAATGGCTTTTCCCTTCCAGGTGGAATATTTGGTATAATAAAGTGCCATACCGACTATCATACCGTCCATTTCAGATATAAAGGCACTATAAATGGCATTGGGTCCGAAACCATCAGCTTCCATCTCAGCCAGAGATACTTCCACGGCATCCGGAGCCTTTTCGTAGGTAGCCAGTTCCTTTACAAGTCGTAACATATCGGCCACATCGGCCTTAACAGCTTTGCGTATAGTGTAGTTCATTGAGAGGTAATATACATGAACCCCAAAAATACTTGTTCTTTAGTTGCGTGAAGTATTTTTTTGCAAATTCACGTACTTTTATTTGAAAACATTATTTACTTTTGAGCATACTTAATAAAAATACTATGAATGAAACTGTAAAAACGGAATCAATTAAATTCCCATTTACTATTGGCTCTACTTTAATTGGTGTATTGTTGGCATTATTAATAAATACTTGGGTTGATGAAAAAAAAGAAGTAAGCAACTATATTTCAATGGTGAAAGCTATTAATATTGAGGCAAATACAAATAGAAATGTATTGGAACAGAGCTTCTTGCCTAACTGGAAATATAAAATTATAATGAGGGAATTTAATCTTAAAGCTTCCAATGAATTTATTTCAAATAACATATTTATTAAACATACTTCCCCATATGATCTTAATTTGCTGACTCAATATTATTTGAGTTTGCAAAGAGCGAATAACATGCGTGACAGAGATGAGAAATTTAAATATGATACATTGGCGAATGCATCTTGGTTACAACAATGGAGAAAGGCATTCCCAGATATACTTGATCAATGTAAGAATTCAATTAGCAATGTTATTAGTTTTTCAGATTCAGCACGTTCAAAGCACTAAATAGTACGGTTTCTTAAGAATCACTTCTGTTACTTAGTTGTAAGAACCATTAGCAGAAAATACCTATATTTGCGTCCCAAAAATTTTGAATTAGCCAAATCATGGAAAAAGTTAAAACATTAGGAGAGTTCATCGTTGAAAAACAAGACGATTTTTTGTATTCGAAAGGAGAGTTGACAAGGCTCTTGAGCGATATTGCCATTGCCGGTAAAATTGTTCACCGCGAGGTAAACAAAGCCGGTCTTGCAGGTATCCTCGGTGAAACCGGGAATAAAAACATACAGGGCGAACAAGTTAAGAAGCTGGACATATATGCAAACGAACAATTCATTGCCGCACTGAGTGTTGGCGGTGAGGTTTGTGCTATTGCATCAGAAGAAAATGAAGATATTATTACCGTTGATAATGCAGTTTCCAAAGGCGCGAAATATGTTGTAGCCATGGATCCGCTGGATGGTTCATCCAATATTGATGTGAATGTTTCGGTAGGAACTATATTCTCCATCTACCGCCGCGTTAGCCTTTCCGGTCCGGGTAAGTTGGAAGATTTTTTACAAGCCGGAACCGAACAGGTGGCGGCCGGATATATTATTTATGGTTCATCTACCATGATGGTTTATACCACTGGTAAAGGTGTGAATGGTTTTACGCTCGACCCATCCATTGGCGAATTCTGCCTTTCGCACCCAAACATGCAAATGGCTAAAAAAGGTAAGACTTATTCTATAAATGAAGGTAACTATGTGCATTTTCCGGAAGGAGTAAAGAAATTTATTAAGTACTGCCAGGAAGAAGATGCAGCAACCAATCGCCCATATTCTTCACGTTATATTGGTTCTGCAGTGGCGGACGTTCACCGTAACCTGATTACTGGAGGTGTGTTTTTATATCCTACAACATCAGCTTCGCCGAAAGGAAAGTTGAGACTGGTATATGAATGCAACCCACTTGCTTTTATTGTGGAGCAGGCAGGCGGAAAAGCTACAAGCGGCACTAAGCGGATCATGGAGTTGAAACCAAATGCACTTCACCAACGGACACCTTTGTTCATTGGTTCGAAGGATATGGTTGAGAAGATAGAGGAATTACTTGCAAAACATTCCGTTAGCACTCCGGCGTAAATTTATCAGGCTGGTTTGCCAAGCAGGCCGGGCATCATATTAGGCGCAATCATTTCAAGGTGGTTGTATATCCACGTATGATTGAATTTGATAATACTGAAATCAAGCTTATTGCCAAACATACCAATAAGAGAGATCACAATACTGATCATAAAAGCCCATTTTATAAACCCAAATATACCACCCGCAATATGATTAATCAAGCTAACGTGAAGTGCTTCGGTCATTTTTTCTATTTTCATGGA
Organism: uncultured Bacteroidota bacterium; assembly: GCA_903863935.1. Classification (GTDB taxonomy): domain Bacteria; phylum Bacteroidota; class Bacteroidia; order JABEUT01; family JABEUT01; genus JABEUT01. Next base: position 11,544 of record CAIPDV010000040.1, read on the forward strand.
AAGAGCATATACCAGCACAAGCAGCACAAGGAATAATATTACAAAAGCGGCAATAGAGATATAGGCAGGCGATAGTTTACTATGGAGGTGAGAACTCAAAAAGGTGGCGAATACTGCATAAAACTTAATAGAGACATAAAAAACAATAATCATTGCCACCAGGGAGGTGATCTCAGATATTATTCCGCGATAGAAACCCCGGTAGGTACCCCAAACCAGAGGAATAATAAGAATAATATCTGTATTTCTCATATTTCGCAAATATACAATTACCTCGGAACGAAATCTAGACTATTTTTACACACCTGTTAAACAAGATTATGGATGAAGTGTTACAAAATAACTGGAAGGAATTAGTAAAAAAGATAGAACTATCTTTTGGAGAGGGAATTGAAATTGAATCAATAATACTTTTAATTGGTATTCAGGAATTGGGAAAGGGTTATTTCAAACCATCGAAAGATGAAAAGCTGGACTTGATGCATATTGCAACCTGCAAATTACTGGAACCATTGGGGTACTATAAATTTACAGGCAAAGATGCTGATGGATGGCCGCAATGGGAGCCAACAACTATTCTGCCAACCCTTAAACCCGGCGAACAAAAGGAAATGATGAAAAGAGCAATTATTCAATATTTTAATGAAAATGAAATTGTAAACTAGCACCTTAAAAAAAGTGGCGAATTCATGAAAAACATTTCAATTAAAGAACTATATCAAATTTATAGGCAGCACCCGGAGGTATGCACCGATACCCGCAATATTAAAGCCGGCAGTCTGTTTTTCGCATTGAAGGGTGCCAATTTCAATGCAAATGAATTTGCTGCACAAGCAATAAAGCAAGGTTGCAACTATGCTGTAATTGATGAGGAAAAATATTATTCCGACAAATGTATTTTGGTGAATGATGTGCTGGAAACATTGCAGAACCTGGCCAACCATCATCGCAAACAATTTACTATTCCGATAATTGGAATAACAGGCAGCAATGGAAAAACAACAACCAAGGAATTGACTGCGGCAGTCTTATCAAAAAAATACAACACGCTATTTACACAAGCCAACCTTAACAACCATATTGGCGTGCCACTCACGTTACTAAAACTTACCGATAAACATGGCATAGCAGTTATTGAAATGGGCGCAAACCACGTTGGTGAAATATGGGATTTGTCAAACATAGCTGAGCCTGATTACGGAATTATAACAAACATTGGAAAAGCCCACCTGGAAGGCTTTGGAGGGTATGAGGGAGTTATAAAAGCAAAAAGTGAGTTGTACGATTTTATACAAATGAAGGGAGGAAAATTGTTTGTGAATTCAGATGATGCATTATTAATGGAAAAATCTGATGGGATAAAGAAAATAACCTATGGAACAACCGGTAAGTCCAATGTGAAAGGTACTTTGGATAAAGAAAACTTTCTTGCCAAAGGAAAAATAAATATTGATGGAAAGGAAGTTGAAGTGAGTAGTAATCTGGCGGGTTCTTATAATTTCAATAATATTCTTGCCGCAGCCTCAATCGGATCAAACTTCGGGGTTGCTCTTAATGAAATTAAAATGGCCATTGAAGAATATATCCCATCCAACAACCGCTCGCAGATTGAAAAAAAAGGAAGTAACACTATTTGGGTAGATGCATACAATGCTAACCCGAGCAGTATGAAAATAGCTATTGAAAATTTTGCTGCATTAAATAATTCCAATAAAATATTGATTCTTGGCGATATGTTTGAACTGGGTGAAGAAAGCCAGAAGGAGCACCAAACTATTGCCAATTTAATTGACAGCAAAAAGTGGAGAGGAGTTTATTTGGTTGGGAATGATTTTTCGAAAGTAAAGTCTTCAGCAAAACTTTTTATTTCTACGGATGAATTTATGCAATGGCTTGCAGAAAATCCGATTAAAGATTCCACCATTCTGCTGAAAGGTTCGCGTGGTATGCAGATGGAAAAAATCCTTGAGAAACTTTAAAGTAAATTATTTCTTCACTCCAAAGTTTATACTTACATCATCAATGTACGTATTCCCGCGGGTAGCCGAAAAATAGATTTTCAGGCTGTCATCACTATTTTTAATAATAGGAATAGGCATAGTTGCTGTAACATTTTCCCAATCGGAATAATACGGAACAAGCCCTTTTAATGCTGTTCTTGTGGATGAATAAACTTTTCCATCTTTGGTTTGAATATCCAGAATAAGTGAGGCATCATTAGTTGTGTCAGGCATATAAATTGCCGCCTCTACGTAGGCATATACGTTTTGCTGCGTGGATAAATCAGCGGCCTTTAAAGCAAGTGCCGGGCTAGTATGCACCCTGGCTCCAATATATGCAGAATGCCTGTCATTATGAGCTTTTTCAGAAGTGATGCTTCCTCCGTTACCCCAGGAGTCATCTTCAAAACCATTTTGATATGAATAGTTATCCAGCATCTTCAAATCCGCCGGAGGATGATGTTCGAACATGCCTACATATTTGCTATCGGTTCGAAGAAATAGTTGCCAATATCTTACACTGTTCATGTATTCATTTGTGAAAATAAAATTGGTGTATTGGCGTGTTTGGGTAATGTTTACAAAAATCAGAAACCCCAGAACTACAGCCAAACTTATTCTGAGTATAAGGTTTTTATTCAGTGCTGTTAAACATAGTGCTATAAGAATGGCAAAAGCCGCGTAGTAATCTGCCATGGCTCGTTTGCCGAACCCTCCGTAATACCAGGCATACCAGCTTGAAAGAAGATAAACCGTAAAAATGAAGAAAAGCAAAAAGGTGAAAAACAGGTAGAAATTTTTGCGCAACAGAATTATTAACCCACCAAATAAGGCGAGAAACATAATAGGTGTATAAAGAAACCATCCATTCCGGAAACTAAATAAGAACTTGGTAAATTCAGGCGCACCGAAATAAAATTTTTCACCCTGGTAGCTCCAAAAAATGAAATGACCTGTTTCTATTTTCCAAATGATTCCCTGAATGAATAGGATGGGAATTGAAATGGCCAGAATTGAAAGCAAGATACGTGGAGAAAAAATATTCTTGAAAAGTATTTTGAGGGAATTAAAATCACCGGCAAGAAAGGGAACAAAAGCAAGGCTATTAATATTAGTAGGCCTGATTATTAAAAGCAAAGAAAAGATGGCAGAGGCCTTTATAACATCACTTGAAGAATGCGAAGAGAAGTATCTTTTAACATAATAAAGAAAGATAGCTGTAAGGCTAAAGCAATAGATGTGAGACATGGATGGCTCAATTGTTGCATAATAGAGTAAATTGGTTCCAAGTACCAGAATTAAACACGTTGCAGTAATAATAGATTCAGAGAAATTGTATTGTTTCAGGAGCTTTCTTATAAAAATTAGTCCAAGGATGAGATAGAAGAGTGCTGCAAAACTCACCCCAAGTTGAAATGGAAGCGAATACCCGCCCGTATCAGCTCCGGAGACTTTGGCGATTACCCAGGCACCTATATAAAATGGAAGCAACAAAACGGCCTCACCCGCAAAGAATTTATCGGTCCTGTTGTTTTTAACCCCAGGGAAACAAGTTTTGGCATCATCATAAGCAGCATCGGGCCGTAACTGCATTTCTTTGCTTATTATTTTTTCATAATCGAATGAATGCAGGGAGAATACGCAAGGCAGATAGGCGTAATAACCATACCCGTCCGAATTGATTGTTGCCTTCCAGTTGTCTCCTTTCCAGCGGTTATGCGCATCAAAAACAAGGCAAATACATGTAATTATCAGCAGAGTTATGGGAAAAAGCTTCTTCATTTACGCTAAGGGATTGATTTGTAGAGATAATTGCTGATTCCCTTTAGAACAAACTTACATAAATACCTTGAATTCGATGGGGCAAATTATTATTACCCGACTTAGTGTTATAATTTAGAATTACCATCAAATATCAAATAGTCAATGTATTGCGAGTTTCATAATTACGTATAAGCCCTTCTCATATCAAACTTCATTTTCACTTCACCTTGAAGGTCTTAATTCGCAACCTGAAAGAGATAATAGGCGATAATTAAATTTACCCTGAAATTTAAACCTTATTATCTTTGTAATATCAAATAGCAAAACAATAAAATTAAACAACTGCCATGAAAACAAAAAATTTCGTTTTGAGCGGTATCTTAGGAATAGCTCTCTCAGGGTTTGTTCTTACGGGCTGCCACAAAAGTTCAACCACACCTGATACTGATTATGCCGCGGCACAGGATGAAGCAAATGCTTCTTTCGCTTCGAATGACTCAAAGAACGTGTCAGATGCTGCTATGCAAGGTAGCTCTAATAAGTACGGACCTGCACATACCATTCAATCTGCGTATAGTTCCAGTTGCGTTCTGTCTTGGGATTCTACAACCATTGCCGGTAACATTACTGTAACCATTGATTTTGGTTCTGCTCCTGTACAATGTAAAGATTACCGTTGGAGAGAAGGAAAGATACAGGTATCATGGAAAGCCAGCAGCGGGTTTTTCCTTCAGGCTTATTTTGATTCAGCTACCGCCATTACAGAAACCTTTAATGGATATAAAGTGGGTACAACCCAAACAACCATGTATGGTGTTGCAGGTACAAGAACCTGGACCAACGAAGGCCATAATGTAAATGGTTTTGAAAATTGGAATTTTACTGCCGATCTTACTATAACCAATCCAAGCGGTAAAAAAGCCACATGGAAATCTACACGTAATAATGTGCTTACCTATGTTGGCACAACCTGGTATTATGTAATTACGGGTAGTGCAAGTGGTACTTCCAGCAGTGGTGTTGGATATAGCCTTACTATTACAAGTCCGCTTTACGTTACAGCATACCCTTGGTGGTATACACCGGCTCCGGGCTGCCCTTGGATCGAAGCAGGTGTTGTTAGTATTTCACGCGATGGTTTCAGCAATACTCTTACCATTAACTTTGGTAATGTTGGTACATGCGATTCACAAGCTATTGCTACCTTAAATGGAAACAACTATACCATTTACATGTGGTAATTGAGGTATAATATTTTATTAAGAAAGGATTGCCGTTTGGCAATCCTTTCTTATTTTTACCCTATTGGTAAACGGGTATGGCGATAAAAGATTTCTGGAAAGATTATTTTGCATTTAACAAGAGGCAGAGAAATGGCATTTTGGTCCTTTTGTTTCTGATCCTTTTATTAATTATTTTTCTTTTTCTGTCAGATTATCTTCCGTCATCAAATGCGAAGATTGATTTTTCTGAATTTAAAAGTGAATTGAATAAGGCGGAGGCTAAACCCTCAACCCAACATTCTGCCAATGCTCTTATCGATATTAATTCTGCCGACACAGCTGAATTACTCGCATTGCCAAAAATGACCTCTTATTGCGCAGGAATGATTGTGCGGTATCGTAAAAAATTAGGAGGATATTATTCCACCACCCAATTAAAAGAAGTGTGGGGAATGGATACTGCCATATTTAATGCGGAAATTGCCAAAGTGCGTGCCGATACAGGTTTGGTAACTAAACTGGATATTAACACAGCAAGTATAAAGCAATTGGGGTATCATCCTTACATCCGCTATTATCTTGCCAAAGCAATAGTAAATTACCGCGAGGAACATGGCCCTTTTAAAGCTGTATCCGATTTGCATAAAATGGCAGCCGTGAATGATAGTACATTTAGTAAGATAGAGCCCTATCTTAAAGTGGGGAGGTAAGTAAGGTATCCATAAGTTGCTCCGGCTCTATTGTTAATGCGCATTTAAAATGTCCTTTAGGGCAAGCTTTAAAGCCATGCAAGCCACAGGGGCGGCAATCCAACTTAACTTTAGTTTCAACAATGAATGATCTGTCAGACAAAGGGCCAAACCCGAAAGCTGGAATTGTCGAGCAGAATACAGCCGTTATAGGTGCATTAACCGATGAGGCAATATGCATAGGAGCAGAATCATTCGAGTAATTCATAACTGCATCTTGCATAAGCGCGGCCGACTGAAGGAAACTAAGTTTACCTGCCAGATTTACTATGTTTTTATTTGTAGAGGAATTAATTATCTGTTCACACAAAGTAATATCTGAATTTGCGCCAATTAAAAATACGTTAACATTTGTTTTATTTAAAAACTCAACCCATTTATTTGCCGGAAATTGTTTGGTGAACCATACAGAAGAAGGGGCAATGCATATATAAGGAGAGTTTTTGTATTTCTGAACATTGTTAAAGTCTTCAATAGTAGGGTAGAGGCGGGGTTTAACGATCGTAGAATTTGCATTTGCAGAAACGAGTTCAAGGTTTCTTTCTACTTCATGCCTGCCCGAACCATTTATAAGGGCGGATTTACCGTTTCCAATAATGTGTTTTACTTTTATGGTATAGCAAAATGAAAATGGATTTTTATCAAACCCTATTTTTTCTTTTGCTCCTGAATAGAATGTTATGAAACCTGAACTGGCAAAACGATGCAGGTTTATTACTTTGGAATAGCCTGTTTTTCTTATCTTCTTAGCCAGGTTAATAAGGTTACTGAATTTGTTGATCTTCTTATCCCAAATTAAAACCTTGTTTAGAAATGGGTGACCTTCAAATAAGGATTCATTCCCTTTGCGCAGCAGGAAATCAATTTTGGCTTCGGGATATTGCCTGTGCAATTCCTCTACAACCGGGGTGGCAAGAACTACATCTCCAATAAAAGCTGTTTGAATTACCAGGATCTTCAAGACGGAATAGATTAACTGGGGATGAAGATACGCATATAAATAAAAAGCCCTGACGTTTATAGTCAGGGCTTTTATAAGAAATTAATTTACTATTAAAGATCAATTGAGCCACCAACAGTTACTTGTAGTAAACCCATTGACATGGTTTTAGGAAAATTGCATGTGCCACTGCTGGATGAAGATTGAGTTACACCACCAAAAGTGTAGCTATCAGAAGAACTCTTGGTATAACTTGCAAAGCTTAGACCTGAACCTGTGTATCCAACATTCAAATGTAATCCGATCATATCGGTAATCATATATTCAATTCCTGCTCCGATGTTATATGCAAAACCACTACCCGAGGATGACTTATAAGTGCCGGTGAATGTTTCTGAATAAGCTGTTGGACCAGAACCTCCTGATGCACTATAACTGGATGTTAAAGTTGGCATACTGCATGTAGCAAGACCTACTAAAATCTGAGCTTCAATTCTAAGTTTATCACCTGCGGGTAATTTTAAGCATGGACCTACAAGGTATTGTCCTATGTAATAACTTCCACTTGCTGTAAAAGCAGGGAGTGTTCCATGTGGACCACTTGAATTTTCGGTAAGAATAGAGGCATAGGTGCTATTAAAGCTAGTAACATCGTATGAGTTCATGGTTCCTCCAATGAGTAACTTAACTCCTATAGGCCCGGCAATCATATATTGTCCGTAAACACTAAAATGAAAGCCGGTTTTTGCAAATCCATTGTACTTGGTAGTATCATTAGCTTTTCCTGCATTATAGGTTGAACCAGATAAAGGCAAAGCCGTAGAATCAGTTTTTGAATAAGCACCCATTGGAATACCTGCTCCAACGTTTAGGCCAAAGCTTAATTTTTTATCCTGCGCATTAGCATCGTTATTACAAGCACCTACAATGCCAATTGTAATAAGTGTTGCTGAGATAATCGATAATTTTTTCATGTTTGTTGTGATTGGTTATTATTTGGGCACAAAATTATATAATATATTCAAGCACAATTGTTAAAATCAAATAATTATTAATACTCTTTTGTTAATATTTATATATGGAAATCCTGGTGTGAAACAGAAAAAATAGATGGTAACATACTGCTAATCACAAATAAACAAAAAACCCTGCCAACGGCAGGGTTTTTTTCACAAGATTAGAAAGTCTGTTAGAATTTGAAACTTAAGCCAATTTTAAAGTAACTAATATCATATCCCAATTCGGCAAATGCGCCAATACTTTTGCTGAAGTAATATCTGCCACCAACGATAAAATAGGGTTCAAAGGAACTGGCAACAGGATCGGTAAATGTATAAAAACCTGAATTAACATATGGGCCTGAAGCTGTAGATGAAAAACCAAAATGCACGTAGGTTGTAAATCTTCAGCATAAAGTGGACTAAAAATAGTTAAAAATAAGATAGTGTTTCCAAAAACTATTAACTTTAAATAATTATGGAAACAAAGAGTAAACAAACATCCGAGAACTTCATTAAAGAAGTAA
>CAIPDV010000041.1 GCA_903863935.1 uncultured Bacteroidota bacterium
TGCAGTACGGCATTTCTACAAATTTTTGCAGTACAGTGAATTGAATTAACTTTATAATGTTTTTCCCGTAGGTACTCCCTCAAATAATTCAGGGTATTTAGATAGGGCTATTTCAAATTCTTGACGGGCTAAAAAATAGTATCGTTCATGGTTAGTTGGTTTCTTGCCGGGCTTTGGTTCCTTTATTAAATTAAATACTATGTCGGCAATAGCAGCAGCAACTGCTCTAATCCTGTAACAAGTATATAGTGGTTTTATAACTTCCTTCATAAAATCTCGTCTGTATTTTAACAGTGCCTCAATAAGGTCTACAATACATTCGCTCTTCTCCAGAGGCGGGTTACGCCCCTTGTCCTTTATTATATATTCATGAAGTATTGACATTATCATATGTTGAAATCCTTCATCTGATATATCCTCCAGGTAGGTTTGCACAAATTTCTTTTCTGCACTGTCCCAATAATCAACCTTATCTCCTTTGCCGGGTATGAGTTCCTGCCAGAAATAATCCTTTGAATTTTCAAAATACTCAACTACGTAACTTGTATATAAATCCGCCTCGGAAAGATAATGCCTGAACTCCTCATCTTCAATATCAATAAGCATTGTAAAAAGATTATTAATTTCATTTATTGAAACTGGCTTTTTCTTTTTAGCCTTAGATATTATGGTATTCTTTAGTTCCTTGAACTTTTCTTTGTTCTCTTTAGTGACTCTATAATATGAATTGGTTTCATAATCCAAATTCAGATGAAAATGGTCTTCAAATGCCATAAGCGGTAAATTTTATTGATTCAAAGGTAGAAAAGAATTAAAATCTATCAAATGTCCATCCTTCATTCTTTTCAATTGCTTCTTTTGTTTTGTAAATTGCTTCGCTGGAATTGCCGGTATAACCAATCTGACGCAGAAGTTGCATAGCAAATTCTTCATACAACCACCAACTACCAACATTGTCGGGAATATCGTCGTCATCTGTTAGTTTCGCATTATTTTGGTTTTCCAACACCATGCGAATAGTTTTACGCAAATTATACTCCTTATCTTCCATATTATAGACTTTTCCATAAATAGGTAAGAATAAATGATTTTGTAATGATTGTTAAATATTATCATGAATTGGAATTTTTGATAAAATAATCTTTGTTTTCATCCTTTAATAAATGTGCCAGTTTATCCAGTCCATAATCATAAAAGGTATCGGCGAGGTTAATTCCAATGCCTAAATTATTTAAGCCATCGTAATCGTCGTAGTCAAAACCGCCAACTCGTGAATAAACTCTGTCAACCTCGGCGTTTATTGCAGTGCCTCTATCAAACTCCCTTGTAATTTTATACTCCACAACATGACCATTAGCATATAGCCAAGTCAAATACATTAACCTTGCCAGCGTTGAGTTTTCATCATTGATTGTTTCCTGATATTCGTGATCATCCACATCGACGGCTCCAACAATTTTCTTGTAAAATTGATTTCTTATTTCCAGAGGTATGGATTCATAGTCAAATTCCTCCGGAACAACTTCTTCTATAAATTCCTTGTAGTCTTTCAGCAGCTTACTGTATTCTTTTACCCTTTTATAAAGTTCTTTTAGTTTTTCTTCGCGGATGCTTTTCACGGCAGATTCCGAAAATAGTCTTGCCAGTTTGATTGTTTCAGCATCTGGGTTTCCCGGTTTATTTACACCCAGATGGTAACTACTGCCACTTATATGTTCAATTGCTATAATGGGCACTCCGGAAATTGCGGCACCGGCAGCAGCGTTCTCCCAGAATGTGTTAATATTCTTCAGCCATATGCCTCTTGCAACATAGGGGCACTCATCATCGTTTATTTCAAATCCAATGTGTCCGATGAGGTCATTGAGGTAGAATTCAATCTTGGTTCCGTCGTAATCAACTTCAATAATTTTATCATCGGTAAAGAAGTTTTTAATGACTCCGTATTTATGCAGACAGATTGCTAACCGGAAAAGGAATTCTTTTATGGTGCATTTATTGAAAAGACGATTAACCCCGGTTGCCATCATAAGCTGGAACAGGATTTCTGACATTGCTTTTGGCTTGCCATTATCTTCCTGAAGTTGTTTAGGGTCTTCTGTATATTTTAACCCGATAAAAAAGTGTATCATAATTGTTTTGTTGTTAAGTATTAATATTGATAATTAGATAATCTTTTAAAAA
>CAIPDV010000042.1 GCA_903863935.1 uncultured Bacteroidota bacterium
AGATTGTAAGAATAAATTTTGCGAAATAGGACTTGATTGGATTGATTCTGTTAAAATTGATTTTGCTTCATTGAGCCTATCAGGAAAATAGGCTGAAGGAGTAACAATCTTACTGCCTCTGATATAGTTGAATGTAGCACCACAGAAATCACAAACAAGTTTATTGGGTGGCAAAGGTGCTCCGCAGGAACTGCATCTATTTTCTTGTAACATCGTTGGCGGAAATGGTTAAGAATATATAATTATCGTTATTTCGCCTACAATATTAGGATTTTCTTAATATTGCACAGGGACCGTAATATCGAGTCGCCTCATGAAAACTTACTAATTCAAAATTATTCTCTGAAAGTATATTCATACCTTCCATAATTCTATAATAAACTTTACTATTATTCTTATTGTCAAGTGAGTAAAATTCAATTCCAGATGCTTGCCCAAAGTCTAAATAAGATTTTCCTGTGGCATACCATAGTTTTCCGTACTTGCCCTTTGGAATATCCTTAATGTTGACTTCATCTACATAATATTCAGTTGGAATTTCCTTCTCATTCATAGTTCAATCCTTATTTCTTATTACTGTTGTATTTCAACCCTATTTTTGAATTATAGTTAATTGTGTTCCTCAAGGCAATTATTGTAATTTGCCAATATTACTCAATTCCTTGTTTCATTACTCCAAAATTTTCATTTTCCTTTAGGTACTGGGGTGGCTTTGCACTTTCTTCACTAAGGGTTTATTCTAAGTAAGACATTAAGTTGCTCCTGGAAAGGAATAGGAAAGGTGAATGGCAACAATGGAAGAAATAAAATCAAAGACACTTTGAATACATCCGTAAACCTATTTTTTTGCCATTGTATTTGTCAATCAATATATGTAATATACTGATAATCAATTCTAATTGTAGCGAGAGAGGGGATCGAACCCTCGACCTCCGGGTTATGAATCCGACGCTCTTACCATCTGAGCTACCTCGCCGAACAATTAGGTTTTTAATTAAAAGTTTGCAAAGGTAATGATTTAACCTTTTGCTCGTTTTGGCTTTTCTGAGAATAAAAACGGCCAGTTTTTACTTTTTTGCATTATCTATATGATAATCAGTAAAAATTGTCTGCTTTTAATGATTAGATTCAATCAAATATTCATTTTCTAGTAAGGTTTTTTGTAAGTTTTTACAATTAAACAGTTAAAAATTGCATTTTGTTTTGTTTTTTCTTTATTATTGCCGCCCGATTGTCCCCTTTGAAAATGAAGAATAAGAAGAAATCAACACATAAGGTAACTCCCAAAAAGCAAGTTCTGGCTAAGCCTAAACCTGCTAAAAAAGTTTCGAAAAAGATCGAGAAGAAGAAAGTTGTTGCAAAAAAACAAAAACCTGCACCCAAAGTAGCTAAAAATAAGGTTGAGAAGAAAGTTGTAAAACCAATAGTGAAAACGGTAAGCAGCCCTGCGTCTAAACCAGTTGCGAAACCTGCTGCCAAACCGATTGCCAAAATAGTAGCCAAGGCACCTGTAAAACCTATAGTAAAGGCTCCGTTAAAAAAAGTTATGATACCTGTTAAACCTGCACCGCCTAAAATAGAAGAACCTAAACCAAAAGGATATTATTCATTGGAATACGAATTAAATTCTTCTCCCGATGTGCTTTTTGAATTCATTTCCACCCCAGGAGGATTAGAAAAATGGTTTGCAGACAGAGTTTATATCATTGAAGGAAACTTTGTGTTCAATTGGGAAGATGGGGAAAAGAGACTTGCCAAACAAATTGCGATAAAAGATAAAGAATGGGTTCGGTTTCATTGGCTTGATGAAGCAGATAAAAGGTATTTCGAGTTCAAGATTGTTATTGATGACCTTACCAGTGAAGTAGCCCTTATTGTTAGTGACTTTGCAGATAACCCTAAGGAGCTTGAAGAATCGACCAGGCTTTGGAACCAGCAAATTCACGATTTACACCATAATATAGGCTCTGCCTGATGTTAGCTTTTCTTAAAAAGAATAAAGCATTTTTTATACCCTATTTTATTTTTTTGCTCACAGGTGGAATTACTCTTGTTTTGTGGAGCAAAACGGAGATACACCTATTCATCAATCAATTTCACTGCCCTGCTGCCGATGTGTTTTTCAGTGCATGGACATGGCTTGGCCTTGGGGCTATGATAATACCGGTAGCCTTAGTACTTGCTTTTGTACGATTCCGTTATTTGCTTATTTCCGTTTTAGGATTTCTAATTTCCGGGGGTATTAATAACCTGCTCAAGCAAATCTTTCATTCTCCAAGGCCGCTATCAGTATTCAATGATATGCACCAATCACTTTACCTGGTTCCTAACGTTGATGTTTATTCCGATTATAGTTTCCCTTCCGGGCACACTGCCACCGGGTTTGCCATGTTTTGCCTGCTGGCTTTATACACAAAAAACAATTTTTTAAAGGTTCTTTATTTTATCATTGCATTTCTGATTGCATATTCACGAATGTATCTTTCCGAGCACTTTCTGAAAGATGTGTATGCGGCTTCATTTGTTGGTGTAGGCACCGCTTTGTTAACTTACTATTGGGTTATGAATGGTCGATTTTTTAATAAATTTGCAGATAGACTGGATAAACCATTAATACCTTTAAGCAAAAGCAAAAAATGAAACTAAAGTATCTGCTGATATTACCTATTGTAGTTTATTTTCTGGAAGGGTGTAATGATAACCGCACCATGGTGAAGACCCTGCAATCGGAGATAAATTATTTAAACAAGCGGAACGATAGCCTTGAAAAGGAAATTCAGCGGGTGAAGCCCGGCCTTGGAGATCTGATGCTCGCGGTCCAGATTCATCATAATAAACTATGGTTTGCCGGACGGGAAGACAACTGGCCATTGGCCCAGTTTGAACATGATGAAATTATGGAAGTGCTAAAGCAAGCGGAAGAAATTGAAAAAGACAGACCTGAAGTAAAACTATTAAAGAGTATGATATATCCACAAATGGATACCATGCAGTTAGCCATTACCCAAAAAAATGAGGAACATTTTAGTGTAGCCTTTACAAACCTTACAACTGCCTGCAATAATTGCCACTCGAATACCAAATTTAATTTCAACAAAATAGTTATTCCTGAACATCCGCCCTATTCGAACCAGGAGTACGCCCCTGTTAAATAAGCCTAAAATCAGCCGAAAGTTCATAAAGTTATAGAGTTCATAAAGTTGAAAGGCAAATAACTTTATAACTTTGAACCTTATAACTTTAATTACTTTGTCAGACTCAATCACGGTTAGCGGTTACACGCGCGAAGAAAAATATCTTTCTCTTTTACCGCAGTTAAAGGCACTTGCAGAAGAGGCGGACCAATATGCCGCTTTGGGAAATATTATTTCTGCAATTAAATATGGGATGGGGTTTTTCTGGGTAGGATTGTATGTTGTAAAAAATAATGAGCTTGTTCTTGGTCCCTTTCAGGGAACAGTTGCTTGCACCAGGATTGGCTTTGGCAAGGGAGTCTGCGGCACAGCCTGGAAAAATAAACGAACAATAATTGTGGAGGATGTAAATTCATTTGAGGGCCACATTGCCTGCAGCAGTGAAAGTAAATCGGAGATTGTATTACCTGTTTTTGGTAAAAATGGTGAAGTGGCAATGGTATTAGATGTTGACAGTGATTTAATTGCAGATTTTACGGCTGTTGATGAAACTAAGTTTATAGAAGTGGTGCGCATAATTGAAAGCATAATAAACCGCTGAGAATTGAAAAGACTGTCAGGAATATTTCTATTTATGTTGCTTTTAGGCGGATGTGCGCAAGTTATTGCACCCACCGGGGGGCCAAAAGATATTACTCCACCCAAGGCCATGGACTATACCCCTGAGAATAAGAGCACAAATGTTCAAACCAATAAGATAGAGATAACCTTTGATGAGTATATCCAATTGAAAGAACTTTCAAAGCAGTTTATTGTTTCACCTCCATTGAAAACATTGCCTGTTCCTATTGTAAAAGGCAGGGTATTGGAGATTCCCCTTTTAAAAGATACCCTTCAACAAAATACTACCTATACTTTCAACTTTGGAAATGCTGTTTGTGACTTAAATGAGAGCAATCCGCTCAAGAATTTTCAATATGTTTTTTCAACAGGACCATATATTGATTCAATGTCGGTGCATGGTATGGCTCTGGATGCTTTTACCCATGAACCAATAAAGGAAGGATTAGTATTGCTATATTCTGATATGAGCGATTCAACCCCATATAAAAAACGACCTTCATATTGCGGCCAGACTGATGACAATGGTTTTTACAGGATAGATAATATTAAAAGCGGTGACTATCGGATTATCGCCATTTCCAAAGGCTCGGGAGATTATTTTTATCATCCTTATTCACAAAGTATCGGATTTAAAAGCGGGCTACTTTCACTAAGTAAAAGTGACACGGTTAATTTTTTTCTTTGCCTGGAAGACCAACCTAAATTACAGTTTATAAAAGCCAAAGCTGTTGATAAGGGAAAGATATTGATGATATTTAACCGACCGGCAGATAGTATTGTTATAAGGCCTGTTAATATTGATATTTCTCAACCGTTCAAAACAATCATTCAATATTCGGCAACCCATGATAGTCTAAATTATTGGATCAATTATCCTGATCTGGATTCCCTTCGTTTTATTGTGTGTCACGGGTATTACCCACTTGATACGGCAGTTGTTTACAATATGCCGGGACATTCAAATAAGAAAAATAAAAAAGTTGAAAAGCCTTTACCTATCACGGTTAATGTTAACATCAGTGAAAAATCGGCGTATGATTACCATCGGCCTTTTAGCATGAACTTTTCCACACCAGTAACAAATATTGATTTGTCTAAAATTTCACTACTTACAAGAAAAGATTCAATAAAACTAAAACAAGTGAGCAAGGCTTCCCTTTATGATTTATCACTTGCGCCGCAAAAGGACTTGATAAGTGATTCTTCTTATCGTTTTGTGGTTATGCCGGGAGCCTTCACCGATCTGTTTGGAGCTACAAATGATACTATCAATTTGAAATTTAAAGTGGAGGAACAGTCCTATTTTGGTACGTTAACACTGAATTTGAAGTTTAAAAACAAAACCCATTATTTAGTTCAGTTACTCGGAGATCAGGGTGCTGTTTCCCGCCAGGACACCGTTAATGGAACAAGCAGTATTTTTTATGATGGGCTTATTCCTGCTTTATACGGCATTCGCATAATTCAAGATGATAATAACAATGGCAAATGGGATGGAGGAAATTTTCTTAAAAATATTCAACCTGAAAAAGTTTTTTACTACCCGGATAAAATCAATATCCGGTCCAACTGGGATTTAACCCCCGATGACTGGAAAGTGAATTAAACTAATTTATATTTGTATTACACTTAATACAAGCTATGTATAAAATCGTGTCAGCATTTTCAGTCATACTTATCCTGGCTTCTTGTATGCATAAGCATGATGGAGAGCGGAAAACCGGTTTGCTTTCCAATTTACTCAATATAACTGATAATGAGGATAAAGGTGTAAAAGAAGTTCTCAACTATTATGGAGGACTGTGTGAGTATTCGATTGGTACTACCTATTCATCTAATAATGGGAGCAAAAATATTTTGAACTTAAAATGAGTAAATGCGACTTAATGGAAAAATATGCTCAAATTGTTGAAATGCCTGCATCCAACGTGGCTTATATATTTTACAGAAATCTAAAAGAAGAAAAAACTAATTATGATGAAATTCATATTTTAGTGATCTTTAATAATGGGCAACAGCAAGAGTTTAAATTTCCAGTTGGTCAACTTGAAATGGTAAATAAAAGAATGCCTTTGGTTAATAAAATGGTTGGCTACCTCAAAGCTAGGAATTACGATTCTGTTTCAAGAATTCTTGTGATAGACTCATCAATAGTTTACTACGATAAGATTGAAGGGCTTAAAAATCTTTCAAGCATTGATACTGCCTGTGGGAATATTAAAGAGTTCATTCCATATGGTTTTCGTTTTTCCAAACTTAAAAATGGAAGGGAAATACTTCATATTGCAGGTGCCTTGATGAGGGATAAGCGAAGCAATGAATTTAGTGTTGAATTAGACCCCAATTCAACAAAAGATGAAATATTTGTTATGAATTACAAATTCTAACAACAATCTATTGAAATACCTCCGGCCTCATTTGAGGAAAGAATAGTACATCTTGTATAGAAGGATTATTCGTCATTAACATAGTCAGCCTGTCAATTCCCATTCCAATCCCCGAACATGGTGGCATACCATATTCCAGTGCACGCAGGAAGTCATTGTCAATGGTCATAGCCTCATCATCGCCACGGGCTGCCAATTTCATTTGTTCTTCAAAACGCAAACGCTGTTCAACAGGGTCGTTCAACTCACTATAGGCATTGGCTAATTCCTTTCCGTTTACCATCAATTCAAAACGCTCTACCAGCCCAGGTTTGGAGCGGTGCTTTTTGGTGAGTGGCGACATTTCAACCGGATAATCGATTACAAAAGTAGGTTGGCGGTAGTGTTTCTCACATTTTTCCGAAAACAGTTCGTCAATCATTTTTCCCGCACCCATTGATGCTTCCACATGAATGTTGTGTTTCTGGCATATCTTTCTTAATTCATCTTCATCCATAGCTGAAACATCATCACCGGTATGTTCTTTAATTGCATCCAGTATTCCAATCCGCTTAAACGGACGTTTGAAATCAAGGGTATAATCTCCACATGGAACTACAGTTGTGCCGTATAGATCCATAGCAATCTTCTCAAGCATTTCCTCCGTCATTTGCATCATCCATTCGTAGTCTTTGTAGGCTACATAAATTTCCATTTGAGTAAACTCTGGGTTATGTGTACGGTCCATTCCCTCGTTCCGGAAATCCTTTGCAAATTCATACACTGCATCAAAACCGCCAACAATAAGGCGTTTTAGGTATAGTTCATTGGCAATACGCATATAAAGCGGCATGTCTAAGGCATTGTGATGTGTAATAAAAGGCTTTGCGGCCGCGCCTCCTGGAATAGATTGTAGTATGGGAGTTTCCACTTCCAAATACCCTCTGTCATTAAAAAAGTTGCGCATGGAGTTAATAATTTTAGCCCTCTGGATAAACACATTTTTCACATTCGGGTTCACGATCAAATCTACATAACGCTGACGATAGCGTAGTTCCGGATCAGTTACCACATCGTGGGCTTTACCTTCACTGTCAACTTTTGTTACAGGTAGTGGGCGCAGTGACTTACACAACAAAGTCATTGAGGTAACATGGATTGATATAGTTCCTGTATTCGTTGTAAATACAAATCCTTTCACCCCGATGATATCACCAATATCCAACAGCTTTTTAAATACCGTGTTGTAAAGGGTTTTATCTTCTCCGGGGCAAATTTCATCGCGTTTAATATAAATCTGTATCCGGCCGGTTTGGTCCTGTATCTCTGCAAAAGAGGCATTTCCCATAATACGGCGACCCATAATACGTCCGGCAATACTAATGTTTTGGTAATCTCCTTTCTCACGTTCGAAGTTGGCTAGTATCTCCGCAGCGTTCGCATTTACATCATACAATGCAGCGGGGTAGGGATCAATACCCAGTTTTCGTATCTCTTCTGCCGCATTATGGCGGAATTGTTCTTGTTCGGTTAGTTCCATAGTAAGTTTATAAAGTTCGTAAAGTTATAAAGTTTCAAAGTTATAGGTTATGAAAATCCTTATTCCATTATAAACTTTACAATATTTTCCTCGTCAATCTCCTCCATACATTTAAAATGCTTTTTAGGGCAGGCTTTAAACCCTATTTTGGAACAGGGTCGGCAGTTGAGGCCCTTAACCTCAATAATATGAGAATGGGTACCGGGAAGGTATGGATACATCCCGAATGCCGGAACAGTGTTACCCCAAACCGATATAATGTCTTTCTTAAAAGCTGAAGCAATGTGCATCAAACCTGTATCATGAGTAATAATTTTTTTTGCCTGTTTTACTAACGATGCAGAACCATGAATGGAAAATTTTCCACAGGCATTATAGACCAATTTTCCACAAGCTTGTTCTATCTGTAAAGCTTTTGTTTCATCACTTTTCCCTCCCAGGAGAATAACAGGTGCATTCAGTTTTTTACAAATGGAAATTATTTTGTGTGCCGGCAATTGCTTGGTATAGTGGTTGGCTCCAATTACAAAACCTGTGTAGCCATTTTGATGAGTTGCAGGTAGGGTTGATAGCTCTATTTCTTCGTTAGCGGGAATATGGTATTCCAGGCCTTTTCCATCATTTTTAACTTCTAACGATTTTACTGTTTCAAAGTAGCGGTCTACAATGTGGATGCCGGGCATTTTATTTATCCGGAGGTTAACCAAAAGCCACTTTTCAATATTCAATTTTGGAAATGCAGCCGATTTACTTTTTAAAGCGTTTTTCACCTGCATTGAACGCAGGTTATGATGTAAGTCCACGACAAAATCATAACCTTCCTTTTTCAAATCCTCAATTACTTCGCTGATGTCTTTTTCAATTGCAAAAATTTTATCGGTATGTCCGATAGCCTGCATCACAGGCAGAAAAGCCTTTTTTGTGAGATAATGAACTTCTGCTCCTGCCAATTGTTCTTTAATGCATCTAACCACAGGGCTTGTGAGCACTATATCTCCAATCGAACTGAAACGTATGACTAATAACTTCAATTATGAGTTACGAATTATGAGTTATGAATTAAGAACATTTGGCAAATTTATAATTCATAACCCATAATTCATAATTTTGCCTCATGTTTACAGGAATTATTGAAGAATTGGGAACCGTTAAAAACCTTGCCATGAAAGGTGGCAATCTGCATCTGCAGGTGAGTTCTTCCTTTGCGGGAAAACTTAAACTAAATGAAAGCGTTTCGCATAACGGGGCTTGCCTTTCAGTAAAGCCAATATCCAAAACCTATTACGAGGTTATGGCTGTTAAGGAAACATTGGATAAAACCAATCTGAAACACTTAAATGTAGGGGATAAAATAAACCTGGAGCGGTCGATTCCTGCCAACGGCAGAATTGACGGGCATTTTGTACAAGGTCATGTAGATGGAACTGTTACGTGCAAATCCGTGGAAAAGCTTAAAGGAAGCCATGTTTTTACCTTTGCTTGCAGCAAAGAAGGCAGTAAGTTAGTAGTTCAAAAAGGCTCAATTGCACTAAATGGTGTAAGCCTTACAATAGCTAATACGAAAGGAAACATATTCTCGGTAGCTATTATACCCTATACCTTCGAACATACCAATTTTGGCACGATAAAAACTGGTGATGTGGTGAATGTAGAGTATGATATTTTAGGGAAATACCTACTGAACTATCTGGGAAAAACTAAAAAATAGTTTTCGCTATCCTCTTTACCGATTCCGATTTACCCATGGTGTAAAAGTGGATGCATGGTACTCCAAACTTGATCAATTCCTTACATTGTTTAATACCCCATTCAATACCAATTTCCTTAACTTTTTTGTCGTCGTCGCATTTTTCTATGGCATCAGCAAGCTCTTCGGGCACTTCAATATGGAAAAATTTAGGCAAGCTTTGCAATTGCTTTTTCATGGATAGTGGCTTAATGCCGGGTATGATAGGTACATTAATGCCATGCTCCTTGCAAAGTTTTACATAATTAAAATACTTCTCATTATCATAAAACAATTGGGTAACGATATACTCGGCTCCCGCTTCTACTTTAGCTTTAAGATGTTTTAAATCGGTTCCGAAATTAGGGCATTCAAAATGTTTTTCAGGATAACCTGCAACACCAATACAGAAGCCTCCATTGGAGGTATGTTCGGTCATTTCCTCTTCGTACAAGTATTTTCCATCGTTCAAAGCAACTATCTGCTTTACCAGGTCAATTGCATGTTCATTGCCATTGGGCTCAGGTACAAACGAGCTTTCTGTTTTAACCGCATCACCGCGAAGCGCAAGTATATTATCAATTCCTAAAAATTGAAGATCAATAAGAGCATTTTCGGTTTCTTCTTTGGTAAACCCACCACAAATAAGATGGGGCACCGTATCAATTTTATATTTGTTAATAATAGCAGCACAAATACCAACCGTTCCCGGGCGTTTACGTACCGAAATCTTCTCGAGGTAACCGCCTTCACGTTTGCGGTAAACATATTCTTCACGGTGATAAGTAACATTAATGAAAGATGGATTGAATTCCACCAACGGATCGATACTTTCATAAATGGAATTGATACTTTTCCCTTTTAAAGGAGGCAATATCTCAAATGAAAAAAGAGTTGACTTTGATTTATTTAAATGTTGAATTACTTTCATATCAGTGTTTTTGTCTGGCGTTAACTTTTTCAATACTCAGGCCGGCATCCATTATCATGGGTAAGCTGTCTACCCGCATAGCCTGGGTAAAAACAAACTCGTAATTTCCTTTCCGTTGAAAGGTCATATTCGATTTAAAAAGAAATTTATTATCCCAGATATCACCCAACCCATTTCCGATCCATTTGCCGTTTTGGTCTGCCAGAGGACATTCCAGGGTATCTCTTTCGGTAAATTTCATAGGTGTTTTAATATCTATAAAAAGGAAAAGATTATTAAACTCATAGTTATCGGCATTTCTAACGGTAACGTAAATATTATATTTATTGATAGTGTCATTCACAGGCACATCAAATACCAGCGGTTTGTTCATATCCCAAATATTATCGGGAATATATTGAGCATTCCTGTAAATAACATCTTTATTGCAGGCGCAAATAAGTATACAGATAAATAAACTAAAAGATAAAATTCGTTGGTTCACGGGTTGAAGCAAAGTGCGAAATTAACGAATATTCTAAACTTACTGTTTTAGAGCCCTGATAAGTATAATTTTTCAGAAATATATATTTATATTCAGATGGCCCCAACCGTGGTAAACACCTGTAGAAAACTCGTTTGTAATATGGGTTACCGAATAGGTTACCGAGGTTTTATGATAAGACAGACATACCCCGTAAGAATCACCAAATAAGATTGGGGTTAAGGCTTTTGGGCTAATTGTATATATACTATTATGGGTGAATAAAGCACCTTCAAGAGTTCCGTTATAGCCAACCCCTTCAACCCAAGCCTGAACAATACCGTAAAGCTGAAATTTGGAAGTATGATTACCAATAAAGTAAGACTGCATTTTTCCTAGGTGAAGAGTTATTCCTGCCAGAGCATTATCATATACAGTTCCCATACTTATCTGCCCTGTGGCATCTATATCAATAGCTGTATCAGCATAAATTGCTTTTTCATAGCGTAATTTATAATTCAGGTAGAGGCCTGTGCCAATCTGGTATTGCCAGCCTGTAGGCTGAATGTTATTCCCATACTTATGGATTTCCTTTTGTTCGGCTTCACATTCCGCACATTGCCCTATTTCACCAACATCTACTTCGGCAGTAAGGGCTTGTTTTTTTGCATAATCAAATGAAGTTTTTGTATGCCCCAGATAAATATACCCGGCAAATGGCCTGTCACCTCTTAAAATAGAATCGCTTGAAATGCTGGTGGGTGTAAAACAATCCTGCACAGCCGTTAAACCATACTGAATAGTTGTATGTTTTAAATATGGAAGGAGCCACATTATGGGCGAGTATCTGAATACCGGACCAACTGCCTCCAGTTTTATTCCCTGGGTATAATATTCATCAGTTTGAGTGAAGTAGTCATTCTCGTAGTTTATTCCAAAATATCTGGCGTTACTTATTTTCGATTTTACACTATCTCTTTGTGCCGAAACTGTTAAGCCGAAGGATGCAAACAAAACCAAGAGTAATAGTATGTACTTCATAAACGAATATACGGAGTTGTTTGACATTGGGTTTTAGTCTGTACAGCCCGGTTTTTTATTTTTTGCCAGCCTGTCTTTGAGTTTTGTTTTACACTTTTATACAGTTTTACAGGTTCTACATAAGTGTAAATGATTTAATTTAATTGCTGATTATAAGCATATTATAAAACATCCAAATGTAAAACAAATGAATTTTGGTGTAAAACAACCATTAAACACCTGCCTATCGAGCACATGCAAAGTGCTGGTTATCTATAAGTTACAATCATTCATTTTTGTTTCACATCGCAACCATCTGATTATCTGATACCACATATTTTGTTTTACACCTCCACAGTCATTAATTCGGTTGTTTGAAATTGAAATCCCGACCGGAGTTTTTGCAGGATTATGCTCATTCCCAATTTCGATAGATTTTTATATTTGCATGATTAAACAACTACTTCCATGGTAAAATCACGCTCTCTTTTAACCCTAATTGCTATTCTGGCTTTCTTTATTCCAAGAGTAAACGGTCAGGAGAACTATCCGATGGAAGACCTCAATGGATATTTGTTAAAAGCATTGAGCTCGAACGAATGTTTGAATTATTTACAAGACACCAGTGGAAGAAGCGATACGTATTTCAAATCGGTTACAGAAATTAAATATGTTTCAAAAGACAGCCTGATTACCGATAAAAAAATTGAATCGAAGAAAACATACCGCTTTAATAGAAAGGGCCAAATTACCTCGTTCGTAACAACAGACACCATAGGAAAACTTACGGACAGTGCCATTGCATTTTATGATGATAAATTTCACCCATTGGGTATTAAAGAATATCGTTTTGAGGAAGATCAGGGCAAACTTACTTTACAGGGAGAAATTATTGGCAGATATGATGAAAAAGGGAATTGCATTTGGTTGAAGAACTGGACTTACCGGCCAAATCAATACAGGGAACTGGATGTAAAAACCGATAAACTAGAGGATGATTCCACAATTGAAATTTCTGCAACTACCTACAATGATTTTAACAAACCGATAAAAACTGTTATAAGTGATAATAAAGGAGACACTACGTTTCTCTTTTGTACCTATAACGCCAATAAAAAACTGTCAACTGCCAAAGGCTTAATGAAAATGGCCAGGGACGGAGGCACATCAAGTATCCTGCAAATGCGGATGAGAATACGAACAGGTGATTATGCTGCCGATTCGTATTTTATGAAATTTGATGATAATGGGAACTTAATTCAATCGGTTGAATTTGGCGATAAAGACACCATGAAAAATGAGATAAACACGTATGATGAAACATCGAGGCTTATTACGAAAATTACGTATAAGAATGGAAAACTACAGGCAAGAAAAAAGATTGTTTATGGTTCAGAAGCGGAACGAACCGAAACAACCGAGAATTTCGGGAGCGCAGGCGATATGGATGATGATGAGTCCTCTGACTATTCGGAATACAAAGTAGCTCCAACTTCTTGTGTTATAAATTCCACAACTGTGGATGTGTATAATAACTTTGGCGACATAGATTCAGATAAGGTTTCCATAACAAGCAATGGAAAACCTTCTGTAAAAACTACCGCACATAAATACCTTTACAATTATTTCGGAAAAGCCCTTTCCGATTCTGAATTAGTGGTTGAACAAAGCGAATACCATTCATCAGGGACCCTATCAGTAAATTATTATAAATATGATAACTGGGGTAATATGCTTGAAAAAATCGGAAAAGGTGGAGAAGGAACCTCCGCAGATGTTCGTACTACATATACTTATAACCCGCAAAACCGAATGTTATCGGAAGAAGATTACGGCTCCTGTTTGGATACACCATTCGCTACCTATAAAATAAAATATTACCCCGATGGAAGCACCGAAAAAGAAATAGAAACATCACGCGGTGCAAACCATTATATATACAGATTTGGAGAAGATACACGCAAAACTGAAAATATTAATTCCACCACATACGGAATTGAACAAACTGTTTATGAATACCAGAATTGGTAACCTTTCAGTAGTAAAAGCCATTAACAAAAAATTGTAAAATGAAGAAAATCGTAAACAGCCTTGCTATTCAAAAAACCATACTCGTTTGCTTTATAGTATTATTTACATTACCCGCATTCGCGCAGTATGGATATTACCATTCCCATAGTTCTGCATATCCGCCACGCAATGGCGGGGTTCAATTTTTATCATCCTATTACACCTACCGGTACAGCTATTATGAACACAACGATTGCAGACGCTTTCTGGACGCTTACAGCAATTATGCCTATCTTGATTCGAACGAAGGAAAAGATGTGAAATTTAAAACCGCCACCCTGTATTATTACTTTTATAATGATTCACTGCTAACAAATAAAAAACTTGGTTTTAAGTCGGTGTATAATTTTAATAAGTCGGGCCAGATAACCTATATTTTACACTATGATACGGTTGGAAAACTTAATGACAGTGCCACTGTTGAATATGACATACGCGGAAACCGGACAAGGATAAGTGATTATGACAGGAGCATGTCGCCCGACAAATTACAAATGCGAAATGACGAGTTGTTCACCTGGGATTCAAAAAACAGGATGATACATGATTCTGATTTTGAAAAGAAAAATGAAGTGACCCGTTATGATACCAGCCAGTACAACATAAGCCGTATCACATATAAATATGATGATTCCGATAATGTGGTGTATCAGTTCACACTTAACAATTCCGATACTGTTATTGAATACAATGAATACGATAAAAAAAACCGCCTATTGATAAACAGATCGTATCAGTACAAACATTGGACCTACCGCAGCTATGGCTATGATGCTAATGGGAACGAGATAAAAAATATTTCCATATTCAATAACCTGGACACTAATTCAATATTTTCAGTTTATGATGCAGCAAACAGAAGAACAAACTGGCAGAAATTTCACGGCAACAAATTAACTGAACTTGAAACATGCAAGTTTAATCCGGACAGTAGCTATACAATGACTGAAGAAACGCTTGGAGATAATACCGGTCCTTCATGCCCGGAAGACAACAAAACAATTTCGCTATATAACATTCATCACGATTGCTACTCCAAAATTACTACCCAGGAAAGCAATGGTAAACTTTTAACCACCACCACACTGGACAAGTTGTTGTACAATAAAATGGGTAAACTTCTGCGCGATTCGGAAATGGTGACAGGAAAAAGCCAATGGCACTGGGATAAAACCCTTACCATACATACCTATAAATACGACACAAAAGGTAATAGAACTGAAAGTGATATTATAGGCGGAGAAAATCAAAATTCCAACACCCGGAAGACAGAAACCTTTAACGATAAAAATAACATCCTTGAAGAGGATGAATATGGTGCTTGCATGGATAAGCCATTCAAATCCACCATCACTAAATACTACCCTGATGGAAAAACAGTAAAAGAATTGCAGGTTACCGAAGGAACCAACACCACCATTAGTAAATTTGGCAAAGACTCCCGTTTTCTTGAAAAAACAGCGTCCGACGCTATCACCAAAGAACAATGGGTTTGGGAATACACGGAATGGTAATTTTCCGGAAACTTATTTTCTATAATAAATATTTTTTAGGCTTACCCTCAATGGCGGTCTGAAACCTTTTCAAACGAATTGACGTAAGAACAGGCATAAGGAATCAAAATCGTTATGATTTCTTACACCTTCAGGAAGCATTAATTTTTTTAGAACTATTTAATTTATTGATATGACTATTGTCATTTGCTATTTCAGGTGCTAACCTGAGATAATTTTATTTAAACCCATTTACCCATGAAGAAATATTATAACCGGAATCTGAAATTTGTACTTTGTTTCTTTTCCTTATTAATATTAACCGGTGTAAAGGCTGTGAATGTAAATTATTATCCGAAGGCCGGAAACACAGATCTGTCGCAAGTATCGCAATGGACCACAAGTGTGAATGGAATAGGTGGAACTTCCCCAGTCAATTTTTCTACTGCAAACCATACTTTCAATATAACAGGCGTTACTAACTCCTCCCCTACTATTGCGGCGAGCTGGACTGTTAGCGGAACAGGATCAATACTAATTATTGGCGATGGAATAACCGCGGTCAATTTTATTATTCCTTCCGCATATAAGGTTACAGGTAAGCTAAGTAATATTACTGCCAATGCCACACTAACAATAAGCAACTCCAACAGCCTTACCGGTATTACATGGCCTTCCAATCTTGACCCTACAAGTACAGTAGACTTTTTAAACCTTAACAGCTTTACGCTTCCCATTTTAACAGCTACCACTACCGGATATGGAAATATCATTTTCGATAAATCCTCGGTGAATAACGTTATTATTGCCAATGTGGCCTTTGCAGGTAATCTTACCCTTCAAAATACGGGTTCATTTAACTCCACTTTTCTATCTCCCGATTTAAGAGGAAACGCAGACCAAACCATCACAGGCAATAACTTAACACTTACAGTAAATAACTTTATTGATACCCTTAAAACAGGCGGGAACATTATTCTAGCCCCAAATACTCCCATTAATTTTGACAAGGATATGTGGCTTAAACAAAGTGGGCCGGCAAACCAGTTTATGGATGGAGGTAACACGCTTTCATGCCTGGGGAATCTGAATATGAATGGACTTGCATCCGGATACAATTTTACCGGAACCATGATTATTGCAGGCAGCCAGGGAACAACTCCTCAAAAACTGGATGATGATAACCAATATTCCTCACCGGGAGCCATAGTGGCCGCATTCAATAACCTTGTAATTAATTGCAGCAACCCTGTTCAATTTATTACCAACGCTGCCAATGAAACAATAACCATTAACGGTAACTTTATTGTAGCATCTTCGGGAAACCACACCGTTACCCTCTGCACAACCAGCGCAGCAACAGGAAATCATACTTTTAATTTTCTGGGAGATTTTATGAATAACCAGAACATGCCGCTGAACTTTAATGCAGCAACAGTATATTCATTTAATGGGAATAACGGGCAAACCATTAGCACTGTTGCAACTTATGAAACTTTCACCAACCTTACTATTAACGACCCTTCAGGAATTACATTAAGTTCCCCAATAAATGTGTCAGGTATTCTCAATCTTTCAAATGGAATAATAAATGCGAACGATACAACGGATGTTTTATTATTAAAATCAACCGCAAGCTGCCCTGTCGGCGGTTCTGTAAACTCCTATGTTAATGGCCCTGTTGCAAAAATAGGGAACAGCCCTTTTGAATTTCCGGTTGGTGCCAGCGGCCGATTTATGCCATTGGCTATAAGTGCGCCTGCTACAAATACTGATACAATTACAGTAGATTATATTTTTGATGTTCCGGTAAATTCAATGTCGGTGGCTGCACCGCTAACTAATGTTAGTTCGCTCGAATATTGGTATATCACGCAAAGCGTTGCAACCGATACTGTGAGCCTAACCCTCTATTGGCAAACAGGAAACTTGAGCGGTATCTATTATTACGATTCTACTTTACGTGTAGCCAATTACAATGGTGGATTATGGCATAACCTTGGCAACACTGCTGTTTCCGGAATATTTCCCGGTGCGGGAAGTGTTACATCTGCTACTGAAGTTACCGGAATGAACGGACAATTCACCTTCGGGAATTCCAACAATAATACCAACCCATTGCCAATTTCCCTTAGTTCTTTTACGGCAAATTACATGACGGAAAATAATTCTGTACTAACAGAATGGACTGTCGAATCTCAGTTAAACAACAAGGAATTTGTAATAGAAAAAACACAGGACGGAACCAACTACACTGAAGTAGCCAGAACTCCTGGTGCCGGAACAACCGCAATGCCTCAATCTTATTCGGCATATGATTATAGTCCGTCTGAAGGAATATCGTACTACCGTTTAAAGCAAATAGATGTGGATGGAAACTCGTCAGAATTTACTCCAGTACCTGTTTACATAAATACAAAACAATACAGCACTATCACCTTATATCCTAATCCTGTGAATGATCTAGCCAACCTTAATTATATTTCAGAGGACGGAGAACCTATTACTATATGCATTACTGACATGACAGGAAGAACACTATGTTGCAAAACTTATTCAGACGTAAAAAAGGGTGAAAATAATTTTCTCATTAATACCTCCGGATTGATCAGTGGTGTATATTTTATGAAAATCAATTCACCTCAAAAGAATAATTGTTTGAAGTTCATTAAACAATAATCCCCGAAACCGATACAATAGAGGCTTTAACAGGCATCTGAATTTTATAAATTCTTTTTATTTATCATTAAGGGAACATTCCCTTAATATATACCCAATTTTATTTTGAAGGATATAACTTAGTGATAAGCGGGTATTTTCATTTTTTCAATGCTTTTTTATTGACAGAATAAATAACATTTGCATGTAATTTCAGGTAACATTCAGGGGGTAGTTTTGCATCACACCTGTTAAACCCACCTCATGAAAACAATTGCCACTTTAAAGTGCTTTATCACTTTGTTATTTACGGGAGCATTTTTGCTGGCCTGTAATGATACTTCAGCCGTTACAAATACCTATAATTCCTCCGGAAATTATTCAACTACAGGAAACTGGAGTTTAGGGCATGTGCCTCTTGCGGGCGAAGATATTGTTATTAATGCAAACTGCACTATTAGTTCAGCTGTTACAACTCCACTATTGAATAGCGTGACAGTTAATGCAGGTAAAACCCTTGGGTTTTCATCCAATTCCACTATAAATATAACAACACTTACCGTTTACGGAACTCTGTCTAACACAACCGCCAACACTATTATTATTAATGCAGTAAATGTTGCCCTAGACGCAACCACGGGAGCTGGGGATATTGAATTAGGAAGTAATTCATCTTCGAGCACAACCATAAACATTACCGGAAATCTCACGGGTGTATCGGGTGGGTACATTCATCACACAACGGGTGGTTCGACCGGAATTGTAAATTTTAACGGAAGTAATGTAATTCAAACCTGGAGCGATGCAACTACGTTTGCGGATAAAGTAAATTTTAATGTTAATGGTACCCATAACTCATTGCAACTTCTTACCGCCGCAACTTTATCTCCAAAAAGTACAGTCACCGTTTCTTCCGGTGATACATTAGACTGTCAGACCTTTTCACTTTCCAGCATGACCAACGCTGCCGGAGGAGTTACAATTTCCAGCGGTGCTGCAATTAAAATTGGAAACACAAGCGGACTCAACGGAAATGTTTCAACTGCCAACGGAGGTAATTCATTCAGTTCCGGAGGCACTTATATTTTTTCCGGAAGCACCAACCAGGTAACAGGAACGGAATTACCCTCCTCTATTGCTAACCTTACAATCCGCAACACGGGAAGTGCGGGCTCCAATATTGTTTCAACCTCTCAGGCAATTAACGTAACAGGAATTTTTACTTTAGGCGGCGGACTTTTAAGCACCAGCAGTACCAACTTGCTAACGCTTACAGCTACGGCATCATCCACAAACGGAACAACGGCATCGTATGTTGAAGGGCCGATGGCTAAAACAGGCAACACGGTATTTGTGTTTCCAATTGGAAAAAGTTCAAGGTTTATGCCTTTGGGAATAAGCGCACCGGCTACAATTACCAACACCATCACTTCGGAATATTTCTTTGCCACCCCAACAAACCCTTATTCGGTTAATGCGCCCCTTATCAGCGCAAGCCTTTTGGAATACTGGATAATGACTGAAACAGTTACTGCAAATTCCATTGACGTTATCCTTAACTGGCAAAACGGGCCCAAAAGCGGGATTTATACTTACACCACTGCCGCATTACATGTAGCCGATTATACCGGGGGGGCCTGGCATGATCTTGGAGCAAGTGCGGTAAGTGGCACTTATCCTGGTGCCGGAAGTGTTACAGCTAACAGTACGATAACTAATTTCAGTTCTTTACCCATAACATTTGGCTCTATTAACAGCACAAATCCGCTTCCAATTACCCTTTCTTCTTTTAATGCAACTTATATGGAGGAAAGCAAATCTGTACTTATCAACTTTGTAGTAGCTTCCCAACTTAACAACAAGGAATTTGTAATTGAAAAAACCGAGGATGGAATTAATTATATTGAAGTTGCAACCATTGCCGGTGAAGGAACAACCCCTTTTTCAAATTCGTATTCTGCGTATGATCCAAGCCCTTCGGAAGGCATATCTTACTACCGTTTAAAACAAATTGATGTGGATGGAAATGCGACAGAATTTGCTCCCGTTCCTGTTTATATAAATACAAAACAAAATAGCAATATTATTTTATACCCTAATCCTGGGAATGATTTAACCAACCTTAATTATATTTCCGAGGATGGAGAACCTATTACTATATGCATTACTGACATGACAGGAAGAACACTATGTTGCAAAACTTATTCAGACGTAAAAAAGGGTGAAAATAATTTTCCCATTAACACCTCCGGTTTGAGCAGTGGTGTGTATTTTATGAAAATCAATTCACCTCAAAAGAGTAATTGTTTGAAGTTTATTAAGCAATAACAAATTCTTACTTACTCATAGCTGAATATCAATTGCAAAGGAGGCAATTTTAAAAACATGCTCCAATTGCTTGTATCTTTTTCAAACTGCCGTATTATGAAGTATGATTCATCTAGTCTTAAAATGAATCATTCATCTTACATTTGAAAAATGAAATTAAATCCAGTTGCCATGAAATTAACAACATCCTTTTTCTGCATCACTTTTTTAACTATTATTTTTATTAACCCTTGCATCGCTGGCAGACACACTAGCGATTCGCATGTAAAAGGCTGGATGCTGGTAATTAAAAAAGGTAAAGGGTATCAAAGTGGTATTGATAAAAATATAAAACACTCGGGAACAGGCTCTGCTTTTATAGAATCAAATACAAAAAAAAGAGATCCGCAAAGCTGGGCCAACTTGATGCAGGTAGTGAAGTCTGCTCCCTATAAAGGAAAAAGAATGCGATTGACCGCTTGGGTGAAAACCGGATCCAAAACGCAGATAGTTACCTTATGGATGGGAGTAAGCCATACAACAACTACCAGCACGCCAGGCGTAAATAATTTGATAAAAGGCATGGAAGACTGGCAGCAATGCTCATTGGTAATGGATGTTGATACTTCATCCGATTACATGGAATATGGCGTTATTCTTCCCGATAGTGGAAAGGTTTGGATTGATGATGTAACAATTGAACAGGTTGATAAAAGCGTTCCCGTTACGGTTGATATTTTTAAAACACACATGGCTTCTACCAATCTTAGTTTCGAAAATGTGTCTCAAACTGGAACACCTGAAAATTGGTGGGGTACCATTAATATCAATGGCTATACAGTTAAAAGCGATCGCGCTATTTTTCACGATGGGGCACTATCGGCATGTCTCAGTTTTAAAAACCAAAAAATCAGCAAGGCTGATTGGGGCACTATTACAGGTAGCATGAAACCTGACAGCTTTAAAGGACACCGGGTGAGAATGTCAGGATGGTTGAAAACGGACAGCGTGAGTGATTGGGCTGGGTTGTGGATGCGCGTTGATGGAAAAGATTTTAAACAGGTGCTGGCATTCGATAATATGCAGGAGCGAGGCGTAAAAGGAACAACTGACTGGAAAAAATATGAGATAGTGCTGGAAGTCCCCCAGGATGCAACAAACATAAATTTCGGAGCACTATTATGTGGGAAAGGAAAACTGTGGCTTGACGAAATAAAATTCGAAATAGTGGGGAATGATATTCCTTCTACAAGCACTTATACTTCCAAAGGGAAACATCTTTCAGCCGGAAAGATAAAGAAGCTCGAAAAAGAAAGAGCAGATAATGCCCATGATATTTTAGTAAATGGCGACTTTGAAGGGTAATAGCATTACCTGCTAGTTCTCATTGTTTCAATAGTTGAGTAAGGCACCATGATATAGGAATCATATAAACCAATCTCCGCTTTTTTACTATTAATCAGGTCAAGTATATCTTTGTGCCCGTCTGCTTTCTTTAACATATCGCCCCAGTTAAATGAATTCAACAAAAGGGCAGAATGATCATTGAGGTATTCCTGGTGTATAATAAGATCGGCAAATTCATCTCTTGAACTAAATGTAAAATAGGGCTTGTCAGCTTTCAGCAATCCTGCATTATAAGCATCCTTCATTCTTGTTATGAGCTTTTTGTATTCTTGTCCCATGAATCCTTTTCTCGGATCAATTTTACTCATATCGCCCAGTTGTAAAGCAATCCATTCCAGCATTATTGAATAAGTTTTTCCTTTGGTTTCCGGGAAATCGTAAGTAAAATAACTACCTTCTCTTAGGAAATTATACCCGGCAGAATCCTTTACATGAGTTGCCATGTGATACCCTCCACCGTGGAACAATACTTTCGAGCTCTTGAGATATTTCCCGAAAACATGCTCATCCGTCAGGTTGTGAATGATGCCTTTCTGGCGGGTAGCCATATAGTCTGTTTTACAGTCTAATGTTGTTTGTAAATTATTAATCACATTTTGAATATATTCCGAAGTTATGAATGGAAAATCTCCCACCAGTTTCCCTTCCAGAGCATTATCAAGCAAAGGTTTTATTCCATGCATAAAACCTTCTGTCAACCCTAAATTAAAAAGAGAATCTAACTTGGTTTGATCGGTTACAAGTTTCGTGAAATAGGGCTTTAAAATGTTATTTAGTGTTGCTTTCCTGTTCCATTCCATGTCTATAAACCCAACCTGGATAGGCTTATCGATATGTGTTTTATTCCAACGGCGTATATCCTGGTAAAGCAATGAATCATCAACTGTATTTACCTGTTCACTTAAATTATTTTTAAAAAATTCATTCGCTTTTGCATCATCGGTTTGAGAAAGGAAGTAATTTACATATGGGGTCAAAGAATATTGCTGCTCAATTATTAAAAGGGGGTAATAATCAGCCTCATTAATGGCGAACAACGCCCTGTTACAAAAATTATGGACGAAGGTTGAATAGTGCAATTCCCCCAGGAAAATTACTTTTTTCTCTCTGGCAATTTTCTGGAGCCACGCCAGATCTTTTACGTTTGAAAAATCCGAATTGATATCTTCTTCCGAAATTTTTGAGAAACCGATATCCGCAGGATTAAAGAAAGTTTTCTCAACACTATCTTTAGCCGGATATTCACGTATCCCATAATCATTAAGTGTTTTAGGACTATTTGCCTTGTCAATGGCCATGGTTCCTATAATTGCGTAAAACTGTTCTTTTCTATCCCGTTCTTTATAAAATGTACCATAGCTGTTACCTCCGTTTCCCAAACCCAAAATAACATGGAATAGGTTACCCGGGTATTTATCACGGTCTTCCTCGAACCATTTTAAAACAATACCATTTATGCTGGTTTTATACTTCTCTTCAGCCGCCTTATATGTACTTTCTTCTTCTTTAAAAAACTGTTCGCATTTGGCATCCGCATAAAACTGCTGCAATAGAGTTACGAACTTAGTAGCTGCCTTTACACCCCACCTCGATTCCGGGATACTGTCTGTGAATTTAACTGCTGGTTTCAACGATGGTGGCTGCTCAATATACATTGCAATTGCCGTCACAGCGTCATAAGCAATTCCATTTGAGTCAATCAAGGTTTT
Organism: uncultured Bacteroidota bacterium; assembly: GCA_903863935.1. Taxonomy (GTDB): domain Bacteria; phylum Bacteroidota; class Bacteroidia; order JABEUT01; family JABEUT01; genus JABEUT01. Next base: position 23,449 of record CAIPDV010000042.1, read on the forward strand.
CGCATACGTAATTAATGGATGGTTTTGATATTTATCAAAGTGCTTATGAATATCACTAACGTAATTTCCAAAACCTTCCTGGTTGTACTCTTTGCGGCCTGCTAACCGAAAGACGATACTTAATAATTCCACACGTTTGTCAACTTTTGGCTGCAACCCAGTACCACCTTCGGTAGACTGTGCCAAAACACTACCGGATAGAACCAGCGAACTGAGGCAAATAACAGTTGCCAGAAAAATATTCTTCACCATTTTATTTCAGGTATTACTACCTATTGTTGTCCTAAAACAAAAAGTGAAGATTTTTTAGGTCTTCACTTTTTTAATGTAAGTCTTTTATTATCAGACTTTTAGTGCCCCCGATAGGAATCGAACCTATATCAAAAGTTTAGGAAACTTCTATTCTATCCATTGAACTACGGCGGCAGTATCTGAACTAATAACTAAGAGTGAAGAGCTAAGAGTTTTATGCATTTTCTATTTAACTATTCCTCCGTTTTCAGCACTAATATCAGTTGGAGCGACAAAGATAAGTTTGCCATCTGAATTTTCAGCCATTAAAATCATTCCTTGTGATTCTATGCCCCTCAATTTACGAGGTGCAAGATTCACTAAAAGGCATATTTGTTTGCCAACAATATCCTCCGGGGAATGAAACTTGGCAATACCCGAAACAACAGTCCTTACATCAATTCCGGTGTTAACCGTAAGTTTTAAAAGCTTATCGGCTCCTTGCACTTTTTCAGCAGCGGTAATGGTTCCCACCCGGATATCCATCTTTTCAAAATCTTCAAATACAATGGTCGGTTTTTGCGGTGTCACAGTTGGAACTGGCTTATTATCTACTTTGCTCTGATGCAATTTTGCAATTTGTTTCTCAATGTCAAAATCTTCTATTTTCTCGAACAGCATAACAGGTTCTCCCAACTGGTGGCCTTCGCGGAGCATATCGGCTTTGCCGGCTGCATCCCAATTGAGTGGTGCAATATTAAGCAAACTGCTTAATTTATCAGCCGTGAAAGGCATAAAAGGCCTCATTAAAACGGAAAGATTGGCACAGATCTGCAGTGAAAGGTTCAATACAACCTGAACTCGTTTCGGATTTGTATTAAATACTTTCCATGGTTCATTATCGGCAAGATATTTATTACCCATGCGTGCCAGATTCATAAGTTCGGCAAGGGCTTCACGAAAATGGAATGATTCAATAGCCTCTTCAATTTTCTTCGGAAAACGGCTTAGCTCCTCCATTAATATCAGGTCGCCTTTTTCATACTCCAATGCAGATGGAACTTTTCCGTCGAAATATTTTTTGGTAAGTACATTGGTACGGTGTACAAAGTTGCCAAGTATCGCTACTAATTCACTATTGTTACGTGTTTGGAAATCCGCCCATGTAAAATCGTTATCCTTAGTTTCGGGTGCGTTTGCGCAAAGCACATAGCGCAAAACATCTTGTTTGCCGGGAAAGTCTTCCAAATATTCATGAACCCAAACCGCCCAATTGCGGGAAGTCGAAATTTTTTCACCTTCCAAATTCAGAAACTCATTGGCAGGAACATTATCAGGTAGTATATATTCTCCATCACACATTAACATGGATGGGAATATGATACAATGAAACACGATATTATCCTTCCCGATAAAGTGAACCAATCGGGTTTCCTTATCTTTCCAATACTTTTCCCAGTCTTTGGTAAACTCTTTGGTAGCAGAAATATATCCAATCGGAGCATCAAACCAAACATACAAAACCTTTCCTTCCGCATCTTTCAAAGGTACTTTTACACCCCAGTCAAGGTCACGGGTCATAGCACGCGGTTGCAAACCCTGGTTCAACCACGATTTACACTGACCGAAAACATTGGGTTTCCAGTCGCTGTGTGAATTAATATATTCCTCAATTTGCGGTTGCAGCTTATCAAGTGGAAGGAACCAGTTTTTGGTTTCTTTTAAAACAGGCTTTTCGCCGCTTAATGTAGATACAGGGTTAATCAGATCCATAGGACTAAGCGAGGTTCCGCAACGTTCGCATTGGTCGCCATAAGCATTTGGATTACCACATTTAGGGCAAGTTCCGGTTATATAACGGTCAGCCAAAAATTGGTTTGCTTTTGCATCAAAATATTGTTCGGTTACCGATTCTGTGAATATCCCTTTATCGTATAGTTTTTTAAAAAAATCGGATGCCGTTTTATGATGAACTTCTGAAGAAGTTCTGGAATAGATGGAAAAAGCAATTCCAAACTCTTCAAAGGTCTTCTTCATTAAGTTATGGTACTTATCCACAACCTCTTGTGGGGTGCAATTTTCCTTTCTTGCCCTTATAGTGATCGGAACCCCATGTTCGTCAGAACCACATATGAATATCACATCCTTACCCCTGGAACGAAGGTATCGTACGTAAATATCTGCCGGCAAATAGCACCCGGCAATATGGCCAATATGCAGACCACCATTGGCATAGGGCAGCGCAGCGGTAACAGTATGTCGTTTAAATGTATTCATGAATCGGGGCACGAAGATAATGCGAAAAGCCTCTAATTTGTATTTAAGATTGAATTATATGACGATTCAACTAATGAAAGCCTTTTATTTATTGGCATTCCCTGCGTTTTCCAGTGATTTCAGCACTTATAAGAAATTTGATTCCCATTATTTAACCTATTTATGGGGCTACTTTCGGGAAATAATTTAGTTTTGCAACGAAAGAAATATCCTCCTATCCACGCCATTAAAGAATGTTAGCTTTATTTAATCTGAACTTTTAACCTTATAGGTGAAAACAAAAAATACCTATTTATTATATTTCCTGGTTTATAAAAACCTCCAGCTAAAATACAAGCACTCACTCCTTGGTTTTGTTTGGAGTTTTTTGCATCCATTACTCTACCTGTTAATTTTCAATTTTGTCTTTTCCAAAGCATTCTCCAATATTGAGAACTATCCGTTATTTGTTTTAAGCGGACTTATATTCTGGATATACTTTTCTGCAAGTGCCAATCAGTTATGTCAGACATTTATCAGGAACTCACATCTAATCAAATCGCTCAACGTAAAAAAAATGTTCTATGCCCTATCGGAACAAGGGGCTGAACTATTCAATTTTTTAATTGGCTTATTGGCCTTTGCTATTCTTATGTTTTTCCTTGGAATGAAAATAACCTGGAACCTGTTTTATATTTTTCCGATAATTATTCTGTTCACCTTTTTCACATTTTGTTTCGGAGTGATATTGGGCTCGCTTAATGTCTTTTTCAGGGATATTGGAATACTTTGGAATACGTTGAATCCGGCGTTATTCTATTTAACTCCAATTGCTTACTCCATTGAAATTGTTCCTAAAAAATTCATGTTCTTCTTCAAGTTAAATCCGCTTTATCACTTTTATTATATCATGCGGAACGTGCTGTACCAGGGCCAGCCTCCGGAAATCCGATATACCTTATATTGCCTTGCCATTTGCGCAATTACATTTGTGCTGGCTCTATTTATTTACCGCAAAACACGTAACGGTTTTATCTCCAACTTATAGCCATGAAAGAGCCTGTAATAGAATTGAAGGATGTAACTGTAAGTTATTTGCATAACAAACGCGGGATATACTCTGTCAAAGATTTTATATTGAAAGGAGGACTCTTCTCACCATTTGAACACAAAACGGTTCTGCACAATATAAATCTTTCAATTTTTAAAGGCGAAAGTGTTGGGGTGATGGGCAGGAACGGCGAAGGCAAAAGCACGCTCCTTCGTACCATCGCCGGTATTATAGTTCCTGATAAAGGGACATGCAGAGTATCCATTGAAATTTCTCCCCTATTGGCTCTGGGTGCGGGAATTGAACTGGAACTAACGGGCATAGAGAACATAAAAATTTTCATGGCACTGAGCGGCAATTATCAAAAAGCAACTATTAACAGCCTGATTGAAAAGGTGGCAGCGTTTTCTGAATTATCTTTGGAGCAATTAAAGATGCCTGCAAAAATGTATTCCACCGGAATGTTATCCCGTCTTGCCTTTAGTAGCGTAACTGTAGTTCAGCCGGAGCTATTATTAATAGACGAAGTTCTGTCTGTGGGTGACCAGGGATTCCAGGCCAAATGCAGACACCGGATAAATGAAATACAGAAAGCAGGGGCGACAGTCCTTTTTGTTTCGCACAGCCCTGAACAAGTGATGGAAATTTGTGAACGGGGTATTTGTTTGGAGAACGGAACAGTTTATTGCGACGGCACTTCGGAAGAAGCCGCCACGGCTTATAGCAAACTTTTCAACTGATAGCAGAAATGAGAAAATCAAAATCAGTTTTGAAAGATAAGGCTTCTGCAAAAAAGAATTTGCCGTTTAAAAAGGACCTGATCAAACGCAGGCCAAAGCTAGAGGATTACCGGAAGCTACATATTGACCTTAGCAAATCCAAAGCAGAAGTACGCGACCTGAACACCCAGCTAGCGGCTGCATTCCGAAGCATTGACCAGTTAATAAAACGTGTTGCCGAACTTGAGCAAAGCAAGTATTACAGGCTAAAAAGACTATTAACCCATTATTTAAAACGCCTTCGTTCAAACTTTAAAACGGGAGAAAAAAAGGGATTTTTATCTATTGTATATAATTATTTATTTAAACGTGGTGCACGCATAGCACGGGAGTTACTGGCAAAGGTCCTGAAACATATCTACCTTTTTGTTGAGCCGAGAAAGGTGCTTATCATTGAAGATTTTTCGGAGGTAATTGCTACTACAGCCGATTATACGCACTACTTAACAAGGAAGAAATTCACAGATATCCGCAAAGAACTTATTTTCCGGGATATTAAAACTTTTAAGCGCAATCCGCTTTTAAGTGTGGTAATGCCGGTGTATGATCCGCCTATAACATTCTTAAAACTGGCACTGGATTCCATAGTGGATCAATTCTACACCAACTGGGAAATTTGCATTGCGGATGATTGTTCCACTGATAAAGAAGTGCGTAAAACCCTTGAACGGTATGCAAGCAAACATAAAAACATTAAAGTAGTTTACAGAACCGAGAATGGGCATATTTCAAAAGCGACCAATTCGGCAATAGAACTTGCAACCGGTGACTATTGTGTGCTCATGGACCAAGATGATATTCTCCGTGAGAATGCGCTTTATGAAATTGCAAAACTATTGAACCGCTCACCGGATGCGGAACTTATTTACTCCGATGAAGACAAGATTGATGAGAACGGTATCCATTCCGAGCCACACTTTAAGCCTGATTGGAGCCCTGAAAGTCTTCTTTCAAGGAATTACCTCGGTCACGTTTGTGCTTTTAAAACTTTCGCTCTGCGCGAGATTGGCGGTTACCGCGAAGGTTATGAAGGTAGCCAGGATTACGATCTGGCTTTGCGTTTCACTGAAAAATACAATAAGATACTTCATATCCCGGAAGTACTTTATCACTGGCGTTCGCATACACAAAGTGCGGCATATCATGAAACAGCCAAACCGTATGCTTACCGAGCTGCACAAAGGGCACTTACCGAGGCATTGCATAGAAGAGGCTGGGATTCTAAGATTGATTTCCTGGAAGGATTCAGAGGATATAAAGTATGGACCGAACTGAAAGACCCGAATGAGTTGGTGAGTATAATTATTCCGACAAAAAATAAGCAGGACTATTTGAAACAATGCGTTGATTCAATCATCAACAAGTCAACTTACAAGAACTTTGAAATTATTTTAGTTGATAACAACAGCGATGAAAAAGAGTTTTTCACCCTGGTAGATGAGTGGAAAAAGCAACATAAATTTGTATTTAAATACGTACAGGAAAATGCTCCTTTCAATTTTTCCTATTTAATTAATAAGGGACGGAAAGCTGCAAGTGGTAAGTATCTCGTATTACTTAATAACGATACGGAAATAATTACGCCCGAATGGATGGAAGGGCTGATCGGCCAGGTGCAACGTCCGGAAATTGGGGTAGCAGGATGTAAGCTTTTATATGAAAATGATACCATTCAGCACGCTGGTGTTATAGTAGGATTGGGCGGTGTTGCCGCTCACGTTTTCACTACCATGGACAGAGACGGACCTGGTTATTTCAACTACATTAATTTATTGAATAATTATTCGGCACTAACAGCAGCTTGCTTTATGGTGAGGACGGAAGTTTTTGACAAAGTAAACGGATTTGATGAAAAATTTGTGGTGGAATATAATGATGTTGATTTTTGCTTAAAAGTAGTTGAAGCAGGATACCGTAATGTTTATGTGCCGCATGTGGAGCTTTATCATTACGAATCCATATCACGCGGGCATCCGCTGGCAAACCCAAAATCAATAAAACGTCACGAAAAAGAAATGAACATGCTATATAAAAAGTGGCCGAAGTTTACAGAAAATGATCCATGCTATAACCCGAATTTAACAAGGGGCCTGGATAACTTCTCCATTAAAATATAAATAGAATGGTCTTTAGTTCTGTAGTATTCCTTTTCTTTTTCTTCCCCATTGTATTGTTAGGATACTTTCTGATAAAGAATATTACAGTAAAAAATATCTTTCTGATTCTTGCCAGCCTTTTGTTTTATGCATGGGGGGAAGGAATACTGGTTGTGCTTGTTGTTATTTCCGCCATGATAAATTATTCCTTCGGTTATCTTGTTGCGGTAAATGAGCGAAAAAAACTATATCTAACCATCGGGATTATTCTGAATCTTTCCATGCTTGTCTACTACAAGTACTTTGGATTCATTATTGAAAACTTAGATCACTTTCATTTCATACATATAAATCATACAAGTATACTTCTGCCAATAGGTATTTCATTTTTCACATTTCATGGGTTGTCTTATTTGATTGACATATACCGTGGCAATGCACCTGTGCAGAAAAACTTCTTCAACATTTTACTTTATATTACCTTCTTTCCACAATTGGTTGCAGGGCCAATTATCCGCTACCATGATATTGCGGCACAGCTTGTAAAAAGAGAATCGACACTTGATAAAACAGTTGAAGGCATTCGCCGGTTCATTATCGGTCTGGCGAAAAAAATATTGTTGGCGAATCAGCTTGGTGCATTAGCCGATCAGATCTTCAATACAGACTTTAGCCTGTTTGGTTATAAAGTTGCATGGCTCGGAATACTTACTTATATGCTCCAGATATACTATGATTTTTCAGGATATTCCGACATGGCTATCGGTATGGCAAAGATCTTCGGTTTCGATTTCCTTGAGAATTTCAATTACCCATTTATCAGCCGGTCCTTCCGTGAATTCTGGACCCGATGGCATATTTCACTATCCAGCTGGTTTCGCGATTATCTCTACTTCCCGCTCGGCGGAAGCCGAAAGGGAGAGTTTGCAACTTACCGCAATTTAATTCTGGTGTTCTTTTTAACCGGATTATGGCATGGTGCTGCCTGGAATTTTATTCTCTGGGGATTCTTTCACGGCTTTTTTATCATTCTGGAGAAAGCATTTCTATCAAAATATTTAGATAAACACAGGATACTATCTCATATCTATTTCACCTTCGCTATCCTCCTGTCCTTTGTATTTGTGCGAATTGAAAACTTTACACTTGATATGGTTTTAATCAAGAAGATGTTTACTTTTTTCCCAACATACGATACCAAACTACACGTTATGGCATTCATGAACCCGGAGTATTGGTTAATCCTTATTGTAGCTATTATACTATGTATCCCATGGCAACGGATAGTTATTGTTAAGAAACCGAGCTACGCGCTGGTAATGAATTATGCCCAACTACTATTTGTCCTTGCAATTTTCTTACTTTCCATTATGTCGGTAGTTACTGACACTTATAATCCTTTTATCTATTACCGGTTCTAATGGAAAGACTCACCTATTATATTAAATTAACTTGCATTTGGTTGCTGTTTCCGGCTGCGTGGTTTCTATTTTACAGGATGGATGATCAGACTCGTAGCAATACCAATGAAACTGTATTTTATACCTCCGTTAAAGCACCAAAGGGAGCCATAGTGGAATTTTACAAGGGCAAAAGTTTTATGGTGAGGTTGAATGGAACAGGAAATAGTTTCAAGCCATTGCAGTACGAAGGCGGTATTGATAAACTTGACTCACTAAATATTAAAGTCTCAGGAGCCCATACCGGCGATACTATTTCATTTGAATCAATCAACCTTTTTGAGCAAAATACAGTTTATACATTACCCGAAAATCAATTTCAACTTATTAAATCTGACTCAGCTTACATTTGCAATACCTCTGCTCATTTACTGAGTTACATTCAAAACAAAAATGCAGGAAGGTTTACTATTTCGCTTACCAATCCCGCCTTTTGGGCCCACCCCGATGTTTCAAATCTTAAATTTTGGCTCCTACTTTCACTATTCATTTTTGCATTTGTAATTCTACTTATACTTGCTCCACCAATAAATATATTACTTATAGCTACTTCCTTTGCATGTGTTTTCATGGGCTTTTACTGGTGGATAGGCAAAGACATAACAAGTGAAATAAACATAACAAACAGTAAGCCTATGAAGGAGGTTGTTATATATCATAACTCATCCCCTATTTTTACTTATGAGTTGCACCGCTTTTATAAAGGCCCTTCTACAAATTTCAAAAGCCAGGTAGATCTGGTTTCAAGCCCCTATACCCGGATTAGTTTCATAAATGACACTACTTCCATTAATGTGCTTTCATTCAAATTGAACTATGGAATATTTAGCAAAAATTGGAATCTGAAAGATATACCACCTTCACAGATGTTCACCAACGACGTAGATTATGATAGCCGCACCTCAACATGGAAAGTTACCGGCGGCGACCCCTTCGTTTCTATTACAACAGCACCTCTTATTCAGGAAATTGATAAACTTATTTTTATTCGTAAATCTGTCTTTCTTTTCATTTCCATTTTTGTTTTCATAGTATCGCTTTTTCTTTTTCCTTTATTATCGCGGATTTCATTGGATAAAAAAATTCTGGTGTCCTCATTTTTTGTTGTGCTTTTTAATTCGTTTTTGTTCTGGGTTTTTAATTCAGATAAATTGGAGTTAGATTCTGAAAAAAGACTTGCTTACCTCCCTCCTGCCCTCGATAACCTCACCTTCCCTGAATATACGCACGATTTAGGGCTGTATCTGCAAGATCAATTGCCGGGAAGAACGAGCCTGATAGTTTCAAATAACTTCATAAAATATGAAACCTTTGGGCAAGTGCCGGGAAATGCAATGGTGCATTTTGGCTTGGATAGGTGGATGTTCTACACAGGAGAAAACACCACAGAAATTTATGAAAACAAACATCCTTTGACAGACAGTGAACTAAATGCGATGAAAACAATTTTAGTTGCCCGGAGAGATTGGCTTAGAAAACGCAACATCCATTACTACATATTTTTCCCGCGTCTGCCACACTTTATTTATAATGAAAAAATGGGCCCCGGACTAAATGTTTACAATGCAAAACCCAAATTGATTCAATTACTGAATTACCTGAAACAAACTACAGATCTTGATATCATTGATATGGAAAAGCCCATTCAAGAGGCAAAGGGAAAGTATAAGCAAAATATATACTACACCAACGATTCGCACTGGACAGACTTTGGGGCATACTTTGCCTACAGAGATATTATAAAATATATTCAACGGGATTTTCCAAACCTGCGTTCGCCTATACCTTTTGATTCTATTAAATGGGAAGAAGGATATGATTATGGAGGTGACCTTGCTCAACTGCTTTGCCTGAACACAGTAATACCTCGCCATATTTATATTCCGGTAAATTCCAGGGTGAATGATTTTTACAAAATTGCCCCACCTATATATCCGGAATTTGTGTCTATTCATCCAATGCTTTTTTATAATTCGTATGATGAGCATGCACCTAAAATGATAATGAATCGTGACTCTTATACTAATGCGCTGATACCTTATTTTTCGAGCGAGTTTAGCAGGCAGGGGTATTTATGGTCTCCTTTCTTTTACCCTACAATCATTGAAAAAGAAAAACCGGAAATAGTAATGACGGAAATGTCGGAACGATGCCTGTATGACCTATTACTAGATACTCCGCCGCGCGATTCAATTTCATCATCACAACATCGTTAAAGTGGAAACGCAAGCGAAGAAATTAATTATTAATGGAAGGTTTCTAACCCAATCAACGGGCGGTGTTCAGAACTATGCAAGGGGGATTATAAAAGCTTTGAGGAACGAGGGTATTTCGATTGAAATTGTTGTCCCTAAAGGCAATCATCATACTACAGACTTTCATGTAAAGCCTATTGGCCTTTTTCGTGGGTTTATTTGGGAACAAATCGTTCTACCATTGTACGTACGAAAGCGTGAGAATTATTTACTTCTTAACTTATGCAACTCTGCGCCATTACTTATAAAAAATAAGGTAGTGACTATTCATGATCTGGCTTTCGAAGAAAAAAATAATTGGTTCAGCCCATCATTTAAAAGGTGGTATAAATTCCTTATTCCCAGGATTTGCAAAAAATCGAAATTAATTATTACTGTTTCAGAATTCTCCAAAAGAAAAATCAGGGAGAAATATGGAATTGCAGAATCGAAAATAGTAGTTGCTCCGCCCGGTATTTCTGAATTTACGCTTGATAGTGATGTCCCCGATTATGGCAATTATGTATTGCTAACAGGAATTAATAACCCTAGAAAAAATGCACAATTTGTTTTTAACAACTTGGAATTGTTAAAACAACGCGGCCTTAAAGTAGTTGCTTTGGGTGGGAATAACAGCCATTTCAAAAAGGAGTCATTGCCAAAGAATGAATTTATAATTTATCTTAACTCAACCTCTTTCACTGAATATTATTCACTGCTAAAGAATGCCAGGGCGTTGATATACCCCTCATTTTATGAGGGATTTGGAATACCAGTTTTAGAAAGTATATGCTTGGGTACCCCCGTTATTGTTTCTGATATTGAGGTATTCAGGGAAGTTTTCGGCGAAATTCCTCATTATTTCGAATTGGGCAATAAAGACAGCCTTGCACAAGCCATTGATTCATTAAAAGACAAAAAATTACCGGATAAAGACATTACCAACCTGAAAAATAAATTTACTTTTGAATCTTCAGCAAAACGAATTCTGAATGCCCTGAATAATATCATGTAAAATGAAAGTAGCTATTGTACATGATTGGTTCAATGAAGAAGGCGGTTCGGAGAAGGTTGTTAAGGAAATCATTGCCTGCTTTCCGGATGCCGATATCTTCTGCCTTTTTGATTTTTTTGATAATGAAAAACGCACAAAATATTTGGCAGGAAAATCAACTAAAACAAGCTTCATTCAATATATCCCTTTTGCGAAAAAGTTCTACCGTTTTTTATTCCCCTTTTTTCCAAGAGCTATAGAGGGTCTTGATCTTTCAACCTATGACCTTATTATTTCATCTTCCTTTTGCGTTTCAAAAGGGGTACTTAAATCCGGCAAACAACTTCATATTTGTTATTGCCATAGCCCTGTAAGATATGCCTGGGATTTACGGAACGATTACCTGAACGAAGTTAAAGGCCCTTTTACAAAAAAGGTATTCAATTATTTTCTCGATCGCTTAAAAAAATGGGATATTGAAAGCAGCAAAAGCGTTGATTTTTTTATTGCGAACTCACAAAATGTAAAAAAAAGAATCCGGGAAAATTATGGAAGGGAAGCAATTGTAATTTATCCGCCGGTCAATATAAATTCCTTTACCTATACTGCTGATAAAAAAAATTACTACTTCTCTATTTCAAGGTTAGTTGCATACAAAAAAACGGAATTAATAGTAAGGGCCTTTGCTAAACTTCCGCATTTGCAATTGGAGGTTGGAGGCAGCGGACCTAAATTCAAAAGACTGCAGAGAATTGCTACCCCAAATGTTACACTACTTGGTTATATTGATTCGCAGACAAAAAAAACTAAAATAGAAAATGCCAAGGCCTTTATTGGTGCCGCTAATGAAGATTTCGGGATAACCATGGTTGAGGCACAGTCATCGGGCACACCCGTAATAGTACCATACATGGGTGGTTATATCGAAACAGTGCTTGAAACAACCGGTTTATTCTTTAAGAAGCAAAGCGTCGAAGATATTGTTGATGCGATTACCACATTCGAAAAACAAAACAAACTCTATCAGCCTTCTGATTTCAGGAATAATGTAGAACGGTTTAATGTTTCACGGTTCAAGAATGAATTCATCTTATTTGTAAACGACAGATTTTCTCAATTCAATAATTCCGGTGGAAAGTAACCTTAAAACTATTTCTTCATTCGGAGCGCGTGGCTCTCTTTTATTGTTATTCGCCTTTCCTATCTATCCTTTACCCGTTACGAATATTATTTTCATTTCATTTGCATTCTTTTCATTGCTTTCATGGGTATCAACAAAATGTCCTTCTATATGGAAAGCCCTTGGCAGGAATATCATATTCGCACTCCCATTTGCACCTTACCTTATCGAATTGTGTTTTTACCATTCAAATGCGGTAGTTGGTTTCGAGGTGGAAAAAAAACTTTTGTTTTTCACCGCGCCATTTGCATTTGCATTTTACACTTCCTCTTTAAAACTCTTTAATTTTCGCGTTTACATCAGGACATTCTGTATCTCCATGATACTACTATCAGTTTACTCAATTCTTCTTCTTATAACAAATAAAATATTATTTGATCCTGCTTACTATGCAGGCGACGCATCAACATTGCGGATCAAATTCGAAGATATCGCCCGGTTGCATCCTACCTATTTCGGCCTTTTTGCTTCCATCTCCATGCTATGGCTAATCTATGATCATAAAAATTTAACCCGGAAATTAAAATGGATATCGGGCTTTTCAATTTGCATTTTATTATTTGTTGATGTACTTATTGCTGCTAAAATGTCATTGATAATTTTATTTGCAGGTACTGTAGTTATTTTATATAAAACCACTACCCAAAAGAAACATCTCGTTATTCCTTATGGGGTTTTACTTGCAGTTTTTACTATTTTAATAGTTGTAATACCTTCATCGAGAGAACGATTATATGAAATGATACATATCCTTTATTCAAAAAACGTTACCTATAATAGTGTAAATGAAAGGAAGATAATTTTCAATTGCAGCTGGAATATTTTTAAAAACAACATTTGGCTGGGTGTTGGTTGTAGAAACACGCAGCAATTTCTTAATGCGTTTTATTGGTCAATTCAATATTACCCTGCGTTTATTAAAAACTACAATTCCCACAATCAATTTCTCACACTTGGTCTTAATTATGGAATCTTTGATGTATTTCTTTTCTTAGGCTCAATCGGGGCGGTATTATACAGGCAAAGGAAAAACATTTTTGCAATCGTTTTGATTGGTTCTATCGTAATGATAATGCTTACAGAATCAATACTTGAGAGGCAGATGGGAGTCTATTTTTTTGCGCTTTTTACGCTGCTGCTTTTTAATATTGACAGGCGGGAAGAGTCTGCCAAATCATTAATTGAAACAAGCACTACGAATTAAAAGCAGGTAAAATAAAATAAAAGCGGCTGCCTTTTCCAACTGAACTTTCCAACCCAATTTTACCCTGTTGCGATTCAATGAATTCTTTACTTATTGCCAGGCCTAATCCTGTCCCTGATTTACCTAATTCCATACTTGGAATCTTATTAAACTTATCGAACACTCTATCCTGATATTTGGGGTCAATCCCTTGGCCATGATCAATTGCCGAAAATACAATACCTTCAGGCAATTCCTTTACTTCCATTACGGTAGCAGAATACTGCAATGCATAAAATAAAAAGTGCTGTCATGGTTTTAAATTTTTTCAAAAAAGTTTATCGACTTGAAGAGTATCCACATACCAATCAGGCATCCAAGGAAAAGTATTATTGTCATCATTTTATTTAGTATTTATTGTGCGATTATTCTTTATTTTATCGATTGTAAAGTTGGGGGTTGGGGTGTTTGTTACATATGCCTTTCATCATGTCAGTTTATGACACTTATCAATAAAATTTCAGATTTTGGTATAGATTTCATTAATCAGTTGAGTTTGTGTTATACGTTTGACATGTAAGTATACAATAGCCATGCCAATCTCAGAAACGAATGATGAATTCATGCTAATTATCTGGTATACTATGCCTTAAAATGACAATTCAGAAAATGTTATCAATACCTATGGATATTTAACCCTACCATTATGGAAGGGTTATTTTCATTTTGGAAGGGTAGGTTTTAGCCCAATATAGAATTGGCTACTAAATGAAGAGTCTTCTTTGAAAAAAAATACTGTATTCCGCTTTCTTTAAAATCGCTTTCTTAATAACTCAATAACAAGATACCCGATAAGAGCTAAAATAATTGCGATTGCAAAATTGGCCCAGGTGAATATATCTTCAATCGCCCATAGCAGACCATTTTTTTGGCCAAGGCCCGAATGTGTATATTCTCCCATCAATAAATTCGAGTAAAAGAGGAAAAGAATAAAACCTACCTCCAGAAATGTTCTCCAGAAGAATGGTAGTTTTTTCTTGTCATTTCCTGTTGCCTTCTTGTCCATAACTCATTACAGTTTATATTCTTCCAATTTGCGATAAAGCGTAGTCAAACCAATGCCCAGTAAGCGTGCCGTTTCCGTTTTATTTCCATTAGTATGCGCCAATACTCTTTGGATGTGATCCTTTTCAACGTCTGCCAGATTGAATGAATTCAAATTTCCGGAAACCATGTTCTTTAATTCATATGGAAGCTCATCTGATGAAAGGGTATCCTTATCGGAAAGAATTACCATGCGCTCCATAATGTTTTTCAGCTCGCGGATATTGCCTTTCCAGTGATATGCTTTTATTTTTTCCAAAAAATCAGGACTCATTTTTGGTGCAGGCTTATTCACTTTAGCAGCAAATAAACCAAGAAAATGCTCTGCTAAAGGCTCAATATCCCTGGCCCGTTCTCGTAATGCTGGAAGAGAAATTTGGAATACGGCAAGCCTGTAAAATAAATCAGAACGAAAATGACCCAAGTCTGCTTCCTTTCGGAGATCACGATTGGTTGCGGCAATAACGCGCACATCCACTTTGGTGGTTTTACTGTCCCCGACTTTTAAAAATTCCTGCGTCTCCAAAACCCGGAGCAATTTTGCCTGCAGGTCTGCATTCATTTCTCCAATTTCATCCAGGAAAATTGTGCCGCCATCGGCTTCTTCAAAAAGGCCTTTAGTATCTTTAGTAGCACCTGTATAAGCACCGGCTTTATGCCCGAATAACTCACTTTCTAAAATATCCTTCCCAAGGGCTGAGCAATTAACAGCCACATAATTTTTTTCCCTTCTGCTACTGGCATAGTGTATAGCTTGCGCAAATACCTCTTTACCTGTTCCGGTTTCTCCAAGCAGCAGCACAGTAGCATCGGTAGGTGCAACTTTTTTTGCAAGATTAACTGCTTCCTGAATTTGCTTGGATGTTCCTATGATACTGTCAAATCCATATTGCTTGTTAACTTTTTTTTCTAACCTGTATAGACGTTTTTGCAATTCAGACTTATCGACTGCCCTATATAAAAGCGGAAGAATTTTATCGTTGTCATCTCCTTTGGTGATATAATCAAATGCGCCATTCTTTATTGCTTTTACACCATCGGCAATGGTTCCATATGCAGTCAGCATGATAACCTCAGAAGACGGAGCTATCTCTTTTATTTTTTTCACCACATCAATACCGTTTGCATCCGGTAATTTTACATCGCAAATCACCACGTTAAAATCTTCCTGCTCAAGTTTTTTAAGCCCGGCTTTGGCTGTGGCAGCTTCAGCTACCTTAAATCCTTCTAACGAAATGATGCGGGAAAGTAATCCTCTCAGTTTTTCTTCGTCATCTATTATCAATACGTTTCCGCCCATAAACCGCTATAATGAAAAGCAAAGATATTGATTAAAAAAGTATCGGGTCATCAATACATCCAAACCTATGGATTACTTTGAATTAGAATTGTGCTACATTTTTAGTTAATTTGCAGGCTATGATATCAAAAGAATCAATAGAAAACTATTTCCAGAGCCTTCAGGATGAAATTTGCAATGGCCTTGAAAAGGCTGACGGTAAAGGAAATTTTCAGGAGGATCTTTGGAAAAGAGAAGCGGGTGGTGGCGGCCGAACCCGAATCATTTCAAATGGAGATGTAATTGAAAAAGGCGGCGTTAATTTCTCTTCCGTTTTTGGCCCCTGCCCTGATTTTCTAAGGAAGGAGGCGGGCCTTGCTGAAAACGAAGAAGCCGAATTTCATGCGACGGGAGTATCTTTAGTGATACACCCTGTCAACCCAATGATTCCTATCATACACATGAATGTACGTTATTTGAAAGCAGGTAACCTTGAATGGTTCGGCGGTGGTATTGACCTTACCCCGCACTATATTTTCGAGGAAGATGCAACTTTTTTCCACAACCACCTTAAATCTGTTTGCGATACACACAATCCAGCCTACTATACAGAATTTAAAAAGTGGGCCGACGATTATTTTTTTATTAAACACCGCAATGAAACACGTGGCATCGGCGGAATATTTTTCGACCGATTAGCAGCTAAGGATTCTATTTCAATTGAAGACAGATTCAATTTTGTGCAAACCATTGGCAATAGTTTTCTTGGAGCATATCTTCCATTGATAGAAAAAAACAGAAACAAAACTTATACCGAAGCTAACAGACAGTGGCAATTGCTGAGACGTGGCAGATACGTCGAGTTTAATTTGGTGTATGATAGAGGAACGAAATTCGGACTGCTTACAAACGGCAGAACCGAATCAATCTTGATGAGCCTACCTCCTACTGCCTGTTGGGAATATATGAATATTCCGGGGAAAGATAGCCTGGAAGAAAAGACATTAAGCCTTCTGAGAAAAGGAATAGATTGGGCAAAATAAAAATTACATCACAATTTTGTAAAGCACCGGCTTGCTCGGAGTAGCATCATTTTCGAAGCTTGCAATTTGCAGGTTAAGCAGGTACATTCCATCCAGTATATCGTTCGGAACATATATCAACTCAGTAATTGTTTTGTGCGTTTGCGGATTGTTGGGATAATCCCAAAAAATATGGTGCGCGGTTAACTTGCCCTCGTCCTTTTCCCGGTCGACTGATGGTAAGTCTATCAGGAAATGCTCCACACCAATCTCAACAATATATCGCATTGCTTCTTCAGTAATAAATGGTGGATTCGTTCCGGAATATTGCATATCCATTTTTGAAACCGGGTTTGAAATGGTTCGGATTATAAGGGCTTCCGGCCTTTTATCATCCAAACAGTTTTTAATATGTTGCGCGCTGATTACATGATCTCCATTTTCTAATTGATCGGGAAGAATTGTAATGACTTCTGCAATAAAAAAGAATTTCTTTAAACCCTGGTTGATGGAATAATTCTCCTTGCTTATATGCCCAACACATTCGGTATGCGTCCCATTCCCGTGAGGATTAAAAGCTATGTTCCGAAAATTTACAGAACCTCCCAGTGCAACTTCTCCTACCCAATCGCCAACACGAATAGGTTCAATTTTCACTGGTGCTGCATTCCAGGCGTTCACATTTTTTTCTCCCGCCCTTAACGGAATTGAAATGTCGATTGGTTTATCCAGATCCGTTTTATATATTTTTCCTTTATGATTGATGGTTGTAAACATGTTCAAACAAATAAATCTGATGCTATTTTATCGGCCAGCAATTTACCTTTTTGTGTTAAAATTAAACAATCCTGTTTCCATTGCAAGTCGCCTGCGGCGATGTATGGTTCAGCACTGTTCATTAATCCATTTAATTTTTCCTCTCCAAAATTACTACTGACAGTTCCCGGGTTAACACCCCAAATGGTGCGTAATCCGGTCATTATATATTCATTGTATTTATTGGCTTCTGTGAGTATTTCAATCTCAAAATCAGGAGTACCTTCACTAATTCCTTTTATATATTTATTGTTGTTCGCCACATTAAATTGCCTGGAAACTCCATTGTAAGAATGCGCTGAAGGCCCTACACCCAAATAGTGTTCACCCGTCCAGTAGCTGCTGTTATGGCGCGATTGCATACCCTCTTTGCAAAAATTAGAAATTTCATAATGAATAAAACCCTGCTTTTCTGTTTCACACATCAGCATTTCAAACTGTTCAATTGTTTCAGCTTCTTTTGGTAAAATTATTTTTCCTGTTTTCAGAAAATGATTGAAAGCGGTTTTCTCTTCAATGGTCAAACAGTAAGCAGACAGATGCGGAACCCCAAGCTTAAAAGCCTGCTCCAGGTTAGCCGCCCACTTTTCTTTGGTTAAATTTGGCAATCCATAAATCAAATCAATACTGATATTTTTTATGCCAATTGCTTGTGCATTCTTCACCGACCCTATGGCTTGTTCGGCAGAATGCGAGCGGTTCATCCTTTCTAAATCTTCATTAAAGAAAGATTGTATACCTATGCTGAGTCTATTAATTCCGACGGCTTTCAACTCATTTAATTTCTGCTCTGTCAAATCATCCGGGTTTGCTTCCAGTGTTATTTCTGCATCTGATGCTATTAAAAAGTGTTCTTTAACTTTCCCCATAATTCTATTAAGCTCTTCACTGCTCAGTATAGATGGGGTTCCTCCGCCAAAATAAACGGTGGTAAGGTTTTTATTTTCCAGATAATCTTTTCTCAGATCGATCTCATTGCATAACGCATCAATCAGCAATTCTTTATTTTGTAACGAGGTGGAAAAATGAAAATCGCAGTAATGGCAGGCTTTCCGGCAGAAAGGAATATGGATGTAAATGCCCGGCACTTTTTAAACTTTTGTCATCGCCTTTAGTACTATCCTGAATGTAGTTCCCTTATTTGCTTCTGAACTTTTCACAAATATTTTTCCTCCGTGATAATCTTCCACTATCCGCTTGCAAAGCGAAAGCCCAAGTCCCCAACCCCTGTCCTTAGTAGTATACCCTGGTTCAAAGACGGTCTTATATTTTCCTTTCGGAATGCCTTTTCCTGTATCGGTAATATCCACTGTTATAGTATCTGCCTGTCTTGATACATCAAGCGTTATAGAGCCCACACCGCCCATTGCATCAATGGCATTGCGGAATAAATTTTCAATGACCCATGAAAACAAAGGTGGATTCAGCATAGCCACAGTATCCGTATCCGGAGGAACATTCAGCATGAATTTTACTTTTTGTGAACTGCGCGTTTTTATATAATCTTTGGTTTCCTCCAATTCATCCACCAGGTCGAATGGTTCAAGCTGCGGTGCAGAGCCTATCTTGGAGAACCTGCTGGTTATGGTCTCGAGCCGCTTCACATCTTTTTCCATTTCATCGGTAAGCTCTATATTTTTCGATTTCAGGTATTCCACCCAGGCCATTAAGGATGTAAGCGGAGTGCCCAACTGGTGGGCCGTCTCTTTTGCAAGCCCTACCCAAACCCTGTTCTGTTCCGCCTTGCGTGAACTATTGAAAAGGTAATAAGCCAGCATGATAAACAAACTTATTATCCCCAACTCTAAATATGGATAATAGCGAAGTTCCTTTGACAGTGAAGATTCCTCGTAAAAAATAAACCGCTTGCCTTCATCCGGCAATTCAATTTCGATTGGCGGATTGCTGTATCGCATATCAGCGATCAGTTCTTTCCGGTATACCGAATCCTTCATCTTCAATGTATCTACGTTTCCATACTCAACAATTTTTGTCTGCGTGGAATCTGTTAGTATTACCGGCACCGATGAAGCATTGGTCTGCACATCCTTCATGAATGATTCCACCAGATCATTTAGCACTACTTTCAGTTCGGTAAACAGTTTTGAATCGGAATAATAGAGATAGTTTTTCCGGTCTTTCGCAATAACAATTTCAATGGGTGTATGCTGCTTACCCATCAGCCGCATCTGGCTGTTCAGGTATCCGGTATCATTCTGCTTTGCTTTTACAGTATCCGCTAAGTTCCGACTTTGCTGAGGTTTGCCCCTGTCGTCGACTAAAATAACAGGAACCGTTTGATTGTTCTTTATCACGTCGAGCAGGAAA
This sequence comes from uncultured Bacteroidota bacterium, assembly GCA_903863935.1. GTDB lineage: Bacteria > Bacteroidota > Bacteroidia > JABEUT01 > JABEUT01 > JABEUT01. The sequence continues at coordinate 43,462 of CAIPDV010000042.1, forward strand.
CTGAGATCACCTATCGGAGCATTCACGTCTCCAACCTTGCGGGTTGCATCGGCCCACAGTTGTACCTTTTGCCGCTCGTCCGAACCAATTTGATTGAACAAGTAATTGGCATATTTAACCAGCCTTGCTTTTTTCTGGATGGCCTCGGCCCATAGCTGAACCTTGTTGCGTTCTTCCTTCTCTACCTTTTGAACCAGCCCGTTGGTATAGAACAACGATGCTCCTGCAATAAGAAAAGCCCCAATTATCAGGGCAAACTTCCAACGGCTTTTTTGGGTGTAGTTCATTTATCAGTAAAACACAAAGTTAATTAGAATATTACGCTTACCCTTCTTTTTCCATGTTTCATTTAACATTGTTTGGCATTTGATTCCTTGAGTTTCTTGCTTACAATTCAGATTTTTGTTTTACACTTTTATACAGTTTTCAAGATAGTGTTGCTGTGTCAAAATTTATTATATATAATTGTTTATCAATATATTCTAATCATTTTACATGTCCATTTGTTTTACACCCTTTAAATTTAAATCGTATGCAATTCTAACATACCAAAACCTGCCTTATTCACCCCCGGTCAATGACTTTTTTAAAAAATGCTTTTTTGTGCAGTTTATTTGCATTGTTAAATTTAAAATCATGGCAAAGAAATCATCGGCCGCAAGTACCGCACAACAGCAAACCCGCATGTTGAAGGCTTTACAAGCAAGTTATTGCAATGTAACAAGGGCCACAAAAGCAGTTGGCATAACACGCCAAACGCATTACAACTGGTATAAGAACGACCAGGAATACCAGGACAAAGTAGATGACCTGAAGTTTGAATGCCACGAAGAATTCAAGGACCTGGTAATGGAAGGGATCGTTAAAAAACTAAAGGAGGGAAATACGGCAATACTTTCCTTGTGTTATAAAACATTAGTAGTAAAGGATCAGGAGCATTTAAGCAGTATGAATCCATATAAAACCCAGATGAGAGCCGTGTACAAACTGTCCGATCATAAGTCTGTAATGTATGCCAAAGACCCGGATACATCTAGGATATTGAGCGAAATAGAGGAAGAAGGAAGCAATCCGAGGCAAAGGCTGGACCCCTTCTCTCCGGAGGGAATAAGGGCTTATGAAGAGGTGCTGAGGCGACAGCGGGAGGGGAAATGAAAAACGAAAAATGGAAAGTGAAAAATAGAATGACGCCTTGTGAGAGAAAAGAAAATGTTCAGAAATAGCTCTCCCTTCCTGTGAGAAGTCTGAAAGGTTCAAAAACCGTAAAATATCATCTCTTTTTATCACTTTTTTCAAAAACTTGCGTAAACAGGTATAACTTCACTTGGAGTTCATACGATATTTCTACTTTGCGACCTGTTGCCCGTGTGTTTTTGATTGTCCTGTTTATTCGTTTGGAAAGAAATGCTGCTAATTCCTTATGTACCACCTATGGATGGTTTATTTATGTGTCATCGTCTAATTAAAAACCAATAGTATAGCGTGCCAATCGGATTACCCAGAGAAAATAAGCGTACTTCTTTATTGCTTGCAATGTCATTGCTTGCACTACCCTTATCGGTCTTAAAAGCACAGCAAGACAGTACTTCCACCCATCATAAACACAAACCAAACCGCAAAAATTCCGACAGTATTTACAAGCAGGAGGATTTTACTGACGTCGCCTTTAAAGCCCTTCATATTAAAGCCAAGCCCGATACTGCCAAGCTTAAACCCGGCAAACTGTACCTTGCCGTTTTTCCTGCTATCGGCTATACCATTGCCAACGGTGGTACAGCAACTGTAGCTGCTAACGCTTCATTTTATACGGCCAGCCTTGATTCTACAAATCTTTCCACCATACTCACCTACCCTCTTTACTCGCTCTATCACCAGATAATTGTTCCGGTTATAAGTACAGTCTGGACCAAACATAACGACATTAATTTTTTGGGTGACTGGCGTTATTACCGTTATCCATCTTACACCTTTGGCCTTGGCGGTAATACCCCATTTACAAAAGAAGACCAGTTGAATTATTCGTATGTAAAAGTAGACCAGGAGGCACTTAAAAATTTGGCTAAAAATTTATATGGCGGTATCGGTTATAACCTCGATTACCACTTTTTAATTCAGCAAATAGGCAGTTCAGAAACCGATTTTGGCCAGTATAATCAAGGAGCCACAACAACTGTTTCATCGGGTTTGCTGCTACATTTAAAGTATGACAGCCGTACCAATATAAATAACCCGAAAGATGCTTTTTTCGGCAGCGTTTCCTACCGTTATAATTCAACTTTATTGGGTAGCGATAACAACTGGCAAAGTTTGCAGGTTGAATTACGCAAATATATTAAAATATCATCCAATCCGAATAATGTACTGGCTTTTTGGAGCTGGAATGAATTCACCTATGGTGGAAAAGTTCCATACCTTAATCTGCCAAGTACGGGGTGGGATACATACGCCAATATGGGGCGCGGATACGTTCAGGGCCGTTTTCGCGGGACCAGCCTGATGTATCTGGAATCGGAATACCGTTTTGGAATTACGCATAATGGCTTACTGGGCGGAGTTGTTTTCGCCAATAGCCAGGTTATACCCAACTGGCCTGTTTATAAATATAACACCATCAACCCGGGTTATGGAGTTGGCCTGCGCATTAAGCTAAACCGCTATTCCGATACCAACCTTTGTATTGATTATGGTTGGGGGACCGAAGGCTCCAGAGGGATTTTCTTTAATCTTGGAGAGGTGTTTTAAACCATCAATTTTTGTACGACAATGACTTTGTCATCCTGACGAAGGAAGGATCTGTTTTTGCTACTGCTAAGAATCTCAATAATAATTGTATAGAAATATTGCAGGAAAATCCTATTGCCATCCTAATGAAGAAGAAACTGAAATTCTTTACTGCCACTTAAAACAGATCCTTCCTTCGTCAGGATGACAATCATAGATGGCAATGAAAGTTGGAGTTACCTACTTGCACTTGCAAGTATCCTTCTTAGCAATATCTTTTACGTAAATAATGCGGGTAATACTGTCGAACTGCATACAAATAACATTCAGTTCTTTGCCTTTTTCTGTCTTCCCGTTAAAATTAAATAACGGATGATGCTGGTTAAAATCCTGGCTTATTTTGGTATTAACCTTTCCCACCAGCATGGCCTGACGAACTTCTGCTGTATCTATACCTTCGCACTTCATCTGGCATTTGGCTGTATCGCCGTATTTCATGGGCTGCCCTGCAAGCTGGTCTAGCTTTAGCATTCCGGGGGTAAGCATTTTATAATTTCGGTTACCGAAAAAGAAATAAACGCCTATTAAACCAATTACGACACCGAAGGTATAGAGGCGTATTCTTCTCCATAAATCAGAATTGCCTTTATCCATCATGGCCATATCTATTTCTTTACGTAGGTTACCGTATTGGCAGGAACAACGTTACTTGCAGGAGCCACTGTAACGGTTGTTTTTTTGTCGCCAAGTTGAAGAACCGGTTTGTAAGTAAGAATATTGATATGCGGAGCAATGATGAGTGATACAATACTCATTAACTTAATCAAAATATTCATAGACGGGCCGGAGGTATCTTTGAAAGGATCGCCAACGGTATCACCGGTTACAGATGCTTTGTGCGGTTCAGATTTTTTGTAGAACATTTCTCCGTTGATGGAAACACCTTTTTCAAATGATTTCTTGGCGTTATCCCATGCACCGCCGGCATTCGATTGGAAGATACCCATGAGCACACCGCTAACGGTAACACCAGCCAATAATCCGCCTAATACTTCAGGTCCAAAAAGGAACCCAATAATAATTGGAACAATTAGTGCAATAGCTCCCGGAGCGATCATTTCACGTATGGAAGCTTTGGTTGAAATGGCCACACACTTTTCGTATTCAGGTTTTGTTTTGTATTCCATAATTCCGGGTATTTCACGGAACTGGCGGCGAACTTCGTTTACCATATCCATGGCAGCACGGCCTACGGCAGCTATACACAAGGATGAGAAGATAAACGGAATCATACCTCCCACAAAAAGACCTGCTAATACCGGGGCTTTAAAAATATCGATACTTGAAATTCCGGCAATACCCACGAAAGCAGCGAAGAGAGCGAGTGAAGTAAGCGCGGCAGAAGCAATAGCAAAACCTTTTCCGGTTGCTGCTGTTGTGTTACCCACAGCATCGAGGTTATCGGTACGGTGGCGAACTTCTTCCGGCAGACGGCTCATTTCAGCAATACCACCAGCGTTATCAGATATTGGTCCGAATGCATCAATTGATAATTGCATAGCGGTTGTTGCCATCATACCTGCGGCTGCAATTGATACACCGTAAAGTCCTGCAAAATAATAGGAAGTAATAATTCCGCTTGCCAACACTAAAATTGGAAGAACAGTTGATTCCATACCCATGGATAATCCACCTAAAATATTGGTGGCGTGGCCCGTTCCGGAACGCTTAATAATAGAAAGCACCGGGCGTTTACCCATAGCAGTATAATATTCAGTAATCATGCTCATTAAGGTACCTACAACCAATCCTGTAATTATTGCATAGTATACATCTAACGAAGTGAATGACACACTACCAACTCTATTCATCATCATTTCAGCAGGAAGCATCCATGTAACTAAAAAGTAGCAAGCAATAGCAGTTAAAATAATGGATGACCAGTTACCTAAATTCAATGCTTTTTGCACACTCGAATTTTCGTTCTTGATCTTCACAAACCAGGTTCCAACAATGGAGAACAGTAAGCCAACTCCTGCAATAAACATAGGTAGAATGATTGGAGAAAGTCCCCCGAAATTATCTTTGGTGGCATCAATCTCTTGTCCCAAAACCATGGTTGCTAAAATAGTTGCAACATATGAACCGAACAAGTCAGCTCCCATACCCGCAACATCACCTACGTTATCGCCAACGTTATCGGCAATGGTAGCAGGGTTACGAACATCATCTTCGGGGATGCCTGCTTCAACCTTACCCACTAAGTCAGCACCAACGTCAGCAGCTTTGGTATAGATACCTCCACCCACACGTGCAAACAATGCAATAGATTCAGCACCAAGTGAGAAACCAGCCAATACTTCAATGGTTTGTTTCATTTCGTGGCCTGTGATAAGCGCACCAGCCGGAACAAATATTTTATAGAAAACAATAAATAAACCGCCTAATCCGAGAATGGCCAATCCGGCAACGCCTAATCCCATAACGGTACCACCTGTAAATGAAACCTTAAGGGCTTTAGCCAGACTTGTTCTTGCCGCCTGGGTTGTACGTACGTTTGCTTTAGTTGCTATACGCATACCAATATAACCTGCTGTAGCTGAGCACACTGCACCAATTACGAATGCGATGGCGATTATTGGACTTGAATCTTCAACAGTTGTACCTGCCCATGCTAAAAGACATGCTGCAAAAACCACGAAAATGCTGAGGATGGTCCATTCGGCTTTCAGGAAGGCCATAGCACCTTTGGCTATGTATCCGGCCAATTCTTTCATGTTATCATCACCTGCATCTTGCTTGCTAACCCATGCGGAAGTGACTGCTGTATAGAGCAATGCGATAATACCAAATACGGGAACTAAATAAACTATTACGTTCATAATTAACTATAGATTTAGATTGTGTATTTTTAAAAAGGTGCAAATATACAGTTTCATATAATATGGAAGGAATGAGTTGTATCATTTAGCTCATTAACCTTACCCTCATTTATAGAATTTAGTTTATACATTTGCTCACTCTTCACATTAATCAACTCATGAAAAAAATAGCTTTAAAGTACGGAACCATATCTGGTTTAATTGCCGGGGCACTTATATTAACAACCACTTTAATCGAAAAACAATATGGTATTGGAAGCACCCCTTCTATTTTCGGGATCATCGGGCTTATTTTAGCTTTTATTCCGGTATTTTTGGGTGTAAAGGAATTCAGGGAAACAGAGGGGGGAGGCACTTTAACCTTTCTTAAAGGCCTTAATGTTGGAATAATTATCGTTGCCATCTCCGGGGTTTTTTACGCCATTTTCGCATTAACTACATTTTATTCATTAACGCCTGACTTTCCTGATAAAGTTTGCGCCTACCAGATCAAACAGAAAATTCTTTCCGGGAAAGATCTGAAAGATACTGTTCTTATTAAACAAGGAATGGCAGACTATAAAAACATGACTAAAAACCCGTTTCTTTTTGGAGCACTTTCTTTTACCGATACATTGCCTTTAGGCGTTATCCTTAGCCTGGCGTGTGCTGGCATACTAAGAAAGAAACCACCCACATTGGAGCTTGATAAGCTCAGTTAAAACATCCCAGCCATGAAAAGACTTTTGTTTCTCCTTATTTTTTGTGTCTGCATTTTTGCAAACTCGTATGCTCAAAGTTATGATTACAGGTTCAAGTCATATTCCTCTGAATCTTCAAGACTAGGCGATTCAATTTGGTTTAATGATGTGCCTTATCCCCGTGGCCAGTTCTATGCTTTGGTACGACAAAAAAAACTGAAAGTTAAAGAGGGCAATCGGTATGGCGACAGTGTTTATTTTAAAGGAAAATGGATGGATCCGGACCAGTATGCTTCCAATTATTATTTCGAAACTGCCATGATGCCCGGCATTGAATTTGAATATTACAAACCCTTCCGGTCCGATTCCTTAGGTGCATGGTCGGGTATATCGGTAGAATATCTGTTTTATGGAAAAGTGCATAACGACGATGAAAATGGTCCCGGTCATTTTAAGTTTTATGGGAAATTAGGTATACTTGAAAACAGTAAATCCAATATTCCTATTATGCTTGACTATTCGCTCGGGATGTCTCTCTCCTGGGAAAAAAATCCGAAGCGTACCTGGCTCATTCCAAATTTCGGATTGGAGGCAGGAGGCTTCTCACAGAAGCAACTCGGCAGCATATTTTATTTCACGCCTATCGCGGGAATTCAGTTTATCGCTTTGCAGAATTTATTTGTCGGTGCCTATGCAGGATACCGCTATCCGTTAACAAATTTTGAAAACATGAGAGGCTTTATAGCAAGTGCTTCTATTGATTTTTCGTTGTGGAAATAAAGTAATAGGTTTTATAAAGCAGACCAGGATGAGCCGTTCCATTGGGCTATGCAACTGGCGGCAACGCCCCCGGCAGAATTGAATGAACCGCTTACAATTAGGTTTCCGTTGTAAACGATTGAAGAATAAATCACATCTGGTGCAGGATATAAAAATGGTTCACCCGGCATATTCTCACCTATAGCATACTCTGCAATTAATCCAAAAGGTGATAACCAAAAACTTCCGTTGTATTCTGCCAATCCATATGTGCCTGCACTACCTATACTAAAAAAACTACCGCCGGCAATAAGGTTATTATTATAATCAGTCAGAGATAAAACTACAGTACCTTGATTAGGATAAGCAGGAGTACCGATTTTTGAAGCTCCAACTGTTGTCCAGTTAGAACCATTCCATTGGGCAATATTCTTGGCTGTATCAGTACCGATAATCTCATCAAATGAACCTCCTACTACTAAGTTTCCATTATAAGTTGATAAAGAGTATATGGTAGCATTTAAACCTGCACCCAGGCTTGACCAAGTTGAACCGTTAAATACCGCAATGTTAGACGCTGTGTATTTACCATAATAACCAAAAGAACCTGCCATAATTAAATTACCATTATAGACAGTTAAAGCATTTATTCCACTTGACCATATCTGCATACCTGAATCCGCAATAGGTAGCCATTTTGCCCCATTCCATTCAGCAATTTTATTAGCTACCCCAAGTCTGTTGGTGTCAAATTGCCCACCTGCAATTAAATTACCATTATATACTGTTAAAGCATTAACTGAACCATCAAATACTGAGCCTAGCATTTGCCATGAAGACCCATTCCACAGTTCAACGAAACCTCCTTGATTAGTAGTTTGACCTGCAGCAACTAAATTTCCATTATAAACTGTTAAAGCCGTAGCAACACCAATTAGACCAGAACCTATTACATTCCATTTGGATCCGTCCCATTGAGAAACATTGTCATTATTAGCGGCAACAAGATTACCATTAAATAGAATTAATGCCGTGGCACCACTAAGGCCTGGGCCATTTGGAACTACTGGAAAATTTTGGTTCTGACTTGAGTTATTCGGAGTTGTCTCCTTTTTACACGCTCCAAAAAACAATCCGCCAAATGCAATTGCAAAAAGTGCTTTTATTATTTTTGATTTGGCAGAAAAAATCATATTACGAAAATAGCAAATATTTTAATATAAAATTCCGTTGCTTCGGTCTGCCCCATTCCTAACTTTCCCCAAGAGGGGAAAGCGGCTCAGTTTTCTATACTTGAAACTTCCTGCAAACTCAAAACACAAAATGCGATTTTATAGGCAAAAAATCGATTTTAGGAAAAGTTCGAAAAAGGAAAAAGATACGCCTTCCCTTCAAGGGGAAGGAGGGATAGGGCTACTTCTCTACCTCCACCTTCCTAACCAATTCAGCCACACCTGCTTTCTGAATCTTCAAAATATAAGTACCTGCCGCAAGTGCAGCAGTATTTACAGTTATTGTTTTTTTATCAGTGTATGATTGATTTAGTATTTCCTTTCCCTGAATGTTAAAGAGTGTAAGGGTAACTTCCCCATCTAATCCTGTTAAAGCAATATTCATTTCCTCCTTTGCAGGATTTGGATAAACCGAAATTGAACCTTCCTTACGTATATTATTTATTGCAGTTGGAATTGCGTTTACTTCACGCACCCGTGTGTTTCCATAATCGCCAATAAAAACATTGCCTTTATTATCGACACATACACCTTGCTGACCGCTTAATTCAGCCGCTGTCGCGGGTCCGCCGTCGCCATAAAATCCGCCGACACCGTTACCTGCAAAAGTGGATATAACGCCAGAAGTATTTACCATACGAATTGTGTTTGTCCCTTCATCATCTATATATAAGTTGCCTGCAGCATCCATTCCCAATTCCTCCGGGTGATTGAGCTCAGATGCAGTAGCTGCGCCACCATCACCATAATAGCCCGCAGTACCGTTACCCGCATATGTACTGATAACTCCTGAAGTATTTACCATCCGTATCCTGGAATTCAACTGGTCTCCTATGTACACATTTCCAGCCGCATCAATAATTACACCTGTAGGATAATATAGTTCAGCCGAAGTAGCAGCGCCACCATCTCCCGAAAACCCGCCAAAACCATTTCCTGCAATGGTATTAATGATACCTGAAGTATTAACCATTCGCACACGTTGTACGTCCTCATCCGCAATATAAAAGTTGCCAAGGTTATCAAATTTCACATCGGTTACAAAAGTCACTTGTGCGTTTGTAGCTTGTCCGCCGTCACCACCAGAACCTCCGCTACCGGTTCCTGCAACGGTTGTAATTATTCCGCTTGTAACATCCACTTTTCTAATTCTGTAGCCTGCTAATTCAGTAATATAAATATTTCCTGCTGCATCCACTCCCAATCCGCCGGGGCCATTAATTTGAGCGGCAGTAGCTTGTATATTGTCAGAGTTATATCCGGCTACACCGGTTCCTGCAAGGGTTGTAATTATTCCTGATGCATCCACTTTACGAACTACACTTTCTGCATAATCACTTATATAGAGGTTTCCGCTTGCATCAACAATTACACCAATAGGGTTTTTTAATTCTGCTGCCGTTGCTTGTCCACCATCTCCGGTATAACCATAATATCCATTTCCGGCAACGGTAGTAATGTTTTGGGCTTTAATAGTTAAGACCGAGGAGCTAAGAACTATGAACGAAAGTACTGTAAGTTTTTTCATGGGTGGGTTTAATTAATAATTATCAAATATATGAAAATATATGCCTTGTCTGCCCCATTCCCTGCTTTCCCCAAGAGGGGAAAGCGTATCGGTTTTCTATAGTAATAAACTTTTTGCATACTCAAATATCAACCCTACACATAGATAATGCTTCCATTTTAGGGAAAGATTGATTACAGATAATGAAACGCTTTCCCCTCTTGGGGAAAGCTGGGAATGGGGCATAAACTACATATTCCTCCTATATTGCCCTCCTACCTCAAACAGTGCATTCGTAATCTGTCCCAGTGAACAGAAATGCACTGTTTCCATTAGCTTCTCAAAAAGGTTTTCGTTATGTATTGCCGCAATTTGTAACTCTTTCAAAAGCTTGGATATTTTGTCGGCATTGGCTTTATGCATACTGTCGAGCATCTGTATCTGAAATTCCTTTTCCTCTTTGGTAGAACGAATTACTTCTTTCGGAATGATGCTCGGAGAACCCTTTGATGAAAGGAAAGTATTTACCCCCACAATCGGATATTCGCCGGTATGTTTCATGGTTTCGTAGTATAAACTTTCCTCCTGGATCTTGCCACGTTGATACATAGTTTCCATAGCTCCTAATACACCGCCTCGTTCAGTTATTCTATCAAATTCAGCCATGATGGCTTTTTCTACCAGGTCAGTCAATTCTTCAATAATAAATGAACCTTGCAAAGGATTTTCATTTTTTGCCAAACCTAATTCACGGTTGATGATTAGCTGAATAGCAATTGCACGCCTTACACTCTCTTCAGTCGGAGTGGTGATGGCTTCATCGTAAGCGTTTGTATGTAGTGAATTGCAGTTATCATAAATAGCATACAAAGCTTGCAACGTAGTACGTATATCATTAAAGTCAATTTCCTGTGCATGCAAGGAACGGCCCGAGGTTTGAATGTGGTATTTCAACATTTGCGAACGTTCATCTCCACCATATTTCAGCTTCATAGATTTTGCCCAAATACGTCGCGCAACTCTTCCTATTACTGCATATTCAGGGTCGATTCCATTGGAGAAAAAGAAAGAAAGATTGGGGGCAAAATCATCAATTTTCATTCCACGGGAAAGGTAATATTCCACGTATGTAAATCCGTTTGCAAGTGTTAGAGCAACTTGTGTAATAGGATTCGCACCCGCTTCGGCAATATGGTAACCGGAAATTGAAACCGAATAAAAATTCCGGACTTTATTTTGTATAAAATATTGTTGAACATCGCCCATCAACCGCAGCGAGAATTCCGTAGAAAAAATGCAAGTGTTTTGTGCCTGATCTTCTTTTAAAATATCGGCTTGAACAGTACCCCTAACACTTGATAACGCAAATGCTTTTATTTTTTCGTACACATCCTTCGGAAGAACCTGGTCACCCGTAATACCAAGTAACATGAGGCCTAGGCCATCGTTACCTTTTGGCAATGCACCGTTATACGAAGGCCTTTTTACACCTTTCTTTTTGAAATGGTCTTTTATCTTTTTCTCTACTTCTGCTTCGAGTCCGTTTTGTTTAATGTATAATTCGCATTGCTGGTCAATGGCGGCATTCATGAAGAATGCTGCCAAAATGGAGGCAGGCCCGTTGATGGTCATTGAGACCGATGTTTTAGGGTCGCAAAGGTTGAAACCCGAATAAAGCTTTTTGGCATCATCCAGGCAACAAATAGATACACCTGCATTGCCAATCTTTCCATAAATATCAGGACGGTATTCAGGATCACGGCCATAAAGTGTAACAGAGTCAAATGCTGTGGATAGCCTCTTGGCAGGCATTCCCGCACTCACATAATGGAAACGCTTGTTAGTCCTTTCGGGTCCTCCTTCTCCTGCAAACATACGCGTAGGGTCCTCTTCCGAACGTTTGAATGGATAAACACCGGCCGTGTAAGGAAAATGTCCCGGGAAATTTTCCTGCAAACACCAATGCAATATTTCTCCCCAGGCTTTATACTTAGGTACTGCAATCTTCGGGACTTGTGTATGTGAAAGCGATTCAGTGTGCGTTTTTACTTTTATATCTTTTCCACGCACATTGTAAACGTAGTATTCATCAATGTAGCGTTGCATTTCTGCTTCCCAACCTTGCAACAATTTCCGGTTTTCAGGGGTAAGTTTTTCTTCTAATTCCTTAGCTCGTTTTTGAGTGATTTTCTTTACTTCCGCATCTGCTTTTCCATCCAACATTGCCTCTACTTTGTGCAGTGCATAAAGCTTTTCAGCAATTTCGCTTTGGTCGTCAGTCCATTTATCATAATTACGGATGGTCTCGGTAGTTTCTGATAAATAACGAACCCTATCCGGTGGAATAATAAATACTTTTTGTGATTGTTCCTCCGAATGCTTGTAAGTAGAATGCAGGTCTGCTTTGGTTTTAGCGACTATCGTATCCATAACCGTTTTGTAGAGCCTATTCATTCCCGGGTCATTGAATTGGGATGCGATGGTGCCAAATACGGGCAAGTCTGAATCCTTTGCAGTAAAGGCTTTGGTGTTTCGTTTGTATTGTTTTTTCACATCACGCAACGCATCAGCTGCACCACGTTTATCGAATTTATTAATAGCAATAACATCAGCATAATCCAACATATCAATCTTCTCCAACTGGCTTGCAGCACCATATTCAGGTGTCATAACGTATAATGATACATCTGCATAATCCACCACTTCAGTATCTGATTGTCCAATGCCGGAAGTTTCCAATAAAATCAAATCAAACTCGGCGGCTTTCAATATTTCAACGGCTTTGGATATACTTTGCGATAGTGCCAAATGGCTTTGTCTTGTCGCTAATGAGCGCAAATAAACTCTAGGATTGGCAATCGCATTCATTCTTATACGGTCGCCCAGTAAGGCTCCGCCCGTCTTGCGCTTAGATGGATCCACACAAAGAATGCCAATGGTTTTGCCTTTAGACGTATCTCCATTTACAGAAAAATCAATTAAATATCGGCGTATAATTTCATCAATAAGGGAAGATTTACCAGCACCGCCAACACCCGTAATTCCAAGCACTGGGATGTTTTTACCCTTTGTAAGTTTTTCTATTTTTTTGTGAACTTCAGTCGCCTTATCAGGATAATTTTCAACAATCGAAATAAGGTTGGCAATGGATTTCGCCTCTTTCTTTTTTAGGTTTTTGATGTAATCGTCAACGTGCTTGCTTGAAGGAACGGTATCGCACTTTTCCAAAATATCATTAATCATACCCTGAAGACCCATTTTGCGGCCATCGTCAGGGGAATAGATACGGGTAATGCCATATTTGTGCAGGTCTGCAATTTCAGAGGGAAGTATAACGCCACCACCACCGGCGAATATTTTAATATGTCCGCAACCTTGCTCTTTCAGAAGGTCGTACATATATTTCAAATACTCGTTATGCCCGCCTTGATAGGAGGTCATGGCAATGGCGTTGGCATCCTCCTGAATGGCGCAATTCACTACTTCCTGTGCGCTGCGGTCATGCCCAAGGTGGATGACCTCGGCACCACTGGCCTGCATAATGCGGCGCATAATGTTAATGGCGGCATCATGCCCGTCGAACAAGGAGGCGGCAGTAACAATTCTTATTTTATTCTTAGGCTGATAGGGAGGTACTTCGGCTTGCATAATAAACAATGGTGTTGAGATGCAAAGGTAACGGAAAATGAGTGAAAAGTGAAAAGTGAAAAATGAAAAGCGGGTTTTTGGTAGGTTTTTAGGTGCTAAAAGGTTAGTATATTTGCAACTATGTCACCTACACTATTTAGCTATAAAGGAATTTCAATAAGGATTTATGGGTTAGACCATAAACCTATTCATGTTCATGCCAATGTAAAAGGGAATTATGAAATGAAAGTGATCTTTAAAATGAAAAGTGGCAAGGTACTGGACGTTACTTACGAAAATGTAAAAGCAAGAAAGCCATTTACACCTGCGATGATGCGTGACCTAAAAAAACTTGTAAATGAATTTGGACAGAAAATGGCGGATGACTTTATTACAGTTGTTGAGAAAAATCAAGAAGTACACGGACAAATTGTAATTCATAAAATCTATGATAATAAAAAAGGTTAAATACATAGGGGAATATATTCTTGAAATCACTTATGAAGATGGAACTGCGAAGCACTACGACTTTAAAAAGTGGTTATATACTGATATTAACCCCATGTATCAAAAATTCAGAAAAATTGAAAATTTCAAGAAGGTAAAACCTTATGACAGTATGATAATATTTGGGAATGACGAAATGGAATTTCCGGATTACCAACTTGGTTATTTTGAGGTGAAAAAGAAAAAGTTTAAAGTCACCAAAGAAAAAACGTTATAAAATAATTCCTCTAATGAATTATGTGAGTGAAAAAATATATCCAAAGGAAGATGGGAGTGGTTTCTTTCAAATATTTGAAGGAAGTGAAGTTGAATTTATTGATCCAACTCCTTATTTTCTTGAATGGTACTTGAAAATTAGATTGTCTCAATTCACCACTCAGATGTCTATTGAACATCCTGAAATACCATTAGAATTAGTTCTTACTAAACTATCGGATCAAATTCAAAATGATATGGCTAACGAGTTCATGAAAATAATTGATATTCCTATACCCAACAATTTCATTAAGTTACTTACATGTAACTCCAAAAAAGAGCAAGTTCAATTACTAAAGGGAACTACTCTTCACCCATTCCAATTGGAAGCTTTAATAATAAAAGCTTGGAACGACTATGGATATAGTTTTAGTAACTATAAAGCCGAACATCGACCCAAAGGATATGAAGATGCTAAACTTCCAAAACTTGGAGTATTGAAGGGAAATACTATTGAGGCAGTCGGAAATACTACATTATCTAAAAAGCAAGTTAAGCAAGTGATTGAACAAAGAAACGTATATATTTCAAAGTTTATTGATAAAGGCTCCACTTGGCACTGCTTTTTTATAACCTACAATAGTTTAAAAGGAAGTGAAAATTGGAATAATGGTACGCCGCACTATCACTATATATCCGATAAGTTTGGTATAAATAGGGATGAAGTTGTACGCACGTTAAAAAGTAACAAATACAAATTGGGAAACTTGCCCCATATTATACTTAATAATAATAAAATAGATGAACACTTCCCTGTTTAGGTTTTTAAATTTTAACATAATTTTATGCTCACCATCGACCCATCCTCTACCCCTCAAAACCTGCTTCATTCCCATTTAGTTTCTTCTGTAGGCCCAAGACCGATATGCTTTGCCAGTACAATTGATTCATTGGGCAATCCTAACCTTGCACCGTTCAGCTTTTTCAATATTATGGGTTCAAACCCTCCAATTGCGGTGTTTTCACCTGCACGTTCGGGAAGAACCGGGAATAATAAGGATACAGTGTACAATGTGAAAGAAGTTCCTGAGGTGGTAATAAATATCGTCACCTATAGTATGGTTCAGCAGATGTCGCTTGCAAGTGCTGAATATCCAAAAGGGGTGAATGAGTTTATAAAGTCGGGCTTCACCCCTATTCCATCGGAAAAGGTACGGCCTTTCCGAGTGAAAGAATCGCCCGTACAGATGGAATGCAAAGTATTGGAGGTAAAGGAAACCGGCACTGGTGGAGGTTCGGGTAACCTGATAATTTGCGAAATAATTTTGATGCACATCAATGAAGAAGTATTAAACGCAGACGGTCGAATAGACCAAACCAAAATTGATACTGTCGGCCGCATGGGTGCTAACTTTTATTGCCGAGCACATGGCGAGGCTTTGTTTGAACAACCTCAACCGGGGCATAATTTGGGTATTGGTATAGATTCACTGCCAGCGTCTATCCGGAACAGCAAAATATTAAGCGGTAACGACCTCGGCAGACTTGGAAATATTCCCCACTTGCCTTCGGATGCCGATGTTCAGGCTTACAAAGCAACCCTGAAAAAGAAATTCGGTAACGAAGATGAACTGCACACCGAAGCTAAAAAGTTATTGGAAGGAAATCATGTGGTAGAGGCTTGGAAGGTGCTTTTGGCGGGATTTTCCTAATCTTTATTATTTATAATATTCTTCTTTAATTGTAAAACAGTAATCCCTTAAAATAGCACCAAGTCTTTGCCTATCATTACTACTTTCAGGCGACTTATTTTCAAGGTGACTAGTAAATAATTTAATTGCATTTAAAATACCTTCTTTTTCAGAGCTTGATACTTCTTGTTTCTCCTTTTGCTGCTTTTTTATTTCCAAGCTTTCTTTCGCTATAGTTAGAATATCATTCCCTTTTTTGAATTGCTGGAACAAATCATAAATCAAAAGCTCTGGCATGACATGGTTATATGACAGTTCTGCCGATAGGAGTCCACGAATACAATAAAACACTGTTTTATAGGTAAACTTCTTTCCTGTCTCCATCAAACTAATATTTCCTTTTGAGAGAGAAAGATAATGGTAAAACAGAGCTTTAAAATCAAAATTTTCAATAATATCGTTTTGGATTTTTGTCCAATCAGGAAGAACATTATAGTAAATAATATGCCCCCTTAGCCACTCCAAAACCGTTGGATTACTTTTTGCTAATAATCCAAACATCTTATCGATATCATAGGATACAAAATCAAAATCTCCATCCATTATTTCGATTATATCGGGGTGTTCTTTAAAGTCAAAATATTGTTGTTTTGATTGCAAATGAAAGCCCCGAACATCATAATCACTATCAGGGCTAGCAATACCCCAAAGTCGGCTGCCACTTTCAATGTAAAAAAGAGGTTTTTCATCCAAATGATTAAACACAGTATCTATTTTTTGCCGCATATTGCCCCTATTTTTATTTACTATCAAATACAAATATACAGAAAGTAACTTTTTAACCTATCTTCACGTCTTAGGAAAAATCATTAAAACAAAATGCTATGAAAACTAACTTTTCCCTGATCGCCGTAACCTCAGTATTATTAGTTTCTGCCTGTGTAATTAATGTGGGTGGCTCTGACATTAAATACACCCACCTTCCACCAGAAGGCAAGAATATGCCTGTTCAGTCTTTTACATCCATTAAAGCCAATGGTGTATTTAACATTATCCTTCAGCAAGGAACTACCGAAAGTGTTATTGTGAAAGACGACTTTCCAAGCGACCTGAAGGTAACGAATGATGGCAATACCCTCATTATTGTAGATACTTTGAATAATCACGATGGTATACATGATAAAAAAACCAACATTTACGTAACTTATAAACAACTAAATTCTATTGAAACACAATCGGTAGGGAGTATTAAAACCATAGACACTATTAAAACCGGGAAGTTTACCTTTGAATCGGATGGCGTTGGAGAAAACACCCTTTGTATTAATGCAGATTCGGTAACGGCTTCTGAAAATGGTGTAGGCACTTTAAATATCTCGGGAAAGGCGCATTATGCCAATATTGAGGATAACGGAGTAGGTAAATTGAAAGCAAGAGATTTTACCGTAGACATTTTACATGCGAGTGTTAATGGAGTTGGTGCAGCTACAGTATGCGCTGACAGTGAAATCTATTTGGATGCTAACGGTATTGGTGGAATCACCTATTATGGCTCCGCTAAGGTGATGGAAAATACCAGTGGAGGTATTGGCAAAATATCTCACGGCAATTAGCGTAAAAAGTTAGAAAGTTCCTGAAATTTATAAAGCAGAACCAGCTAGTCTATAAAAGCAAAAAGTTCATAAAGCCCTCCGAATTAGTCGGATCACTTTATGAACTTGATAAACTTTAAGAACTGTATAACTCTATTCTAAAGAGTCAATATATTTCTGACGGAGAATAGCTTTCAGCTTCTTTTGTCTGCGAACGATAGATGGCTTGTTATAAACCTTACGAACACGTAATTCTTTAACAATACCAATACGGTCGAACTTTTTCTTGAACGCTTTCAGCGATTTCTCAAGATTTTCTCCTTCTTTAATTTGAACAATAATCATGTTTTATCCTTGATGTATTTTTTAATAGGGCTGCAAATATAGTAGTTTTTTCATATCGCAATGATATGGAATGAAATATTAATAAATACTTAGCAAACGAGTCCAATCTCACTTTTCTTTCTCAAACCTTGCTAATGGGCAATATCTATTTGATTTACTTATTATTGCGTCCTAAATTACGGAAGGCTTTCCCTACCAGGCGAATATCGGCAGCCACATTGTAATCGCGGGCATAAATGGCATTCATATCGTGGATGGTAGAACTATCGGAGGATTTTGGAAGAGCATCCAATGGCGTTAACACCCCTTTTTTGATGGCGGGTAATCGGTGTGTCAGTTTTTGCTGCTCGTTAGCATATGCATAACCCACCCATGATCTTTCACCGATTAGAACCCAGAAAATATTGCCAAACAGTCCGATCGGGTTACGCTGAATCCAGCATAACAGCGGACTGGATACCAATAATAGCAAGCTCAACACAATATCAAACAGGCGTTTGTTACGCACATTGGCACCGGTATTTATAGCTTGCACATCTATCATATACAATTCACCGGAAGTATGAATAGAATTACTGCCAATAATAGCCCAGCTTTCAGGCGGAGCAATTTTAAACTCCAACCCTGAAGCAGCTATGGTCGACATGGCATCCATTATAGTTTGAGACGGAAGACTCTTGGCGCAAAATATCACTTCGTTAATGTGGTATATCTTCACCGTTTCACTCCATTTGTCAAATCGTTCTCCATTACTGCCTTCTTCAGGGCCCAGGTAGCGGAGCTCTTCAATCTTAACGCCTGTTTTTTCAAGCAGAGCGTGTACCCGTTTGCTTTCATCTTCCTCACCAATAATCAGTAAACGCCGGTTATACCTTGCAAAGCCTTTCACTTTAAATACCATAAGCAAAGTGCGGATGGTAGTAAGGGCGAGTATCACCCAAACAGTTCCAATAAGAATTAACGCCCTTGAGAACCGGAAAGCCTCGGGTAAAAGAGCATACATAATAAGAATGAACCCCGTTCCCCAAAGGATACCTCTGATTATTTTCCACTGTTTAACGGGCTTATCATATCCGCCGCTGAATAGAATACAGAACAGCCATATTAATATGTAACAGGGCAGTATGAGAAGGAGGGAAATACGTGAATAATATGCTTCGGAAGAAAACTTAATATCGGCATAAAAAAGAGAGATGAGATAATACCCCCCATAAATGGTTGCAAAATCAAAAAAGGGTAATAACATCCGTGTAATAAAACGGTGAAGAATGGCTATAGAGGCCCGGAAGAAGATAGCCATATTCATAAGTATTGAAAAGAGCCTTGCATTTTTATGCGCAAAATGTTTCTGAGCGAAAATGCGCATGGCATTATAAAATACAATAACATAATTCACGCTGCTCTTTTTAGTACTCTCGCCTTTGTAATGGATTATCCGCGTAAGCGGAAAATAGTAATTGCTGTAACCCGCCTGTGTTATGCGGTAGGACATATCAATGTCTTCGCCATACATAAAAAAAGTTTCATCCAGCAAGCCTGCTTTATCAAGCGCAGCTTTGCGCATGAGCATAAATGCACCAGAAAGAATATCCACTTTATTAACTTCGTCCTGCGAGAGGTATGTAAGATGATACTTCCCGAATTTCTTTGATTTAGGAAACAATTTCGAAAGCCCGAATATCTTATAGAATGCCACTTCAGGTGTTGGCAACGCCCGTTTCGATTCCGGCAGAAAATGACCCGTACCATCTATCATTTTTACCCCAAGCGCGCCTGCATCGGGGTGTTCATCCATGAATGCAATTGTTTTGGTGAAGGTTTCCTCCTCTACTATTGTATCCGGATTCAGCAGTAAAATATATTCTCCGCTAGCTTGCTTTATAGCCTGGTTATTAGCGACTGAAAATCCGGCATTCTTTTTATTCTCGATCAGCTTTACTTCCGGAAATTTTTCTTTGAGCATTTCTATGGAACCATCCACTGAGTTATTGTCCACTACCCATGTTTCAACATCAATCCCCTTTGTCGCCTTTCTAACAGAGTAGAGGCATTGCTCCAAAAAGTGCTTTACGTTATAGTTGACAATAATTACGGATAACTTCATGCAGGGTTTCGTCTATTTTCGAACTACTGAAGATTCATATGGCACCCGTAAAATTATCGATTGCCCGAGTGTAACCTCATCGGCATATTGCAACTCATCACCAACCGACACACCCCTTGAAAGGGTGCTCATGGCTAAATTAAAAGGGCTCAGTTTTTTGAAAAGATAAAAATTGGTGGTGTCGCCCTCCATGGTAGATGGCATAGCCATTATAACTTCTTTCACACCTCCTTCTTCAACACGTTTAATCAACGGTTCTATATTTAAATCCATAGGGCCTATGCCGTTTATCGGAGAGATTATTCCACCCAATACATGATAGGTTCCATGGAATTGAGATGTATTTTCAATGGCTATCAGGTCTCGGATATCTTCTAACACACATATGGTTGAATGGTCGCGCGCCTGATTGGAACATATCGTACAGATGGGGTCTTCGGAGATGGCAAAACAAACGGAGCAATACTTAATATCCTCCGACAGTTTGGCAAGTGTAGCCGACCATTTCATAAGTTCATTCTTGTCCTGTTTCAATAAAAACAAAACATAGCGCAGGGCTGTGCGTTTGCCCACACCCGGAAGTTTGACAAATTCATCAACAGCCTGTTCAAGCAGATGGGATGGTAAATTCATCCTTTCGCAATTAATTTTTTAAGGTAAGTTTTTTCTTGCTCATAGCTCATACCTTCAATTTCCACAGCTAACTTATTGCGAATTTCACGCATCATCTTTACAGGATCAAAATCCTTAACAACTACCTTCTTTTTCTTTGTTTGTGTTTTCATGTTGCAAATATTTCTTTTGGCGATCTTATTTCAAGAATAGGATAACCATTACGCATATTAATAGAATTGTATCCCCGAATCCTTTCGAGATTAACAATATGTTTAAAATTCCAACTGGCAAGAACATCAGCCCGGCATATTGTCGCAATAGCTATATGCTGGCAATCAATTAAGCTGGTCTTTCCAACTACCTCTTCAGCAATGTAGGTATCTGCCAGTATTAATGCTTCATTTGTAAGTTCCACTTTTTCAATCTGGGAGTGAGGAAACGTTTTTAAATATTCCTTAACATGCACCGGAGCCCATACTAATTCAGCTTCAAGAAGCGTAGAAACAATAATAGTTGCTTCCTTATTTATAATATGTTCAAATAAAGGCTTGGTGTCTGCCGAAAAGGCCTTAGCAAAAACACCACCAATAACCGATGTATCTAAATAAATCCGCATTATGCAAAGATAGGAAAAGAATAAAACCTGACATTAATGGGTATTGTCTAACTTTGCGCCTTATTATCCACCCATGTCTCAATTCAAGATAGTATCGATATACGCCGAAATGACCCCGAACCCGATGGCAATGAAATTTGTCGCGGATAAAATGCTGGTTCCTGAAGGTGTTCAGTTTGAATTTTTAAAACCCGAAGAAGCGGCTCCATCACCATTGGCGCAAAAACTGTATGAGTTGCCTTTTGTAAAAGGCATTTTCATCAGTTCCAATTTCATTACCATACTGAAAAATGAAAAAGCCATGTGGGATGATGTAGTTTTTGACGTACGCGATTACATTAAGGAATACCTGCAAAACGGTGGAAAAGTGTGGAACAATATTGCCATCAGCAAAGCTGATGACAACGGACAAACTACTACTATGGAAGCCATTAAAGCAACCCAGATAGACCATGCTGAACCAACCACCGATACTGAAAATAAAATTATTGAAGCCCTCGAACAATATGTAAAACCTGCCGTTGAAAATGACGGTGGCGTAATACTTTTCCGTTCGTTTAAAGATGGAATTGTAAAACTCCAACTAAGTGGATCATGCAGCGGTTGCCCTTCCTCCACAAAAACCCTCAAATCGGCTGTTGAGCAATTACTAACCCGCATGGTTCCCGAGGTGAAGGAAGTGCAGCAGGAGATGGTGTAAATTCCTTATATCCTACTTCTTCATTACCTTTTCTTTATTATATTGCAATATGAAAAGGAACTTGCTGCTATTTCTTTTATGCTTACCTGTTTTAGCTTTTGGGCAACGGTTTATAAAAGGGCATGTTTATGAAGAAAAAACGCATTTTCCTTTATCTAATGCAACCATAAGATTAATTGGTACTGATGGAAGTAATGTAACCATTCAAACAGACTCTCTTGGGTATTATCTTATTGACTCTAATCACTTTTCCGCAAAAATAAATTACTTAATTTCTGCAAAACGAAGTTTACAACCAATTTATTTTGAGAGTGACCGTGAACCAATCACTCCCAACTTTAACATGAGCCTTGATACCCTCACTAAAAATTTTGCTTTGACCGAAGAAATTGCAGAGCATTGCACAAGATTTCCTATTGTTCAATTTCCTGAAAATAGTTTTGCATTCTCAGATGGGGCCAAAGATTCGTTAAGTTATTTGTATAAATGGTTACTTAATAATCCTACTGTAATTATTCAAATTGATGGACATTGTGATAAGAAAGAAAAAAATCCTTTGGAATTATCTCAAGCCCGTGCCATGGCATGCAGAGATTATTTTATTAGCAAAGGAATTGATTCAGCAAGATTGGCAGTAAAAGGTTGGGGAAGTACCCGACCAATAATTCAGCAAAAACAAATTAGAAAGGTGAAAAAGCAAGCGGAAAAAGATTCTTTATCCCAGTTAAACAGGAGAATTGAGTTTGAAATTCTCCGTTGGGATTATTCTAAAAAGTAAACTCTTGATCAGTGTTTCTGATAAATACTCTGCGGATGAAAATACTTTGAAATAAGAAATGACAACGACGCAACAATCATTAATGGAACAAGCAATGTATAGCCTCCGGTTGCTTCTGCAATAAGGAATATAGCTGTTAAGGGAGTGTGCATTACTCCACTCATTAATCCGGCCATTGCCACTGCAATAAAATTAGGTTCATTCAATTTATCGATGCCCATAATACTGCCCAGTTTAAAGTAATTGGCAGTATAAACAAAGTAAAATCCTATCATAGAGCCCATGAAAAGAGATGGAGCAAAAAAGCCCCCATTACCTCCGGCCAAAATAGTAAGCTGCGAGGCAAATATTTTAACTAACAAAATAGCTACAGTGATAAACAATAATGCATACTCGCTATTGTGGAATTTAAATAGCAAACTACTGTCGAATAGTCGAGTGTAGTCTGAATTGAGCAGCATTTGCACCGTGTGGTATCCTTCTCCGTAAAGAGGAGGTAGAAGAAAAACAATTCCACCTAAGGCAATTCCACCTATCAATGCCTTTTTATAAGGGTTTTTAATTCCATCCAGCACATTGGAGGAATAGGAAATACTCTTTAAAACATAGAGCGAATAAAAGCCGGTAATAATGCTGAGAATAATATAAAAAGGCAAGGCTCTGAGATCCCACCCTTGGGTGAAAATATAGAAAATCTGTCCGCCATGGTAAAGTAACTGTGAGATAACAGAAGCCACCGCAGAAGCAATTAGCAATGGAACAAAATGAACGGTTGAAAATTTCTTCAACAACACTTCAATTGAAAAAAGCACTCCTGCTATCGGCGCACCAAAAACCGCCGAAATACCTGCCGATGCACCACAGGCAAGCAGCAATATCCTGTCCTCATCGGAGAGTTTGAACAGCGTTGCAATATTTGAACCGAGTGCCGAACCTGTAACCACAATAGGAGCCTCAAGTCCCATGGAACCGCCTAATCCAACAGTTAACGAAGAGGTTATCAAATGAGAATACATTTTGTCTTTCTCCATATACCCTCCTTTATTATTTACATTTTCCACCACGTTACTAATGCCTCGCCCCAACTTTCCCTTGCGAAAGATCCAGGTATATGTAGTTGCCAGTAAAATTCCAATTACGGGAGTAACAAGAAGTATAAAATTTCCACTTTTTTCATACACTTTAAACAACGACTCCAATGCTCCTGTAGCTTGCTTTAAAGCCACAGCTGAAAGGCCTGCAGCCAAACCAACAGCTACGCAGAGTAACAGAAAAAAGTTATTCGGGCTCAGCTTTAGTTTCTGCCGCCATGCGGAAATAAATTGCATCGTTCCACCCTTCTTCATGATGCAAAAGTAAGCATTAGATTCTCGAATTTAAGAATATTCTTATTTTTGTTTTCTTAAACGTTAGGGCATGAAAAAAGTCTTAAAGTTCTTAGGAATCCTTATCCTATTGGTAATTATTGCCATTGGTGGAGTACTTACCTACCTTAAAGTAGCTTTTCCTAAAGTGAAGCCAGCGACAAACATGAAAATTGTTGCAACACCCGAAATGCTTAAACGGGGCTATTATCTTGCCAACCATGTATGCCTTTGCGTAGATTGCCATTCAGCTCGTGATATATCAAAATATGGGATGCCCCTGATAGCCGGAACTATTGGACAAGGCGGCCAGGTGTTCGACCATTCTGAAAGTTTCCCCGGTTCATTTTATGCACGTAATATTACACCCTACAATCTTGGAACATGGACCGATGGTGAAATTTATAGGACCATAACCACTGGCGTAGATAAAGATGGCAAACCGTTATTTCCCGTTATGCCGTATCAGAATTATGGAAAATTGGATACGAATGATATCCTGTCATTGATTGCGTATATACGCACGCTGCCTCCTGTTAAAAATGACATTCCAGCCTCCAAGGCTGATTTCCCAATGAACTTTATTATGAATACCATTCCTCAGGAAGCCACACCTTCACCAATGCCTTCCAAAACTGACCAGGTAGCTTATGGTAAATATATCGCCATGGCAGCTTCATGTATTGATTGCCACACCAAACAATCAAGAGGGAAATTTGTAGGTGAAATGTTCGCCGGAAATTTTGAATTCCACATGCCCGATGGCAGTATTATTCGCTCGGCTAACATTACCCCGGATAAAGAAACGGGGATCGGGTTATGGACCAAAGAAATATTTCTTGCTAAGTTTAAAACCTATGCCGATAGCAACTATCGTGCACCTACAGTGAAAACCGGACAAACAAATACGCTTATGCCCTGGGATAATTATGCGGGTATGGATAGCACCGACCTTACAGCTATTTTTGCTTACCTGCAAACCATTAAGCCAGTTAAACAACAGGTGAATCATTTCAGCCCTCCGGGGGAGAAATAACTTTATGAAGAAAATCCTTTATTACCTCTTTTTAATTTCATCCGCAATTTTCTGTGGTTGCAGTTTCTTTGCCAAACAATCTGCAGCGAATTATTATATTGTGGAAGGCATAAAAGAGGAAAAGGGAAATAATTGGAGTGCTGCTTTACAAGACTACACAAAAGCCTTAAACCTTGATCCCCACATTGCGGGTGGTTATGCCTTAAGAGGTCATGCAAAAGCCAAACTTCATGACAGTATGGGTGCAAGGGTAGATTTTTATACTGCAATTCATAATAGTCCGGAAGATGCAAATACATATAATTTAATGGGGCTTTCCGAATTAGAAGAAAATATGCCTGACAGTGCCTTGATTCATTTTAACAAAGCCCTTTCATTAAAAAAAGATTTTGCTTATGCGTTTAACAACAAGAGTTATGTAGAATATGAGAAGTATGATTCACTTGATGCATTCGCCGACAATTCAAAATCGATACTTTTGGACCCTTCTAATTCATGGGCTTATGTATACAGGGGCTTAATGAAATTAGAATTCCACCATGACTCTATTGGTGCTCTAGAAGACTTTAATATTGCCATTACAAAACCAAATCTATATGAACGCGCATACTTTGAAAAAGGCAGATTGAGCATTTATATGGGACAAAAAGATTTGGGTTGTTCCTACCTTCACAAAGCTAAAGATTTGGGATATACCGAAGCAGATAAAGCAATTCAACAGTACTGTAATCATCAACAGAACTAAGACCTCATAGTTGCCTTGTAATAATTTCATTATTCTAACTTTGCACTTGCTTACCTATTAAGCATAACGGAATCTTTTACACAGTATTGATATGAGGGCCTATTTCCTTTTACTTATTTTTTTCTCGGTATTTTTTATTGGCTGCCAATCAAACCCTGGTTCTGTTAAGCAAGCTCTTTCAACCGCTTCACAAGATAAAAACAATACACCTGCCAAACCCTATTCGTACTTAAAACTTCAAACACTTGAAGGAAGAGATACATTGTTGAGTTCACTTATGAGAAACAAAGCATCTGTGTTTATCTTCTTAGCTCCTGATTGTCCGTTATCGCAGAGCTATACGCTTACTTTAAACGAATTAAGTAAAATATATTTAAAGAATAACATTTTATTTTATGGAATCTTTCCCGGAACGATGTATTGCATTGAAAAAATAAAATATTTCCGGCAAAAGTATCTGATTGAATTTCCGATTTTGCTCGACACCAATTATACCCTCACCCATTTATGCAATGCCACCATAACCCCGGAAGCCTTTGTGATTGATAGTACAGGCACTATTCTTTATTCCGGAAGAATAGATAATTGGGCTTACGAAGTCAGTAAAAAAAGAGCACAGATAACCGAACACGATTTACAGGACGCACTTGAAAGTATTGTAAACAACAAACCAATTGCAGTTGCAAAAACCAAAGCTGTTGGCTGTTTTATTGAAGTCCCTAAAAAATGAAAAAGTTTTCTGTTATAATTTTTCTTTTTGCTTCCGTTATTTTAATGGTCTATACTTCCTGTCATCAAAAGAAAAAAGGCCTGCCGGATAAAATTAAATTCAGCGAGAATATTGCCCCAATTATTTACAAGAACTGCATGCCTTGCCATAGGCCAAATGAGCCGGGACCTTTTCCACTCATAACCTATGACGATGTAGCCAAACGGGCAAAGATGATAGCCTATGTTACGGGCAAAAAAATAATGCCCCCATGGCCTGCCGATCCAACCTACAGCCATTTTGCAGGAGAACGTTATCTTACGGATGATGAGATAACCATGATAAAAATGTGGGCCGACAGCGGAGCACCAATGGGTGACCCGAAACTATTACCTGCACCTCCAATTTTCCCTTCCAATTCGCAATTTGGCAAACCGGACCTTGTTTTAAAAATGCCATCAGCCTATCACATTAAAGGCGATAACAAAGACCATTTTATTGTGTTTAAGATTCCATACGAGATGGCGAAGGACACGTTCATACGGTTTATTGAATTTGTACCTGACAACCGGAAATACCTTCACCATATGAATGCTCACCTCATACAATATAAACCGGGTGCCAAAAAAGATGTTTTTTCGGATGAGGAATATGTAGACCAGGATGCTTTTGACACGCGCGTTATTCATGAAAAACTTGGTTTAGCCAATGATGACGGTTCGTATCCTTTGCTCACACCTTCGGTTGCAAATTATTTGCCGGGTGTTACTCCTGCACTTTACCCAGAAGGTATTGGTGGTTACCGTATGGCAAAGCAAGGAGTTATATATATAAATAACATGCATTACGGCCCGGCTCCGGTTAATGACAGCGATCGATCTTACTTTAATATTTTCTTTTACAACAAGCCACCCGTAAGACCTGTAATGGAGTTCCAAATGGGAACCCTGGGAATTTCTCCTGTTGTTCCTCCCCTATCCGTCCCACCCAACACCATTAAAAAATTCCACACGGAAGCAAGAATGCCACAGGATATTTCAATACTCACGGTAAATCCGCACATGCATTTACTCGGAAAATCGTTTCTGGCGTATGCCATAAAACCGGATGGTGATACGATACACCTGGTACGAATTAATAACTGGGATTTCCGCTGGCAATATTTTTACACATTTAAAACCCCGGTAAAAATTCCGAAGGGAACATTAATTTACGCCGAAGGGGTATATGATAATACTACGAATAATCCTAACAATCCTTTCACACCTCCACAAACCGTTGCAGAACGGGAAGGCAGCATGCGAACTACCGATGAAATGTTCCAGTTGATAGTGACATATATGCCTTATAAGCCCGGAGATGAAAACATCCGGATGGATAGCACATATATCAAAAATTAATTTTTTATGAGTTAGATAAATCATTATAATGTTTATCTAACATTAATTTATTATTTATAAATAATATTTAATAAAACCTATTTACCTGAACTGGTAATTAAGGCCTGGTGCGGATTGCGTTAGCAGTGTAGGCAAGGCATCAGTGGCAATTGCTCTTCCTTCAATCTGCGGTGCAACCGGAGAAAAAACGGAAAGGTAATCTTCAATAACATCGTGTAGCAACACATGCTGTGGTGCAGGATTATGTACATCAGGCATACGGCAAAGTACATTATCGGGGTCACCTTCGCGCTCGCAGGCAAGCATGGTGTATGTTTTTGCAGGATCAAGTGGTTGATCGTTTACCAGTACTTCATTTACACGGCTACCCATAGTTGCAGCAATTGTAAAGTTTATTTTCATTCCTTTAAAACGCACCAACCATCCGCCGAAACGCTTGGTAGCATCCTTAGCAAATACATTTTCAAGTTCGCGCTCCAGCCAGGTTTTAATCTGTGCACCGGTAACTTCTGCCATCTTCACTTCGGAATCTACCGGAAGCATGCTCCATAAATATTCCTTGGTTATTTCGGCAAACCCATCCTTCCCCGGCACTAGTGGGGGGCAAAAGCGGAATCCATTAGAAACTACAATATCTGTTTTGAACCTCCACATAAGGGCATCCGTAATCAGGTTGTCCATGGGGGTTTCAATAATATAATAACGCACCAGTGGAGTTTTCGATTTCCCAATCACCACATCCAGGGCTTCTTTATATGGCTCACGGGCCATGGCTACCATCGTTTTCAGTTCCCTGTCTTCGGCATATTTTTCCGGGTCTACATCAAGCAGCGCATAATTTTCTTCTTTCACCTTTCCGTTTTCAAGTACAATATCCAGTTTACCTATAAAGGATGCAAAAGCCCCCGGTTCTGTTACTTTCGAATATTTCCCTTGCAGTGGTTCTCTTATTCTTTCATGGGTGTCTGCACCTAAAATATAATC
The DNA here is from genome assembly GCA_903863935.1 of uncultured Bacteroidota bacterium. GTDB lineage: Bacteria > Bacteroidota > Bacteroidia > JABEUT01 > JABEUT01 > JABEUT01. Next base: position 72,251 of record CAIPDV010000042.1, read on the forward strand.
TACCCCTAGTGTGGAGGGCTGGTCGGCCAGATGCAATTGCTGTGCCAAGCCCATATGGGAAATTACAAACACTAAAGCACACTTCTTTTCTTCCCGCAGAATTTTAATATATTTTGCTATATTATATTCCGGTTTGGTAAATTGAATTCCCGAGGAATAGGCGGGAGATTGCCTGATTGGAGTTAGCGGGTCATTATAGCCTATAAACCCAATTCTCGTTCCGCTTACGTTAAATATTTGATAGGGAGGGAAAATAGATTCGTGTTCGGAATTGCTTTTATGAAACATATTGGCACATACCTTGGCTGCAGCGTATGAATTCATATCATGTATCATCATCTTTTTCCCATATACCACCTCCCAGTTGCCCGGCAAAACCAGATCATAATTCATTTTATTAACTAACGGAATAATAGCCTGCCCTTGTGAAAGAGCTGCTACCGCACTGCCCTGGAAACAATCTCCGCCATCTACCACCAAGGTGTTCATGGGGTTTTGATTGCGCAGTTCGTTTATCATGGTTCGGAGTGTAGCAAAGCCGCCGCGTTTTTTGTAAACAGCGTGGCCATTTTCCCAAAAAAATTCATCATGAATATCCAACTGTCCGTGTATATCCGAAGTATGCAGAATGGTTATATGTTGCGCTTTTCCGCTGGCTATAGTTGGGTTTTTTATAATTTCCTGTATGCTCGATTTATCCTGCAACCAGTATGTAATTGCAGGAGGTAGGGCAAGCCCTATACCCATTAAACCCATTCCTTTCAAAAAATCCCTGCGGTCACTTGTCTGACGGTGCTTGAAATTTTCATCTACATTTTCAGCAGTCTGGCAAGTACATTTAGGGTTATCGCATTTGTTGGAAGGCATATTTTACCGGTTAGTTAGGTGGTTCAATTTACAATTACTGCGGAAGTTTATTACGAATTAAGCCGTAAACAAAAGTCCCTAAAATAGCACTGAGGATGGCAATTACAATAACTGGAACACCACTACCGGCTAAAGCATAAAGAGGGCCCGGACAAGCTCCTGTCATAGCCCAGCCAAAGCCGAATATCAATCCTCCAAAAATATTTCCCTTACTGAATTTCTTCGGCTCAATTTTTATTTCTTCCCCATCAATGCTCTTTGCTTTGAATTTTTTAATCAGAAAGATGGATGTCATACCCACAGCCATGGCGCTCATCATAACACCATACATGTGGAAGGATTGGAAGTGGAACATCTCCTGAATGCGGAACCAGGAAATAACTTCGGCTTTAATTAAAACAAACCCGAAAAATATACCGACCAGTAAGAATCTTAGTAATTTCATTTTTGTTGGGGTTATAGGTTCATGATTAATGGAAGAATAAACCACGACATAGCCAATCCACCAATAAAAAAGCAACACGTAGCAATCATGGATGGAACTTGGAGGTTAGATATCCCCATAATGGAATGGCCCGATGTGCAACCCTCGGCATACCGTGTTCCGAAGCCAACAAAGAAGCCGCCAATCACAATCATTATAAAGCCTTTTAAAGTAAGGAGCGAATGAAAATTGAATATTTCCATGGGATGAAGGCCTCCATAATTTTTAATTCCTAGAGCATTTAAATCAGCAACCGTACTCGGTGAAATCCTCACAGGATTGGGGTTTTTAAATATCACTCCACCAAGGAAACCTCCGCCAATAATGCCGATGGCAATAACAACATTCCAGAATTCTTTTTTCCAGTCGTATTGGAAATAACTGGCTTTATTCGGGATGCAGGCAGCACAAATATGTTTTAAGGAAGAAGAAATTCCAAAAGGTTTGTTTCCTAAAAATAACAGGAGTGGAACCATCAAACCTATTGCCGGGCCTGCAATATACCAGGGCCAGGGCTGTGATAGTAATTCTTTCATATGGCTTTAATTGGGGTTTAAGGTTTATGAATTGAAACTTTTTTCTGCAATAATATAAATTCCCATCAACAAAACCATCCAACCGAATATGGGTTTAAGTTTTGTACCGGAAATAAATTTGGAAAGCCATGAACCAACAAATATCCCTGCCAGGGCAAAGGATGAAAAAAGTGCGAGAAAATTCCAGTTAATTTCTACATGTCCGTAAAGATCGCCGGTAAAACCTATTAAGGAATTTACGGCGATAATAAACAAAGAAGTTCCAATGGCATTTTTCATAGGTTGGCGGGCAATTACCACCAGTACCGGAATAATTAAAAACCCGCCGCCGGCTCCTACAAACCCGGCAATAATTCCAACAAGCAATCCTTCAAAAGATATAAGCAGGTTACGGCTATTATCCAGCTCGGTAATTGGTTCCTCTGCGTCTTTGGGTTTTTGAATCATTTTAACAGCTGAAATGATCATGAGGACCGCGAAAAAAATCATGATGCCTATATCCTTAGTGAATACGAAACTTTTTATCGTGAAGAGTTCTTTTGGAATGGCAGGGAGAATAAATTTACGTGAGACCAATACGCCCACTACGGAAGGGATTCCAAAAATTAGGGCCATCCTGAAATTGAGCAATTTCTTTTTCATGTAACTATAGGAGCCAACTAATGCTGAAATGCCAACAATAAATAAGGAATAGGAAGTAGCGAGCACAGGGGAAATACCCATTAGATAAACTAAAATGGGTACCGTTAGAATTGAACCTCCGGCACCAATTAAACCAAGTGAAACTCCAATTAAAATAGCCGTAATATACCCCAGGACTATCATCATGTTTGCAAAAATAACAATTAAAAATTAGGCTTTCTTAAGCCGCTTCTTAGCTTCTGCAATTGGCTTGAAAGGACCATACTTATGTTGTGCCTCGGGAAAGTTATCTATAAAAGGACCGAAGGGATGGTCAACCGGTTTTAAGGAAATATCGGGCCAATCGGAGCTTATATCATGCGTCGGCCTTGGCTGCGAATTAATATAGGATGCCACATCCCAGGCTTCCTCATCCGTAAGTTGGGAATTAGGGTAATTGGTGCCATAAGGCATATTGAATTTAGCGTATCCTGCAAGCCGCGAAATCCGCATCATTCCAGCACCTGCAGTGTAACTATGTTCTCCCCAAAGCGGAGGATATAAATAACCAGTTCGGGCAGGATCTTTCATTCCATCGCCGTTTTTTTCATGACAAACGAGACATTTCTGCTCATAGACGAATCTTCCCTTTATGGTATCGGCTGCCCTGTCAAGATATGCCAGTTCCTTTATACCGGAGCCATAGGGCACTTTCTTTTTAGGTACATCTTTTCCAACCCACTTAATATAGGCAGTTATGGCTTGCATTTCTTTACTGTTGCTATCTATTGCCTTACCATTCAGGCTGCGCTGAATGCAATCATTTACCCGTTTGTATATACTTTCAATGGAACCGGAGCGTGCTCGGAATTTGGGATACGTAGAAGCAACGGAAGCATAATTATTTCCAAAGGGCTTAGTCCCTGCCTGCAGGTGGCAATTCTGGCAATTCATGCCATTGGTAATTTGTGCCACAGTACCTTTTGGGCCAAGGTAATAGGAAGTGTTTGAAATTAGTTTTTGTCCATAGCGGATAAGGGTTGCATCCGGATTGCCGGAAATGGAAGAAGTGTCTGGGGCATGCCAGATTGAATCAACGGCTACAACAGGCTTGTTGGCAGCACTATTGCTATTTTGATTGCAGGCGGAAATGATAACTGCAATTATACCAACAAGGCTAAAACATGTAAAAATTAATTTTGATTTCATAGCAGTCCGGGCCAAAATTTTCAATGAAGTTACAAAGCTATTCATGTTCCTTTAATGTGCATTAAAAAAATGCCTCCACATTCATTTTCAACCCTATTACAAAAGAAATATGTATCTTGCTAAACAATTAGGCAGTTTAATTAATTCTGTGTGAAATGGTTTGTAAAAGTTTTGAACGTACCCAACCTTTGGAAGTAATATATCGTATCAGTTAACGTTAGGTAGAAGTGTCTATAATAAAATGATGAGGAATATAGATGGAAAATAATTATTCAAATTTGAAATACAGAATAAAAAATAGGAGGTACATTCTCCTGTTATTTGTCTTAATTACTTTCACTTACAGCAAGAATTTATCCGCCCAAAGTTACTGGATGCAAAAAGGCGGTAGCGGCTCAGCCGACGAGGGTTACAGTATTTCATTAGATGATAGCGCGAACACCTATACAACGGGATATTTTACCGGCACCGCCACCTTCGGATCATTGAACATAACATGTACAGGAGTTTCCGATATCTTCCTTGTTAAAACCAACAGCAGCGGAATTTTCAAATGGGCTGTAAAAGCAGGTGATGGCGGTTCGGACAGAGGCCTTGCCGTAAAGACCGATAAAAACGGGAATAGTTACCTAACAGGCTATTATTATGGTACGGCAACCTTCGGAACACACACCCTTACCAGCACAGGGTTACAAGATGTATTTGTTGCGAAATACGATCGCAATGGAAATGTTTTATGGGTAAGCAGTGCAGGCGGCACCCAATCGGATATTGGTAATGCAATTACCATTGACAACAGCGGAAACGCTATAATAACAGGGCAATTTGCCGGTAAAGCCACTTTTGGTTCTTATACATTAAACAGCACTGCGAATAATATAAATGTCTTTACTGCTAAGTTGGATGGCGCTACCGGAAATTTTCTGTGGGCTAAAGGCGGAACCGGACCACATACTGACAGAGGCCTTGGTGTAGCCTGTGATCCTTCGGGAAATGTATATGTAACAGGAGAATTTACGGACACCATTACATTCGACAACGTGCATAAAAGCCCGATGTATAATGCAATTTTCCTTATCAAATATAGTAATGCAGGAAACGAACTTTGGTTTACTGAAGCCGGAGGCGGAACCTACAACATAGCTAATGCCATAGCGGTAGATAATAGTTCAAATATTTACCTCACGGGTAATTTTACAGGAACGATCACCTTTTTTGCGCAAAGCAATTTTACCCTTACTAACCCCTACCCCAACCGGATTTTTGTTGTGAAGTATGACAATGCTGCAAACTTAATTTGGGATGTTTCCGATGGTTCAAACAACCCGGTAAGCGCGAACAGCATTAGTTTAGATGCCTCAGGTAATGCCTATATACTGGGCAATTTCGATTGTATTTTTAACAGCTACGCTGACCAATACGGCCAAGGCACATTTAATTCTGTAGGCTCACTTGACATATTTGCTGCCGAGTATAGTGGGACTTCAGGCAAATGGCAGTGGAGCCGACAGATAGGCGGACATGGCAACAACTACGGTTATTCACTTGCCGTATCTGCTGCTGCAGATGTTTATACCGCCGGAAGTTTCGACCAGGATATGATCATTACATCGGCGCCTGCGCCAAGCTTTATAGGCTATAATGCAGTTGATACAAAGTATTGCAACAGTACCTATTGCTCAGACCCTAATTACGGTCACTATGCGGATTTCAGAACCTATGGTAACCTGGATATCGATATAGCAAAGCCATTTAACCTTGGAAGGCAACCCTACGATTTCTACCTGCGAAATGGTGCAGGTTGTGACAGGCCCCAGGTAAGTGTTTGCATCAGCACAAGCCTTTCAGGAGCCTGCATGGACACCGCTCAGTTTTGCACAAGCGGTGAGTTGTATGCTATAACTAATACATGCTCAACTATCGGACCAAACTTCACCTATCTATGGTCGAATGGTTCCAGGTCGGGTGCAACCAGTGTAAATGTTACAGGATATTATTGGGTTACTCAAACTTCGGCTGATGGTTGCTTTGTAACCAAGGATACTATTTATGTTATTATCCATCCGCCACCACCCGCTCCATGTATTTCCGATAATGTTGTTATCAATACTAATTCTACCAATCCGCAGCCAATAAGGTTGTGCGACAAATCGGTTAAACTTACCGGGTGCAATTATGGTAAAGATTCCGCTTATTACTGGACGACCCCTAAAATGAAACAGATCGATTCGTTAACTATTACTGTCGGACTTCATTCCGATAGTGGTTACTATTGTTTCAACGTAGTTGATTCGTTTGGTTGCGTAAATAAAACCTGTGTTTGGGTTGCGATAGACAGCAACCTTTCCAAAATTGTTCCAAAACTAAAATGCCTGACCTGCAAAAATGACACGGCATTCATTTGCAAGGGAAGCAGCTTTGTCATGTTCCCATACGATTCAATTACCAACCCATTTGGCAATCCTGCATTATGCATTCCACCGCAATTCGGCACTACCAACAAATGGCTGGTTACTCCGAATACAATTGCATATGCCCTGTACACTTATTGTCCTCCGCAAAATTATATGACTCCGTCAGACTCGGGCTGGTATCAGATTACCGATTCAATACTACGCCATAACATTTGCGGTAATACCAAGCAAGCCGTTCACGATTCCGTTTATGTTAGATTATATCCACTGCCACCACCAATTTCATTAACCATTAAAGGTAAATCGCAATTGTGCTCGGGCGATTCCGAATGGGTTTCAGTTTCCGGTTTCAGGCCGTTCAAATGGTCGAACGGCAGCACTATGGATAGTATTTTTGTAGGATATGGTACATATTCGGTTTCTGCCAGCGATACAAATCAGTATGGATGTACGACTTCCGGCTTCGCATCTATTAGTATTACGAAAGCAATTATGACTACTCCGTCTATTTCGTTCTTTCCTTCCAACGGTATCATCTGTCCTGGCGATTCCGTTGAAATAATTGCCACCGGAGGACCCTACCAGGAATATAGTTGGTATGGACCAAGCGGACCTATTGCAGCTGACACGAACATTATTTGGGTTAAAAGCCCCGGTAGCTATTATCTTTTCGCATCCGATTCAAACCCATGCGGGTTATCAGCCCTCTCAAATACGGTACTGATAGAAGCGTATGCAACTCCCTATATTCAAACGCCGAACACAAATATCTGTCCCGGTGATTCCGTTTTAATTTCAGTTGTTGCAACCAACGATGCAGTTATTACATGGCTGCCTCCTTTAAGTGGAAACTCAACAACAAAATATATTGATTCGGCTGGTACCTATTCCGTAAAAGTTGTTTCGTGCGGAATTACTACTATATGCACTATAACGATAACAATGTCGCATCCATATGCTATCATTGGTTCAAAGCCTCATACACTATGCGCTGGAGGTGACTCCCTTACCCTTACAGGTGATACTGGAATGGCTATTTATAAATGGTTGCCCGGTAATATTTATAGTCAATCACTTATAGTAAAAAAAGCAGGAACTTATACTTTAATAGCCACCGATGCATTTGGTTGCAGTGCCTCATCAACTATAAAAATAACAGCTCCGCTTAAAGGCTCTATTTCATCATTTTTGAATAAAAATTGTAATGGCGACAGTAATACCGGAACCATTAAAGTAAGCGTTCTGGGAGGAAGCGGACATTATTCATACGCATGGTCGCCCAATGTTGGCATCGGTCCAACGGAAACAGGATTGAAAGCAGGTTCTTACACTGTTACTATTACCGATACCAATGGATGTACGGTTGTTGAAACAGATTCCATCCCTTCTTATATTCTGCCGCAGGCTATAGCAGCTTTCACATTTACACCGGATACGGTAAGCCCGGGACAACTCGTCAACTTTATAAATGATAGTAAGGGCGGAACCAGTTATTACTGGACGTTTGGCGATGGTCATTCCACTACCGATTCTTTCCCTTCCTATGCTTATGCAGGTGACGGTAGTTATGTGATAATGCTAATTACATATAATGCATGGGGTTGCCCGGACACTACTTATGGTACGATATTTGTGACGGACGGAACTAATTTCCCGAATGTATTTACACCAAACGGAGATGGTCAAAATGATATTTTCTATTTTGTAATTAAAGGTGCTAAATGTTTACATGCTAACATTTACAACCGTTGGGGCGTGCTTATTTATGAGATCAATAATTTGCAGGATGGGTGGCCGGGAACTATAAGACAGACCGGAATGCCAGCCTCTGATGGAGTATATTATTACATCCTCGATTATTGTGATTGGGATTATGTCCATCACAAAAGAGACGGATTCTTACAATTGATCCGGAATAAATAAAATTCCCTCTGATTAGCAGCAGTGTAGTTTTTCCTAACAATAAATGGAGTTTATTTTCGTTTGAGAAAAAAACTTTTCATGAAAAAAATTTACACTCCGTTATTTTTTATTTTTTGTATTGGGTTCATATCCCCTACCCTCCATGCTCAAACAGGCACCTGGACAAAGATAACTACCAATGCACCTAACTACAATGAAGGTGTCACCCTTTTGATGACCGATGGTTCTGTGATATGTCATAATTCATCGGGCGGAGGATATGGTATTGGATGGGACCGTCTCACTCCGAATGCTTCGGGTAGTTATATAAATGGAACCTGGAGTGCGATTGCACCAATGCTTTATGATGGCCTTTACTTTTCATCACAGGTTTTACCAGATGGAAGCGTGTATGTTGCCGGTGGAGAATATGGAGCTGGAGCTACGCATGGAGAAGTGTATAGTCCATTTTCCAATACATGGACCAAATGCGATTCCATTCCTTTAGGCTGGAATATTTATGATGGTAATTCCGAAATATTATATGATGGAACCGTTCTGGAAGGTCCGCAGATTGCAAGTTATGGAGGCACATTGATATATCATCCCACAACCAATAAATATACGATAGGCCCTTCCGCATTATATGGACATGATGAAGCATCCTGGCTTAAGCTGAGGGATAGCAGTGTTCTTTTTGTAGGTATTGGCAGCACCTCTTCCAATCGTTATATCCCTCAAACCCAAACCTGGGTAAATGACGGAACTGTTCCGGGTAATTTGTACGACAGTTATGGTCTTGAATCCGGTCCGGCATTTCTTTTGCCTAACGGAAAAGCCATATTTTTTGGTGCAACAGGATACAATGCCATTTATACTCCGAGCGGAAATACTGGTCCAGGAACATGGGCCACTGCCGATAGTTTTCCAATTATTAATGGCGCGCGCACAGGAATGCCCGATGCAGCAGCAGCCATGATGGTGAACGGGAAAATTCTATGCGGAGTTTCGCCGGTTCCAACTGCAAGTAACAATGTATGGCGTACTCCTGTTTACTTTGTAGAATACGATTACACTACAAATACTTTTGCGCAAGTAACAAGTATTTTTCCGGGGCAGGGTTCCGATTCCCTGAAAGGATATACGAGTTACCAGTTGAATATGCTCGACCTGCCAGATGGTAATGTGCTTGTTTCTGTTGCGCAATCGGGAATTTCTAATCAATATTTTATTTATACTCCCGGAAGTGCAGCTATTCCGGAGGGAAAACCAACCATAAATAATATTTATCAAACCAGTTGTTACAGTTATAATATTACGGGTAAATTATTTAATGGTATTTCAGAAGGTGCAGGATATGGCGACGATTGGCAATGTGAAACCAACTACCCGATTGTCAGGCTAACAAACGGAAGTAATGTGTACTATACACAAACAAGCAAATGGAACAGAATAGGCGCTGTGCAAACCGATAGTTTGGAAGATACGGCTCAATTTACACTACCAATTAACCTTCCTATTGGAACATATTCTCTTGTATTAACGGCCAACGGTTTTGCTTCAAATCCTGTAATCTTTACAACAACATATACAAAATTGAATGTTATAGCCATACCTGGCAATGAAAGTTGCATTGGCGGAAGTAATGGCAGCATCCAGGCGACTATTAGCGGAGGAGTTTCACCTTACACATATTCCTGGTCTACAGGTGCAACTACTTCATCTGTCACAGGACTTACAATAGGGAAATATAAAGTTACAGTAACAGATAAAAATGGATGTACTGCATCGGATTCTACAACAGTGGGACAACCAAATCCACTAACAGCAAGTGCCTCTGAATTAATTTCTGTTTTATGTAATGGAGGCAGCACTGGCAGCGCATCCAGTTCTGTAACAGGTGGAACAAAACCCTATACCTACAATTGGTCAAACGCTATGACAGGAGCAGTTGTTAGCGGATTGAGCGCAGGCATATATTCACTCACAGTTTCCGATTCGTGTGGAAATACAGCGACAGCAACAGTTAGCATTTCTCAACCTCCTGTTGTATCTATTTCAATCACATCACAAATAAATCCACTTTGTTATGGTGGAACCGGAAGCGCAACTGCTAGTGCTGCAACAGGCGGAACTCCGATGAATATTATAACAACCATTACAGGAAACGGAACCTTCGGACATATTGGAGATGGTGGGCTGGCAACAGCTGCCGAGGTGGCAAACCCATCCGGCGTAGCTGTGGACGCAGCAGGCAATATTTTTATAGCCGACCAGTTTAATAATGAAATCCGCAGAATAGATTATTCAACCGGTATAATTACAACTGTTGCGGGAAATTTATCTTATGGCTATAATGGTGATGGAATACAAGCTACTGCCGCTAGCCTAAACTATCCTGCAGCAGTAGCGGTGGATGCTGCAGGCAATATATTTATTGCTGACGATGCCAATAACAGAATCCGGATGGTGGATCATTCAACAGGACTAATCAGCACAGTAGCCGGAACAGGTACTGCAGGATATAATTCAGACGGGATACAAGCAACCGCTGCTGAATTATACTATCCAATGTCACTTGCTCTTGATGCATCGGGCAATATATATATAGCAGACAATTACAACAATAGAATAAGGAAAGTTGACCATTCCACAGGATTGATAAGCACCATTGCTGGGGATGGAACAGGAGCTTATAACGGAGACGGAATACTTGCCACTGCCGCTCAAGTAAATGCACCGACTGGTGTTGCACTTGACGCTTCTGCCAATATTTTTATTACTGATTATAATAATCAAAGAATACGCGAGATAGACCACCTATCCGGAATTATAACCACGGTAGTAGGAAATGGATCGCTAGGATATAACGGTGACGGAATCCCCGCTACCGCTGCCGAATTGGCGTTTCCGTATAATACTTCAACGGATGGTCAGAACAATATTTTTATTGCCGATTATGATGGTGATGCTATCCGTAAAGTTGACTATTCTTCAGGAATAATAAATGCGGTAGCCGGAAACAGAGCGTATGGATACACCGGTGACGGAGGGCCTGCTACCATTGCCGAATTAGGCCAACCATCGGATGTAAAAATTACCCCATCAGGTAATATTATTATAGCCGATAATGGAAATAATGCAATACGTGAAGTAACAAACTATACCTATCTGTGGTCGCCAATTGGAGGCACAGGCATGGCAGCAACAGGACTAAGCGCAGGCACCTATACCATCACAGCCACCGATGGAAACGGATGTACGGCCACTGCTTCAGTTACTATTACCCAGCCTGCTGTAATGACCATATTGCATGATTCAGTAGCCCAAAGCGGGCCATGCAATGGAATGGCCGGAGTAAACGTAAACGGAGGTTCGGCCCCATATACCTATTTGTGGTCGCCCGGAGGACAAACGAATGATACAATACAAAACCAATGTGCCGGAAGTTATTGCTGCGAAATAACTGACAACAATGGTTGCTCCCAAACCACATGTGTTACTGTTGTTCTTACAACGACTACAGGACCAGGTGCAATTGTAAATACGGTAAATATTTATCCTGAACCGAACAATGGTAAATTCATGATCTCTGGCATTATGCAGGGACAGATTATCGATTTGTATGATTGCTTTGGAAGAAAAATAAAACATGCGGTAGTTGACCGAACAGACAATATTCAAATGGATATTTCAACCATGGCTAACGGAATTTATTTTATCAGTATAAAAAATAAGGATGGCAGTATTATTACCCAAAAGAAAATTGTGAAAATGGAGTAACGTATATTCTTACAAACTTACTATGCTAAACTCTAAAAATAAAAATGTGTTTTGATTTTATAGTGTCAGACCAAACCTAAAAAAAGACTATTAAAATTATTCGGAGCTTATTTAGATTCGGCTAATAGCCTTACCCCAGGGTTATTTACCAAATTGACAGAGATAATATCAGCCATGTATTTACCTGCATTTGTCATTTGCTTATCAATGTCTGTAATATACAGAACGACTATCTTTTTCTTGTTAAGAGTTTGAAGTTTTTGAGAAAGGTCTGCACTTATTGCTGTTAATGCCTTATCAAATTCGCTTTGAGAAATACAAGCGAATGACAATGAGAAGAAATAAATTAGAGCAATAATCCTTTTCATAGCTGCAAATTTAATTAAAGAGATGAATGCTGGTCTCCATATATTATAAGAAGTTTCTGTAAAGCTGTTTCCTTAGCATCTGATTCAGTAACGTCATTTCCGATAGCTGAAATTTCAAAACTTTTAGAAATGGATTTAGTAGAGGTTGATATAATGCTCATTGAAAGGGTGGCAGTGCAAATAATAGTACCCGAAGCTAATGTACCAGGGGTATATTTGTATTTGAGTTTTCCTACAACCATATTCTTAGTGTAGTCGCTTAACTTTAATTTATCTATGATGTCAGAATTGCCCTCAAACAAGTCCTGAAACCCAGGTTTACTAGCAAAAATACTTTTCAGCAACCCAAAGTTTGCATTTTCCCCCGATTTACTGTAAATACCCGCAATAGAGTTTGATAAATTATTCTCGATGCTCCCACCATCCTCAAATATCGTTACCGATACATCAACTTTGCCTGAAGAGCTTGTTAAAGAGGAATTTATATAGGAACTATAATCTGTCTGCTCTGCCATTTTACCTGTATTATTCCCTGATTTAACTGTATTTGTGCCGCCAGAATGGGTCTTGACGGGACCGTGTCCTGGAGGGGGTGGTGGTGGTGGACCTATAATAATTATTTTTGGTGGTAATTTTGAACTAAACAATTGCTTCCATGGAACAAATTTATAACAAAGCCCAAAAACCAAAAGGGAAATTATAACCCAAAAAATTACTCTTGCTATCTTTGACCCCAAAAATCCAGATTTAACACTTACAGGTGATTCATTACTATTTTTTTTATTGGAATGATTTGAAAATATTTCTTTTAAAGTTACTCTCTCCTTTATATTATTAAGTGAGTTTAGTAATTTAGTATCGTCAATTGCTTTTGCAATGCGACCCATATTATTCCACAATGCGACAATATCCTCTTCCTTCAAATAATCAGAATTGAAATGGGCTACAGTATTCCTGACATAGGTAATTTCGCCAAGCCATGCGGGAAGGTTCATAGCTTGTTCATTGAAGTAAGGCCAAAACAGATTTTTATTGTACTCCGCAAATCCTTCAAAATATTGATAATCCAGAAGATCAGTATGTACTTTATTCGTATGCTTATTTATATCTTTAATCCACTTTTTCTGTAAATAATCATTATTTTCATTCTTATCATAAAGAGCTTTCCTGAAATCGGGTTCCCATTTATCTGTATTTTTTGAGTGAAGGAGTTTATCTATAATAAATTCACCAAAAGATTTACGAAATATCTTCAGCGCACCGTAGACATCCTTTTCAAGGTCGGTCATACCTTCCTCTACAGGCTCATGTTCGTTAATTTCTTCGTCCATTTTAATATACCTTTTATCAAAGGTAATTTGGTTGGCTACTTGCAAAAATAGCAAATTACATTATGCTTATTAAATGACCATTGAACAAAACCCAAATGTATTTAATATGGAGGTTTTCAAGAAAGACTTAGAGTTAGGAGTTGAGGAATATGCCAAGTTTACTTCTTCGCGTCGCCGTTCGCATAGTTGGGATGAGAAGCCAAATGATGAATCCGAGAATAGAATGGCAACTGAAAATAAAACCAAATTCGAAGAAATATCTAAAATGGTAATCAATGCATTAAAACAGAGTAAAAATAAGGAAGGCGTGCTTGAAGCGACTCATCTGGCTTTCTATGAAATTAATATGGAATATTACAGATATGGCGATAATCGTCCTATTATTTCACCTGAACAAGAAGCAATCTTTTTTAGAGATATTATAGTAAAGTTATTTTAGAAAGAAGATACCTATTAAATAATAGGTATAGTTATAATATAAGTTGGTACTTATTAAATCCTGTGAGATATTTATAGAAGTTCCCAGCAGTTTGCACACTTGCTGCTTGCTATTTGGAACATCTACAAAACCTTCAACTATCTGCGTTTCCAATTTCTTTTAAATTTAAACCTTGCAGACAAACCGTTTCGTTAAATCTTAATATAAGGAACAAAATAAACCCCTGCAAGCATTAAGCCATGCAGGGGCGTGTGGGGTTGGCTTCCCTAAAAAAGGAAAATTAACCCCCCGTAAATGCCATCTAAACTCCGAACGGTTTTGGAGTCAATATTAAATCTCGCTTAAAACAACTTGGGGGATTTGTCAAAAAAGTGCTTTAGTTTTTAAAACCGCACCCCAAAGCGCACCCCGACCGCACTCGACCTTTTTAGGGCTTTCCGCTTAATGAAAAAAGAGCCTAAAATCGGCTCATTTTCAAACTCTTATTCAGTGATCCCGATGGGGCTCGAACCCATGACCCCAACATTAAAAGTGTTGTGCTCTACCAACTGAGCTACGGAATCAACAATGTTTTCCTTAAAAAGGTGCGCAAAGATAATAGAATTTAATATGACAAAACCCTTATGGGGAATATTTAAATCCTTAAACCCTAAATAACTTTATAATCAAAAGGATATCAATCCTTTTTAAGTGTGGTTATTGTTGGAGATATTACCGGATTTTCACATTTAGAGCATGCAGCCTTCTCTTTATGGCTAATTGTCTTATATATTTTCCAACCCGCATATACCAATGCCAAAGCAAAAATAATATATACAAGTATGGTTTGCATCTTAGCTTACAGCTTTAACTACACCGAATTTTTTTTGCAAAGCTTCAGTTGTCATTGAGCCCGGACGTTCAATTGGGAACCCAAGGACCCTATCCCAGATAAGTGAAGCGAGCACTCCAAGAGATCGTGAAACACCGAATAAAACAGTATAGAAATCATTTTCAACAATACCAAAATGGGTGAGCAAAACACCAGAATGCGCATCCACATTAGGCCAAGGGTTTTTTATTTTCCCTGTTGACTGTAATATAGGTGGGGCTACTTCATATATCATCTGTACTATTTCGCAAAGGTCGTCATGCTTGATATATCGCTTGTAAAAATCTTGCTGGGCAAGAAAACGAGGGTCCGTTTTACGCAATACGGCATGTCCGTATCCAGGAACCACACGGCCTTCCGCCAATGTCTTTTTTATATAATCTGCAATTTGCTCTTTAGTAGGTAATCCTCCGCCTAATTCACGCTTCAGTTCCATAATCCATGATAGAACTTCCTGATTTGCCAACCCATGTAAAGGACCCGCAAGGCCATTCATTCCTGCTGCAAAACTAAGATAAGGATCGCTTAAAGCAGAGCCAACAAGGTGGGTTGTATGAGCAGATACGTTTCCTCCTTCATGATCGACATGAATTGTTAGATATAGTCGCATAAGGCGTTTCACATCAAACAAATCATATCCCATCATGTGGGCCAGGTTTGCTGCCCAGTCCAGTTTTGGGTCTGGTTCAATATGTTCGTTATTCTTATATTTTCTGCGGTATATATACGCTGCAAGTCTTGGCAGGCGTGCAATCAGGTTCATAGAATCTTCGTAAACATAATCCCAATAATCCTTTTTGTTAATCCCTTTTTTGTAGGCGGCAGCAAATAATGATTCTGTTTGCATTGCCATAGCTCCTATGCTGAATTCAGTCATGGGGTGGGTATTGGCAGGAAGAGAATCTAAGGTATCGAATACATGGCGTGGCACGATGCTTCTGCGTGCCCAATTATTGGTAATATCATCAACATCTTCCTGAGAAGGAAGTTCGCCCATTAGCATGAGATAGAAAATACCTTCGGGCAAAGGTTCAGTACCATTGGGGGCTTTTGGAAGTTTTTCCCGTAGCTCCGGAATGGTGTATCCACGGAAGCGTATACCTTCTTCAGGATCGAGTTTAGAAGTTTCAGTTATCAAACCAACCATTCCGCGCATACCCTGGTATACCTGAGCAACATTATACTCCCCCAGTTTTTGTTCGCCATATTGGGCAATGAACTGTTTTACATTATCTGCTTCAACTGTTGCTTTTTTTAAGAACTTCTCTTTTAGCCTGTCCATGATAATTTTAGTGATATATTAATTTTAATTATTTAAATACTTAAATTTCTTTCCTCCTCCATACTGTGCTGAACTTCCGAGTGCCTCCTCAATACGGAGCAGTTGGTTATATTTTGCAATCCGGTCGGAACGACTGGCAGAACCAGTTTTAATTTGCCCTGTATTTAAAGCCACGCTAAGGTCAGCAATTGTTGTGTCTTCTGTTTCACCTGAACGGTGACTTATAACTGAGGTATAGGAATTTCTGTCGGCCAATGAAACGGCCTCAATTGTTTCACTCAAACTTCCAATTTGGTTTACTTTCACCAAAACTGAATTGGCAACATGCAGGTCAATGCCTCGCTGTATACGGGTTACATTTGTCACGAAAAGGTCGTCTCCCACCAGTTGAATTTTACTGCCAAGTTTTTCAGTGAGTGCTTTCCATCCATCCCAGTCATCTTCTGCCAGACCATCTTCAATGGAAACAATCGGATACCTATTTACCAATTTAGCATACAAGTCAATCATATCGGCAGATGAATATTTTTCACCGTTCGACTTTTTGAAATGGTATTTTGCTTCTTCCTCCAGATAGAATGAGGATGAAGCTACATCAAGTGCAAGGTAAATATCTTTACCGGGTTTGTATCCGGCTTTTTCAACAGCTTTCAAAATAATATCAAGGGCTTCTTCATTTGATTTCAGGTTGGGCGCAAATCCGCCTTCATCACCTACATTTGTAGAGTATTTATTATCCTGTAGTATTTTTTTCAGGTTATGAAAAACCTCAGCACCCATGCGCAAGGCCTCGGAAAAATTTGGTGCGCCAACAGGCATTATCATGAACTCCTGGAAATCCATGTTGTTATCAGCATGGCTCCCCCCATTCAGAATATTCATCATAGGAACTGGAAGCACGTTAGCATTCACGCCACCAATATATTTATACAGTGGAAGACGTGATTCCTCGCTTGCAGCTTTTGCAACTGCGAGCGATACGCCAAGAATTGCGTTAGCACCGAGGTTTCCTTTATTATCAGTACCATCGAGGTCAATCATTTTTTTATCAATCAGTCTCTGATCGAAAACAAACTGACCTTTTAATTCTTCGTGTATTGTAGTGTTTACATTGTTAACAGCTTTTAAAACACCCTTTCCAAGATAAGTTCCTTTATCTCCATCACGTAATTCAACCGCCTCATGTATCCCTGTAGATGCACCTGAGGGGACAGCTGCCCTACCAATAATACCGGCATCGGTAATTACATCTACCTCTAATGTTGGATTGCCTCTTGAATCAAGAATTTGACGAGCCTGAACGCTTGCTATAAAACTCATATATATTATTTGGCCATTTTGGATTCCAAAGTTATAAATAAAATGAAGACCATTAACCTAATAAATATCTCCAAACTACATGACAAAAATCAGCTATGCATTCTCCTTAAGTTGCCTGTCAACAATTGCGAGTCCTTCTACGAATGAATGTGGCTCGTAACCAAGATCCTTACGGGCCTTATCAAGAATAAATCCGGTTTTTAAGGGACGTTGAGCGGGTTGACCTAATGTAGCGGTTTTTGAAGGGTGAATTAAGGCTTTATTAAATTTCCAATAGTCAGCCACCACGTTAACCAATTCAATTATGCTCATAAAATCTTTGCCTGAAATGTGGTATACGCCTGTTGCACCTTTAAATGCGGCCAGAATACAGCCTTCTGCAAGATCTTCGGCTAATGTAGGCGTGCGGAATTGGTCATCTACCACATTAATATCTTTCCCTTTTGAAAGTGCATCTTTTGCCCATAAAACAATATTGCTACGGCTCATAAAATCCACCACTCCATAAACAAGAATAGTTCTTATTATAGTCCATTTCAAGCCTGACTTTTCCACTAATTTTTCCGATACATATTTTGATTCGGCATAAACTGAGTTGGGCGGATACGGGATATCTGTTTCCCTGTATGGTCCATGGTTTCCGTCGAAAATAAAATCGGTAGAAAGATGTATCAAATGCCCTTGTACCGGAAGTTCTTTCATAGTATTTATGAGGTATTCCACTGCATCTACATTCAATTTGCGGCATGCTTCTCGCTCCGTTTCGCAGGCATCCACATTGGTCATAGCGGCTGTATTTATTACCACATCAGGAACATATTTCGACAAAACATCTTTTACAGACTTTTCATCTGTAATATCCATTGGAGCATATTGATAGCCGGCCTGTACTTTAAGCCTGTTAGCACCTTTTGAAGTAGCTATCACTTCAACATTTGACTCCTTAATTAGTCTGTAAACAAGCTTTTGACCCAGAAGCCCATTTGAACCTGTGATTAATATTTTTTTCTTCATGATTTTTTTCTGCCGTCAAAATTAATAAAATGGGGTTACCTGTAATCAATTTTAGTTGTCATTTAATCTACTTAACAAACAAACAGATTCAAATGAAAAGTAGGTATAAGTAAAATATGTCACAACTTGAAGCAAGCTAAATTGTAACTTGCGCTTATTATTAAATATTAAATTCCCTTCCCATGAAAAAGATTTTATTTATAGCCGGTGTTGCTGCTATATTATTATTTACCGGATTTAAATTCGATGAGTGGTATAAGTTCACTTCTTCAACAGGCCATTTTTCCATAAGTTTCCCATCAAAACCTGAAGAATCAACAGAAAAGCAAAAGACAACCGACGGGACTCCTTTTGACGTGAATTATGTATCGTATGCACCAAGTGATAGCGAGGTTTACATGGTAGGCTATATTGATATGAAAGACTTTTATCCGGCTGATAAAACCATGAAAGAAATACTTGAAAATAGCCGTGATGGTGCCACTTCTTCCTTAGAGGCAACCAGCGTTAATACTATAACTACGAACCTTGAAGGTGATGCCTACATAGAGTTTACTTTTACTGCTCCAAAAATAACCGGGAAAGACAGGATTTATGTAATAAATAAATTTCAGTATTCTGTTATAACCATATTCTCCTCAAGTACAGGAATAGGTACAAACGCTGATAAATTCATCAGATCCTTCAAGCATCAAGGTGAGTATTAAAAGACTTCTTTACTATAAATTTAATAAAACGGGGTCCTGATTATTTTGGGTTAATCCATACTGTACTTTATTGTACTTTTGGGAAACCAGACACAACCAACCATGCCCCTTGAAAAGACAATTCCGTTCAAGTTTATAATCTTTATTGTAGTTTTTCTACTTCTTGACTTTGTTATTGAAAACGTAAACCATAAATTTCAATTAAATGATTTCAAAGTATACTACGGGGCAGCCCAGGCCTTGACTAGTGGTAAACAAGTATATGGAACATTATTTGCACTTGGTTCTGGTTATTATAAATATTCTCCTTTCACGTCCCTTCTATTTTACCCGTTAACCGTACTCCCCTATTATGTAGCATGCATTATTGACTTCCTCCTGATTTCAATTGCTGTTGTATTTACCTCAGTTATTCTTCTACAGGTTGTAAATGCTTATGTTTTCAGGAAGCAATCCAACAACTCCAGCTTAATTTTAACATTGGGAATTATTTGCATTTCTACCCATCTGGTTCGGGAATTGGAACTCGGTAACGTAAATGTTTTACTGCTTTTCCTGCTTTCCTTTTGTCTGTTTTATATACTCCAAAATAAAATGATTATTGCAGGGATATTGCTTGCATTGGTAATTATTACCAAACCATTTTTTATTCTTTTATTTATTCCTTTACTAATGCACAGGTATTACAAAGCTTTATTTATTACTTCTGCCAGTTTGCTATTGTTTCTTATTTTACCCGCAGCCTTTTTCGGCTTCGTAAAAAACCTGGATCTTCACCACCAATGGCTGAATACCATGCTTACACATGCCGAGGCGTTCCCTAGCCCAAATACGCTAGATGCCATGATACGCAATCACGTTAGCTCATCACTTTCCTCGAATTTTCAATATATCGCATTGCTAATTCTGTTGATTCCTTACATTTTATTTATTTTCAGAAATACTCAAAATTCAAAAAACAATAAGATTCAGAAATCCTCGGATTTATATATCGAGTGGTTCACACTTATTGCTTTTATGCCTTCCATTTTTAAAACAGATACGGAACATTTTTTAATGACCTTGCCCATCCTTATTTTTATCCTTGTTTATTTATTCCATACCAAAAATATTTTGCTGAGTGTTCTATTTGGGTTGCTTATCATTTTATATGCCGGCAATTCGTCCGACATTTTAGGGAAAAGCTTGTCAGTTAAGGTTTATGATATGGGTATACTTGGCATTAGTAACATACTCATTGTTGCCATGGGACTAACTCTCTACTATACTCATTCTCGGAAATTAATTACAGTTCAGTCGCAACTAAACTGAGTTATTTTCCAAGGCAAAATTTCTTACCCCCTGACAATAGAGGGTTATAGGGATTTGAGGCACAAATAGGGTACACACTACGACGAACGCAATAGTAAACCAAGCATTGTTTGCTGTGAATGATTGTTGAGGAATTGTTTGTCCGTGAAAAAAATTAATGCAGAGAACTTAAAGGACATTTCCAAATCTGTCCTACGATATTATAATGGTCGGGATCAGGATCAATTACATTGCCACCGCCACAATACAGAATGCCGTCCTTTATTAAGACGGAGGATTGTGTGGCATTAGTTGTCGGGAATCCTCCAAGGAGTGTCCAACTGGTTCCATTGTCTGTAGAAAGATAAATGCGTCCTGGTGTACTAGCAAATATATAATTGCCAAAAATTCTGATTGAGTTTATTTCAGGATATCCTGGATTATACTGGGGCATCTGGGGCAGTCCATTATTTATTGCTGTCCAGTTTGCACCATTGTCATTTGAGAGATATATTCCATGGTTATAAGTGCCTGCAAAAATATTGTTTCCTTGAACTGCTAAAGCGTATACGGTTTCACCTGAAGGTAAACCATTACTAACAGATGACCAACTTGAATTTTGTTGATTAAAAAGATACACTCCTATTGTTCCGGCCAAAAGATTAGTGTCTTTTAATGCCAAAGTAAAAGCTGGCAGATAAGGATAAGATGAAGTAGAAACAGGAAATCCTGAATAAAGATTTGTCCAAATGCTTCCATTATTTGAGTGGACTGCACATTCTGTACCTGCATAAATATTATTACCACTTGCGGCAAGTGCATTCACGTTATCTCCTATATTAGAACCTATTTCTGTCCAATTATTTCCGTTGTCGTTTGACATAAATATCATATCAACGAACCCTAAAAAAATATCATTGCCATTCACACAGAAGCATTGTCCGTTCATAGAATTATGAGGATTATGTAGTATTGTCCAATTACTGCCATTGTCAGATGTTCTGTAAAGTAAATCAGAACTCACGAAAATAAAACTGTCTTTTATTCCCAAAAGGTAAGCTCCTGCGTTAGCAGAAAATCCAGTGGCTGTCCAGCTACCAGTAATTGTCGGGACAGGTGTGGGTATGGGTGTACTGTTATTTTGTTGAATAGCACTGTCCTTTTTTCAAGAGGCAAAAGAGAGGACAACAATCAAAAAATAAACTATGTGAAAATATTTTTTCCCGTCTTGAAACATTTGAATTAGCTTTCTGCTACATTGGTGGTTTCTAGTTATACTTTCAAAAGTAAACAAAAATAATGAAATTAAAGCAAAACAACCTCAATATCTTTGATTTGAAATTTAATAAGAGCTCTAATGTAAATTCTTTGGCTGCTTAAGGTTCTTATTTTCCGATGCAAAACTTGCCGAAAATATTTCCAAGCAAATCGTCGGTTGTAACTTCTCCAGTTATCTCACCCAAGTGGTTCAGTGCTGAACGAATATCGGAAGCAACCAGTTCACCTGACAATTTATTTTCAATGCCATTATGAGCATTGATCAGATTTTGCAATGTCGCCTCTAATGCTTCATAGTGCCGGGCATTACTGAGTATTACGCCTTCATGAATATTGGCCCCTTTCACAGCAGCCTCATATAGTTGCGTTTTTAACGTCTCTACCCCTACCCCACTTTTAGCTGATAGGAAAATAATTCCTTCTATATTTTTAAATTTTTTCTGACATGCTTTTTCTTCGGCTAGATCAACCTTATTCGCCAATGGAAGAACAGGAGTATTGCTATCTTTCCTTAGCTTTATTAAATCTTCACCAACTTCGGCAGAGGTCATTTCATTTGCATCAAAAAGATACATTACTATAGAAGCCTGTTCAATTTTTTGCATGGTTCGCTCGACTCCTTTCTTCTCAATTATATCGGCGGCTTCACGAATTCCGGCGGTATCGGTGAGCCTGAAAGCGATTCCATTTATAATTAATGTTTCCTCAATTGTATCGCGTGTTGTTCCGGGAATATCGCTAACAATGGCTCGTTCTTCATTCAATAATTTATTGAGCAATGTTGATTTGCCCGCATTTGGCCTTCCTGCAATAACCGCAGAAACTCCATTCTTTATTACGTTTCCTAATTTAAATGATTCGCACAATGCTTTTATTTTTCCTTGCATTTTTTCAAGAAGATTCAACAATTGACCACGGTTTGCAAATTCCACATCCTCTTCACTAAAATCAAGCTCTAATTCCAGTAATGAGGCAAAGTGCATTAACTCTTCCCGCAAGGCTTTAAGTTCCCCGGAAAAGCCTCCCCTCATCTGGTTGATGGCTAAATCATGGGCAGCTTGAGTTTCCGAAGCAATTAAATCACTTACGGCTTCAGCTTGCGACAGGTCGAAACGCCCATTAATAAAAGCACGCATGGTAAACTCTCCCGGCTTTGCCGGACGAGCCCCTTTACTGATAAGTAACTGAAGAACCTTCTGCAAAATATACGGTGAACCGTGACAAGATATCTCCACCACATCTTCGCAAGTAAAAGAATGCGGTGCCCTGAAAATACCTGCAACAACTTCATCCAAAACATTATCGTCATCACGTATAATTCCGAAATGCATGGTATGGCTTTCAGCAGCCGACAGTTTTAGACCCGGCAATACTTTCTCGCTTATATAAATGGCTTTCGGACCCGAAAGCCTGATAACACCTATAGCTCCAACCCCGGGTGGAGTGGAAAGAGCAACTATTGTATCATCTGTAATTGGGTTCTTCATGTTTGCAAGGGTAAAAATAGATAAACAAAAGCAATGGCATATAAACTGAGGGTTATGTTTTACACTGACCCCTTAATTCAAAAATTCCATCCCTTCATTTTCACATTAATAACCAGCAGATTCTGACTTTTGTTTTACACTTTTATACAGTTTTAAGGGGTATCAAAGATGCGTAAAACAAATACACTAAATACTGACAACCAATTCGATATGATTATTCATGTTTTACACACAGTTAGGCAAGGTGTAAAACAAAACTCACATGCAATTGATTATCTGCCTCATATTGCCGTTTTACACTATTTCTATGATGATTGTGGGATTAATGCACTACCCCATGCATATAAACCATATTCAGTTTTTCCCACATACCAATTTCGTAATGCCGTATTACAACCATAAAAATAAGAACTACAATTGGGATGGTAATATTATCAAGTCCTTTGATGGTAAAAGATTCGGCAAGGGTTGATATAAATGCAATGGCAATTGGAATCCAAATGATTTTTTCCAATGTATAAATACGATGGAAATAAATGCATCCGGCAGCTACTAGTATTGCCATCACAAAAAACATAATGGACCCACTCAGTGTTTTTGTCTCCTTAAAGACTTTGAACTTCCCATATTGAAATTTCTGTCCGACCAAAGCTGCTAAAGGGTCAGCAATAGCGAGTATAAGCATGGGTAAATAGAAAAATATTCTGTCCTTTTGCCACCAGTAAGCATCAAAACAAACATATACTGCAACTGCATACGACACACTTCCAAACGATTCGCGGCCTATATCGTTAATCGATTTTAAAAAGCCTAGTTTTATACTGGTCAGGAGGAGCAAAGCAAACGAAGCACACAATGCTAATACATACCAATGATTTGTGATCAACAATGGGCAAAGCAGCGTAATGCCGCCTGTTCCGGCATGAATTAGCTTGCGTGTATATTCAGCTTTAACTTTTGCATAAATATGGAGCATTTCTCCAACTGCAAACAATAAAAGTACCATTACAGCGAGCAAAATGGTGTATAACAGATTATCAGCCATAGCCGGATAAAGATAAGATTATTGATTAAATGAATATGAACAATATCTTGGCTTTACCTATATTGGCAATTAATACGGCTGCAAATAATCAGGATAGCTTCGATTATGGAAGAAAAATTCAGGTGGACTATTCCAAATATATTGTCTGTTTACAGGCTATGTGTTTCACCTGTTATACTTGTTACTTTAATCCTGAAGAATGAATCGGTATTTACAGTACTATTATTGGTTAGCCTTATAACCGACATATTAGACGGATTTATTGCACGACAATTTAATTTGAAGACAAAAATGGGTGCAAAGCTTGATTCTATTGCCGATGCCGTTACAGTTGTTTTAGCTATTGTCGGAATGTTCAGGTTTAAACAACTGGATATCTTTCCATTTTTAACTCCATTTTATATATTGATCGGTTTCTATTTCCTAGTGTATATTATATCTGCCCTAAAGTTTAAAAAATTCAGCAGCATGCATTTATATTCGGCTAAAATTACGGGCTACGCCCAGGGAATTTTCTTCTTTGTGCTTTTCTGTTTTCAATTTTACAATTGGCTTTTCTGGGTTATGTTTACCATTTCAATTCTTACATACATCGAGGAAATTATTGCCATACTACTATTGAAAGATATGATATCGGATGCTAAAGGGATTTACTGGATAATTAAAAAGAAGGTTTAATGGAATATGTCCTTTTCATAACATTGGGGTATTTTATCCTTGGCGCAATAGGAACGTTACTGGCCAACCGGGGCAAGGAAAAAGAACTGAAAAAAGAACGCTGGATAAAAATCCTGTCTTATTTTATTATCGTTCATTTCATAATTCTTTTACTTCTGATTGTTCCTGAAGCATTTATTTACCTGGCTTCCTTAATTGTGTTAATAGGAATTTACGAAATAGTTAAAGTAAGTCAGCATAAGGGCCACACACCGGCACTCATAACCGGCCTTATCATTTACATATTAGTTTCAGCAGGGTTTCTATTAACATGCATGATTGTTCAGGCGTATGGATTGATAGAATTATTTGTCCTTGTTTTCGTATTTGACGGGTTCAGCCAGATAACTGGCCAGCTTTTCGGCAAACATAAATTACTTCCGAAAGTAAGCCCCGGAAAAACAATTGAAGGGCTATTCGGTGGACTTGTTTTTGCTATTGCCACGGCTTATTTGCTTTTAAATGGCGAAGCACCTACGGGACAAATTATTTTTGTTGCCGCTATACTTTGCCTGTCAGCTTTGGGTGGTGACCTATTGGCATCTTACTACAAACGAATTATGGGAATTAAAGATTTCAGCAGACTTATTCCCGGGCATGGAGGTGTGCTCGACAGATTCGACAGCCTTATTACCGCTGGCTTTGCGGCCGCTATTCTGATATACGCATACTTTTTCTTTGGTCCTCAGGTAAGGATTTAGGCTTTCTTAGAAAACTCTAATCTTGCTTTAGGCACAAGATCTATATCTGCAAATTCTTTCTTCAGGAATTTGTAATATCCAACTATTCCAATCATAGCTGCATTATCGGTACAATACTGCATTTTTGGTATGTATACTTTCCAGCTATATTTATCAGCAGCCTCAGCTACTGCTTTACGTAATCCTGAATTAGCAGCTACTCCTCCTGCTATAGCTATTTCTTTCACACCAGTTTGCTGTGCTGCTTTGGTAATTTTATCTATTAGGATCGAAACCACACGATATTGAAAAGATGCACAGAGGTCGTTTTTATGTTCTTCCGCAAAATTGGGGTTTGCCAATTTTCCATCCCTTACCAGATAAAGGAATGAGGTCTTCAAACCACTAAAGCTAAAATTAAGTTCAGGAATATGAGGCGTTGGAAAATTGAAAGCCTTAGGATTTCCAAGTGCAGCAAACTTATCTACTAAAGGTCCGCCGGGATAAGGCAGTGTCATTATCTTTGCCGCTTTATCGAACGCCTCTCCGGCTGCATCATCAAGGGTTTGACCTAATATTTCCATATCGAAATAATCTCTAACCAAAACAATTTGGGTATGTCCACCCGAAACTGTCAAACATAAAAAGGGAAAGGATGGTGGATTAAATTCCTCACCCGGTGTTCGTATAAAATGTGAAAGGATATGCGCCTGCATGTGGTTCACCTCAATAAGCGGCTTATTCAACCCTATACTTAATGCCTTCGCAAATGAAACACCTACCAACAAAGAACCCATCAAACCAGGGCCTCTTGTAAGCGCGATTGCATCAATTTCTTCCTTTTTTATACCGGCTTTTTTTAAAGCTATATCAACAACAGGTACAATATTCTGCTGGTGGGCTCGTGAGGCCAATTCCGGTACCACCCCTCCGAAATCGTGGTGCACCTGCTGACCTGCCACCACATTGGAAAGAAGCAGGTTTCCGGAGAGAACAGCAGCACAAGTGTCATCGCAGGAAGATTCAATGGCTAAAATCTTCACATTCCGCTCATCCATTATTTCTAACTTTGTTAATTAATTCAATCACCAAAGGTATTAAAAAGCTAAGGAAAATACTGTCCGTTATTCTTACCTTCATAGCGGTAGTGTTACTTTTTTTGAACCTGCTCATCAATTTTCCTGCTGTTCAAACGGCTCTCACCCACTCTCTTGCCGATTATTATTCGAAAAAATTGCATGTTAAAATCCGTATCGGCAAAGTTGAATTTGAATTCCTGAAAAAGCTGGTTTTAAAAGATGTTTATATAGAAGACCAGCATGCCGATACTTTGCTTTGCGCCAGCACTATAAAATTGGATATCGGGCAACTTAGCTTTAAGAATCATCAGCTTTTTTTAAGTAACGTAATTTTAGATAAAGCTACCATTCACCTTACCACTTACAAGAAAGATTCTGCTTTAAACTTCCAATTCCTCATTGATGCCTTTGCATCAAAAGATACCACAAAAAATGTTGCTCCCGGATGGAAAATAGCATTGGGTAAAATCACATTGAACAACATTGATTTCCGTTTATTAAATCAACACGACACTACGCCCGATACATATGGTGTGATATTTTCCAATCTTCGGGTACATGATTTGAATGCGCGGATAAATACCATTAAATTTTTAGGCGATACAATACGCGCCACCATTGAAAATCTTTCCGCTAAAGAGCAAAGTGGATTTAATCTGCAACGTTTTTCATGCTTTGTAAACCTGTCGCCAAGGCGTATGGAACTTGATGAACTCAAAATCATCACTCCCAATACTGAAATTTCCACTGATCTGGTTTTCAGATATAACAAATTCTCCGATTTTGATGACTTTATAAACAAGGTTGACATGAAAGCTGATTTCCATAAAAGCAAAGTATGCTTTCAGGATATAGGGTATTTTGCTCATTCGCTTAAAGCAGTGCATAACTGCCTTACCATATCAGGCGAATACAGGGGAACGGTTAATCACCTTAGCGCGCATAAAATGAATATTGGCTGGGGCAAATACTCAATGCTGGAGGGAGAGGCAGTTCTCAACAATATTACAGAAATAGATTCCGCCATTATCAAAGTAAATATTACCAATATGGTTACTTCCAAAACAGAAATAGAAGATTTGCCTATTCCACCGTTTGATCAGGAAAATCATATAGATCTACCGGAGAATATCAGCAAACTTAAAACGATACATTTCACCGGTTTCTTTGATGGAACAATAAAAACTTTCAAGGCTTCCGGGGCAATAGAAACAGAAATCGGTAATGTTTCGGCTAATTTACACATGTGGGAAAAACGGGGAAGTAAAGAACCTGAATACAGTGGAAAAATTGAAACCAAAGATTTTGACCTGGGTGCATTCTGGCAAATTCCACAAATTGGTGCGGTTACTACATCCGTTACTATTAATGGAACAGGTTTGAAAAAGGAAAATGCAGATGCAAGCCTTTCAGGAGTGATTGAAAGTATAACCGTCTTGAAATACAAATATCAAAATTCAGCAGTAACAGGCGAATTAAAGAAAGGATACTTTTCCGGTTTGGTGAAAATTATCGATCCGCATTTGCTTATGGATTTTAACGGGAAAATAAACCTGGAGTCTAAAAACAGTGTATTCCAGTTTGAAACCCATATTGACAAAGCAAACCTCACAGCCCTTCACTTTATTAAAGATACGAATACAGTTGCTTTTTTATCGAGCCATATTAAAGTGAATGCAACAGGAAACTCGCTGGATAATCTGGAAGGCTCCGTTTATATTGACAGCACAATGTATGCCATTCATACAAGTGTTTACCATCTTAAAACACTATCCCTTACTTCAGCGGTAAAAGGAGATTATCATGATATAAATCTGAAATCTGATTATGCTGATGGTGAACTATCGGGCCATTTTCACCTTGCCAACACAATAGAATGTTTGCAAAATCTATTATCGAATTATATTCCAAACGTTTTCCCGAAAGAAAAAAATGCGAAAGGAGTAAAAGAGGATGCCCACGATTATGCACTAACGTTGCGCTTTAACGAGGATACAGGGCTTACAAATCTATTTGTTCCCGGATTAAGAATTGCCCAGGGCACTCTTATTAAAGGTCGTTATAATGAAGCCTCCAACAATTTTAATTTAAGCGGTTCTTCGGAAGAAATAGATATCTCGGCAAAGAAACTTAAGAATTGGAATATTTCTGCCTCAGGTGATCAATCCTCCATGGTTTTTAATTCCGGCTGCGATACCTTGTTTTTAAGTGATAGTTTATATGCGGCTAGTTTTGCACTTAATGGCAACATACGAAAAGACACTATTCACTACACAATTGCCTGGAATAATGATTCAGGAAATTTTGCAAATATCCCCGGGTTTGTAGGCTTCCCTTCCAAATCAAAAATTGCATTCCGCTTTTTACACCCCGTTATAAGCATGGTAGATTCTGTCTGGAAAATAAACGATGAAAACCTTATTGTGTACGATTCTTCCCGATGGTCTATCCTTTCATTTATTATTTCTCATAACCGGCAATCTTCTATTTCTCTCAAAGGTGTTGTTTCAAACTACCACGATGATAAACTTGGCATAGAATTACATAATTTGAATTTAGCGAGTTTCAAACTTGGCAGTACTCCTTTAGCAGGGGAGTTGAATGGAACCGCATCCATTTCCGATTTATTTGATCATCCTTATTTCATAAGTGCCATCAATTTTACCGGCCTTACATTCAATAAGGAATATATAGGCGATGGCAATGTGAATTGCAGTTGGGATACTTCATCTCAAGCTATAGTTGTTGATGCTCACGTAACGCACCATGGCACGCCGGTACTTACAGCCACCGGAAAGTATACCCCCGGCAATAATACCAATAGTTTAAGTATTGATGCAGGTCTTACAGCTTTTCCAACAAAACTGTTTCAGCCTTATTTAAAAGTTGTAAGTTCTGTGTTGGATGGTTCGGTAACAGGCCAGGCGCATATTTCGGGAGAGCCGTCCAAACCAATAATTACCGGAAATGTGAATGTCGTTTTAAAACAAATGAAGTTCGATTACTTGAATACATCCTATCACTCGCCAAGTATAAATGTGGATATTGTACCAGATACATTTAAAATCAATTCTTCGCAACTAATAGATGAAAAGGGAAATTCTGCCACATTGAGCGGAACATTTACACACACTAATTTTAAAGACCTACAGATGGATCTGAATATAGATGCCACAAACTTTTTATGCCTGAATACAGGAGAAGGGAATAATAGCGCGTACTTCGGAACTGCCTACGCAACGGGTAATTTAGAAGTATACGGACCTCTGGATGCACTCACTGTGTATGCCAATGTTACAACCGAGAAAAACACCACATTCAATATTTCATTGGATAACTCATCCGATGTTGATCAGGGAAATTATATTCAGTTTAAGAACAAAGGAAAAAATAAAAATAAATCCTCTGCTTACAAAGTGACACTTGGTGGAATACAAA
Organism: uncultured Bacteroidota bacterium; assembly: GCA_903863935.1. Taxonomy (GTDB): domain Bacteria; phylum Bacteroidota; class Bacteroidia; order JABEUT01; family JABEUT01; genus JABEUT01. The sequence continues at coordinate 102,413 of CAIPDV010000042.1, forward strand.
TGGATTTTACGATTCATGTTACTCCTGATGCCAAAGCGAGAATTCTTTTTTCATCCAAGGGTGAGGTATTGGAAAGTCAGGGTTATGGAACGATTAAATTCGGCATGGATAATATTGGGGTAATTAATATGCGTGGTACCTATACCGTTGAAAGTGGATATTACAACTTTGTTCTTCAGAACATCATCAATAAAAAATTCCTGTTGCAATCCGGCGGAAACATAACATGGAATGGGGATCCTTACAATGCTGATATTAATTTAACCACTGTTTATGCAACATCAGCATCTCTTGAACCTTTTTATCCATCGGATATTTCAGGCATATACAACAAGAGGGTTCAGGTAAATTGCAACCTTGATCTGTCAGGTAAATTAGCTTCTCCGTTAATTAAATTTGGTATTGATCTGCCTACCGTAGACAATGACACCAAGAGCTATGTTGAAAGCACATTAAGTAACCAGGATGAATTAACAACCCAGGTGTTCGGGTTACTACTTATCAATAGCTTTATGCCTGTTGGCAGCGGTATTGGAAGCACAATAGGAAACAACGTTGCCGGGGCAAGTTCAGCACAAATTTTATCGAACCAGCTTACCAACATGTTTAATAATATAAATAAAAATTTTAATATTGCTTTAGATTATCAACCGGGCACTGCCCTTAATCCTACCGAAGTAAAATTGGCATTTTCAAAGCAATTCTTTAACAATAAAGTAGAGGTAAAAACTGATGTTGGTGCTATAAGTTCCACAAACCAAACAAACCCAGGAAGTAATGTTGTTGGTGAAGTGACGGTTGAATATAAGATAACAAAAAATGGGAAATTAAGGGCTAAAGCATTCAATAAAGCCAATGATAACACCGCTTTATATACCAACTCCCCCTACACGCAAGGTGCGGGTTTCTCCTACAAAGAGGGATTCAACGTTTGGAGAGAACTCTGGCATAAAATGTTTGGCAAAAAAACACCAGATGCCAAAGCACCTATCGGTACAAATAAATAAAGAGCTATAAATTCTCCAATTGCTTTTCCAATGCCTGAATTTTTGATTCGGCATCGGCCTTTTTATTCTTTTCGTTTTGAATTACCTCAGGCTTGGCATTGCTGACAAATTTCTGATTGCTCAACTTTGCCTCAACAGACCGCAGGAATCCTTTGTTGTAATCAAGTTCTTTCAGTAGCTTTTCTTTCTCCTGGCTTTTATCCAATACAACACCTTCGGGCAAAGTGAATATAAATTCGTGGTCTTTCAACACAAAACTTAACTTATCCTTTCCTTCATCCGTCAATGTATTGGAAGATTGATAAACGGAACCGGATAACTCCATATCTGATGGAAGAATACCAATACTTGCAGGATCCGGAGACACTAAAATTAATCGCTGTTTTAACGGAAGATTTATTTGCTGATGCAAGTTGCGTCCGTTTCTCACAAATGATTTACGGATTTCCTCAAAATGAGAAACCATTGCATTGTCAAATTTCCCGCTTGCCGGAAAATCACTTACTATAATTCTGTCTTTGCCTTCTCTTTGCCTTATATTATCCCAGATTTCCTCTGTAATAAAAGGCATGAACGGATGAACAAGTTTCAACAAAACTTCAAGGTAATTTATAGTGTCGTCATAAATTTTTTGCGGAAAACCATTCCTGCAGGAAATCTTTATTCGCTCAAGGTATTCTGAACAATAGTCATCCCAAACAAGCTTGTAAATAGCCATCAAAGCCTCAGAAATACGGTATGAACTGAAATGCAGCTCAATGATCGCAATTTGTTCTTCTAACTTATTTTTAAACCAAAGTGAATTTTTCAAAGCATCTTCACTCGGTTCCGTATTTTCCGGTTTCCAGGTGGAGATAAGCCGGAATGAATTCCATAGTTTATTTGAAAAATTACGCCCCTGTTCGCAAAGTGATTCATCAAACGGAAGGTCGTTACCGGCCGGTGAACACAAAAGAATTCCAACTCTTACTCCATCGGCACCGAATTGAGCAATCAGGTCGAGCGGGTCAGGTGAATTGCCCAACGATTTACTCATTTTACGCCCCTGTTTATCGCGAACAATTCCGGTGAGATAAACATTTTTAAATGGTTCTTTTCCCAAATATTCATATCCTGCTATAATCATACGTGCCACCCAGAAGAAAAGAATTTCAGGTGCTGTTACAAGGTCATTGGTTGGGTAGTAATAGTTAATGTCTTTGTTTCCGGGAGATTTAAAACCATCGAAAACACTGATCGGCCAAAGCCAAGAAGAGAACCAGGTATCCAAGACATCTTCATCCTGACGAATATTTGCAGAGCCGCAATGAGGGCATTTCTCAGGGTTTGTTTCTGAAACAATTGCCTCTCTGCACGCAGGCATAGGAGCATCAATGCAATAATAAGCCGGAATACGCTGCCCCCACCAAAGCTGGCGTGAAATGCACCAATCGTGCACATTTTCCATCCAGTGGCGATAGGTATTAATGTATTTTTCCGGAATTAATTTTATAGTTCCGTTCAGAACATTTTCCAGTGCCGGCTTTGAAATTTGATCCATCTTTAAAAACCATTGCATGGAAAGTTTCGGCTCTATAACCGCATTGGTACGCTCGGAGTAGCCTACCTTGTTTCGGATATTATCAACTTTTACAATGTGTCCAAGCTCGTCAAGGTCTTTCACTATTTTCTCGCGGACAACAAATCTATCTTCCCCAATATAAAATCCTGCTTCCTTACTCATCGTACCATCCGGATTAATGGTATCAATGATTGGCAGATTATGTTTTACGCCAAGATTATAGTCATTAATATCATGTGCAGGGGTCACCTTTAATGCACCTGTACCAAATTCCATTAAAATATAATCGTCCGCAATAATAGGCACAGAGCGGTTTACCATAGGTATAATAGCCCTCTTGCCAACCAATTTTTTATAGCGTTCATCATTCGGATGCACACATACTGCCGTATCACCCAGAATTGTTTCAGGCCGTGTAGTGGCAATAGTTATCCATTCATCGGCCGTGTTTTCAATTTTATATTTTACATAATAAAGTTTTGAGTCGACTTCTTTATGAATCACCTCTTCATCCGACACAGCTGTTAATCCTTTTGGGTCCCAGTTTATCATGCGGACTCCACGGTAAATATTTCCTTTTTTATAAAGATCGACAAACACTTGCAGAACTGCATCGCTCATGTCCTTATCCATGGTAAAACGCAACCTATCCCAATCGCATGAACAGCCGAGTTTTTTAATTTGCTCGATTATAATTCCACCGTATTTCTCTTTCCATTCCCAGGCATATTTCAAAAACTCATTTCTTGTCAGATCATTTTTTGAAATACCCTTTTCTTTCAACATAGCCACAACTTTTGCCTCCGTTGCAATGGAAGCATGATCAGTCCCCGGCACCCAGCAGGCATTTTTACCTTTCATGCGGGCATGGCGAACCAGCACGTCCTGAATGGTGTTATTGAGAACATGGCCCATGTGCAATACTCCCGTAACGTTTGGTGGAGGAATAACAATAGTGTAAGGTTCACGCCCATCCGGTTCCGAATGAAAAAATCCATTCTCCATCCAGTAGCTATACCACTTTTCTTCGCTTTTTTTCGGGTCGTATATTTTAGAAATCTCTTCCATCGTTCTATCTCAGAATGTTTTTCGGAATGTTATAAATTTTTTATAGGGTACTACTTGCAAAAGGGCAACCAGTAAGTGAATCATCTTCTCATTAAAGTCGCCTATCCAGCTTATTAAAATTTTGTCGTAGGTTTTCTTGGGCTGTATTATTTTTCCAAGCTCTGTAAATATTCCTGCTTCCAATCCTTTTCCCTGGTATTCCGGAATAATTCCGAATACAATTCCCATAGTTGCACGCGGTGGTTTGGTTTTCATGTAATAATAGGTTTTGAGTTTTCCAAGCCAGTTAAGGTCGCCATGAACATATTTAAATACTTCATTCAATTCAGGAATGGAAACATAAACCCCGACCGGAATATCATTGTGGTATACATACCAGCAGGTATCTTCATCAATTATAGGTTTCATTTTATTCATGATCTCCAATGCCCTTTTGCTGGTCATTTCTTCATGGTCGCTCCGTTCTGCAATCCATGCTTTATTATAGATAATCCTGAAATCTTCCGCAAACTTTTCTGCCTGATCCTTTTTTATACGCTCGAATCTGTATTCCTTATTTCGGGTTACTCTTTCCGCAACGGCATTAAGCCGCGGGTGTGGTGGGTCGGCTGCACTCCTGTAATAGACAATTTGCTCATAATACTTTGTAAAACCATAGGCTTCAAAAAAACTCCGATAGTAATCCGGGTTATGGTTCATAGTGTAAATAGAAGGCTTATCTCCACCCTCCGATAACAAGCCCCAATAGCGGTCCTTTTCACCAAAGTTTATAGGTCCATCCATGGCTTTCATTTCCCTTTCTACCAACCAATCCTTGCATTTATCAAAAAGCATAAATGCAGCATCTTTATCATTGATGCATTCAAAAAAACCCATCCCTCCGGTAGGTTGCTCGAAAGTAAAAGCAGTTTTTTTATTTATGAATGCGGCAACTCGCCCAACAGGTTCATTTTTTTCATTGTACAAAACCCACCTGGTAGAATCCCCATGAGAAAAATAGGGGTTCTTGGTTCGATCAAAAACAGTTTCAACCTCTTGCTTAATGTGTGGAACCCAATTGGGGTCTCCCGCATAAATTTTAAAAGGCAGTTTATGAAAATCCTGAATACTTTTCTTATCCTTTACCTCTATTAAAGTATAAGTCATATTTTAATCTTTAAGAATTACCGATTCTTTTCCCTTAGTTTTTAAGTTAACCTTAATATGTTCCTGTAAAGTAGTTGAAATTGATAGCCCGGTATAGTCCGATTTTATTGGAAATATGGTATGATTCCGGTCTACAAGTACTGCAATGCGCAGCGACTTAACAGGGAATTGCAAAATAGTCTTCATACAATACGACAACATTTGCCCGGTATTCAGCACATCATCTACAAGTATAACCGTTTTCCCGGAAAGGTTTATTTTCTTATCTAATTTCACCCCACCTTCTTTGGCAAGCGATTTCTTATCTACATCAACCTTTGTGAGAATGATTTTAAGCGGCGAGATCTTTTTTAGTATCTGTTCAAGCTTTTGGGCAAGTTCAAATCCCCCCGGATAAGTACCAGCCAGCACCACTTCCTTTTCAGTTGAATTATCTTCATATATCTCATATGCAATACGAGTTATCTTCTTTTCAATCTGGTCGGTATTTAAAATTGAAGTCTCCATTTCACCTAATTTTCGTCAAAGGTAAAAAACAAGAGGGAAATAGTGTAATGGATTCTGTGTTTGTTTATGAGCAATCATTAACAAACACAGAGATTGAATATAAAACCTTGTGATTAAAGCCTATAAAATCAAATGAAAAAGCCCTTTATTGCCTGACAAACTTACCCTGTGCTAGTTGCCTGCCATCCTTAGATACTATCATATATAGGTACATGCCTTTCGGTTGATTTGAAAGGTCAATTTGTGTGTTGTTCTTAAATTCTCCGTTATAGATCCTTTCTCCTGTCATGTTATACACTCGTACTTGATTTATAGCTTCAAAATTCTCGCCCGAAATTGTAATAATACCACTGATGGATGGGTTAGGAGCAACTCTGGCCGTAGGTAAATTTATAGAAAATGAACAATGATTTTCAACCACTATCAGGTCGGCTGTAGGATAAGCACCATCAACACCACTAAAATCATAAAGCTTCACAAAATTTCCGGTATGAATATCATATGAAATCAATGTACCCAGGCCATTTGCTCCGCCTGAATCAATAGGAGATATTAAAATTCCTGAACGCGGTATTTGTACATAACCTGTTGCATAAGGATTCTCCCCAAACGGAACTCCCGGAGAACTAAAATCAATTAAAATACTGTCCTTGCCCGTATTTAAATTATAGCTGTATAAAAGTCCGTTATTGTTCGTTCCACCCATTTGGGCAATACCATATATAAGGCCATTAGTAGCTTGAAGAAGCGCGCTTGCGTCAGAACTTGGATACATCCCATTTTTCCCTGAAAAACTAAATACCACACTATACGTTCTGCTTACAAGATCATAGGAATATAGAGCACCCCAATTACTGTCGCCACCCAAATATGTTGTACCGTAAATCAATCCGTTATTAGCCTGCATTAACCCACGTGGTTGCTTACCTGCTGCTCCATTAAAATTGACTAATACGCTATCCTTCCCGGTATTGATATTGTAATAAAAAATAGTTCCATTTCCATAGGTTCCACCTAAGGCTGTATGCCCCACTAACAACCCATTTGTGGCTTCAATAAAGTGACCGGTTGGCTTTGCTCCGTTCGAATCATTAAAGCTGAATAATATGGTTTGAGTTTTGGTTGAAAGATCATAACTATAACATATTCCCTTTCCCGCCGATCCGCCTGCAGAGGTTAATCCATAAATAAGCCCGTTACTTGCCTGAAATACCCCACCCAGCGGGGTTGCACCATTGGGTCCGCCAAAGTTGATCAATACTGTATCCTTATTTGTTTTTGGGTTCAGGCAGAACAGTACTCCTAAATTATAGGTTCCACCCAACGAAGTCTGGCTATACAAATTCCCATCGTTAGCCAATATCATATATCCACGCGGGGTAGATCCATTAGTATCATTAAAATTGAGCATGACGGATTGCCCTCCTGACGGGTATGAATATTTGTACACACATCCTTTATTGTAAGCTCCTCCAAATTCGGTTACTCCATAAAGAGTAAAAGATTGCGCCCTGCCTGAATGGTTCAGAAATAATGCAAGAAACAATGCAGCAAGGGATGGCTTAAATTTGGATTTAATTTTCATAAAATTATGCGTTTATTTTTCTAAATACAGACTATTCAATATCAAATATAATAACATTTTTAATATGGAAATACAAAAATATAAATATTTAACATTTAAACAATCAATAGCTTATCCGTTATTTTAATAACCATTAAGAAAAGACAAATAGAAAGGTTGGGGAAGAAGAAATTATTTATGAAATCAGACTTTTGTTTTTACGACTTCAAACCTGTCCTTCATTCTCAGGAATGGTTTTTCAAAGAATTCGTAGGAAAGAATTGATATAATAATTGTAAACATCAGGGTGGATAAGTAGAAAACCAAATTCATTTGCCATCCACCTAAGCCACGCCCAAATAATCTTTCTGTAAATGCAAGGCAAAATATCCGCAGGATAGCACTGTACAAATACAATCCATAGGATATCTTACCGAGGTAATTGGTCCATTTAAAATCAAGTTTTATAACTGAATTGGGATTTGCCGCAAGGTTTATAATGATGAAACAAAAAAATAGTGAATAGAATTCAAAATAAATAAATGGCACCCGGATATTAAAAACTAGCAAGAGTAAAGTAACTATATAGACACCCCATTGCAAATCCTTTCGAAAAAGGGTCTTTAAAATCTTATCCTTTTCTGCAACCACTAAATAAGCACCTATTCCACCAATGGCCATACAACTCAGACGATAAAATGAAATGATCTTTTGAAAATGCCTCAACCAGGGTGACAGATGCAAGACACGACAAAAAAATCCATACCCGTTACGAATCAGCAACACGGAAATTATAACTAATACAAAAACCTGAACATATTTTTTGGTTCTTCTTAAAAGAAAAGGTTCCATAAAATAAAACACCTCCTCTACCCTTACAGACCATGTTGCGCCAATAGCCCTTAATGTTATTCCGATGGGAGGAATAAATAAAAGGCAGAGGAAAAAGTCAATATTTTTATACGGAGAATCAACTCCCAAATCATCAATATTCATTTTTTCACCCAGGTAAGGAAGTATGAAAAAACCGATTATGATCACTAAGTAATAGAGCGGCCAAATCCTTAATGCTCTTCGCATCAAATACTTTTTAATGTTGATGTCCCCAGTATCCATTTTCTCTTTCAATAATAAATAGCCAATGAGAAAACCACTTAAAACAAAAAACAGGGATACATCCAAACCACCAATTGGTAAATAGGATTTTACCCATAAATGCGGCTCCTTTCCATGAAGCACTTTCAGCTCTTCGTTATGCAGAATAATAAGAATTAATGAACCAACCAAACGGAGTCCGTCGAGATTTGGGAAGTGTACTTTATCCTTTACAACTCCATCCATCTTAACCCTTGAAAAGATTATAAATTGGCTTGCCTATAATAACAATCATCATAACAAAGCCAAAAAGAAGGGTTTTCATAAAAACAGGCATCTTGTTAATTATAGTGGTCTTATTATAGATGTAGGAAACGTGTCGGGCAAGTATGGATGCACAAATCAAAGTCTTTTTATTCATAAATTCCGGCCGGATAACATCCATAATAATTATAATACGTCTTTTGTCTGTATTGTTCCATGCTGAATGCTTGTAGGCATCGTTAAATATCAGACATTTCCCATTTTCCCAACTTTGTGATTCGCCATTTACCTTAAATCCGCATTCTGGTAAAACCCCTGGAATTTCAATACCGATATGGCAACGCATAATTCCATTTGTATCACCTTCGTGCTCTCCTATTTTTGAATTTGCACTTAGCCTGCTTATAGTTACCGAGACAAGCCCCGGAATTTGTTTTAGTAGCTTATCCATTTTGGGACATTTCTTATCAAACTCATTTGAAATTTTAAGTCCCCAGAAAAGTGATGTAATCGCACTCCAGCTTTTTGCCGTATCTAATCCGCCGTAAAAAGTTGCAGTTGAAACAAATTTATCGTCTTTTTCTTTAATAAAGTTGCTGATCTCCTCCTGCCAGGCAGGCCAGTTGTCTTCCAAAGCCATAGCCCACGGGAAATCCTTCACCTTAAAATACCAGGGCTCATTTCCCGGGTAAGGTCGCCTGCTTGAACCATACCACAATTGTTTCTTTCCGACTTCCATTACTTGACCTATTATTGCACAAATATAGAGTAATATGGTGCTCTTTAACCGGGCATTACTCCTTAATTGAATTTATATGCTTTAGTATCTTTGTGACGGATGAATGCACAAGTTTCATTATATACAACGGAAGAAATTGAAAGGATAAAAAACACGCCGATGTTTTTTGTTTTGGGTAAAGAACGTTCCGGGACAACATTATTGCAACTGATGCTTAATGCTCATGCAAACATTATTGCTCCGCCTGAATCAAGGTTTATTATTCTTCTCTATTTCAGATATGGAAAAACAAAAAAATGGACGGAACAAATAATTTCTTCCCTGTGCGATAATCTTTTTGAAGAGGGCCTATTTCGTGATTTTTGGGGCATTGATAAACAGCAATTGAAAAATCAATTAATTACTGCAAAGGATATGCTTACCTTCTCTTTACTTTGCAAAATAATTTTCCGGATTTCAGCCCCCGGCAAAAATGAAGTACGGATATTTTTCGATAAAAATCCTTTATACTATTACTTCCTGCCGGAACTAAATAAAATTTTTCCGGAAGCGAAATATCTCCACTTGGTTCGCGATTATAGGGCAAATTTGGTAAGCCACCGCAAAGTATTTACTGTAAAAAAAGGTACGGATATTGCATTCCGCTGGATGAAAGTAAATATGCTGGTGGAAGAGGCAAAGAAAATGGCTCCACAAAATTATTTTACGCTCACCTATGAGTCGCTTGTGGGTAGTCCTGTCGATACTCTAAGTAAAGTCTGCCTGTTTCTGAATCTACCCTTTGATGAAAACATGGTTCAGAACCATCAGTCAGGCATGTATTCAAAATTCAACAGCAATAAAAAAGAAGGATTCTTAAAAGTTCATCAAAATGTATTTAATCCAATAAATCCGTCTCTCATAAGCGAATGGAAAGAAAAAATTCCAAAAGAGGAATTAATGAACGTGGAAGCAGCAGTTGGTAACTTTGCAAAGTCGATGTATGGTTATGAATTAATATTTCCTGAAAAATCAGGGAATAATCCTAACGGCTTTTTTATGATGAACCTAAAATATAAAGCCATTAAATCCCTTTATCGGAAAGCATTAGCCAACTTATGGCTTTATCGTAATATCAAGAAATATGTATGGGGAGGTTTTTAATCTCTTTCAATTAATATGCTTCACCAATCCTTCCTTTTTTAAATTTTTTGGAGTACCAAAGGTTAAAGCTAAGGTTAGAAAATCTAAATCGGGTGAATCCAATCCACAAATTAAATACTATCATTTTCCATATTATTAATATGACTGGAATTCCAGTACTTCTTTTTGAAACATTCGTATTATAACCATACTTGGTATTTGCAAACTCTCCTGTGATATATTCAACAATTATTTTCTCTTCTGCCTTCAACTCACCTTCCCATTTATTTATACTTTCAATATTTACAGGTTTCGTAAGACTTTTATGGATTTTTTCCAGGTATTTTTTCTCGAATTTCCGGTTATGAGACATGTCAGGAATTTTATGGGTCAGCATCTCCTCATTGAATGGCAGATTTAAAAAACCGCATAAATCTTTCAAAGTACCTTCGGTATCTTCCACCAATTTCTCATACTTAATTGTAAAATATTTTGATGGATTATTTTTTTTATCACTCTCTATAATTGAATTCTGAATAACCCATCCATTAGCATTAAAAATATAATTTTTCATACTAAAGGTCTTCATTGTACTATTTATAACGGCTCTGGGATCACGAACTATATGAATAAATTTCCCATTGGGATAAAGCACCCTAAGCTTATCAATAAATAAAATATAAAGCGGGTTTTTATCTGAAATAAGCTTCACATCTCCTTTATCTCGTTTCATTTGGTAATAGACCATCTTACATATCAATGAAAAGTCCGCAACTTCCCGGGCCGCCATCAGGTTTTTCAAAAGCAGGTCCCAATTTATATTCCAGTATTCAACAAACTGCGGATCCATTTTTAAGGAGTCGACAAAATCAATAATATCACTTTCCGTCCATTTTTTAATGGATGAAAATCGTGGATAAAGAATTGCAATAAATTTTGTTTCGGGTGGTGCAACAATATTGGGATGCGCATCAAGGAGTGATTGTAATAGGGTTGTTCCTGAGCGACCTGTGCCTAACACAAATACAACTGGAATTTCCTTCAATTTATCTATTTCATCCGCTTTAATTACTTTCTCCATCATAACAAAGCTAAGCTTTTCCTGACTTTATGAATTCCAAATGAGCTCAAAGGCCATAACCTTTCAAATAATTTTTCCGGTAATACGAATTGAACTTATACCAATTATACCTTGCTTTTGTAAATCCCTCCCAAAGAGCGTAAACAACTTTCGTTTTAAATAATCTATATGCAGAAATATGCTTATTGGGTTTTGATTCACCCAGTAAATAGCCATATTTTTCTTTGGCATATTTGCCTGTAATATTTTCAGTAACTGCCAAATCATATTCATCAAGTTCAGTCTTCCATTTGCCAATATTAGAGGCATTAATTGGCTTTAAAAGGCTCTCATGAATTTCTTTATATCGTTCAAATATTGCCTCTTCCTTCAAATTTTCAACATTTTCTGCGAACTTATTTTTCATTATTGAATTATCATATGGCACATTCAGAAATTCGCATAATAATTTAAAAGTATCGTTAGGATTGGTCACCATCTTCTCGTAAATAACCGTAATAAATTGTTGCGGAAATTGCTCTTTCACCTTTTCAATTGCTTGATTCAGACCAACCCACTGCCGGGAAATAAAAAACGTATTTTTCTTTTTCAATCTTTTAATATGTCCGTTTATAACATCCCTGGGATCCCTAATTATATGTATGAATCTGGCTTCAGGAAATATCCCGAGAAGCTTATTTGCAAAATAAGAATTCCGAGGATCTTTATCCGAGATAAGCAATATGTTTTCTTTATTATTTTTCTTTTGAAGGAAAACAATTTTGCAAGCAAGTTGATAATTTAAACCTTCCCTTAATCTTATTAGCTCTTCAAAGAGATTTGCTTTATTCAAAAGCCAGATTTTTGATATTCGCGGAAGACTGAAAAGATCTTCAACAAAATCGTGAACAGTTTTTTCAGTCCACCTTTTTATCCCTCCAAACTTCGGATACAAAAACAGAATAAAATCGCTTTCCGGCGGGCCCACAATCTGCGGATGTGAATCAAGCATTTCCTGCATTAAGGTAGTACCGGAACGGCTGCTTCCCAAAATAAAAAGCATTGGTAACTTTTCAATTTCACTGCTCGTAATCCCTTCATTCATCGTGATAAATATTTAATTAAAAAATAAACCCCGATTGAAATAAATAGATAGGCAAAGAATTTTATAGCTGCCCAAAATCGTTGATAGTTAATATTTTTTCCATTGCAAAAGAAATCAAATCGCTTACTAATCCCTTGAAAAATCGTAAATTTTTGGAATTGCATTTTTAATCTTCCATAATCTATTGCTGCTCTTACCCATATAACCTCATGCGTGAATTTGCTTTTGCCTAACCCTCCACTCTTCTGCAACCTCATAAACTCCACAATAAATTCTCCTGCAAGCACTCCGATAGAAACACAAAGAATTGGAAGGAATGAGTGGATGCAAAAACATACAATTAAGGTAAGTGGGAGGCCAACAAGGAAACACTCCACCATATTGGGAAATGTATAAAACGAATATTGAGGAAATTTTTGCATTAAAATTGCTGCACCTCCGTTAACCCTTATAAACCTTGAATAATCTCTCTTCCCTTTATTCCACCAATCGTGATAAACAGGAGTATTGGTAAGGCATTGCAATTCCTGCTTCGTATTATTATAAATCCGGAGAAAAAAATCAGCTTCCTCACAGGCTCCCCGTTTATCGTATATTTCCAGAAAACGGACATCGCCTATTGCGGAGCGCTTTACAACCACATTAGCTGTAGCAGCACATTTTGAATGCTCACGCAAACGGGCCACAGAAAATCCTGCCAGAATACTACCGGCACGCAAACCTGCGGTGAAACTATTTATGGATTCGGGAAATATAACTTCTCCTAAAAACCCAACCTCTCCTGGCCTTTCAATGATGGCCTTTAAATAGTTTATCAGTAAATCTTTAGGTGGCTTTACATCATCATCCAAAAACAAAATCCAATCGGCCGTTGATTTATCAATACCGATATTCCTTGTTTTGCTTACTCCATAATTAGCTTCATTCGCAATTAGGATAACTTTATCATTGTCGACCTGTGTTGCAAAATCTGCCGGTATTTTGCCCTGCGGGTTATCAGAAATTATCAGAAACCTGACTTTCGCTTCACTGGGAATATCCATGCTTACTATGGCAGTGAGATATTCACTTTGCAAACGGAAAGAAGGAACTATAACATCCAATGAAACCATACTTAACTATTCCCCAAAAGTAAATAAAATTAAGGAATAAATCTATTTGTGAAACCCACCTGAACTCCCGCTATTTAAGTAGGGGCGAATTGTAATTTTTCAAGATCTCATCATTCAGTATTTTACTGAATTTGATCGCGCCATCCTTATTAAGATGTGTTACTTCCCTGAAGTCTTCGTCTGTAAATCTTGAATCGGTATGGTAATCATACTTCCTGCAACTATAAATTGAACACAACCCATTTATTGCACTATCAATGGTTTTCATCCTGTTCTTATCTAAATATTTATTATAAAAATGGTTGTAAGGCGCAATAAAAAACACCGGTTCAATATTGCGTTTCTTCAATTCCCCGATAAATATTTTCAGATCGCTAATGTTATCTGCAAAATTTTCCTGCTTCATTTCCTTTTCATGAGCTTTGGCAAGATTATACCCGGCCGAATCATTCAAGGGGCCTTTCTTTCCGCCAATAGCCCAACCGTTTTCCTGATAGCCTCTTTCAAGATCAGTACTAAATCCACTTAGGGCAAAATTCCAGGCTTTTTCATTTCCATACGCCAATATTTTACTGTATAAATGGATATCATACCACTTGATTGAAGGATACCGAATACCCCATTCCCTGGCATAAAAATAATCGCGAAATGGTTCATCGCATGTATGTACCTGGAACCAAAAACTTGGGTAAGAAATATCGATGAGTACCACTTTTAGCGAGGTCATTTTATCCAGATACTTCAAGGTTATTCTGGTATCATAATAAATTGACTGCTGAATATTTGCAACGTTATATCCCTTCATTGAAAAACAATCAGGGTCAACCCCTCTTAGCGAGTGGGAAGGGCCAAGCACAAGCACTTCTATCTTTGGAGCCAATGACTCAAGATGTTCCCTTTTCATTGAATAACTATCGGGCATGCGACTCAATCCATACTCCCATGCAGCAATAAATCCACTGATGGGGATGAGAAAAATAAATAATCGAATTACAAATTTTTTCATCTAAAACTGGAAATAAATAAATTGCCTGTGCTCAAAAATTCCATATACCCCTATTACAAATATGGCTGCATAATAAACTGCCCACCTGATATATACCGGTTGCTTAAGAAACCTGTTTAACAACGAGTGATTTCTATAGAAATATTGTAATAACTCAAGAACAATTATTAAACCGAATGAAAGAACCAAATAGGAGTTTTTAACTCCCATAAACTGCAAGTGATGAAAATGCAACAGGTCGTTAAAACTAGTAAACATGTGCCCTGCAATGTAAAACGCATTTGAAATATTATTGGAAGCGAAAAATATGGTGGCAAAACCAACCAGTGTAAACGTACCAACAATAGAAAATATGCTATATTTCCGGATGCCTATGGCCGTTCGAAATGCCTTCCATGGTTTACGTGCCAGGGTACCTATCATTAAATAAACGCCGTTTATCACTCCCCACATAATGAAATTCCAACTGGCACCGTGCCAAAGCCCGACAAGAAAAAATATTACAAACACATTAAAAAGGTGGCCGGGCACGCCTCTGTACTTTCTGCTCATTGGCATGAACAGGTAATCCCTGAACCAGGTGGATAATGATATATGCCATCGTGTCCAAAATTCCGCGATTGTTTTTGACATGAATGGGTAGTTGAAATTCTGCATAAGTTTAATACCCATTACTCTTGCAGCCCCCCGGGCAATATCAGTATATCCGGAAAAATCGCAATAAATTTTATAGTTGCAAAATAAGGTAGCAATAACCAGGCTTATTCCATTAAAGTGATGAGGATCAGTATAAACATTATCTATTAATATAGCCAACCGGTCAGCAATAACAACCTTTTTAAAGAGCCCCCAAGCCATCAAGCGCAACCCACTTGCAACATTCGCATAATCGAATTCGTGGTTCTGTTTTAATTGCGGAAGCAAATTCTGAGGTCTTTCAATTGGCCCGGCAACTAATTGCGGATAGAACATTACATACAGTGAGTATATCCCGAAGTGTCGCTCCGCCTTTTGGTTGCCACGATAAACCTCGATGGTATAACTCATGGCCTGAAACGTGTGGAATGAAAGCCCTATTGGAAGCAATATAGCCAGACCGGGGATTGGGTTAGCGACGTGAAAATTACCCAGAAGAAAAGTAAGGTTATCGTTCAAAAAATTATAATACTTGAAAACCGCCAGCACGCCTATGTTTGCAACAAGGCTACAAGTCAAATAGAGTTTTCTTCGTTTGCCCTGGGCACCTTCAATAAAAATCCCGGCGAAATAATCAATAACAATGGTAAAGCCCAGTATCAGTATATATATTGGCACAAAGGCCATATAGAAATAACAACTGGCCGCAAGCAGAAGCACCCATCTCCATTGGTGTGTTAAACTAAAATAGAGCACCGTTACAATTACAAAAAAATAGAGAAACTGCAGGGAGTTAAAGAGCATACGTAATTATCGTTGCAATTGGGATTGATGCAAAATTATATTTTTATCTTTGCGCAATGCAGATTTGGATTGAAAAAGAAAATCGGCCTGCTTTTCGGGTTATTTAACAATCCTTTCTATTAAAACTGCTGAATGGCTTATTGCTACAAAATGCTTATAGAGTTGTCCAAGCAAAAAACAGTTATAAAGATTAATACTTTTCAAAAATAAGTGAGCTCCGACCACCCGATAAACGCCAAGGAAATTAATAATATCCCAATGTTATTTATTTTAGGCAATGCGCGCTCTGGCACTACACTTCTACAGGTATTGCTTGATGCACATCCGGAAATAGTCGGAAGCCCTGAATCGAAATTTGCAGTCTTATTTTACCCAAGATATAAGCATATAAAAAAGTGGAAAGAATCTGATATCATTGATTTTGTAGAGCATTTATATAAGGAACCATTGTTTGTTCAGTTATGGCATTTGGATAAGGAAAAACTAAAAAAAGAGTTATTGAAAGTGAAGGAAAATGCCACCTATTCTTTGCTTTGCAAAATGGTGTACTATCAAATGCGAAATGGGAAAAATAATCCGTTGTATCTTTCTGATAAGAACCCTGAATACACTCTTTATATTGATACAATTTTAAAAATGTTTCCGGAGGCAAAGTTTATACATATCATTCGGGAACCGAGGGATACGATTTACAGCCAGATGATTTCCTTCAAAGAAAAGAATTCCAAATTCAAAGCCTTTAAATGGTTAGCATTTAATACAATTGTAGAGGGAAAAAAGAAAAAAGATCCGGAGCGATATTTTACACTGCTTTATGAAAACCTGGTGAATGATACGGAAGCAACCATGAAAGATTTATCATCCTTTTTAAACATTCCATTTTCAGCCTCAATGGCTCAAAACAAAAGCCCTGAGTGGTTAAATGCTCATCTGGAAAAAAATGTGCTCACCGAAAATGCAAAACCATTTTATGCAAATCTTCTGAAACCAATTAACCCTTCTAAAATCGGGAATTGGAAAAACCACATGGATGTTTATGATCAGACATTAGCGGAGATAATTACCGGAGATTTTGCTCACAAAATGTATGGGTATGAAATTGACAGCAACCATAAAAACAAACCGGTAAAAATTTCTGCATACTCGCTGTTTAAAGGCAATTGCCTTTACTTTTTCTGGCAAATGTTTAAGCAGGTAAAGGTCAAATCTACCCGCCTGAATTTGTTATATGCCAGGTTCCGAATCATGCTCAATCCGAATGTTCGAATTTCGAAGTTTTTCTGATAAAGTTCCTTCCGATATCGAATAATAAGTTCTGAATTATATGAATAATCCCGGGTTAAGAGAAATAGAAGAGATAAGGAAGATACCCATGCTTCTAATATTCGGGAAAGGTCGTTCTGGTACTACATTATTACAATCTGTGCTTAATGCTCATCCGAGCGTTGTAGCTCCACCCGAATCTAAATTTATGATGGTGCTTTATCCCAAGTTCAGAAGCATAAAAAAATGGAGCGAAAAGGATGCATTAAGTTTTGTTGAAGAAGTATTCAATTTTCCGACTTTCAACAACCGCTGGCACATGGATAAAGAAGTTGTAACTTCCTATATTATGGCTGCAAGGGAACAACTTGATTATGCACTGGCCTGCAAAATTATCTATTATATATGGGGAGAAAAAAGAACCGTACTTTATTTATCAGATAAAAATCCGGATTATTATCTATTCACTAAAAAACTATTCAAACTTTATCCCGAAGTAAAATTCATACATCTGGTTAGAGAACCAAGAGATAATGCGCTGAGTACATTTAAGGCATTCGAGAGCAAAAGCCCATTCTACGCAGCATTTAAATGGGTTGCAGTAAATTCCATTATGGATAAGCTGGTAAAGAAAATGCCCGGGAAAGGAATTACAGTTTTTTATGAAAACATGGTGGAGAATCCCGAGGCCTTTTTTAAAAATATCTGTGGCTTTCTGGATATACCTTATGTGCCTGAAATGCTAAACCGCGATATGCCTGAAAAGTTCTACAAAGACAAAACGGTAATGGAAGCAATTTTAAAAAAGCAGAATAAACTTTTCACCCCTATCACTCCATCTTCAGTTGGGAAATGGAAAACCGATTTAAAGCCATTCGCCATTGCAGTTACTGAGAAAATTACGGGGAAATATGCATTAGAAAACTATAAATACACAGTAGGTTCTGAAGAAGGAAAAAATGTTTCAGTAAGCTATTTTAAGATTCTAAAGGGAAGCTGTATTTATTACGGATGGCAAGCATTTACTCGCTTCCGCTATACATCCTTCAGATTAAATAAAACATATTCATGGTTGAGGCGAAAACTAAGCGGGGGCAAGCTATTGCCCTGGCAATATTACTAAGCAGTTTTTGCAACTCTGAATCGCTTGCCGAAAGAAAGAAGCCTTTTCTCGAATAATTGATAAGATACTGCCGCTATGCCAATTGTTGAGAGTATTGTAGTCAAATAGTAAATCAAATTCATTTGCCACCCGGCTATTTGCCTGCCAGCTATTTTTTCAATTAATTCCATAGCCAAAATCCTCATGATTGGGCTATACATATAGAGCCCATACGATATTTTCCCCAGATAATTCATCCATGGGAAATCAAGTTTAATAATGGATTTAGGATTAGCAGCAAGGTTAACAATAATGCACATAAAGAGAACAGAATACCATTCGTAATTCATACTGGGAAAGCTTTCCCGGCCAATGGCTCGTAACCCAATTCTTGAAAACAACAGACCAAGAGTTAAAAGGTATATCCCAAACTGTACATCTCTCCTGAATAAAAAAGAAAGCACTTTTTTATTTTCCGTAATTACCAAATACGCGCCTATTCCTCCAATAGCCATGCTGCTTATGCGGTATTGCACAGACATGCTTCGCAAGAACTTGAAAATATTTTCACTGGCCAACGAACCATTAAATAATGGCTCACATAGGAGCACTGCATTGCGGAGCAATATAATTCCCGCAATAATCAGTATGAACAATTTTAAATAATTCTTTGCCCTTTTTAAAAATAAAGGCCAGCACAAATAAAATACTTCTTCTACCCCGATTGACCATATAGGGCCAATCGTTTGCGGAAGTCCGGTAGCAGTCCTCACGATTGGGCTTAAGAACAAAATACAACCGATAAAATACAGCCAAAAATGTTTATAAATATGAAATGAATACGCGGTACTGAAATAGGCATCTAAATGTGGCAACACAAAAAAACCTAAAATGACAATTAAAAAGTAAAGGGGCCAAATACGTAATGTTCTGCGTAAATAAAATGCCTTAAGGTCAATAGTATTTGTTTTCTTCTTTTCCTGAAGCAACAGGAATGTTATCAGAAAACCACTGAGCACAAAGAATAATGTCACGTCCATTTCTCCCGTAGGATGGAAATAGCGGATCCATGGAATCACCTCCCGGCCATGCTTGAATTTAATGTCCTCAATATGAAGAATGATAATAATGAGCGAGCCTACGAACCTCAATCCGTCCAGATTTGGGAAGTATTTCCGTTGATTTGGACTGAGATCTTTTTCCACTAAAATTAAGTCTTAAGCCGCGTTTGTTTTCAGGTTTTTTAACCTTTCTTTTTCTGCTTTCTCTTTCAGATAATCGTCTAGCTTTCCTGATTCCGCAAGGTGTACAAGATTATTGTCCTTCTTAACCAATTTGTAGCTTTTCCAGATGGGAGGATGGAGGGCAAATAAATCTAAAAAGGTATATAACGGAGATATTTTGAAAGAGTAGAACGGTGCTACCCAACGGTACCCAACACCAATGGAGTCGGAACCATTTTTTACGGTATGCCAGTAAAATGGAGGGTTCCAGAACACATCTCCCGGTTTAAGGCTAACGGATATCCCGTCAATATATTTATATAACTCATTCGGGGGACTGAAATCAGTATTGAAAGGATCGAAGGGCATATTATTTTTGGCCCTGAAAGGCGCATTACGATAAATATTTCGTACCGGATCCGGGTCAATTATCGGAGTGTAATAATGGGAATATAAAACCCAGTTCTTTTCTCCGTAGGTCTGCACAAATAAATTTGGCGCATTAGCATTATGCAGATAAGAAACTGTTCCCTTCCCACCAATAAAAAGCTGAAAAGAATCAAAAAAAGTAAACCCCTTTCTCCTCTCAAGAAGCCAGCTATAATCAAAGTCTTTAATGTGTTCCGGATGATGATCGAGCAATGGATAAAAACGATAGTACTTGCCACCTCCGCTCCGAATGTTATCAAGCACTTCGCCAAGGGTGGTGGTTTCGTAATTCTTCATATCCGATTGGTCAGTCACCATCATAATTTCATCTGAACCATGCAACTCTTTAAAATAGTCGAGAGACCATTTCTTTACGCAATCCCATTCTTTTGCAGCACCCTCCATAACAACAGGAATGCCCTTCTTCACGTAGTGATTAAAAAATTCTTCCTTACTTAGATTAGTTCTTCTATCAATTGGAAATATCTTCCCTTCCCCACTCTTTTTGAGGGTTTCAAGCAGATTACGGTAGAATTTTTTACGGCGTTTCCCAAGAAGTTTAAATACCCTTGCCCTACCAACAAATTGATCAAGGATTTGATATATCCCATATTCAATTCGTTGACCTGCTTTTATATTTCTTCTGAAATCGCCCATTAATACCTAATTAATACTGACAAATATAAAATAATTCCATTAAGATTTTTGTGCGGCTTCTTGCTCAGCTTTATCTTTCAAATATTTGTCCAAATTACCATATTCCGCTAAATGTACAAGGTTTATATCCTTTTTATACAGTGAATATGACTTCCAAAATGGAGGATTGGTGGCCAGCATATCCAGGAACATATATAGCGGAGCTATTTTGAATGAATATAATGGCGGCAGCCAGCGATAACCGACCCCAATTGAGTCAGTATTGTTCCTGACACAATGCCAATAAAATGGAGGATTCCAAAGAACATCACCGGGATGAAGATGTACAGAAAGCCCATCAATATATTTATAAAGAGAGTAAGGTTTTTCATAGTCCGGATTAAATGGGTCGAATTGCCCTATATCATTTCTCTTAGGCCCATTACGGTAAACATTGCGAACTGGATCGGGGTCAATTATCATCGTATGATATTGCGAGTATAAAATCCATTCCTTTTCTCCATAGACCTGAACAAAGAGATTGCATTGGTTCGCGTTATGCAAATCGGTTACAGAGCCTTTCCCCCCAATAAATACCTGGAATGCTTCAAACCATGTCCTTGGGTTTCTGCGTTCGCGCAACCATTTATAATCGAAATCTTTTAAATGCTCCGGATGCCTGTCCAGCAATGGATAGAAACGATAGTATTTGCTGCCACCCGAACGGATATTATCGATAACATTTCCCAATGTTGTCTCTTCGTAAGGATAGCCCGGTTTATCTACTTCAACCCTAACAATCTTATCATCTCCATGAAGGTCTTTAAAGTATTCTAGCGACCATTTTTTAACACAATCCCAATCTTTTGCTGCACCTTCCAAAACTACGGGAATACCTTTTTTAACGTATTCGTTGATAAACTCCTCTTTGCTTAAATTGGCTCTCCTCTGAATAGGTATTATTTTCCCTTCTCCACTCTTTTTAAGTGTTTCCGTAAGGTTTTTGTAAAATTTCTTCCTTCGCTTCCCAAGGAGTTTAAATACCCTTTTCCTTCCAATAAATTGGTCTAATATCTGATAAAACCCATACTCAATACGCTGACTTGTTTTAATATTTCTCCTGAAATCCCCCATTTGAACAGCATTTATAAATACAAATGTAAAATAAAAACATAATTTATCACGTTAGTAGCCAAAAGCCTACCTTTTAAGCTGTGTATGGAAAATATTAACTTTGTGAAAATTACGTAAACAATTGGGCGCTTATATTAAAGCTGTGAGTTATTATATGCCTGAAAAGGTTCTTACCAATGAGGAATTATCGGTCATATTTCCTGAATTCAGTACCGATGAAATATTCAGAAGATCGGGAGTAAGAACACGTCATATTTCTGCTGAACATGAACTTGCTTCAGATATGGCTGTTGTTGCAGCGGAAAAATTGTTTTCGGAAAGTAGCATTCAAAAAAACGAGATAGGCTTTACTCTTTTTTGTGCTGAAATTTTAGATAGAACCGCACCTGCAACAGCTTGTATTTTGCAAAACAGAATCGGGCTTCCTAAACAATCTGGTGCAATGGACATCCCCATGGGATGTTCAGGCTTTATGTATGGGTTATTATTAGCAAAATCTTTGGTTTGCAGCAATGCAGTCGACAACGTTCTTTTACTCACCGGGGAATGTGAAACCAAAACAATACACCCGGCTGACCATGAACTGCGTATGATTTTCGGAGATGGCATGGCAGCAACCATTATTAGCCGTAATGAAGATAATTCGATTGGTGATTTTGTAATTGGAACAGATGGTAGTGGTTGGGAAAATTTAGCAGTAAGAGGCTGCAATGCCAGAGAATTAGCTAGCGTAGAGTGGCTAAAAGAAAATGAGAGTGCAGGTGGTATGCCTTATGGAAGGCTTACTATGAATGGAACAGAAATACTTAATTTCACCCTGAAAAACGTGCCAAAAATGGTGAACGAAGTATTGGAAAAAGAGAAACTGACAATGGACAATATCGACCTGGTTATTTTTCACCAGGCAAGTGGGTTTATGTTGGAAGTATTGAGAAGAAAAATGAAAATACCTAAAGAAAAATTCTTTACCAATATTGCAGAAAAAGCGAATACCGTTTCAGCAACTATACCCATCGCATTGCGCGATGCAATGGATGCAGGCCTTGTTAAAAAAGGGAATAAAGTTTTGCTCGCAGGCTTCGGTATTGGTTATTCATGGGGTGCTACAGTTATTACAATTTAATAAGAAGATATATGGGGATAGAAGATCTACTAAAACAATTACAAGCAGAATTTGAAGATATTCCTGCAGGAACTTTAAAACCCGAAACTAAAATTTCTGATATTGAAGGCTGGGGTTCCATGCACGCATTGATAGTTATTGCGCTTGCCGATACCGAATATGGCGTTACGATAAAAGGTGATGAACTCCGCAAAGTACAATCGGTTCAGGAATTATATGATTTGATAATTGAAAAACAAAAAAATCCGGAGTAAGTAAGTATGGCATTTTTCTCGGTTGAAAATATTCGCATTAAAGGTATTGGCGCAGCCGTTCCTAAGAAAGAAATTTCTAATTGGGATTATACCTACATTTCAGAGTCGGACAGAAAGCTACTAATAAAAACAACAGGTGTTGAGAAGCGCAGATCTATTGGTGATAGCGGAGTAACTGAAACCGACCTTGCCAAAGCGGCTGCCGAAAAATTACTTATTGAAACCGACACACTTAAAGACGAAATTGAAATTTTAGTTTTTGTTTCTCAAACTCCCGATTACTTTTTACCTGCCAGTAGTATATTGTTGCAAAACCGATTGGGGCTAAAAAAGAGCTGCATGGCTTTTGATATTAACCTTGGGTGCTCCGGATATGTATACGGACTCTCTGCTATCAGTTCAATAATGAGCAGTGGCAAGTTCAAAAAAGGTCTTTTATTAGCAGGCGACACGTCTACCATTGGAACACCCTGGGAAGATAAAAGTGTTTATCCTTTGTTTGGAGATTCAGGCACTGCTACTTTGCTTGAATATGATGAAACAGCCGGAAAAACTACCTTCAGCCTGAATTCGGATGGTTCCGGATATGAGGCTATTATTGTGCGAGACGGGGGGACAAGAAGCCCCTATACCAAGGAATCGTTTGAAATAAAAGAAAGAAATCAGGGAGTACTTCGTGCTGACCGCAACCTGGAACTAAACGGGATGGAAGTGTTCAATTTTTCAGTAACTGTGGTACCAAAACACCTTGATGAATTTTTACAGAAGACTATTACAACTCCTGATTCATACGATTTTTTTGTAATGCACCAGGCC
The DNA here is from genome assembly GCA_903863935.1 of uncultured Bacteroidota bacterium. GTDB lineage: Bacteria > Bacteroidota > Bacteroidia > JABEUT01 > JABEUT01 > JABEUT01. The sequence goes on from CAIPDV010000042.1 coordinate 126,189, forward strand.
AATTTGCTTATGAATGAAACCATCCGGAAAAAATTAAAATTTCCTCCCGAGAAAGTCCCTTATTCCATACAAAAATTTGGTAATACAAGTTCGGGGTCCATTCCTCTAACCATAGTTTCTGAATTGAAAGATAAGGTTGCAGGTGAAAAAAATTTCCTGATGTCAGGCTTTGGAGTTGGCTTGTCATGGGCCACTGTTTCTCTGAAAACTAATAACTTAATTTGCACCGATATTGTTGAAATATAAGAATGACTACGCCGTTTCATCTAACCAATAAAACTATATTTATTACCGGTGCATCATCCGGCATTGGCAGGCAGATTGCCATTTCCTGTAGTGCAATGGGGGCAAAAGTTATTATCAGCGGGCGAGATGAAGAAAGGTTGAATGAAACCCTTGCATTACTTCAGGGAGAAGGGCATTCACAGTTTACTTCAGACTTGACAGATGAAAAACAACGCAATGATTTAATTGACCTGATACCAGGTATTGATGGCTTTGTTCACTCTGCAGGAATAGTTCTTCCTGTTCCTGTTAAATTCATTGCAGAAAAACATTTGAGAAGCGTGATGGGAATTAATTTTGAGTCTGCAGTGCTTACAGTAGCAAGGCTTCTCAAAAATAAAAAGCTGAATGAAAAAGCTTCGTTGGTTTTCTTTTCTTCTGTTTCGGTAAATCATCCGTATAGTGGAGGTTCATTGTATACCGCATCCAAAGGGGCCATTGAAGCATACAGTAAAAACCTAGCACTTGAGATCTATCAAAAGAAAATGCGTTCGAATGTAATTGTCCCTGCAATGGTAAGAACCCCCTTATATGAGGAAACCATTAACCAGGGCATGTACAGAAATGTTGAAGAATATGAAAGCAAATATCCCCTTGGAATAGGAAGACCCGAAGATGTTGCAAATGCGGCGGTGTACCTGCTTTCAGATGCATCGTGCTGGGTGACCGGAACAAATTTATTACTGGATGGTGGATTTACAATTGGCAAATAAAAACTGTTGAAATGGCTGAACAACCAAAAAAAATATCGATTGTAATTCCGGTTTATAATGCTTCTACAGTTTTGATAGAACTGCAAAAAAGGATTGACGGCGTTTTTAAAGAAATTAATATTCCTTACCAACTTGTTTTGGTAGATGATTGTTCCAGAGATGACAGTTGGAGCGTAATTAAGGAAATAAAAAGCCAATTTCCTGAAAACATTACCGCAATAAGGCTTGCCAAAAATTTCGGCCAGCATAATGCTATTGCATGCGGCTTTCATTATTGCTCCGGTGATTATATAATTACAATGGATGACGACCTTCAGCATCCGCCGGAAGAAATACCAAAGCTCATAAAAAAAGCTACTGAAAATGGTGCTGATGTAGTATATGGTATATCAGATAAATACAAAAGGTCTTTGCTTAGAAATACAACAAGCATAGTATTTAAAGTTACCACGAAATATACTTCTGCCAGCACAGGTAATGGCTCTCCATTCAGGATAATCAAGAAAAGTATTGTAAAAAAAATCATCACGCACAATCAGCAATTTGTTTTTATTGATGAACTTATTTCATGGTACACCAAAAATATTGAATTTGTGGTGGTAGACCATAAAGCCTCCGGTCTTAAAGCCTCACGTTACTCTGGTTATAAATTGATGAACCTTTACTTTAATTTGGTGTTCGGGTACAATGCCCTGCCATTGCGATTAATAACTTATCTGGGTCTTATTGCATCCTTCATTTCATTTTTAGTAGGGCTTTTCTTTTTTATCAAAAAGATGTTTTTCAATGTCAGGGTAGGATTTACCGGTATAGTTGTGAGTATAACTTTTACAGCTGGTATAATTCTCCTTAGCATTGGCGTTATTGGCGAATACATGCGCAGAATGTATAACATTCTTAATGCTCAGCCGCAACATTCAATCGGCGAAATTTTAGAATAACATGCTTATCCGCAAGTACGGAATCACCCTTAAAAGACTCAAGGAAGAGGATATTGAACTTGTGCGTGAAATGCGTAATTCTACTGTTATTTCAAGAACCATGGCTTATCGGGAACACATTACTCCTGAAATGCAGAAAAAGTGGTTTGAATCCATCAATAATAAATACAACGGATACTTTATAATTGTTTATGAGGGGAAAAAAATAGGCCTGATAAACGGCAAAAATATTGACTTTGAAAAAAGATGCTGTGAAGGCGGGATTTTTATCTGGGATGAACATTATAAAAACACAATTGTTCCCGGGCTGGCTTCCATAATCATGAACGATTGGACCTTCCTCATCATTAATTTTAATGTCATTTATGCGAAGGTTCTTCAAGAAAATGGCAATGCACTCACATATGACAAACTGATGGGATACGAGCCATGCCAGCCTCTGACAGATGAAAAAGGGGTGCAATGGCTAAAACTTACAAAGGAAAATTATTTACGAAAAGTGAAATTACTGCGAAAAAGTTTCCTGCAAAACTTTGGTGGGGTTGAACCATTGACACCCCTCGATGTTGATGCATCAGATGATTTGGGTAAAGAAATTAACCTCTTCTATACAGGACTCCCAACCGATATTCAGGAAAAAGCAGATGAGTTGCTGGAAAGAGCAAGAAGTAAGTCATAATTCCTAAATATTCTTAATTCTTCCCTTCTACTTCTTAATTTTTGTGTCTTATTACTACATTTGCAGTTTAACCACAAGCGGATATGCCCCAGACCATGACAGCTAAAAGTGAATCGGTTGGTTCTGTACCTGTAAATTCTGTAATCAGAGCATTTGAACTCATGTGCACGGCCAAGGCTATGACTGAGATATTTGAAAAGAATGCTGCTGTTACAAGTAAATATGTTCATGCCACTTCCCGCGGACATGAAGCCATACAAATTGCATTGGGCTTGCAACTGAAGCCACAGGATTACCTAAGTGCTTATTATCGCGATGACAGTATTCTTCTTTCAATTGGAATGACACCATATGAGCTTATGCTTCAATTAATGGCAAAAGCTGATGACCCATTCTCCGGTGGAAGAACCTACTATTGCCACCCAAGTTTGCGAAGGGATAATATGCCTAAAATTCCGCACCAGTCCTCGGCGACAGGAATGCAGGCCATACCCACAACAGGTATAGCCATGGGAATTCAATACCAGGAAAAAAGAGGACTGCTTCCTTCCTATGAAGATGGAAAACCAATCGTAGTTTGTTCGTTGGGAGACGGCTCTGTTACCGAAGGTGAAGTAGCAGAAGCTTTTCAGATGGCGGTTTTGAAAAAACTGCCGATATTATATTTAGTGCAGGATAACGATTGGGATATTTCAGCAACCGGCAAAGAAACCCGTGCCATGGATGCAGTGGAGTATGCAAAAGGGTTCAAAGGGCTGGAAACACGCAGCATAGATGGCACCGACTTTATGCGCAGCTATCAAACCTTGCGCGAGGTTATCCATACCATTCGTGAAGAACGCAGACCGTTTTTAGTTCATGCAAAAGTGCCATTGCTTAACCACCACACCTCAGGTGTACGTAAAGAATGGTACCGGGCAGATCTGGAAGAAGCAGCAAAACGCGATCCATATCCGCGACTAAGAAGCCAGCTTTTAATTGCAGGCTTCACACAGGATAAGATAAAACAAATTGAAGCAAAAGAAACCGCCGCAGTTGCAGAAGCTTACGAAATGGCCCTTAAAGCTGCCGATCCAAAACCGGAAGATCTGTTCAAACATGACTTTGCACCAACCCCAGTTACAGAAGAAAAAGGAGTACGTGAACCTGAAGGCGGAGAAAAAAAGGTAATGGTTGATTGTGCTCTTTTTGCTATAAGGGAATTGATGGAAAAACATCCGGAGTGCTTATTTTATGGCCAGGATGTTGGAGGACGCCTTGGTGGCGTATTCCGCGAGGCAGCTACCTTGGCCCAGCAATTTGGTGACGACAGGGTATTTAATACGCCTATACAGGAAGCATTTATTGTCGGTAGTACAGTAGGTATGTCGGCTACTGGCTGCAAACCCATTGTGGAAATTCAATTTGCCGATTATATATGGCCCGGACTTAACCAGTTATTTACAGAAGTAAGCCGCTCCTGTTATCTGACAAACGGAAAATGGCCCGTGAGTTGTATTATCCGTGTACCCATTGGTGCGTACGGCAGCGGCGGACCATATCACTCTTCAAGTGTAGAGTCTGTATTAACCAATATCCGGGGAATTAAAATTGCTTATCCTTCAACGGGAGCTGACTTAAAAGGCTTGCTGAAATCCGCCTACTATGACCCGAATCCGGTAGTGATGCTGGAACACAAAGGTCTTTATTGGTCGAAGATAAAGGGAACTGAAGATGCAAAAACGGTAGAACCGGATGCCGATTATATTATTCCATTTGGGAAAGGCCGAATCGTTCAAAGTGCTGAGGCGTCACAAACCCTTAAAGGGGCTTCCACTGTAACTGTAATCACCTATGGTATGGGAGTTTATTGGGCACAAAATGCTGCTAAAAACTTCCCGGATAAAGTAGAGATCATTGATCTGCGAACACTATATCCATTGGATGAAGAACTGATTTTTTCTTCTGTAAAAAAACACAGCCGTTGCATCGTACTTACGGAAGAACCTGTTAACAATGGCTTTGCACAATCCATTGCTTCACGCATACAGCAAAATTGTTTTGAATATTTGGATGCTCCGGTTACCGTAATTGGTTCTGAAAATATGCCGGCAGTTCCACTTAATACAATTTTAGAACAAACCATGTTACCTAATGCCGGCAAGGTTTCTGTAGCCATTGAAAAAATTTTAGCCTACTAAATAAACCGACCTATGAAATACGCTTCTTTATCGTTATTCCTGCTTTCATTATTTGTAATGCTGCAAAGCACATCCTGCAAGTTTGGAAATAAATTCCCGAAAGAAACAAGGACACTTGATAGCTTGCAAATACTAGTTATTAAAGCTGACTCAGCAGTTAAATTAATTGATTCGGCTAAAATCACCGGGTATGCAACTATTGTAATGAACGACAACCAATTGATTCAAATGGCGCATTTGGACAGTATGAGCCCTTCATCAGCAGATATTTTCAGACAATTTAACAAGGTTCGGTGGGACTTATTGACTGTTGCAGGCAAAAGAGGCCCACTGCTAATCGAACTCAGAAAATCGCAAAAACAATTAGACCACCTTAGCCATGATATAACCAATAACCTTGTGGCAAAAGATAGTGTGCCTATATATGTTGGATTTGAAAGCAAAAAAGCTTCGGAACTGGTGCAGGTTTCAAATATCTCAGTTGCAGAGGTAAATCAGGAAATTCCTAAATTTACAATGCTTGCCCCGAAAGCCGATTCGCTTATGACCCTTATTAAGGAGCATAAAAAGATTTAATCTTTTCCGCAATATGAAGAAGCTCATTTTATTTTTTTGCCTGATTTGCTTCTTCGGGCAGGGTTATTCGCAAAACACCGATGACCAGCTTGCCTTTCAGTTCTTCCAAAACAAGGAATACGATAAGGCACTTTCTTTTTACGAAAGGATATACAACCGTAATCCAACCTACGAGAATTTTAATTTCTACTTGGTGTGCATGGTGCAAACCAAAGATTATAAAGATGCCGAAAAACTTATTAAGAAGGAAATAAAACATGAACCGGGTAACAGCATATTATATGTTGATCTCGGAAGCCTATATAAACTTGAAGGTGATGAAAAACAAAGCAAGGATAACTATAATAAAGCCATAAAGAAGTTAACTGCTGACCGGGATAAGATTCTCGACCTTGGCAAAGCTTTTATGGATCTGAAGGAATATGATAATGCCCTTGAAGTGTATAAGCAGGGTAAAAATATGTTGGGTGACGGATATCCATTCGTCGCTGAAATAGGTGCGGTTTATAAGGCACAAGGAAATACCGTTGCCATGATAGACTCCTACTTCGAAACGCTTGCTATTTCGCCTTCCTACGTGCAATTTGTTCAGGATGCGCTGCAGTTGAGTGTGGGGGCTTATGCCGATGATGCCCAAAACACATTAGTGAAAAATGAATTACTAAAATACATTCAGCGTTACCCGGAAAAGCAGGTCTTCGCCGAATTATTAACATGGATGCTTATACAGTTAAAGGATTATCAAAATGCTTTAGTGCAAGTTAAGGCATTAGACAGAAGAAAAAATGAAGGCGGATGGAGGCTCATGAGTTTTGCCACAACCTGCGTTAATGCCGGTGCTTACGATCCCGCTATACAAGCTTACCAATATATAATTGACCGTGGCCCTAAAGGTGATAACTACACTGAAGCAAAAATGAAACAATTAACTGTGATGTATCAGAAATTGGTTGGTGGCGGGGCCTGCACACAAACAGAACTGACCAACCTTGAAGACAAATACAAACAAACTTTAAATGAATTAAACAAGACGGCTGGAAGTATTTCCATCATGCAGCAACTTGCCCATTTGCAGGGGTTCTATCTGCATCATGATTCGGCTGCCATGGCATTGATGCAGGAAGCGGTTGCACTTCCGGGCGTTACACCTATGGCTCAGGCGCGTTGCCAAATGGAACTTGCCGATCTCATGCTCGCTTCCGGATTAACCTGGGATGCATCGCTGTTATATAGTAAGGTAGAACAGGATTTCAAAGAAGAACCTATTGGTGATGAAGCCAAATTCAGGAATGCGAAGATCTATTATTACACAGGAAATTTTTTATGGGCAAAAGCCCAGCTCGATATTCTCAGGTCGGCCACTACTAAGCTAATTGCCAATGACGCCATGTCGCTCTCATTGGTTGTGGCTGATAATACGGTCGACTCGGCCAAGCAACCTGCATTGCTGCTTTTTGCGCATGTACAGTTATTGGATTTTCAAAATTATGAAGACAGTGTTTCCATTTTGCTTGACTCGGTTTACAACATCAGCGGAACCACAACACTGAAAGAAGAAGTATTTCTGATGCGCGCAGCACTGGCTGAAAAGAAAGGCGAATACCAAAAAGCATTGGGAATTTATAATGATGAACAAACCGTTTATCCGGATGGAATGTTACCTGATAAAGCACTCTATCTTTCTGCTAAATTAGAGGATGAAAAATTACACGACCAGAAAAAAGCGGCAGAACTTTACAAACAGCTTATTTTAAAATATCCGGGCAGTTTTTATATAGAACAAACCCGCGAAAGGTACCGCCAGTTGGTAAAAGACGACAGTCAGCCTGTGAATTAATTTATAAATTTTGCCATGCTAATTCGCAACTATTTACCATCCGATGATTTAAGGATACGGGAGATTTTGATAAGCAACATCCCTAATGGCTATTTTGTAATGGATGATATGAATATGCTGAATAATTGGCTCACTGCACAAAATAAAGGTGTGGTTGCTTACCCGCCTGCTGTTGCCGATCACTTCTATGTTTTAGAAACCGACAAAATAATCGGGTGCGCGGGCTTTTATGTGATGGATGAAGAAAAGCGGGCACACTTTACCTGGGGTATGGTAGATGGAAGTCTTCATAACAGCGGTTATGGAAAAACACTCTTTCAATATAGAGTTGACAAAGTGAAAGAACTGTATCCGGGCTTTAAAATAACCCTTGGTACCAGTCAATACACTTACAAATATTTCGAAAAATTCGGCATGAAAGTAGAATCTATAACTCCAAATGGATTTGGAAATAATTACGACAGGTATTATATGAGTTTGGAGGTTTAGCCAGGTAGAATTTTTACTGCATTCTATATCTACAATATTACACTTTTTGATATAATATGAGTTTCGCAAAATAACTATGAATAACCATGCAAAAACTATGGGAAATACTATAAAGTAACTATAAAACGGAGCCAAGTTCATTTTGTCAATACATTGAATTATAGTGACTTGTAATTTTATTCTATAGTTAAATACTATAAAAACTATGCATATTAAGCAATAGTTAATTATATTTTTCTGCTGCGTACTAAGTTTTATTTTAACCTTTTTCATCTTGTTTCTCCCAATCCACTGCAAAGATATTACTCACGAAAGTTATTTTCTAAAAAGTCAATGACTTTGTTAATATTCAATTCGTTCCGGATTAAAATTATTTATATATTTGTATACTATTGTATCTTAATGGTATGAAAAAAACAATTCTCTCCTGTTTACTACTTCTGCTTCTATTAAGCATACGGTCTACCGCACAAGATGTGGCATTTTCTCAGCCTTATGCCAACCCACTATATCTAAATCCTGCATTTGCAGGAAGCGGAACAACCCAACGAATTGGATTGAATTACAGGAATGAATGGCCTGGCATGCCAACAAATGGTGTCACATACAACTTATCTTACGACCGGAACTTTATTGATTCCAATAATGGTATTGGGTTTTTGGTTAATGTTGAAAAATCTTCGTTTACCGGGCCCTATATTGAACCCAACCAGGCTCTCACAACTACGAATATCAGCCTTATTTACGCCCATCAATTTCATATAAAATCGATTACACTAAGTGCAGGGGTGCAGGCAACCTATCTTAACTTAAGTATAGACCAGAGTAAACTTGTTTATCCGGATTGGACTTGTAATCATTGGTGGGATTGGGGAGAGGAATTACTTCGAACACAAATACTACTACCTGATTTTTCAGCCGGATTATTAGGGTATTGGAAAAATTATTTTGCGGGGTTCACAGTTGCACATCCCACCCAACCAAATGAATCATTCTATCAAGATCCTAGCATTATTTTACAAACCAAATATACATTCAATGTTGGCGCAATGATTCATATCCACACCGTAACACTTACCCCTACTTTATTTTTTAAAAATCAAGGAACTTTCCACGAACAAATTGTAGAAGTTACCCTAGCCATGCGGCACATAATCTCCGGAGTAGGATTCAGCTTTCAGGAAACACCTGACTATACAATGCAAATGGGTTCTTCAAACCCTTTAGAATCGATATCAATTACCGTTGGTTACTGTGGTAAATTATTTCGAATAGGTTATAGTTATTATACTGACCTTTCAAAACTTACACTTGCAACCGCAGGAACACATGAAGGTTCACTGACTTTCTTGGTACCCTATTCAAAAACCCTGCGTAAAAAGATAAACGGGTTAACTATTCCGGCTTTCTGACAAAAATATTTCCACTTAATCTTGTTCAGGTATGATGCAAAAAAGAATTTTCATATTATTAAACCTGATTATTCTAATTGCTGTTAAGGGGTTCACCCAAAAGTCAAATTCCGGATTTCAGCATGTGGTTGATTCGATAATACGCCAGATAGGTACAAGCAATGAAGGTAATTATCCTGACTCCACCAAACCTCAATATGAAGCTATACACAGTGGTTTTTATAATGAGAAACTGGATGCAGTTTCCAGCGAAGACCAACTTATTAAATTGATGGACAATCCCCATCCTGTAATTAAATGTTATGCTTTTAGTTGCCTGGCAAACAGGCACAGCAAACACCTGATGGAGGTTTTAAATAAACAACTTAAAAGTAAAGATCTTGTATTTTATTTATGGGCGGATATTGTGGAACTTAGGCCCTTACCGGACATATTAATTCAGCGGGTTACAAGTTTTTGTAACAAAGCATGTAAAGATCCTGTTACCAAAATGTCATTTACTGTGAAGGTACCATGTAAGGATAAGGAAGGGTCATTAACTAACGCTGAGGTTCATAAATTAGATTCAGTTTTGATATATACCGATGGGGTTGACTCAGAAGCCAGAAGCATAGCACTTATCTCTTATTCTCCCAAGGAAAAGGATTATCAGAGAATTCGGCACCTGGTGGTGGATGAAAACATTTACGATGCACTACCTGCACTGGCCAGGTTTAAAAAACCCGGGGATAAAGAACTAATTAAAAAAAACCTTAACGGTAAGAATGGCTTGGTTTTTGCTGCTGCCGCAGTTAAAGAGTTTCCCGACCAAAGTTTTTATCCGTTAATATTAAATCTTATTAAGAAAGAGACAAATGAAGATACCTATGACGGAGATGTACTCTTGTTGCGGGAACTTATGGTTGCCTTAACGGAATATCCTACGGAAGAAACTCTTTCATTATACACAAAGTTGATTTCCTTACAAATAAATGAACCAATGGGCGATTTTATTCTTACAGCAATAACATTGCACGCACATAAAATTTTTGAACCCTTGAAAAAAAAGATCCATTCGATTGATGGGCCCTGGTTGGGAGAGGATGTTCTGGATTCCTATGAAATGCATTCTACAACCGGAGGTCCTCCTTGTCCCTGCCTGAAAAATTAACCATTTTTCGGGCTGAATTTCGTCCTTTCCCCAAACACCCTACCTTTGCAATAATTTTTGGAAAAGCCTTGAAAAAAGACACGAACATATTTGTACAGTTCTTAATGACCTTGTTTGGCTTGTATGCCCTCACAATAATGATTCTTTCTTTCTTTGTTGTGATGCCTTGTTATGTGGTTATTTTTTCCTTTATGCCGAAGAGCAAGGCTCCATTCCAGGCACATAAGATATCGAGGTTTTGGGCGAAGCTATTATTCACATGCTTCTTTATAAAGGTTGATATTAAAGGCATGGAATTTATTAAACCGGATATGGCCTATGTGTTTGTTTGCAACCATCGCTCGCAAATGGATATCCCATTATTTGCCAGAGCAAGTATAAATACGTTTCGTTTTCTAGCCAAAATCGAGGTTACTAAAATTCCGTTAATAGGGTATGTTGTGAAACGTTTATATATTACTGTAGACCGCAAAAGTAAAGACGACAGAGCTAAGAGCTTCATTAAAATGCAGGATTCCTTATTGAAAGAAAAAATTTCAGTTGTTATTTTTCCCGAAGGGACGAGAAACCGCACTAAAGAAACCCTTATTGACTTTAAAGACGGAGCCTTCCGACTTGCTATTGAAACTAAGTTACCAGTTGCAGTGCTTACCATTCTCAACTCAGGCGAGTTTTCACCTGCACATAAATTCATGCAATTGAAACCCGGCACTATTAAAGCCATTTGGACGGAACCCATTCCAACCGATAAAATGACCATGCATGATTTGCCTAAATTGAAAGAAGAGGTTAGGCAGAGGTTGCTGGAGGTGCTTAGAGCCCCAAACCCCTAAAGGGGCTTTGAATAATGCTATTCAAAGCCCCTTTAGGGGTTTGGGGTAAAAAACAAATTATCCCCGAATTACGTTAATAAAATTTAACATAGTGGCTGTAACTCGCGCCCAAATTTGAAGTATATTTGATGGTTATAGGATGACAGCCTCATATCGCATATTGCTGAACAAGTTAGACGAGTTTATACGCAAGTATTATAAAAACCAACTCGTAAGGGGTATTTTGTACACCCTTGCCCTTGGCTTGTCTTTTTATATGGCCCTTGTGGTTGTTGAGTACTATGGCGATTTTGGAATTCCACTTCGCACCGTATTGTTCTACACTTTCGCTGCCGGAATAGTATTTATCCTCACTAAGTTTATAGCCATACCGCTTTTCAAACTATACCGTATTGGCGAGGTGTTAAGCTATGAAGATGCCGCTCAAATAATAGGCAAGCACTTTACCGAAGTTCAGGATAAACTCCTGAATGTGCTTCAGCTAAATAAACAAATGACGGAATTTGGAACAGTAGCCTTACTTGAAGCAGGTATTGAACAAAAAATACGCGAAATAAAACCAATACAGTTCCCTGTTGCCATTGATACTTCCCGCAACCGCAAAATAATTCCGTATGTTGTAATTCCAATTCTAACCATTGTATTGGTTTGGTTTATTGTGCCATCGTTACTCAGGCAAGGAACCAAACAGCTTATTCAATACAATACCTATTTCCCGAAGGAAGCACCGTTTGAATTTGTCATTGAGAATAACAATCTGCAAGGCATACAGCAAAAGGATTTCACACTTAAATTAAAGATAAAAGGGAACCAGCTTCCACAGGATGTTTATATCCAATATGAAGGAAGTACTTTTAAAATGGAAAAAGGAAGCAATGTTGCTTTTGGTTATACCTTCCGGAATTTGCAACACGATGAAACCTTCACATTTAAGGCCGCAGGCTACGATTCGAAGGAATATAAATTGGTTGCTTTGCCCGAGCCCCAATTGGTTGGGTTTGACATTAAACTCCACTACCCTGCTTATCTGAATAAAAAAGACGAATCGCTGCACAACACCGGTGACCTTTCTATCCCCCAAGGAACAGTAGTACAATGGAATTTTAATACAAATAACACCGATAACCTTCAACTCAAATTCACCGATTCGAACAACACCCTGAAACCTTTGGCGAAGGATGCCTACGCTTACACGCGAAGATTTTTACAGAGTGCAAACTATTCGGTTTCTACATCAAATAAATATTTCAACAATCACGATTCGGTAAAATATGTGATACAGGTTATACCGGATTTATTTCCATCGATACAGGTGGAACAAAAACAAGATTCTGCCTCAGCCAAACGACTTTACTTCAATGGCAATATTAAGGATGATTACGGGTTTACACGATTAACTTTTATATATCGCATTTACAATCCTGACGATTCCACCCAAAAAGGTGAAACCCACAGAACTGAAATGAACATTGCGAAGAATATTATTCAGCAGCCATTTTATTATTACTGGGATATGGACACACTGCAGCTTGCCCCGGGCCAGCAAATGGAATATTATTTTGAAGTATGGGATAATGATGGTGTGAATGGGGCCAAGTCAACACGAACAAACCCCATGTTTTTCAAAGTTCCGAACAGGGAGGAAATTGTTAAGAATACAGAAGAAAACAACACCAAGGTTCAGAATGACATTAGTAAAACGGTGCAGCAGGCTTACATGGTGCAGAGCCAGATGGAACAGGAACGCGCTGATCTCATCAACAAAGACAATATGAACTGGGCGGATAAAAAGAAGGTGGATAACTTACTGCAACAACAACTGGAACTACAGAAAAAGGCCGAAGAAATTGCAAAGAAAAACAAAGAAAACAATAAGAAACAATGGGATTTTCAGAAGAAAGATTCGGACATGATTGCCAAGCAGGATGAACTGCAAAAGCTATTTGATAAACTGGCTAACGACAGCATAAAAAAGAAACTGGAAGAATTGCAGAAGATGATGGATAAAATGAACAAAGACCAGGTTCAGCAACAATTGGAAAAACTTACAGCCGATAACCAGGATTTCAAAAAAGAATTGGAACGAACATTGGAATTATTCAAACGGCTCGACTTTGAACAACAACTGAAAGCGAATCAATCAACGCTTGATTCACTTGCTCAAAAACAGGAACAGCTAAGTAAAGATTCTAAAAATAAAACCGGTACCGCCGAAGAACAGCAGAAAAAGCAAGACGCTTTAAATAAAGAGTTTCAGGATGTGAGCAAAAATCTTGAAGAATTAGAAAAGAAAAATAGCGAACTGGAAGCTCCTACAGGGTATAAAAATCCAAAGGAAGATTCGAAGGAAGTGCAGCAGGAGCAACAGAACAGCAGTCAGCAGTTATCTAAAAATAATCCGAGCAAAGCTTCGCCATCCCAACACAATGCTTCAAAAGGGATGCAAAAAATGGCAGACCAGTTGGGCAGTATGGCCGCATCTATGGAAACAGAATCGGAAACGGTGGATGAAGCCACCTTACGTAATATTTTAAATAATCTTGTCAACTTGTCATTTGCACAGGAAGGTTTGATGAATACAGTCACATCTTCGGGCCAGAATAATATGCAATATGCCGATATAGCCCATAAGCAAAAGCAATTGCAGGATAATGCTACAACCATAGGAGATAGCCTATATGCTCTTAGTAAAAAGAGCACGAAAATTCAGGCAATTGTGAACCAGGAAATGGATAAGATAAGTCACAATATGACAGAAGCAGTAGACCAGCTTGAAAAACGCCAGGCCCCGCAAGCCGCATCCAGGCAGCAATATGCAATGACCTCCATTAATAATCTGGCATTAATGCTAAGTGAAGCACTATCGCAGATGCAACAAGAGGCTGCCGCAAAAAACCATTCTCCCGGTGCAGGTAGCTGCAACAAACCAGGAGGTATGGGCAGCAAGCCCAGCATGGCGCAGTTAAGTAAAATGCAGGAGCAACTTTCCAAGCAATTGGATGCCATGAAAAATGCTATGAAAGGTGGTAAAAGCCCCGGAGGTAAAACCGGAAAGCAGCAAGGTGGAAAGCAAAATGGAGGAAAAGAAGGCAACAGCGAACAACTGGCAAAAATGGCTGCTGAACAACAATACATAAAAGAACAAATGCAGCAGGCCGATGAAATGATGAACAATGGTAAACAAGGTTCGGGGGAATTAGGTAATATTGCTCAGGATATGAACAAAAATCAGGAAGATATTATTAATGGCCAGATAACCGATGCCACACTGCAACGCCAGCAACAGATCATCAAGCAGTTACTGGAATATGAGAAGGCAAAACAGACCAAGGGGCAAAGCCCTGATTTTGAATTGCATGTGGCAAAAAAGCAATTTTTTGGTAACCCGAATCCTTTTTTAGAGTATAATAGCCAGAAAAATAAGCAAGACGAATTGTTAAAGACAGTACCTCCCGACCTCAATTCATTTTACAGAGATAAGGTTAATCAATATTTTAATTCATTCCAGTAATGACAAATACTACTACCAGCAAGCCAAGCAGCCCGGCAAATCACCAACAGTTGGAACTTCCTTCATCCATGGAGGCATTACACATCATGGAAAAACTGATTGAAACTATTTGCTCTACCTATAAATTGAGTGAGGACCATTATGGCAATGTTCTTGTTGGGGTAACCGAAGCTGTGAACAATGCCATTTATCACGGTAATAAATCCGATCCGAATAAAAAAGTACACGTTGGTTTTGAAACTACTCCGGATAAATTAACTTTTTCTGTTACCGACGAAGGCCCGGGATTTGATTTCAATAATCTGCCTGACCCTACAGACCCTGAAAATCTTGAAAAGCCAAGCGGCCGTGGAATATTTCTTATGAAACACTTGGCAGATAGTGTTTCCTTCACCGATAACGGACGCAGTGTTTCGCTTAGCTTTAATATGTTAGCCAATTAATTATTGCGGTGTCTTCCTCTGCAATTACTTTCCGTGTTGAAAGCCTTGATTTTACATTAGAAAAAGAAAACAAGGTTAAAAACTGGATTCGGAAAATTGCGAAACAGGAAGGTAAAAAAACGGGAACAATTTCCTATGTTTTTTGTTCCGATGACTACCTTCTAGCCATTAACAAACAATTCCTCAATCACGATTTCTATACCGATATAATCACCTTTGATTATTCAGAAAAACTGAAAATTGAAGGCGAACTATTTATAAGTATTGATAGGGTAAAAGACAATGCAAAAACCTTCAAACAGCCATTTGAAAAGGAATTGATGCGGACTATTATACATGGGGTATTACATCTTTGTGGATACAAAGACAAGTCGCCAGCCGACGAAAAAAAGATGCGGTTAAAAGAAAATGAAGCGTTGAAATTGCTTGATTAACTTTCCCCTATTTATTACCTGCATGTTTAAGAGATTGCTTCGTTCCTCGCAATGACGTATTCTCGCTATGTAAGCCTTTATTAAGACAATAAAGTCATTGCGAGGAACGAAGCAATCTCTATCCCTTTTGAAACCTTAATACCATTGAGTTAATCGCATTTCGATGTTAATAAGTTTTCATCTGTACAATTTATAACGCCTTTGTTGTTGGTACTTTTGTACTATAAAACACATTTCAAATGAAAACCAGACTTCTGATAATTGCCCTGCCATGCCTGTTATTCGGTGCTTGCAACAATTCTGGAAAGAATTCAGCCAACGATAAAAAAGCTGATTCAAATGCAGCAACTCACCGTGATTCATTATTGATGGCTGCAAAAAAGAATCATATTCAGGATTCTATTGAAGATGCAAAAGCTGCTGCTGATACGAATAAGAAAGTTGATACCAACAAAAGCAAGAATTAAATAATCTGCAAGCATCCAAAGCATTCCGACTTTATTTGCTCAACATATTCAATATGAAAACTAAAATTATCGCTGTAGGATTGGCAAGTGTTATCATCGGTTTTTATTCCTGTGTACCTGCCAATAAACTTACCGAAGAACAAAACAAACGTAAGGCTGCTGAAGCCCAGCTTGCGGCTTCCAAGGCTGCCGATGATGCCTGTGAAACAAAACGAACTGAGTTGGAAGCAAAAGTGGACCTGCTGCAAAAAGATGTCACTGGCCTGCAACAGGACACAGCCGTTTCGGGTGCTAAATACCGGGAAACTGCCGCCAAATATGACAAACTGAACCAGGTAAACGAAGAATTACTGGCAAAATACAACGACCTTCTCACAGGCAATGATAAGGACCACAAAAAAATATCGAACCAATTGCAGATGACCCAATCCGATCTGCTTGAAAAAGAAGACCAGTTGAACACTTTGCAGGAAAGACTCAACAAAGAAAAACGGCATTTAGATTCGCTTAATACAAAATTACAGGAACGTGAAGCAAGAGTGAGTGAACTGGAAGGTATTTTAAGCAAGAAAGATGCTGCCGTTGACTCCCTAAAAAAGAGAATTACCAATGCCCTGCTAGGCTTTGCCGACAAGGGTATTTCAGTATATGAAAAGAACGGGAAGGTTTACGTTTCGCTGGAAGAATCGCTGTTGTTTCCAAGCGGAAGCACCAAAGTTCAGCCGGAAGGTATTGATGCGCTTAAGAAACTGGCCCAGGCCCTCGAATCAAATCCTGATATTGACGTAATGGTAGAAGGCCACACCGATGATGTTACTATGAACGGCAAGGGCGATATTAAAGACAATTGGGATCTGAGTGTTATGCGCGCAACCTCAATTGTGAAAATTCTTTTGGAAGATGCAAAAATAGACCCGACAAGGCTGATGGCTTCCGGTGTAAGCGAATACGACCCCGTTGACCCTGCCAAGACCAAAGAAGCAAGGCAAAAGAACAGGAGAACCGATATTATTCTTACTCCTAAACTGAGTGAATTGTTCAAGATTTTGAATAATAAGTAAGGATAATTTAAGCACGAATGTCACTCTGATCTTGTTTTTCAGGGTGTCAAACAATAACATTATTTTAGCAGGATGGGATGCTGAAACAAGTTCAGCATGACCGATTGGGTCTTAACAAAATTGCACCTCGTTTCTACTTTGTATCCACCTTCTCGGTATAATTCTTATACTCCAGAATATACACGGCTTTGTTCTCATAACCACTGGCAGGGTTAATTCGGGACATATCGAACGAAGTTTGCAAACCCCTGTATTTAATATCGCCGAGGTGGTTTTGCATATCCGAGCCATATAGGCTTAACAAATTAATATAAAACATTCCTAGGTCAAATCCCTGGTATGAATATTCGCTGGGTTCGGAGAGATAATTATTTCTGTACTTTGTTATAAACTTTTTTGTTATGGGATCTTGATAATTCACATGTTCGTTGGATGGGAAATGGAAATTTAAGGTATCCAGATTTTCCCCCGCCAGTGCATCGTTATTAGCCCAGTTATGCATTCCGAAAAGAATCAATGAATCGTAGCGTGAGTACTCGGAGTTGCCAATTTCATTCACAAACTTGGCAACAAACGGAGCTCCCTGATAAGGTACAACAATTATATTGGCACCGTATTTTACAATTTTATTGGATAGACTGCTTACACCACCCTGGCTCTCGGAACGGCGAAGAGTATCTTTATTACCCAAGGCCGAATCAGACTTATGGAAACGCTTTTTGAATACTTCATAATACTCATCGTTGGCACTGCGGTTATGTATGATAATGATATTATCGTGTGCATAGTGCGAAGCAATAAAATCAGCTTCAGCTTCTATTTCTGTAATGGAAGAAGGAATTGCCTTGCTGGTGTAAGGGTTATTCTTTAAAATATAATTTTCAGGCGATAGAGGTGAAACGATTGGAATATGGTGCTTATCCGCAAACCTTGCCACTTTCTTAAAGTTAGATGGATATGGTGGGCCGATGATAAGATTCGCCTCGCTCAGATTCGGGTTCTTAAGAATTGAATCAAGGATATAGGAAGAGCTGTCGGCACCGGGCAAAATATTAAACACATGCAGGTTGGCTTTAAATCCGCGCTTGGCAAGGGAATCGAGTGCCATAACGAACCCATGATAATAGTCCACCGAAATGCGTGTAGTAAGAGGCACTTGCTCCGATCCATCTATCAATCGGTTTATCCGCAAGGTGTCTGCATTTTCCGATGCAAATGGCATTATGAGCACAATATTATAACGGTATTTTTTCCGGCCCGTATCCTGAATCGGAGCCATTGCTTTTGCAGTATCCGCATGTGTCTGCTGGATAACCAGGTTTTTATAGGCACTGCTTTCATCCGGTTTTTTGGCAGGTATTACCGGAGCAGATGTTTGCTGAGGCTTTATACTATCTCTTTTTAT
Organism: uncultured Bacteroidota bacterium; assembly: GCA_903863935.1. Taxonomy (GTDB): domain Bacteria; phylum Bacteroidota; class Bacteroidia; order JABEUT01; family JABEUT01; genus JABEUT01. The sequence goes on from CAIPDV010000042.1 coordinate 144,605, forward strand.
GGGATGCGTTTCTTCAGGCTTGGCAGCAGTCACCGGGTTCGATTGAGTTGCCTTTACAGAATCTCTTCCAGTTGTATTCTCAGTAAGCGGAATACGAATTTTCTGGCCTTTCTTCAAGCCCTTCACAGTTATCTCCGGATTAAGGCTGTCAATGGCATTTACCGTTGTATTATATTTTTTAGAGAGCGAATACAAGGTCTCTTTTTCCAACACATCGTGGTAGAAAAAAGCACCGGCTTTAGAAGGGGCATTTGTAACCGGCTTTGTATTATCGCCCGGTTTAGCACTTGGCACAATTGGAATGATCAGAATATCCCCCACCTTCACTCCATCAATAGCAGAAGGGTTTTCAAGGATAATATCTTTCGGCTTCAACCCGAATTTTTCCGCAATACCATAAATGGTTTCTTTCTTCTCAACGGTATGCTTGTAATATTTTTTTCCATTAACGGTAACCGGAATATCATTGTTATTGTCCTGCGCATTTACAAAACAAGGTAACAGCAAACAGAGCCACAGGCCCATAAATAACTGAGTCTGTCCACACTTTATGAGCTTTATAAACTTTGAACTTATTCCCATTCTATTGTAGCAGGAGGTTTAGAACTGATATCATATACCACACGGTTTATTCCTTTCACTTTATTTATAATATCATTGGAGATTTTTCCAAGCACTTCGTAAGGCAAATGACACCAGTCTGCTGTCATGCCATCAGTTGAGGTTACGGCACGAAGGGCAACCACATTTTCGTATGTTCTTTCATCGCCCATAACACCAACAGAACGCACCGGCAAAAGAATGGTACCTGCCTGCCATACTTCATTATAGAGATTATGCGATTTAAGGTTTTCGATAAATATAGCATCCGCATCCTGCAATAGGCGTACTTTTTCCGGGGTGATATCTCCCAGAATACGTATGGCAAGCCCCGGACCGGGGAATGGATGACGGCCGATTATATTCTCATCAACACCTAAAGCTTTGCCTACTCTGCGTACTTCGTCTTTGAAGAGTGTATTCAATGGCTCTACAATTTTCAGTTTCATTTTTTCAGGAAGGCCACCCACATTGTGATGCGATTTTATGGTCATAGATGGGCCACCTACACTTACCGATTCAATAACATCGGGGTAGATGGTTCCTTGTGCCAGCCATTTTACATCCTGAACTTTGTGTGCTTCGGCATCAAAAACTTCGATAAAAACGCGTCCGATTGCTTTGCGTTTCTTTTCCGGATCTTCAATTCCCGCTAAAGCGGAATAGAATAAGTTTTTGGCATCTATACCTTTTACATTCAGACCCATATCTTTATAAGAATGTAAAACGCTTTCAAATTCGTCTTTGCGTAGAAGTCCGTTATCTACAAAAATGCAATAGAGGTTTTCGCCAATAGCTTTATGCAGCAATACTGCCGCGACTGATGAATCTACTCCACCCGATAATCCGAGTACTACCTTGTCGTTACCAATTTTATCCTGTAGTTGTTTTACCGTCGATTCTATAAATGAGTCTGGGGTCCAGTTTTGGGAACATCCGCAAATATTAACCACAAAGTTTTTTAGGAGCTTACTTCCTTCGGTAGTATGATATACCTCCGGGTGAAACTGTATTCCGTAAATATTTTGTCCATCCAATTTGAATGCTGCAAACTCTACACTTTCAGTACTTGCTATAAGTGTAGAGCCCTTTGGAATAGCTGAAATTGTATCGGCATGAGACATCCATACCTGACTTTTAGGGCTAAGTCCATCCAGTAGGTCGTTATCGTATTTTAATATGTTCAGGTGAGCTCTTCCGTATTCTCTTGTATTAGAACGTGCGACATTTCCACCCCAATTTTTGGCCATTAGTTGGGCACCATAACATACACCTAATAACGGTACGGGCGAACACTCGGGTCCGCTCCCTACGATTAATTCATCGAGGTTTACATTTGGAGCGTCTGCATCATGCACCGAATATGGACTTCCGGAGAGAATAACTCCTTTAATCCCTTTCACAGTTTCCAATGCCTTTTTATAGTGGGTATATGGGTGAATTTCACAGTAAACATTCAATTCCCTTACCCTGCGGGCGATAAGCTGAGTGTATTGAGAACCAAAGTCTAAAATAAGAATACTTTCTTCCATGGCGTGAAAAGGAGTTGCAAAGATGAAATAAAAAACGGTTCAGAGGCCTGAAAAATAGTAGAATTATTAACCGTAAAAAGGGAAAATAGCACTATTCTTCCATCAATACATTTAATGAAAACCCAAATGGGTCAAAATTTTCCTTGAGCATATCAAAAAATGCCGGGCCTTGCTGGATATAAAAAGGAATAAAATTCTCTGTTCTTTCCTGCAGGGAACCACCTGGGAAAAGGGTTTCCTTCAGTTTGCGTATTTGAGTAACTGCTGTTTCTTCTTTTTGTTTCTTAACCCTCATCAGTTTAGTCTCCAGAGTTTTTAAGGCATTCAGTTGTTTCTGTAATTCTGCTTCAGTAAATGCCACTAGAGTCGGGTCAACCTCTTTGACCTTTTTTGCCATTGAAGAGTACAACTCTTTAAGTTGCGTGCTTTCATTCTCAAATTCCGGAATACCATCTACCCGCTTCAATAATTCTTTAATAAGACTTTCAGTATCCATAAATATATCCTTCACCTCTAGACCCAGTTTCTCCATCTTTTTGGGTATCGGATTATTGATGATCAGTCCGGAATTTCGCGGCATAAGAACAGGAAAAGGAATCTTATAATATTCAAAAACACTTTTTAATTGCAGCCAGTAGGCAATCTCTGCCGGGCCACCAATATAGGCTGCATTAGGCAATATGGCTTGCTGATAAACCGGACGCAAAATAACATTCGGGCTGAATTTTTCGGGGGATGATTTTACTTCATTTAAAATTTCATCCCTGCTAAATACATTATCGGTGCCAACAATTTTATATGGGCTGACACGCGGGTCAACCAATGGTGTTGGGTTGACACCTTGCTTTACTAAAGGTGTTGGATTGACACCTTGCTTTACCAATGGTGTTGGGTCGACACGTGGGTCGACCCCTACATTATGTTCGATGCGGTTGCGGCCGTTTTCGTCTACAAAAAACAAATTAATTTCCCTGGCATGTACTTGGGGTTCTATGCCCACTTCCGCCAATTTCTTATTGGTTTCATTCACCAATTTGAATGAATTGCCATTCAGCAATTCATCTTCAATAATGGGGGCAACTATTTTCTTGAACCCTGTATTATCCGGCTCAATAACAATTAATCCAAACCGTCCAAAAAGGGCATTGACAAAAGAGAAGGTAGCTTCGGCTAATGTTTTTTCTTCGCTATAGGAGTCAGAAATAATTTGCTTTAATTCTTTATTTAAATCACTTTCGCCAAGTATAATAAACAAATCATTCAGCGTTGATTTAAGTGAACCTACCGGTATTTTCCCAACCGGCCCACCTACTTCTTTCAAAACCCCTTCAGGGGTTTGGGGTAACCATTCCAATTTTTTATTAAAAAGATTAGTATGGTTTATCTCGGCAAAATCGTGGTCTTCGCTAGCCATCCAATACACAGGTACGAAATGGTTTGAAGGATATTCCTTATTTAGCTTTTCTGCCAGATTTATGGTAGTTATTATTTTAAAAACAAAATAAAGCGGTCCGGTAAATAAACATAATTGATGACCGGTAGTAACCGTGAAACAGTTCTTCTCATTCAGCAATTCAATATTCTTCAATATAGCATCAGATGCCAGTCCCGGAGCATTCCGGTTGTAATATTCTTTTAACGTTGATGAAAGTAATTTGCGGTCGTAATTATACGATTCCAATTTCTTCACCACATCAGCAAAAGATGAAACCGCAGGAGTATAATCGTAAAACGGTTTTAGCGAAGATGCACCGCTTACATAGTCAATCAGTACCTTTGAAAATAATCCGGTATCGCTATAGGAAATATTTGTCTTTTTAAAACTCATTTCGATTTAGTTAAGCCCCTTTAGGGGTTTGGGGCAGGTCGGAGGGCTTGCCGAAGAGGTCATAATCTTCGCCGGAAGTAATTTCAATGGTCGCAAAATCTCCTACCCGAAGATAGGTGTCTTTATCTGCTTTCACTAATACTTCGTTATCCACCTCAGGAGAATCGTGCTCTGTGCGGCCAATAAAATAATTGCCTTCTTTACGGTCAATAAGCACTTTTAATTTTTCACCGACTTTTTTTGTATTTAGCTTATGCGAAATTTTTCGCTGTACTTCCATCAGCATGCCTGCACGTTCTTTTTTCACCGTTTCAGGTACATCGTCTGTGGCTTTATAGGCGTGGGTATTCTCTTCATGAGAATAGGTGAATGCGCCCATGCGGTCGAATTTCATTGCACTGGTCCAATCCACCAAATCTTCAAAATCCTTTTCAGTTTCGCCGGGATAGCCAACTAAAAAGGTTGTCCTTATTGCAATTCCAGGTACCTTTTCACGAATGGTTTCTATAAGTTTGGTTGATTTTTCCTTTGTAATTCCTCTGCGCATAGCCTTTAGCATATTGTCGGATGCATGTTGCAAAGGCATATCTATATAATTACAAATATTCGAACAGTTCTTAATCGCATCTATGGCATCCATTGGAAACCCGCTGGGGAACGCATAATGCAGGCGTATCCATTCCAACCCTTCTACATCACTTAATTTGTAAAGCAACTCAGAGAGATTTCTTTTCCCATAAATATCGAGTCCATAAAAAGTAAGGTCTTGTGCAATGAGCATAATTTCTTTCACCCCATTCTTCACCAAATTCTTTGCCTGTAAAACCAATTGTTCCGCCGGAACTGAAATATGGTTGCCACGCATTAAAGGAATAGCGCAAAACGAGCATTTCCTATCACATCCTTCCGAAATTTTAAGGTAAGCATAATGATGGGGAGTAGTAAGCAATCGCTCCCCGACCAGTTCATGTTTGTAATCTGCTTTCAGGGTTTTGAGTAAGCGAGGTAAATCACGCGTACCAAAATAACCATCTACTTCAGGTATTTCCTTTTCTAACTCGGGCCTGTAACGTTCGCTCAGGCAGCCGGTAACATATACTTTATCTACCCTGCCATGCTGTTTATCGTCCACATATTTCAGAATGGTGTCAATGCTTTCCTGCCGAGCATTATCAATAAACCCGCAGGTATTTATAATTACGATTGAGGAATCTTCCTTCTCCGATTCGTGCACCACATCGTATTTGTTGGCCTTGAGTTGTGTCATCAAAACCTCCGAATCGACTAAATTTTTGGAACAGCCCAGCGTAATAACGTTGACTTTATTTTTTTTGAGTGTTTTTGTCTTCAATTTGGGTAGGGTGGGCTTATTAAGGGCGCAAAGTTAAGTTAAATTAGGGGATTAAGGAAAACGGCATGATTAACAGTAGCTATACTGATTGAAATCTGTTAATTATCCCTAATTTAGTTAATCCGTTTTGGGTTTACATTATCTTTACAATATCAATGTAATTACTCCCATTTAATATGAAGCTAAAAATCTTTACATTCCTGTTTGTTGCAGTATTTCTGGTAAGTTTTACAAACGATAGCTTCAAAAAAGAACAACTAAAATATTCAACTGTAAGAACTGCCTATAAAGAAAAATGGACCCTGTTAAAAGACAAACTCAACAAAGCAGGTGTTGACACTAATAAATTCGAAATTTTCATTCGCGTATTTAAAGAACAGGCCAAGCTGGAAGTGTGGGCCAAATCGGGCAATATTGCACAATATAAATTAGTTGAAACCTATACTATTTGTCAATCTTCGGGCACCTTAGGCCCAAAACGAAAACAAGGTGATGGGCAGGTTCCGGAAGGATTTTATGAAGTTGCATCCTTCAATCCGCAAAGCGAATTTTTAATGGCATTGAGAGTGAGCTACCCCAATAAATCGGACCTGGTTAAAGCTACCGGCCACGACCCCGGAGGCGATATTATGATACACGGCAACTGTGTCACTATTGGCTGTATGCCTCTAACTGATGATAAAATTAAAGAAGTCTATATTTTGGCTGTAGAAGCAAGAAACGGAGGACAACAAATAATACCTATCCATATTTTTCCTACCGAACTCACAACACAGAGAATGACTCACCTTAAAAGTATTACGAGTGATGAATCTAAAATTAATTTCTGGAACAACCTAAAGGCCGGGTATGAATATTTTGAATCATATAAGCTTGTTCCGAAAATATCTGTTGATAAAAACGGAGATTATAAAGTGGATTAAAATTCAATAAAAATCCATTCCGGAATATATTATTTTATATTGATTTTCAAACAGATAATTCCTGCATTAGATATCCCTTCCCAAAACTGCAAAAAATCAGTTTTTAAGTGGGTTTGAGGTGCTATGTTTGCAATTACATTTATACTTATTATTAAAAATAAAGTTACCTTTTTCTATTAAAATTTCGCAAATAGTTATAAACAACCCATTCACAGACAGAATATTATAGCTTTGCAATACATCCAATAAACCCCTTAATTTAACCTTCTAAATCATCCTCATGAAAGCAGCATTATTCCTCACAAACACCTCAAAAACAACAAGATACAAGTTCACATTTAATTTAAAGTCATTGAGTTTTTGCCTTGTGTTCCTCTTGTTAATAACTCAGCAATCCTTTGCACAGTTTGGCACCTGGACCAAAGTGGCAACCAATGCCCCTAACTATAATATGGGTGTAATGTTACTGATGACCGATGGAACAGTTATCTGTAAGGATGATCAGGGCACGAACACCGGTACTGGCTGGAATAAACTAACACCAAACATTAACGGCAGTTATATCAATGGAACATGGAGTTCAATCGCATCGATGAACCGTGACCGCTTATTTTTCCCCAGCCAGGTGCTTCCCGATGGTAAGGTTTTTGTAGCAGGCGGAGAATATGGTGCAGGTGCAACTCACGGAGAAGTGTATGATCCGGTTGCGAATACCTGGACAAATACAAACGCTGTTGTAAGCAATATGAACGTGTATGATGGTAATTCAATGATTTTGCCTTCGGGTGTTGTATTAGTAGGTTTGCAAAGTGGAATTAACCCTTCCTTCGATTGTCAATTTTATACTGAAAGCACCAATAACTGGACCACTGCACCAACTGCCCCGTTAAACCACGATGAAGCATCCTGGCTTAAACTACCCGACTCTACCATCTTGTTTATCGGAATCCATTCCACCAATTCATGCCGTTATGTTCCTAAAACAAATACCTGGATTACGGATGCAACCGTACCTACAAACATTTATGACAATTATGGCTTTGAAGCAGGTGCAGCTCTTTTACTTCCGAACGGAAAAGGTATCTTCTTTGGAGCCAACGGCCACAATGTAATTTACACCCCTTCGGGAACAACTGCTCCTGGCACCTGGGCTAATGCCGCCGACTTCCCGACTATAAGTGGAAATAAAACAGGACAAATTGATGCACCGGCCGCGATGGAGCCAAACGGTAAAATTTTATGTGCTGTATCTCCTGTAAATACAAGCAATGCCGACCAGTTCCGTTCTCCAACCTGGTTTGTGGAATACGATTATACAACTAATACTTTTGCACAGGTAACATCTACTATTCCGGGGTTAGGTGCCGATTCATTAGCTGGAATTGATTGCGATTATGTAAACTTCCTGCTCCTTCCTGATGGTAGTGTTCTTATGAGTATTGATCAGTTTTCCATCTCCAATGAATATTGGATATATACACCTGTTGGATCTCCAATTGCTGCAGGTATTCCAACTATCAACAGTATTTACCAAACCACCTGCGGAAGTTACCACATCAGAGGAAAATTATTCAATGGTATTTCGGAAGGAACAGGCTTTGGTGATGACTGGCAAATGTCTACCAACTACCCTATCGTTAGATTGACCAACGGAACCAATGTATATTATGCCAAAACCTCTTACTGGAACAGAGTTGGTGCAGTTCGCACCGATAGCCTTGAAGATACTGCCACCTTTACACTTCCTGCCGGATTGCCTGCCGGAACCTATTCGTTAGTGGTTATTGCAAACGGGTTCCCTTCCAAACCAACCTTATTTACCACCTACGGAGTATCTGCTTCTGTAACTGCGCAAGTTACCTGCAATGGTGGAACCAATGGTAATGCTACAGCAACCGTGCAAGGCGGCAATAGTCCATATACCTACAAATGGGCTAACAGTTCTTCAACCGTTTCAACATCAAACCCCACGGGGCCAATATTAAGTGCGGGTACGTATACGCTAACAATAACGGACAAAATAGGGTGTACTACTACAGCAACGGTAACAATTACGCAACCCACAGCAGTCGCGGTAAGCATTGCTTCGCATATCAATTCAAGTTGCAGCACGGGCGGTAGTGCTACGGCAAATGCAGCTACCGGTGGCTCATCACCTTACACCTATGTCTGGTCGCCAAGTGGCGGAACAAACCTTACAGCTTCCGGACTTTCGGCCGGAACCTATACCATTACGGCTACGGACAACCATGGTTGTACGGGCACAAACACGGTAATTATTACCTCCGCTTCTACAATACGTGATAGCGTTGCAAGCATTACCTATCCTGCATGTAACGGAGGAAGTGGAAGTGCAACGATAGGATATAAGAATGGAACTGCTCCTTATACCTTCACCTGGAGCCCTAATTCCAATTCCACAGCAAGTGCCTCAGGGCTTTCTGCCGGAACCTATACAGTAATTGTAAATGATAAAAACAATTGCCCTAATTCAGTTACTTTCACAATGACTCAGCCCGCAGTAATTGCAGCGAATGCAACTGTTACTGCCAATATAAATTGTAACGGAGGAAATACTGGAAGTGCGAACAGCACACCAACCGGAGGAACAACACCATACACTTACGCCTGGTCTGGTGGTGGAACAAACGCCACTAAAACCGGATTATCCGCAGGAACTTTTACCATAACAGTTACCGACAAAAACGGTTGTTCAGCTACTTCTACAGTAACATTAACCCAGCCAACTTCTTTAACAGTGCTTGCAAACACAACAGCGAATGTAAATTGCAACGGAGGCGCAGGCGGAAGTGTTTCTTCTACACCTGCCGGTGGAACTTCACCATATACATATGCATGGTCAGGTGGAGGAACAAATTCAACGAAAACAGGATTAACAGCAGGAACTTTTACTATAACGGTTACCGACAACAAAGGATGTACTGCAACAGCTACTGCTACCGTTACACAACCTGTATCATTAACGGTTACAGCCAGTGTTACAGCTCAGGAAAATTGTAATGGCGGTGCTAACGGAAGTGTTTCCTCAACACCTGCAGGCGGAACTTCACCTTATACCTACGCCTGGTCAGGTGGTGGAACAAATTCAACGAAAACCGCATTGACAGCAGGCACTTATACTATTACAGTTACAGATAACCATGGTTGCACAGCAACTGCTTCAGCCACTATCACACAACCTGTTGTGTTAACAGTAACTGCAATCACTACCGCTAATGCAGGATGTACTACGTTAGGAAGTGTTTCTTCAACACCTGCAGGTGGAACTTCTCCTTATACCTATTTATGGACCGGAGGCAGCACAACTTCAACTGAAACAGGACTCGGTGCTGGAACCTACACCATAACGGTTACTGATAAGAATGGTTGTGCGGCAACCGCATCTACCGTGGTAACACAATCAGCAAGCGTTACTGTTACTGCCAACGTAACAGCAAATATTAATTGTAATGGCGGAGCTAACGGAAGTGTTTCTTCAACACCCGCCGGTGGAACTTCTCCTTATACCTATGCATGGTCAGGCGGCGGAACAAACGCTACTAAATCGGGTCTGACCGCAGGAACCTACACCATAACTGTTACCGATAACAAAGGTTGTATAGCAACTGCATCTGCAACTATTACACAACCTGCTTTATTAACAATTACAGCTAATACTACGGCAAATATTAACTGTAATGGTGGTGCTAACGGAAGTGTTTCTTCAACACCTGCAGGCGGAACAACACCATATACCTATGCATGGTCTGGTGGCGGAACAAGTGCTACAAAGACCGCACTAACAGCCGGAACATACACTATAACAGTAACCGATAATCATGGATGCACAGCAACTGCTTCTACAGTTGTTACCCAACCAATACAATTAACAGTTACTGCCAATACTACGGCTAATGCAGGATGTAGCACCCTTGGTAGTGTTTCATCTACACCTGCCGGAGGAACTTCACCTTACACCTATGCTTGGACTGGTGGCAGTACAAACTCCACGGAAACAGGCCTTACTGGTGGAACCTATACTATTACAGTAACGGATAACAACGGATGTGCCGCAACCGCATCTACAATTATAACCCAATCACCTGCGGTAACCGTAACAGCAAGTGTTACTGCAAATGTACTTTGCAATGGAGGCTCAACTGGCAGTGTTTTATCGACACCAGCCAATGGAACAGCTCCATACACCTACTCATGGACAGGCGGTGGAACAAATGCAGCTGAATCAGGTCTTTCTTCAGGCAGCTACACTATAACGGTAACTGACAATAGTGGATGTACTGCTACAGCTTCTGCAACAATTACTGAACCTCCGGTTTTAAGCACATCTGCTTCTGTTAAATCAAATGTAAATTGCAATGGTGGAAATAACGGAGGTGTTACTTCATCAACATCCGGCGGAACTTCACCATACACTTATTCATGGACGGGTGGCGGAACAAATGCATCTGAAACTGGACTAACAGCAGGCTCTTATACTATTACTGTAACCGATAATAATGGTTGTTCAGCTACTGCTTCTTCTATAATTACTCAGGCTCCATCACTAGGAGTTTTAGCGGGCGTTACCGGATATGTAAGTTGTAACGGAGGTAATAATGGAGGCGTTACATCAACGCCATCGGGAGGTACTTCACCTTATACTTATTCATGGACCGGTGGAGGAACCAATGCTGCCGAATCCGGACTAACCGCAGGAACTTATACTATTACTGTTACCGACATTAACGGATGTACTGCAAGTGCTACTGCAACCATAACAGAACCTGTTCAAATTGCTGTTATTGCAGGTGTTTCGAATGAAGTAAGCTGTTTCGGAGAATCGAATGGAGTAATTGCTGCTACTCCTTCCGGAGGAACCACACCTTATACCTATGCATGGACAGGCGGAGCAACAACTTCCTCCGTTTCCGGACTTACAATTGGTAATTATACTGTAACCCTAACCGATAATAATGGTTGTACTGCTACTTCATCTACAACTGTTACTCAGCCTACAGCTATAACCTTAATTCAAGGTTCGGCAACGGCAAGCATTGGTAATTGCAATGGTTCAGCATGGGTAACACCTTCGGGCGGAACCAGCCCTTATACTTACTTATGGACAGGCGGCCAGACCACAGATACTATTACCGGACAGTGTAAAGGAAACTACTGTTGCAAGGTTACCGACCACAATGGTTGCGTAGATAGCATTTGTGTTGATATATTAACAGGAATTCAGGAACTCAGCAATGCTTCATCCCTCAATGTATATCCTGATCCGAACACAGGCTACTTTACCATTACCGGATTATTACATGGACAGATCATTGAGATCTATAATTATGTTGGCCAAAAAGTAAGTTCTGCAAATGCAGATAATGAAACCATGCATTTCAATATTTCCATGTATGCCAACGGTGTTTACATGATCCGTATTGAAAACAAGGATGGCAGCATAGTAACGCAAAAGAAAATGGTGAAGACTTATTAGACTTCACCATACCCTCTCCTGTGAGGAGAGGGTAAAGCCACAAAACAAAAGGGAGGAAAATATTTCCTCCCTTTTTTGTTTTTCCACAATATGCTGATAATATTTTTTTAAAAGCGTCTTTGGAATTCCAACTATTTAAATTATATTTGATATCGGTAAGGTCATACCAACTATATTTTATGAAGAGGATTTATAATTTAATTGCGCTCATTTCCTTTACTGTTATTGGACATGCAGCCTTATCTCAGAATTTTTATTGCGATTCCGCCAATGGTAACGTCGTCATTTTTTCAAACTACGATGGAGGCAAACTCGTAATCAACATTGATAAAAACATACCAAATCTGAAGGTAGGTATTGTAAGTTATGAAACCGACAGTGTTATTTTTACGGGTACCTACCTTAACAATGTTACCCAGATGGAATGGGCAGGTTATAATGCTTTCAATAACCATTGCCCTGGGGCATCTCCTGTTACAACCGTAATTGTAAACGCTCCTGTTACACCTGTCATAAAAATAAATCCCGCAGTCGGATATTCCAATGCGAATGGCTATTCCTCCATTGATTGCAATTATTCCTGCAGCACAACAACCAACCAGGGTGGATGTAACACGGCAGACCAGATAGCTTATTTTTTCTTTAGTGAATTTAGTGCCAGTTCGTTGCTTTTCCATTATACCCAGTATGGCTGCTGGTCGGGTATTCATACCATTTCCGCAGGTGGCAATTGCTGCGCTTTGCCGGTTAACGCATCTGCGCAGGATGTAACCGAGGAACCGGCGATGCCTTCGCCGACTTTAATTAATGGCTTCCTGCATATTGAATCAGCCTATCAATTGGGACGGATACAGATGTATGATTTACTCGGAAATTGTATTTATAATTTAGAACCTAAAACTTCTACTATTGATTTGGACATGCATAGTAAGCCACCAGGTATTTATCTCTATCGTATGGAGATCGGGAATACACTTAAAGTAGGCAAAGTAGTTCTCAGATAAACGTATAAAAAGAAATTCCGGTCAAATGTAATTCTGACCGGAATACTTGTACCATAACAACCCTGCTAAGAGGGCAGTTACTATCTTTCTAATATAAAAGTCCCTTACTTAGCCTTTGAGGTGGTTTTCTTTGCAGCCTTTGGAGCCTTTTCTGCAACAGCAGCTTTAGGAGCAGCAGCAGCAGCTCTGGCTTTATTGGCTCTCTTCATAAGTTTCGACTTTAAATTTGAAGCCTTGTTCTTATGGAAAATATTTTTCTTGGCAAGCTTATCAATGGAAGAAAGTAACTTTTTCAGATCATCTGTAGGTACTTCGTTCTGAGTTTCTTTCTTTAAAAGCGTACGAACAGTTTTAGCCTGGTAGCGGTTACGTTGTCTTTTGGCCTCGTTAGACCTTGTCCTTTTGATAGCTGATTTGTGGTTTGCCATTTGTTTGTTTTTGTTTTTGTATTATGCTATTAGCTATTGGCTAATCGCTGTTAGCTTTTTATTTTACTCTTTCGCAATATGATGCAGTTCGGGTATCTATTCTTATTTTGTCTCCTGTGTTTACAAATAAAGGAACGTTTACAACACTACCTGTTTCTACTGTAGCAGTTTTAAGTGCGTTGGTAGCAGTATTCCCTTTTTCGCCGGGTTCGGTATAAGTTACTTCCAGTTCAACAAAGGTTGGTGGTTCTGCCATTATCGGGGCATCGCTTTCAAAAGCAACTTTAACAGCCATACCTTCCTTCATGAATTTTCCTCCTTGGCCAAAAAGGTTTGCCGGAACGTGTATTTGTTCATAGGTTTCATTATCCATACAAACTACAAAATCACCTTCCTGGTAGATATATTGCAGGTCTCTGAATTCAACCCTTGCCACATCTACGGACTCACCTGCCCTGAAACGGTATTCTACAGTTTTGCCGTTCTTTAAATTACGCATTTTAGCCTGAAAAAAGGCTCTTAAGTTTCCGGGTGTGCGGTGCTGATATTCCACAATTGCACAAAGTTCCCCGTTAAAACGTATTATGGTGCCTACACCAATATCTCCTGTATTAGACATTTTTCTTTTTTTAAGGGGTGCAAAGGTAGTAAATTTTTGATTTGAAATGGCATTTAATGGCATTTTAGTATTATTAGATTGAATTTAGGCCTATCCTTCATTCACCCTAAACCTGTTTCAGGGGCCCACTAATGCCTTTCTCAATTATTACAATAGTTTGGGATGCTGAAACAAGTTCCGCGTGACCGAATACAGATTCATTACTGGCATAAAAATAAAAAACCCCAACCTTTCGGTTGGGGTTTTTATGTTATTCTAACAGCTTATTATTGAATAGCAGCTTTAAATTCTGTATCGTCTTTAAATTTTAAGAATTCGCAATCAGAAGCAGCCATCGTTCTGATGGAAGCATCTTTGTTAGTAGCAGTCTTCAGGTTGGTAACCATTCCTGATTTGTCGCCTGAACGTGCACAGATAATAGCTCTTAAATAGAAAGCCATTGCGCTTTGATCGTTCGAAGCATCCAACGTTGATTTTGCACCATTATTATCATTGTTCAATACCTTAGCAAGAGATGCATTAAAAGTATTATAGCTTCCGGTGCTTGTAGAAGCATCGGCATAGTTTCCGGTTTGAATATCAACCAGTGCCATGTTATAACTTACTTCAGTTCCTGCTCCAGTAGCATTTTTGTAATAAGCCATAGCACCTTTACGGTCGCCTTTCCAACGTGCAACAACACCTAAGTTGTTTTGAACTGCAGGATTGTTAGGAGAAAGACGATCAGCTTGTGCGAAGTCATTGGCTGCATCATTTAATTTGTTCAATGCCATTTCAGCATATCCTGCATTGTTTACACATCTCCAGTCGTTTGGATTTTGTTTTGCAGCTGCTTTGTAAATGCTCAATTTGGTATTCATATCTGTGGTAAGGGTTGCAGCATAAAGCAACTCTTCAACAGAAAGACTGTCAGGATGAGAAGAAGCAAGTGCAGTCAATTGTGCATCGCTGCGGCTCTTCTTTTCAGCATTTAAAATGATAATTGCACGGCGTAATTTTGGAAGAACAACATCTGCAAGTTCCTTATAGGTTACGGCCATGTTCTTAATTTCTTTCATACGTGCATCGTGGTCAGGATACATAGTTAACACTCTAACGATAAGGTCTTTGTCCTTAATGTTTGAGTTTTGAACACCATTTTTGAAACCATCCCAGTCCATTCCGGTGGTTCCAACTTTATAGAAAGAAGCATCGAAAAGTTTTGCATCAACAGGCATTTTTTCCTTTTTCATTTTGCCTTTATCGTCAGCCTTTTCAACTTCCATTTTCATGTTCTTCATCAATTCGGTCATAGCCTTGATAGCACTCTTTGCACGGTCATCGGCCAGATGTTCGTTCATTGCGGTTTCGCCATCAGGAGAAGCATAGGCTGAAACATTCACACCATCCCAGGTATAACCTTGCATCATACCGGTTTGAACAAAGTCTTTAAACTTTTTCATTTCGGCACTGTTCATTTCTGCAGGACGAACACCACTTTGGCTGATTAAATAATAAATGTGGGTGGTATCGTATTCAGGAATGGTCTTCTGGAATTTATCCTTAGCAGCAATAAGCTTGTCATCATTCTGTATAAGCAATGCTGTGGTAATAGTACCGTCAGCAATCTTAGCCGCAGGGAATTCCTTTTTGTTGTTGGTAAGGGTTGCCTTAATATCCAACTCATCAGACTTCATGTTAGCTGTATAAGGAACCTTGGTAGTATAGTTAACACTTCCGCCATTCTCGTAGCTGATCTTCTGGCCTTCACCTTTCGCTTTTTCTCCAACCAGATTAACTGATTTTAATGCCACGGTAGATCCATCAGACATTTTCAGGGTTGGGGTAACGGTTACATCCGCTTTTTTAGCGAAGTATTTAGCAGGGTAATGTGCCGAAATATTTACAGCAACACTATCACCATTATCTTGCAAGGGATTTGGGGTAACTGAGTAGGTCACCTTACTTGCATCTTTGATCATTTTCGAGAAACCATTACATCCTGCAATTCCAAGGGCTGCTAAACCAAGGATAGGTAATGATTTTAGGGATTGTTTTTTCATTTAATTGTGTGGATTAGTATTAATCAGGGTGCAATATTAGATATTTTATTGTAACCACAAAGTTTTTTTCTATTAACAACTTTCATTCTGTGGTTAATATCACACTTGCCCGATTCTCTATAAAACCCTTATATTTTTTAAAACAATGAGTACCAAATACGTTTTCCCGATTTTTTGAGCCATTTTTAATTTTTAATGATAAAACAAAAAAAGGATTTTATCCTTTCTTTCGTTTCATATCCTGATATTATTACTTTTGCTTTCATCACCCTATTTTACTTGCTTAGGCAAAAAACCGATCGGAATGGCAATAAAAAATGTAGATATTGAGGGAATGTTGCGAACTAAAGCACCGGGTGCTTATAAGTTCATTCCCCGATTTGTATTGAAATGGGTTAAGAAAATTGTGCATGAAAACGATATTAACGATTTTCTGAACAAATATGGCCATACCCGAGATTTGGATTTTATTGAAGCATCCCTCAAACACCTTGGAGCTATTGTTATTATAAAAGGGCTGGAAAATATTCCTGCTGAAGGTGGCTATATTTTTGCCTCGAATCATCCGCTTGGCGGATTAGATGGCCTAGCTATTATTAATTCGATAGCTAAAGTGAGACCTGATATCACCTTTTTTGTAAATGAACTGATATTAGAACTCCAGCAACTGGATGGAATACTGGTGCCTGTAAATATAAACGGGAACAGTACCCGGCCTATGCTGGAAAGGGTTGACGAGATATATTCTTCCGAAAGGGCTATCCCTATTTTCCCTGCAGGAATGGTGTCGCGCAAATTCAAAGGAAATGAAATAAGAGACCTCCCCTGGAAAAAGAGCTTTATTGCTAAAGCAAAGTATTATAAAAAAGATGTTGTGCCAATTTATATTGAAGGCAGAAACTCCAATTTTTTTTACAATTTTGCCTTATGGCGTAAAAGGTTAGGTATTAAGATCAATATTGAAATGTTTTTCCTGGTAGATGAAATGTTTGCACATAAAGATAAAAAAGTGATTCTCTATTTTGGCAAACCAGTATCGTATAAAGTATTTGATAAAACACACAACGATGTTGAATGGGCCAATATTTTCCGCGATGAACTCTATGCTAAAAAAGAACGAATTGTTAATGAAAAGCTCCTTTAATAAACTTCAGCCATAAGTTAATAGCTATTGGCTAATAGTATAATTTTGCACTATGGAACCCATCATACCTCCTATTCCCGGCGATATTCTGGCATCTGAACTTACACGCGATAAGTTTGTACGCCGCACCAACTATGGGAAAAATGAAATTTATGTTGTTACTTACCACAACTCGCCAAAAGTGGTAAAGGAAATTGGCCGCCTGCGCGAACTTACCTTCCGCTATGCAGGTGGCGGAACCGGAAAAGCTTATGACCTGGATGAATTCGATACCAATGAAAAGCCCTATAAGCAACTTATTGTCTGGAATCCGGAGGAAAAGGAAATTGTAGGTTCTTACCGCTTTATGCGTTGCCGAGATGCACAGGTTAAAAAAGGAATTATTCAGTTGGCAACAACCGAGTTGTTTGAATTCAGCGGTAAATTTGTTAAAGAGTATTTGCCTTATACCATTGAACTTGGCCGGTCCTTTGTTACTCCTCAATACCAACCATCACTCGAAAACCGCAAAGGGCTTTTTTCGCTCGATAACCTGTGGGATGGACTTGGTGCCATTATTATTGACAATCCGGATATGAAATATTTTTTCGGGAAGGTTACCATGTACAGGGATTTCAACCTCAAAGCCCGTGACCGCATCCTCTATTTCATGCAATATTATTTTCCCGATAAAGATAAGCTGGTGGTTCCATTAGAAGAACTTGAATCAAATTACAGCGTAGGTACTTTTGCAAAAAGAATAAAAGGAAAAGATTATAAGGAAGGCCATGCCATACTTAACCAGGAGGTAAGAGGTTTGGGCGAAAATATTCCTCCGCTTATTAACGCCTATATGAACTTATCACCTACCATGCGTATGTTCGGAACCTGCCTCAATCCGGAATTTGGCGACGTGGAAGAAACCGGGATTTTACTCACCATACCCGATATTTACCCCAGCAAAAAAGAACGCCATGTTGATTCCTACCTTAAAAATAAGAAGACCGTTCATACAAAAGCCAGGTAACCAAATGACTTTGTCATGTTGAGCGAAGCGAAACATCTGATTTAACTCAGATTCTTCACTTTGTTCCGAATGACAATCTCACGTTCTGCAAAATAGAATGTTAAAGTTTGTTTTTCATACATAGTTCATTGCTCATAGTTCATAGTTATATCATAAATTTGTCTCGTGAAAACATTTGAAATTCCTGAGTTCTATAATAGCCCTATTTTATCAAGGGTTAAAGACTACCGTACTGAAAAAGACCCCAAGAAAAAAGACTTCTCTCCTACCCTATTGGATTTTGGCAATGTAAGATTCCTGCTGGCACGTCATTTCGGATTTTGCTATGGCGTACAAAATGCCATTGAACTATCCTTCCGTGCAGTGAAAGAAAACCCGGACAAGCGGATATTCCTGCTTAGCCAGATGATACATAACCCCGAGGTGAACTCGAACCTACAGGACCGTGGCGTTCGGTTTTTAATGGACACCGATGGTAAAACCATCACTCCATTCTCTGAACTGACCAAGGAGGATGTTGTGATCATTCCGGCTTTCGGTACTACACTTGCAATAAGCAAACAATTAGCCGATATTGGTATAGAAATTAAAACCTACGATACCACCTGCCCCTTTGTGCACCGTGTGTGGAACAAAGCAGAAAAACTGGGCAGTGAGAAATTTACGGTAATCATTCACGGCAAGCCGGGACACGAAGAAACACGGGCCACCTTTTCGCATAGTTCAGCAAATAGTCCTTCGCTTATTGTGAAAGACAAAAAAGAAACCCAATTACTTGGCGATTATATTTTAGGCAAACTGACCCTTGAACAGTTCGAAGAAATATTTAAAGGAAGATATTCGGCAGCATTTAATCCGCTAACTAGTCTTGAAAGGCTTGGGGTAATTAACCAAACTACCATGCTGGCCGAGGATACACAGGAAATAGCCAACTATTTAAAGCAGGTGATGACCGATAAATTCGGTGTGGAAAACATTAGCAAACACTTTGCGGATACCCGCGACACTCTTTGCTATGCAACCAACGAAAACCAGGATGCCACGCATCAATTACTTAAGCAAGATGCTGATGTTGCTATTGTAGTTGGGGGTTATAACAGTTCAAATACCTCGCACCTGGTAGAGCTTTGCGAACAGCGATTTAAAACATTTTTCATTTCATCGGTGAAGGAAATTGAGTCGAAAGATAAAATACATTATTTCGATATACATTCCGAAGAACGGAAAACAGCCGACAGTTTTCTCCCTGATAAAAACCCGCTGACCGTTGTTTTAACCAGTGGTGCCTCCTGCCCCGATGCTATGGTGGAAGAAGTATTGATGAAAATATTATCGTTTTATGGCAGCACCAAAACGGTGGAAGAAGCACTGGCGGGGCTGAATTAAAATTTAGTGATAATCCCGAAGTGATGAAATTATTATAGAAAAAGTCGAAAAAATAAGGCAGGAACCCTGAAGGGGTGAAATCCTTTTTATAATGTCACCCTTTCAGGGTTAAAATCCACAACAACTCATAATTGCTATAATAATATCATTCCTTCGGGATTTATCTTCGCTTTTATTTTTGCACCACAATTTTTCCGCTCCCAACAACATTCCCATCTTCCTGCAAAACCTTGTAAAAATAAACCCCGTTGGGTTAGTTGTGCATGTGTATCACTTTATCATCCTGAGAAGAGCGAGGGATCTGTTTTAATACAGATTCTGCCATCAAAATGACAAAAGCAGACCAGATAGGATCGCTTCGCAAAGCCTCGCAATGACGATTGGAATAAAATCTTAGTGAAACTTAGTGCTCTTAGTGTCTTAGTGGTGAATGTATTTACATTCTCTCTTTCGCCCAACTCAACGCCAATTCCAACTGCTGCTCCCTTGTCAGATTTGAGTTATCAAGTACAAGTGCATCCTCCGCTTGCCGCAGTGGGCTTTCCTTCCGGGTGGTATCGTCTTCATCGCGCTGGTGAATATTCTTTCGTACTTCTTCTAAAGTAGTTTTAATGCCTTTGCTCTCCATCTCCAGCTTCCTGCGCTGTATACGGATATCCTCGCTGGCGGTCATAAATATTTTAAGTTCTGCATGGGGGAATACGGTAGTGCCAATGTCACGCCCATCCATCACCACACCGCCTTGTTTGCCCATTTCACGCTGTTGGTCTACCATCTGCATCCTTACTTCGTGTACCGTGCTAACACGGCTCACCCGGGTTGCTACTTCCATGGAGCGGATTTCCTTTTCTACGTTTCTCCCGTTCAAAAATATTTCAGACTTGTCATTAAAATGAAATGCAAGTTTGATATGAGGGAGTTCGGCAACAATTCCTTCAACTGAAAATTGAGTGGAGCTTATGATTCCCTTCTCCATACAATGCAGGGTGACTGCCCTGTACATGGCGCCGGTATCAATATATGCATAACCGAGCGCATGGGCAAGATCGTTTGACAACGTGCTTTTCCCGCAGGAAGAATATCCATCAACTGCTATCGTTATTTTATTGTTTGCCATAAATACACTGGAACGCGGATGACGCGGATTGCTTATGATCAACTAAGATTTTTAATTCAGGAATGTTTATTACCATCAGCGTATATCATAAGCAATCCGAGTCATCTGCGTTCTATTCTTTTATCAGTTTCGCCGGCTATAAAACTGTCCGGTATCAAAAATGAAGGTAAAGGTATTAGACACTGCACCAAGGCTGTATTTTGCGACTGCATAACTAATGTGGAATTTGTATATCTTCATTTCAAACCCCGCTGACATACCCGCAAGGCTTGGCCTACTAGATAACTCCAGTTCTTTCCGCACCTGGTAATTATACCCGTACCGGATGGCAAAGTTTTTGCCCAATAAAAGTTCCACACTTCCAATAAAGTGCCTGCCTAAATTATCGAAAAACGTACTTGCACCACTCACACCAATAGCTTGTCCGGTAAGTGGATTTACGGTTTGGGTATCGGTTGGGTCGGTATAGGTGAGTGTCCACATTTGCAAATGCTGTGCAACAATATTAAACCGGAAAGGAGCATGTTTGAATTTATAGGATACTCCCACCTGCGCATCCAGCGGCAATGGCTCTGAGTTGCCCGGATAATAGGTCTTTAATTGTCCGCCAACATTCTTAACTACTGCACCTACGTATAGACAGCGGTTTGCACTCACATACGACACTCCCAAATCAACCATTGCTGCCGAAGAGTAAAATTGGTTGAGCGAAGAGTAGACCATTTTAACATTAGCACCCGCCGAGATTATAGAATCCTTTAGTGGTCGCCCATATCCAACGTTAAAAAGGTATTCCGATGCAGTGAAGGTTCCCGTGATATTACCTGCATCATCGGCCTGGGTAAAGGTTCCGTAGTTAATGTCTTTAATTCCCAAATCGAATGTACCGATATTTTTTATGCTGCGTGCATAGGCAAAGTAGCTGTAATCAATCCCCGCAAACAAAGGCGTGTAGGTCATTACAATGTGGTTGTTCACGCTTGTATCGAGAAAGGATGGATTGGTAGCTGCAAGTCCTAAGTCGCCATCACGCACCCCAATATAACTGCCCCCAAGGGCCGCAGCGCGTGCAGAAACCGGAAGGTCAATAAAATCATAGGTGTCGCTGCCTCCTATTTGCCCAAAACTAAATTTTGAACAAAAGATTAAGGCAATGAAAATAGAACGTCTTATGTTAAAGGGCATAAAAGATTTAATGCTCAATAAACGGAAGGGTATGGGTTTTATTTTGTATTCCCTTTTTTTCAGACAATTATATTAATTCAAAACCTTTGACTTTACCATAGCTGCGATAGTTTTACCTATTACTGCCGGTGATTCCACAACCGTGATTCCACACTCGCGCATTATCTTCATTTTAGCCGCTGCAGTATCTTCAGCTCCGCCAACAATAGCTCCGGCATGGCCCATAGTACGGCCCGGAGGAGCTGTTTGTCCTGCAATAAATCCTACGACAGGTTTGGTTCCATGTTCTTTAATATAATATGCAGCTTCTGCTTCCATGGTTCCGCCAATTTCACCAATCATGATGATACCTTCGGTTCCGGGATCATTCATTAATAATTCAACGGCTTGTTTGGTGGTTGTGCCAATAATAGGGTCACCGCCAATACCAATACAGGTAGATTGTCCGAGGCCAGCTTTGGTAACCTGGTCAACTGCTTCGTAAGTTAACGTGCCAGAGCGCGAAACGATACCGATAGTACCGGGTCTGTGAATAAAGCCGGGCATGATACCCACCTTTGCTTCTCCCGGAGTGATAACACCCGGGCAGTTCGGACCTATCAAACGGCAATCTTTATCAGACAAATACGATTTTACTTTCACCATATCCTGAACCGGAATCCCTTCTGTAATACACACAATTAATTTAATTCCAGCTTCGGCTGCTTCCATAATGGCATCGGCTGCAAATGCAGGTGGAACGAATATGATGGAAACATTGGCTTGTGCAAGTTTAACTGCATCGGCAACAGTATTAAATACAGGTCTATCTAAATGGGTTGTTCCGCCTTTGCCGGGGGTAACTCCACCTACCACATTGGTTCCGTATTCTATCATTTGCTGGGCATGAAATGTGCCTTCGCTTCCTGTGAAGCCTTGTACTATAACTTTCGAATTTTTATTTACTAATATGCTCATACTTGTTTTTGTAAGGCTTCAAAATTAGACTTTTTTTTATTACCAATCTAATACGTCATTGCAAGATTCAACGAAGCAACCCCGCAGGGCTCGTGAACTCCTCAAAAAATAGAGGTGTTAACAATCTCTGTAAAATAGGGACAAATAGGGGTTTATTTTTGGGCAAGCCCCAAGCTTCGCAAGGGTCGGGCTATTCGCTGCAAGTCCGCCCTCCAAAGTGGGCTTCGCCCGCCATAGCTTTAGCGAAGGCGGGCTTTCCGCTTCTATCCCTCTTGCGGCTATACCGAATAATTTACCTCGACTATTTAATCCGAACCTGCGAGATTGTACTTCGTGGGAAGTAATAATTTAATCTTGGCCTAAATTATTTTAAAATAGAACTTGATGAATTTACCCACTAAGACAGATGTTTAGGAGGTTAGTGGAGTTTCACATTACTTCTTTTATCTTACACTTCACTAATTTTTGCTTTCATTTTTAATCTGGGCGCATAATCTAATAAAAAAACTAATACAAAATCATATATAATCATTCAACCTTTCAACATCCTCGTGTTCGTTAAAAGATTTTTATCAAAAGCCTCTTGCATGTCAAAATATTCATTACTTTTGTGTCGTTAGGTTTAAATGAATCATACATGTCAGTACTAAACAAAGACTTTGAATCAAGAAAAATAACCAAGGAGGCACTTCAGGAGTATGTTCAAAAATTAGAGCAGCAACTGAGTGAGTTACCATTGTTTATGAAATACAGATTAGCACAAAATTTGCTTAAGGACTCTGATGTAACGGAAGTAATAAGTGACCATAAAAGTGACACTGTTATTCCTATAGAGAGTGAAGGTAATGAATACTTGACAGGGTGGTCAATTATAAAGAAGGCTGAGTTTGTTTTAAATTCATCCAATACCGGAATGACTACAGCAGAAATTGTTGATGCTATTTTGAAAATTGAACCTGGACTTAAAGATAATAGAAGTAAAATAGTTGCAAACCTATCTGGCACATTAGGAGCGAAAGCTAAAGTAGGCACTAAAATTACTCGTCGTAAAAATAAACTAGATGAATTTGTTTACTATATGGTTAAATGGGGGAGTGAAATAATTCCTCCTGATAACGAACAAGAAAAAACCCCCACAAATAATGCAGAGGTTTAAAATTTTGCGAAGCAAATAGAACATCATTAGTGTTGTTTTGACCCCTAAGTGTAAGGGAACCATCAGCACACTGATTTTTGAAAAGCCCAGAGACGCAAACTCTGGGTTTTTGCTTTTCTATAGGACAAAGATAAGAAAAAAATATTATCCCTATACCGGCAAGTTGCCCTCCAAGGGGAAATAACCTTTTAAGCTTTGTCCTAAAAAAGCCCCTCTTTTATATACCTTGCGTCGCAGAGCCTCGCATGGTCATTTAATTACAAATTGCCAATTTTAATTCCTAATCCGCATTTATCGCCTTCCAAAGCACATCCAGCAACTCAGAAATACCTTTATTTGTTGCAGATGAGAAATACACCACAGGAACCTTTTTGAGCTTCCTGCTTTTGGCTTTTATTTCTTTTTTGAGTTCACCTAATAGCTCATCGTCGGCCATATCGCACTTGGAAACAGCCAATATACGGGCTTTGTCGAGGAGTGTAGGATTGAATTTTTCCAGTTCAGAAAGCAGGATAAGGTATTCGGTAACAATATCGGGGGCATCAGCAGGCACCATGAACAACAACACCGAGTTGCGTTCAATATGGCGCAGGAAGCGCAATCCAAGTCCTTTACCTTCGGAGGCACCTTCAATGATTCCTGGAATATCAGCCATTACAAAAGATTGCATTCCACGATATTTTACAATTCCCAAATTAGGAACGAGTGTGGTAAAAGGATAGTTAGCAATTTCGGGCTTAGCAGCAGATACCACAGAAAGCAAAGTGGATTTTCCGGCATTTGGGAAACCCACCAAACCTACATCTGCAAGCAACTTTAATTCCAATATTTTCCATTCTTCCTTACCGGGCTCGCCTGGCTGTGCATGGTGCGGAGATTGATTTGTAGGCGTAGCAAAATGACTGTTTCCTAATCCGCCACGGCCACCTTTTACAATAATACGTTCCTCCCCATCAAAAGATATTTCATGTTCCTGCTCTCCTGTTATATCATCTCTTACAATAGTACCAATAGGCACTTCAAGTATTATATCCTCACCATCGGCTCCTTTCATATTCTGATAAGAACCGTTACCACCCGGAGTTGCAATAATGTGCTTGCGGTATTTTAAATGTATGAGCGTCCACAATTGTTTGTTACCACGCAAAATAATATCCCCACCACGGCCGCCGTCGCCACCATCAGGGCCCCCTTTAGCCACCGTTTTATCACGGTAAAAGTGAACGGAACCTGCGCCACCCTTTCCGGTACGGCAACAAATTTTCACATAGTCTACAAAGTTCGAGTCAGCCATCGTATTTAATTAGGAATTAAAAATTAGGAATTAGGAATCATAAAGTCACTCTATTAAGTTTGCACCAACTCGTAATTCCTAATTCGTAATTCCTAATTGGATTTAGTTATTATTCTTCCCGCCGCTGCCAGTATATCGTCTGCAATAGCTGCAGTTGGTGCTTCCGAATAAGTTCTTAAAACCGGTTCGGTACCGGAAGCCCTTAACATCAACCATTCATCATCACTGAAAAAGAATTTGAATCCGTCAATAGTTTCAATGCGTTGTACCTTATATTTTCCGAATGCCTTATATTTATTCTGATTGCAGTTATCCAGCACCTTTTGTTTTATTTCTTCAGTAAGGTGGAGGTCAATTCTCCTGTATGCAAATTTGCCGGTAATCTTGAGAGCTTGTTTCACCAATTCATCCAAAGACTTGCCGGTTCTTGCCATATATTCAATAATAGTAAGCCCTATCCAGATTCCGTCTCTTTCCGGTATATGGCCTTTTATGGCAATTCCTCCTGATTCCTCGCCTCCTAATAAAACATCTTCATTTATCATTACATCGCACACATACTTAAACCCAACTTTTACAACCTGCAATGGCAACTTGTAATGGGCACACATTTTCTTTATCTTTTCAGTAACTGAAAAAGCCACACAAACCTTTCCACCCATCTTTTTATATTCTACAAGGTAGTTTATAAGTATCAGTATGATGAGATGTGAATCTACAAACTCACCTTTACCATTATAAAGACCAATACGGTCAGCATCGCCATCGGTTGCAAGACCAACGTCAATTGTTTTTGTTGTTTTAATGTACTCCTTCAGTTCGGTTAAGTTACGGTCAATAGGCTCAGGAGCTACACCACCAAATCCCGGGTTATGCACACAATGCAATAAGGTTGCGCCGGGGAACAGCCTTTTCATCACATTCTGACCTGCGCCATACATTGAATCGTATGCAATTCGAACGTTGGAATTATTTATTAGCCTTACATCAAAGTTCTTTTCAACATGCTTGCAGTAAAGGGTTTCAAGGTCAATATATTTTACAACACCCACTTTAATAAATTCGTCGAGGTTAAGTTTGGTGGTGTCAATTGTAGACTTTACCTTAATTCTATCTTCAATTTCTTTTACCTTATTGGCAAGGAGAGGCCCGCCATATTCGCCTTTCAGCTTAAACCCATTATAATCGGGCGGGTTATGGCTGGCAGTAATAACAATACCCACACTGGCCTTATTTTTAACAACACCTAATGAAACCATAGGAGTTGAAGCAATGCCTGTAGAAAGGAGTGTTTTAATTCCGCTTTTTGCGAAAACTTTAGCCACCGTTTCGGCAAACATTTTACCGCCAAAACGGCAGTCATATCCAATAACGGCAAGCGGTTCCTTATAATTTTTAATAAGCCACTCAGCCGTTGCCTGTGAAACGCGAACTACATTCTCAACGGTATACTCTTCTGCAATAATAGCACGCCATCCATCGGTGCCAAATTTTATTGAACTCATGTTAAATATTATTTCAGGCGCAAAAATAGACTAAAAAAACAGATATGAGTTATAAGTTATGACCTTTAGCACAATATGCCAATTTGGAAATAACTCATAACTTGAGATTACTTGCCTCTTCCCTGAAAGACAATAAGCACAGTATATATCAGGATACGGATATCGAGCAGAAACGATATGTTCTCCAGATAAAGAATATCATATTCCATTCTCCGCACCATTTGGTCTACATTCTCGGCGTAGCCATACTTAACCTGGCCCCATGAAGTAATACCGGGCTTAATTTTTTGAAGATGCGTGTAGTGGGGAGCTTTTTGAATGATCTGGTCAATGAAGAACTGGCGTTCCGGCCGTGGCCCAACTACCGACATACTTCCTATAAGGACATTCAAAAACTGGGGTAATTCATCTAAACGGCTTTTGCGTAAAAACTTGCCTACTTTAGTGATGCGTGAATCTTGCTTGCTGGAAAGTGCAGGACCGTTCTTTTCCGCTCCATGCGTCATTGAGCGGAACTTGAATATGGTAAAGGGTTTGCCATGCAAGCCTATTCGTTCCTGGGAATAAAATATCGGGCCTTTCGAAGTACACTTGATAATGATCGCAATTACAAGATAAACGGGAGAAAAAATCACTAAAAAAAACAGGGAGGAAACAATATCAAACGCACGTTTTAGTATGATCTGCTTGGGTTCCAGAACATCTTTAGAAACTACTATCAGCGGGGCATCAATAATAGATGAGAATTTAACCGAACCGGTGAGGATATCATACATATCAGGAATTATCTTTATGATAGTGCGGGTATCGCTTAACTTATTAATTATGCTTTGAATGTATTTATGTTCCGATGATTCAATGGCAATGATAACTTCTTCGGCCTGTTCCTTAACAATAATGTCGTGTATATTTTCAAATTCACCCAAATGCTTCAATTTGCTTTTTAGCTCAGGCGAAAAACCGTTTGCTGTGTCCACATGAACAAACCCGATGAATTTATTCCCCGATGAAGCCTTCTGGTTTTCCATATCGTCGAATAGCTGAACCGCCTTTTTATTGCTGCCAATTAAAATAGTGTTGAATCCAATTTTGCGGTTATGGATCTTCCGGTTGGTTATTGTAGTAAGTATTATATGAGCAATAGAAGTCAGGATAAATTGCATGCCAAATAATACGGAAACAGATAGGTAATAGGTTTTGTAGTTTATAATTACATTTTTTAAAAGAAGGGTGAAGAATAGTATTACAACTCCAATTATTCCAGTAACAAACAATTGCCTTATCTCCGCAATTCTGGATTTGCGATATACATTGGAATATAGCCCTGAAAGTAAATACAATACAATCCAGAAAGAAGGAATGAGCAAGAGTGCGACCAGAAAGAATTTCGCATCGAAAGTTAGCGGAACCGGAACACCGAATTTTTCAGTTTCTATGAAGAGTTTACGGAATATCCAGAAGGCGGTCCAGGTTATGGAAGAGCATAGGAAATCTGCAATTATATATTTTGTTATTTCCCTGCGACGGTTCAATGGAGCTAATCTAAAATTTTGATATTATCCAAAAGAAGGGTATCGGCAACCGGAGATGTGCCTGTCATGGCAAAATATACCCGTAAAGGTTTAATTGAAAAGGTAGCAATAGTGCTATTGAGTGCCACATACATCTTTTTCCAGGTGGTTGTCGGATAGAATATTGCAATTGGGCTTGATTCATTCGTAAGGTCACCGTCAAATACCCCAACCGAAATGCTGGTTGTACATCTGTAATTAAACTCCATGAAAACAGGAATACTGCTATTGGGAAGGGACCATAATGTATCTGTAACAGCCATAAAATAGTTATGGTTTGCAGTTGGCTGCACAATTGCCATTCCTGAACCTTGTCCCTGGAAAACGAGGGATGGGTCGTGTGTCACCACCATTTGGGTGTCGGATGGACCAAGCGAACCGGTATATTCACTTAAATGGTTTGGTGTGGCATTGGAGTTTTCCTGATCAAAATCCTCCATATAGGGGAATTTAACCCAGGTGTAATATGTTGATGAGGGATGAAAGTTTATTGTTGATCCTTGCTGAAGATTTACACTAACCGAATAATATTGATAAAATGGATTGATGCTGGCTGCTGCATTTGAAGTTAACCCTGGCACGGCAATGCCGGAATAAATCAGGATATTATGGTTGCCATTGCTTGCTACAATTGGAAAAGTACATGGCATTTGGAAGGCACCAACGGGATTATCATCCAGGTAAACCCAGGCATATTGAATATTGGAAGAGGCTGTTCCCTGTGCCGGGGTTGATGTTGTAGCCGAATAGGTGGAAGTGAAAGGTATACTGTCAATATGGCCATAAGCGGGAACCGTTACCGGGGGAGCAAAGGTGTTGCATGATGACAGGAACACTGTCACTACTAAAATAAGTACAAGATGAAATGGAATTTTAAGTTTTAGCATTTGAATGAAAACGCGGCGAAATTTACATTATTGTATTGCAAAGTAAGCCAACTATTTATTCCGGCTGAATGAAATTTATTCTTTCTATGATCTTTGCTGCTGTTTCAAGAGCTTTGGCACCATCTTCAATGGTTACAATAGTTGGTGTGTTATTCAGGATGGCATTTGCAAATTCCTGCAATTCCATGCGAATGGCATTATTGGGAACCACAGCAGGGTTTTCGAGATAAATCTGCTTTTTAGGTTTTCCTGCTCCCTGGTCAATTACCATAGCGAACATACCTTCTTCCCCATCCGGGTCTAATTCTTTTATTTTAACAACCTCGGTTTTATGAGAGAGCAGGTCAATTGAGATATAGGCATCCTTTTGGAACATCCTTATTTTACGCATATTCTTAAGACTTATGCGGCTGGCGGTAAGGTTGGCAACGCAGCCATTGTCAAACTCAATACGGGCATTGGCAATATCGGGGGTGTCGCTAACTACCGATACTCCGCTGGCACTTATTCTTTTAACATCCGATTTTACAAGACTCAGTACTATATCTATATCATGTATCATCAGGTCAAGAATTACCGACACATCGGTTCCCCTGGGATTGAACTGGGCTAACCTATGAGCTTCGATGAACATCGGATTATCGCAACGGTCTTTCACAGCCAGGAATGCCGGATTGAAACGTTCTACATGACCTACCTGAGTTTTTACATTCGCTTCGCGTGCCAATGAAACTAATGACTTAGCTTCTTCAATAGTGCCTGCAAGT
Organism: uncultured Bacteroidota bacterium; assembly: GCA_903863935.1. Classification (GTDB taxonomy): domain Bacteria; phylum Bacteroidota; class Bacteroidia; order JABEUT01; family JABEUT01; genus JABEUT01. The sequence goes on from CAIPDV010000042.1 coordinate 174,401, forward strand.
GGTTTTTCAATGAACACATGCTTAAATTGCCTAAGTGCAATAGTGGCATATTCGCAATGTGCTATGGTTGGCACAACAACATCCACAACATCCACACTTTTTATAAGTTCGAGCGCAGTTGCAAATAAGGGAACCTTTAATTCTTCACTTACTAATTTAGCCACCGCAGGGTCGGAATCAAAAAATCCGACAAGTTCATATTGAGGTATCTCCCTAATCTGTTTCAGGTGGATCTTTCCAAGATGGCCTGCCCCTATCACTCCTATTTTAAGCATTGTTGTTTTTTCAAAAGTTTCGCAAAATTAATGATAAAACCCTATGAGTGGTTCGATACAAGTTATAAGTTATGAGTTATAAGTTATCAAGTATAGTTTATTTGGGTACAACTTATAACTCATAACTTATAACTAATTTTGCCCCCGTGGAAGATACTTTTAAACATCAGGCACTGCGAAAAAAACTCGTTCAGCATCTTAAGAAAAGCGGCATTAAGGATTTTAAAGTGCTTCAGGCTATTGAAAAAATACCCCGGCACTTCTTTTTTAACAGTGCCTTTCTGCAATTTGCGTATGATGATGTGGCCTTCCAGATAGGTGAAGGGCAAACGATTTCCCAGCCTTATACAGTAGCAAGGCAAAGCGAACTCTTAGAGGTAAGAAAAGGTGATAAGATCCTTGAAATTGGTACCGGTTCGGGTTATCAGGCATCTATATTAAGCACCTTAGGTGCGGAGGTCTATTCGATAGAACGGCAAAAAAAATTGCATGACAAAGCCAAAATTATGCTTGAAAAGTTAAACTGTAATGTTAAATGCTTTTATGGCGATGGTTATATTGGCCTTCCTGAATTTGCCCCGTTTGACAGAGCTATTGTAACGGCGGCGGCTCCGTATATTCCCGAACCTTTGCTCCAGCAATTAAAACCAAGAGGTATATTGGTTATTCCGGTAGGAAATGAAACGACGCAGGTGATGAAAAAAATAAGAAAAATCGGGGATAATGAATATGATACCAAAGATTATGGAAACTTTTCATTTGTGCCCATGCTTGGTGAAACCACTTAGTCTGGCAGGATATAATAATTAATAAAGAGTCCCGTTATCTATCCACAACAACCTGTGCATATATAGCGTAAACATCTACCCTAACCATAGTCCCAATTACGCTTATCTTTGTCTTTAATATCAATTAAATCATTCTTCCATGAAAATGAAAAGAGTTCTCATCCTATCTACTATATGTCTTGCCTCAACAGGCTTATTTGCCCAAAATAGCACAACCCCTAAACCTGCTGCAAAAGCACCTGACGCACCCGTTCCTGCAATAAGCTCTAAAAAAGGTGAAATGTTTCTGCCACAGGCAGGCGATTGGGCTATCAGCCTGGATGCTACACCCTGGTTGAATTACCTGGGCAATTTACTTTCCAGTCATGGCAATGTGGCACCATCATCATCTTTCGTAAATTCGAACCAAACATTTGTCTGGAAATATTACACGGATAACCATACGGCCTATAGGGTACTTGCGAGAATTGGTTTTAATTCCTATTCTCAAAATCAGGAAATTAACTCAAGTGATACCAGCACTTCTTTCCCAAAGGTTCAGGTACTCGACAATAGGCATATTTCCAATCATTTTATAGGATTGGGTTTTGGTATTGAAAAAAGAAAAGGTAAAACCCGTCTGCAAGGTTATTATGGTGCTGAATTCATGTTTTATATTTCCGGAAGTGATACTACCTTTACATATGGCAATGCATATAATGCAAACTCCAATACCCAACCCGGCTGGTACGACTGGACATCGGGCACAACAGTGAACGGCTTGCCAAGGACAACCCAAAACGGACCCGGTGGAACTTTCGGGATCAACCTGGTGGCATTTTTAGGAGCGGAATATTTCATCATGCCTAAAATTGCAATTGGAGGAGAATTCACCTGGGGCATACTTTTTCATACTACAGCTAAAGGCTCCTACGCAGTTGAAGAACTTAATACAGTAAGTGGAAAAGACCAAATCGATACGTATAAATCAGGAGGCAATACCACATTTTCTTTTGATAATGGAATAAACCAGGCATTCGGAAGCGGCACTGGTTCAATTTATGTGACCCTGCACTTTTAAGTGGAATGATTTATTAGGTCATTTGCTGTAGGCGCGTCCGACTATTTTATTTTCCTTCCCAAATCTCTTTGCAGTTCACGCTTCTTAATGGTCTCGCGCTTGTCGTAAAGTTTTTTACCCTTTGCAATCGCAATTTCCAGCTTAGCCCAGCCTTTATCGGTAATGAACATTTTCAGGGGAACAATGGTAATATTGGCATCCATTGCATTGAACACTTTTTTCAACTCGCGTTTATGCAATAATAGCTTGCGGTTGCGCAACGGATCTGGAATATTAAAACTTGCATTGGTGTATTCCGTTATCTGCAAACCCTTCACAAACAATTCTCCCTTTTCAAAAAAACAAAATGCCTCCGCAATTGAAGCCTTGCCCTCGCGCACCGATTTTATTTCAGTACCCTTTAGCTGAATTCCGGCAATATACCTATCCTGCAAAGCATACTCAAAAGCTGCTTTACGGTTTTTAATATTAATTTCTTTCTGAACAGATTCTTTACCCTGTTTCCCCACTTGTTTTCTGTATGTAATATTAGTTATTGGCTGTCGGCCTCCGACCTAGTGCATAATGTACATTTTGCCCCAGCCTTTGGTAAAGTATTGGTCAACGTTGGCACCCTGATAGCCCTGCTGGTATTCATCAATACTTTGTCCGTTAATGGATGTTATAACCCTGTATAGATATACACCATTGGCTAGTTTGCTTCCATATTGGTCGGTTCCATCCCAGGCATACTGTGTAATGTTTCTTCCAATATGTATCGGGCCAATTTCACTTTCATTTATTTCTTTCACAATTTTTCCCGTAACAGTCATTACCTGAATTTTGAAGGTGGTTGGTATCTGATCTCCCGTTAAAATAAACACAAACCGGGTTGAAGTTGAGAATGGATTCGGATAGTTGAGCACCTCTGTTATCATTGATTTGTTCACAACCTGAAAGTCGACCTTGTAAGTATTATTCGCTGAGAAGTTACCCGAAATATCTTTTCCCTGAACAGTTAGTTCGTAAGTTCCATCATCTAATTTTGGAGTATACAATAAGCTGCACTTATTATGTGGCAATACGGCCGGAGTAAATGCTAATTCAGAACCATACGAAACAGTGGTTGATGAAGGATTGTTTGTATTTCTGATGGAAACTTTAAAGTTGGTCGGGTCATTCAACGCAAGGAATTTATTTTCATCCATGAAGGTCATAAGAATACTTGGTGTAGGAGATACAATGTCGTTATTGAGAATGTGGATTCCATCGAAAGTCACATCCAGAACAGGGTTTATTTTATCGCCGTAGGAGTAGAATGTTTTCCTGGCAAAATCGTTGAAATGGAATTGTTCCAGTTTTGTCATCGGATCATTTTCCGGGTTCACTTCAAACCAGATGCTCTTTAAAGCATTTATGTTTTTGATAGAATCCGGCGGCAGCCACATGGTTATTGTTGAGGTTTCGCCCGGCTTCAATGCTTTAACACCACTAACGGTGTAAGGAGGCCTTAAGTAATCAATGTTATTATTCTGATCCATAACCCAGGTCAATAGCTTGGTGCTATCGATTGGCCAATTGCTGATATTCTGAACCGTAGTTTGGAAATGCAGAGTATCACCGAATGACAATGTGTCCGAATGATAGTATGTAAATATATTCGGGTTCATTGCTATTTCCGGTACCGGCTGGTAAAACACCCTCCACCAATCCATTTGCCCAGGGGTATGGTAAGCAACATCTTTGGTAAATAGTTGAAGTTGAATATAGGGGTAAATTGCAGGATTGATAGAGGAAATGAACATACTGGCCACACTCGGGCTTATGTCAGTTAATAAGGTTTTAACCTGCCCTGCCCCTGTAACTCCAATAATAGAAAGCCTTGTACTGTCTAACGGCGATTTATCATATATATGCTGATGCCACGATAAGGAATCATAACGGGCAGCAGGACCAATCAGCGGGGTAGTTATAGCACCATAGGTTCCATTGCTTTTTAAAACGGTAGATATGTAAAGGCTACTGGAATCATTGGTACCAAACTTCTGGATTGTTGAACCCGGATTACCTATTTGTGTAAAGAATATAAATGGAATGGAATCCATGCCAGGTGTTGTCAAGTGAGCAGGCATCTGGGTAGCACCCAATCGAGCAAATTCGGTAACAACAGAATCACCCATCAATTTATACTCGCCATTTATCCAAGTCCATGCGAGCACATAATAATTTGGCTGTTTCGCCAATGATTTTAACATATTTGACAATGCCGTCATCTGAGTCGGGACATCTGCCCAGAAAATAAATTTCTTGTCTGGACAAGTTGTACATAAGCTTGCACAGGCAGCTGCATCATTTACATTGCCGAATCCCGGATGGTCAATATTTGTCCATGGCTCCAGGGTAACAGGATCAATAACTGCCACATCAATTTCATAATGGAACTGGCATCCTGCATATGCTTGCAGCACATTATCAATTTTATACTCTGTAGCATATAAATTGGTGATATTGTAATTCGACATTAACATACCATAGGTAAAACATTCCAATGTATGGCCATTTACATTAAAGGTGAAATCTCTTGGTTTATTGTTGTATTGAATGAAGTTGTAGGTGTTCAAAAACTGCTCATCATTTATATATTGATAATAATCTGATTGTCCCCAACCGTTTTTATCTTTTATGTATTGGAACGAACTGTAAGACCAAGGATATTTTATTGTATCCGGATCATTGCGCCTCACCCTCCAGTAATAAACAGCATTCGTATCAAATGGAATCATATTCGTTCCACTTGTAGCATGCTTTGTTTTTGCAATTTCAGCAATATCTTTTGGTTCAGTCAATATTTTTTGTTGTGTAGGTTTCACACCATTCATACCCGCTGGCATTTGTTGTTTTGCATTCGGGTTCTGCTGAGCTTGCAAACCTTCTTTTAGAACGGTGCTTTCTTTTAAGGTATTGTTTCCTTTCAAGTTTGCCGGATTAGGGCTTGTAAAACTTTTACTGTTTCCTTTTTGTGAATATGGATTCACACTTTGAATATTTCCCACTCCTTTTAACCCTACTGTAAAAGGTTTATAATGTGTGGTTCCCCAGTTAGCATATGGCGAAGCCATAATTACTCCGCCACTATTTGTTACAACTACCGATTGGAATCTTGAACTGTTAAATTTATGGGATGTATCAATTTCAAAAATATAGGTTTGGTAAGGTTCAAATGGGTTATTGGTACTTGCTTTCAGCGTGACCGAGTCCTTAGGGATAATGGCAAAATCATAGGGCCAAACAGGTGTAATATCCTCAGAGGTTATCAAAAGTGGCACGCCGGGTTTTACAATACTATTGTTGATATAAGTAATCTCAGTATCAGCTTTGGGGGTTAAATCAACAGATACCGTAAAGTTATTTAAACCGGGACCATTAACCTTATCCACAGGCATCCTGATAACTACCGTATCCTGGTACCAGATCTTATTGAATGAAAAATTGTAGGGTACCGAATTTCCATTCGGAAATGTGCGTGTTAAAACTCCTGCTACCTTTTGTGTCACCGCTTCAGCATAATTCGAAACAATAACATGCACATCAAATGAATCCATTAACACATTCACATTGGCAGGGGTAAAATAAATACTTTGGTTATCCACTGCATAATCTGGCAGGGTATCCATAGCATAAAGCCTGATGGCAGGGTCGCCATGCAGGGTCATTTCGAGGCAGGTAATTTCCTGGTAAGGATTACCCAATGCTTCTTTGGAAACAACATCCTGTATTATTTTTCCGATAGGCTGATGATAGAAAGGCTGATGAGAAATGTCGTTATAAAGGTCAGTTGAATAATTATCAAGGTTACCAGGTATTCCTAAATAATCGGAAGCCAGAAAGCCAATAGCTCCGGGAGGATTAAGAACCCATTGCTCACTTACGCTTGACTGATTAGTCCCTGTAGTGGCATAAATATCGCCTGAAAAACAAGCATCGGCTATCATGAAAGGGAATTTATTGAAATTGGTATAATCAGCAGGATAATCAACACTTTCATCCCAATTGCTTCCACCAGCATGACCGAAAAAAGTCATGATAGAAACTCCATTATTTATTAGGGTTTTAATTGAATCAGTAAGTGTACCGCTAATTGGAGCCGGAGTTGATTTAACATATGTATAGACATTCGCTCCAAATAAAGGGGCACTTATTATTGTAGCATACTGATTCATCCAGTTAAGATAAATTGAAGCTTCGCTCCATGTTCCACCTCCCACAAAATGGGCTACTTTTTTCATCCATAATCCGGGAGGAGCACTTTCAAATATTTCCACTTTATTTAAGTAGGCAGCAACATCGTTGTTATTTAGGGCAGCTATTCTACCTGTAGGTATTGCCGGAACTATAGCCGAATCTCCGTTCAGCCCTCCGGTAAATAATAAATCAGAGGAAGGAAAACCATATGAAGGAACCAGAGCTTCGCTTAAGGTAGTGGGTGAAGGTTTGTCCCGATAATCATGTGAGTGTATACCTTTGCCAATGAAGAATAGGTTAGAAGGTATACTTGGCCATTTGTCAACTGCATAATTGCAAAAACGGCGAATACCTAAAGGACTATAATCTACACCATAGCCAAACTGATCATACAGTTCATCTACATTTATTAAAACTGTGTGGAAGGTTTTACTTCTATATGCAGCATAAGCTTTTGCACCGGAATCTAACGCTGCACAGGTTACTATTAAGTATGCACTATCCGGACCGGTTGTTAAATCTGTGAAAGTCCCATTGTTGCCAATACCGCATGGAACAAGGCGGTTGACGTTAGTTACTGAAAACTCGGTCGCAACAAAGCAATTGGTAAACGCACCAACCGCAGTTGGGACTATTGCCTTATATGCTCCGAAACTTGGCTTTACCCATAAACGGTTATGGTAAGTAAGGTCATACATCCATATAGTATCCTTTACACCTCCATTAGCAATGCCGGTAAAATCTACCCGAGTCCTGGAACCGGAAATATAAGGAGCTTGCACTTCAAACATTGAATCTCCTCCCATGTTTGGTGTATGTGGATAAAGTAAGTAAGAATAGGTCGGTGCAAGGATATTTAACAGACTGCTTTCATTGCAGGTATATGTGATACTGAACCCGGGCTGCAAATTTGACGCAGGGAAAGTTGTGAACAAATTAGTATCAGCAAAACTATTAGCAGGAACATTGTTCCATAAAGTTTGATTAGTATTTGAAGTGGTTATACTAAAGGTACAATTCCCAGTATACATTCCAAGAACAACAGTTCGTAAAAAAACATTGGGAGCACCACCTCCGTAATAAACGTTACCAATGACAGGTGTGTAGGTTACACAACATTGAAATGGATTATACCCAATTTCATCTTCACGCCATGATGAACCTTGAGTGAATCTTGGATCATTGGGAGTTTCATTGGCAATACCTTGTACAAAAGCACCGGGAAAATAATCAGTAATCCTACAATGAGTTGATGTATCCATCACATATGGAGTAATAGGATACAGGCTATAGTTATTTGTGTCGGAAAAAAGTTGCGGAACCATCCTCCTGTTGGAACCATGCCCTACCCAAGTAAGGTAATATGTGGAGGTATCATTAAAAAGACTGTAATAGGGGTTGGGTAAAAACTTTATGTTGGAATAGATGGTTGAATCAAGTACACCATCATTCTTTTGCCCGAAGAATTCGATATAATCTCCATTCACTTTTCCTAGCGATGGGGAATTACTGCGCACATAAATATATTGCTCCTGTCCGCGGAAATAAAGCTGATAATCTCCTGGGTTGATTGTATTTACAGGAACACCCGCTTTTGCAAGGGTCAGCGAGTCTATTCTATAAATTCCATTATGATCTACTTTTATCTTAAAATATTTCTGGGAATAGTTTATCCATTCGTTGCCATAAGTAGTAGTGCTCGATACCTTTCTTTTATGGGTTTTACCTGTACCCATTTTATTATTAAAGTTCGACCTGGCTGGTTCTTTTCCAATAACCGGCTCACTTCGTTGTGTAGTTGTTGCCTTAGGTGCTGCCGGAAGTACTTGAGGAGCTACCTGATTTTGTTTATTAAATGCCTTCTGCTGTGCCGTTGTAATAAACGATATGCTGGTGCAAATAAAAAATATCAGGTATAGCTTTTTCATTTCCCCGGCTTTTTATTGATGTCAAATTTAACAGAAAAAATGTTAGAATACAAACCCGCTGCCGTATTATCCGTTAAAGCATAATCCAATGAGAACGATTTTATTTTTAATCCAACGCCAAAATCAGGTTGCACATAGGTGCCTGAAGCCCCTGTTGCGTCCGTACTATTCTGAATATTGCCTATACCCAACCGTAAAAATATAATGTCCCTGTAACCTGCTTCAACTCCCAAATGCGGGTCAACGCTGATAGGATTGGAACTGATAACGGTATTCCTTCTTCCATCGAAAGTTACATCGGCACCTAATTCGGGCATAAGGGAAAGATTATCGTGGAAGAATTTGAAAGTACGTGCAGCACCCAGCATCAAACGTGGCAATGTAACTTCTAGTCCGTTTTGGGGAATTTCATTTCCGGTCTGTTGGAAAACATTTATCAGATCCTGACTCAGATTATAACTCCATGCATTAAAAGTGGAGGTAATATCTCTACCCACGGCACCAAAAAGCCAGTCTTTATAACGGTATTGTGCTGCTGCATCCAGCCCGAAACCCCATGAGCTAGCCATATCACCAACTATAGAGCGTATTACTTTTACATTACCACCTACCTGCAAACCGGGTATCTTATCGAATGTACGAGCATAGCTGAACAGAATGGCATATTGAGCATCGGAAAATGAAGTAATGTTATTGTAGTTTACATTCCCATTGGCATCTAAGAGGTCAATAGTATAGGGTATATTATCAATTCCAAAACGAATCACAGTTAGCCCGAAAACACTGTTCTTATCGAACTTGTAACTGGCGGCCAGGTAATCGTCTTTGGCAATTCCTGCAAAATATTCATTGTGCATCAGCGATATTTCAATATCTCCTTTCACACCCATTAAACCAGCCGGGTTCCAGTAACCGGAAGTAACATCATTGCTGCTTGCAATAACTGAATTGCCCATAGCAAGAGCACGGGCACCTACACCAATATCTAAAAAGTCGTTACTGTACTTGGGTGCGCTTTGGGAATAAAGCTTACTAAAGGCTATTACAAGCCCGCCGATTAAGATTATCTTTTTTGTCATTCTGCAGATTGATACAAATATATGAAAATAACGATAGTATGTATCTGATAAACATCAAAAAGTTATTAATATTGTGAAAGCGACTAATCCGCAGCTTTAAAATCGCTTTTTAAACACGATTTTATATTGATAATCAACAGATATATACTACGATTCCCTGTATTAGGTAATCGCCTAACTTATTAACCAAAAAGGCGATAGGTATTCGGTTAGAAAAACGACTTTAAATACTTAGTGCCTTCCTGACTTCACCAAACTGATAAACTCCTGACGGGTTTTTTCGTTCTTTAAAAACTCTCCGGTAAAGGAAGAAGTAGTAGTAGTGGAATGCTGTTTTTGAACACCGCGCATCTGCATGCACAAGTGTTGTGCTTCAATAACCACAGCTACTCCAAGTGGGTCCAACACATTTTGAATACAATCCCTTATCTGATCGGTAAGGCGTTCTTGTATCTGTAATCTTCTGGCAAAGGCATCAACTACACGTGGTATTTTGCTCAATCCTACCACTCTTCCATCGGGAATATAGGCCACATGGGCCTTACCGAAAAACGGAAGAATATGGTGTTCGCAGAGTGAATACAATTCAATATCTTTTACAATGACCATCTGGCTGTATTTTTCTTTAAAAATAGCCTTGCGGAGCATTGCTTCCGGGTTCAGTTTATAGCCCTGGGTAAGGTATTGCATTGAGCCTGCAGCCCTGATGGGGGTTTTTAACAATCCTTCCCGCTCCGGGTCTTCACCAACTTCTTCTAAAATATTTTTAAAATTTTTGGCTATATTTTCCGCATGGTGGATATCATATATCGCATCCAACGGTATTCCATCCTCTCCGATGAGTTCATCAAAGTTCTTTTCTGTATGATTCTTTCTGCCCAATTTACTTAATTTTTATTCGCCAAAATATTCGACGTAATTGTTTTCTGTTTCCTGAAGTTTTAAGGAATGTAGTTTGCAACCCATAGCTGAAATAGGCTCATCCAGAATATTCCAGAAAGCTTTTGTAATATTTTCTGTACTGGTTAAAACCCCTTTCAGAAAAGGCACATCAAGGTTGAAGTTTTTATGGTCTACCTTTTCAATAATTTCTTTACGGACCAGCAAGCTCAGTTTTTTAAGGTCTATTACAAATCCTGTTTCTTTGCTTATTTCGCCTTTCACAGTTACAAAAAGTACATAGTTATGTCCGTGCCAGTTTGGGTTAGCACATCCGCCAAATACTTCTTCATTTTTAGCATCGCTCCACTCCGGGTTATAAACTTTATGAGCGGCGTTAAAGGTTTCACGCCTCGTTACATATATCATATCAGTCGAAAGTTCTTAATGGTTTTAAAGTTTTTACTTAATGGATTCTTCGGCATAAGCTACTTCAAGGCGTAACGGGTTTTTCACAAATTCGTCAAGCAGTGCATACTCCAGCAGGTCCTTCATTTTATCCACATACGTAAACTTGAGGTCAGCCAAATATTTTGGATCTATATCGTCAATGTCACGTTTGTTATCACGCGGCAACATGATCTCTTTTATTCCGGCTCTTTTTGCGGCTAGTATCTTTTCCTTTATCCCACCTACCGGAAGCACATTACCACGCAAGGTTATTTCACCTGTCATAGCAAGGTTTTTACGTACTTTACGCTGTGTGAAAGCAGATGCAAGGGCAGTCAACATGGAAACACCTGCTGATGGCCCGTCCTTTGGGGTTGCACCTTCAGGAACGTGAATATGAATGTTCCACTTTTCAAATGCCTTATAAGAAATGTAAAGATCTTCGGCACGTGATTTAAGATATTCCAATGCAATAGTGGCAGACTCTTTCATCACATCACCTAAATTTCCGGTGAGTGTTAAACCTCCTTTACCACGACTCAGACTTACTTCAATAAATAATATATCGCCACCTGAAGGAGTCCATGCAAGGCCGGTTACAACACCAGCCACATCGTTCCCCTGGTAACGGTCTTTCGGGTGTGCCGGAGAAAGTATTTTATCGAGTTGTTCAACTTTTATATCCTGCTCATACTTCTCGCCCATAGCAATTGATTTAGCAACGGAACGAATCACCTGCGCTATTTTCTTCTCCAGGTTACGAACGCCCGATTCACGGGTGTAGTTATCGGCAATCGTTTCAATCAGCTCATCGGAAAGTTTTATCTGGCCTTTCTTAACGCCATGTTCCTTTAGCTGCTTCGGAATAAGGTGCTGACGCGCTATTTGTGTTTTTTCCTCAACGGTATATCCGCTAATGTCAATTACCTCCATCCTATCCAGCAGGGCCGGATTAATGGCGTCGAGATTGTTTGCAGTAGCTATGAATAGTACTTTAGAAAGGTCATATTCAACTTCAATAAAGTTATCGTGGAACTCTCTGTTTTGTTCAGGGTCTAAAACCTCCAGGAGAGCTGATGCAGGGTCACCATGAAAATCCCTTCCTATTTTATCTATCTCATCCAAAACAAAAACCGGGTTCGATGATTTACATTTCTTCAAACTTTGAATTATTCGTCCCGGCATAGCGCCAATATAGGTTTTACGATGTCCTCGAATTTCAGCTTCGTCGTGCATTCCGCCCAACGAAACACGCACGTATTTTCTTCCTAATGCAGCAGCCATGGATTTGCCAAGGGAGGTTTTACCAACCCCGGGAGGGCCCGCCAGGCATAGTATTGGAGCTTTCATATTACCCTTAAGCTTCAGTACTGCAAGATATGATATAATGCGCTCTTTCACTTTTTCAAGTCCGTAATGGTCGCGGTTCAATATTTTTTCGGCTTCCGCCAGATCAAAACTATCTTTTGTATATTCATTCCACGGAAGTTCAAGCAACAACTCAAGATAATTGCTCTGCACCGAATATTCGGCCGCATTGGGATTCATACGTTCCAGTTTCTGCAATTCTTTTTCAAAAACTTCTTTAACGTTTTTGCCCCATTTTTTTGTCTTCGCTTTTTTCTTATAATCTTTGATAAGTTGCCCGAATGTATCACCGCCTAATTCTTCCTGAATGGTTTTTAACTGCTGATGCAGGAAATATTCACGCTGTTGCTTATCCAGGTCTTCCTTAACCCTTGATTGAATCTGGTTTTTGAGCTGAAGCACCTGGTTTTCCTTATTCAACGTGATTAGCAAAAGTGCAGCGCGTTTTTTCAAGTCGGGCATTTCCAATATTTTTTGCTTGTCCGCGACCTGCGCGCTCATATTCGATGAAATAAAATTGATGAGAAAATTACTGCTCTCAATATTTTTCAATGCTATAGCTGTCTCCGATGGAATATTAGGAGAAAGCTTTATAATTTGAAACGCCACATCCTTAAGAGATGAAACAAAAGCTTCAAATTCTTCATCCCCTTTTTCAGGAATTATTTCCTCAAATGCCTGCACCTTTGCTTTCAGATAAGGTTCTTTCTGGGTTAACTCAGTTATCTCAAACCTTCTTTTACCTTGAATGATAGCAGTTGTGCTGCCATCAGGCATTTTTATGGTTTTTAGCAGAAAGGCTATAGTCCCTATATTATGTATATCCTCGAATGAAGGATCTTCAGTAGAATCGCTTTTTTGGGCAACCACACCAATGGTTTTATTTCCCGAATAAGCATCCTTAATAAGCTTTATGGATTTATCACGGCCTACCGTAATTGGAATAACCACTCCCGGGAACAGTACCGTATTCTTTAAAGGAAGGATAGGAATTTCAGCAGGAATCTCTTCCTCATTTATTTTCTTCTCTTCCTCGTTCGTCAGAATGGGAATAAACTCATGATCATCATCATTCAGGTTATCTAGATTCAATATGTGCAGCAGGGTGTCTTTTTTCTCAGGCGAGTCTTTCATACAGGCAAAATTAAGCCAATTTTTGGCAATACTATGAAAATCCTGTCAATTATCGTGCCAAAGACCCGGATTGACAAATTTGGGATTTATTAATGCAAATCATTTTTTCACCCAATAGAGTTATACTATCTTTGGCCGATAAACAAAGTTATATGAAGATAGCCCTAATAGGATATGGTAAAATGGGCAGGGCAATTGAACGCATTGCACTTGCTAAAGGATATGATGTTCCCCAGGTTTTTGACGAAACAAACCTGCATGAATTCACTGTTGAAAACCTAAGAAAAACAGATGTGGCCATTGAGTTCTCCACCCCCAAATCGGCTGCAGATAATATTTTAAAATGTTTTGAAGCAGGTGTGCCGGTAGTTTGTGGTACAACAGGTTGGCTTGACCGCATGGATGAAATAAAAAAAACCTGCCTTGAAAAAGGACAAGCCTTTTTTTATGCCTCCAACTACAGTATTGGCGTTAATTTGTTCTTCAAACTAAATGAACACCTGGCAGAACTGATGAGGGACCATCCGGAATATTTCCCATCAATAGAAGAGATACACCATGTACATAAAAAGGATGCACCAAGCGGAACAGCAATCACATTAGCAGAAGGGCTTATTAAAGGGCATGGAGGCATATCCAAATGGACCCTCGACAAGGATGATGTTGAACGTAAAGAAGGTGAATTGCCAATCAACTCCATCCGTATTGGCGAAGTAGCCGGAACCCACATAGTATTTTACACTTCGGAAGCTGATGAAATAAAAATTAGCCACGAGGCTTATAGCCGCCGTGGCTTTGGTGAGGGTGCCGTTCATGCCGCTGCCTGGCTTTTTGGTAAAAAAGGGGTATTTGGTATGGATGATATGCTGGGCTGGAATAAGTATAAAAGGATGGATATTGAATAACTGATTGCTGTTTAAAAAGTGTAAAACAAAACCTCTTTCTCTTATTTTACACTTTAGGGGGACAAGCGGTGGACAAGGCCTTTTATAGCCAGTTTTTACGATCAGAAAATCATGTACCAAACAATTATACACCTATTACAATAGTACTGTAAAACAAAACAGGTATAAAATATTTATATATAATTGTTAATCAATATACTTAACTCACATATTTACACATCCCCAGCACTTGAAAAAGTGTATAAAAGTGTAAAACAAAACTCGGAACCCAACCGGAAAATTTACCAAATGAGATGGACCTTACTCAAGTTGAACTTTGATTTTTATATCTTTGCCCGCAGATAGGAATTACACAAGTGAATGTTTCTCTACAATCGCGTTAACAAAAAAGAACTCAGAAAAAAAGTGGCAGCGGAACCTTTCCGGAGGATAACCATGTCATTTTACCGCTATGTTCATATTGAAGAACCTGAAAAGCTCCGGGATGAACTGTATGCATATTGGGATAGCCTGAAAGTATATGGCAGGATATACCTTGCGCATGAAGGAATCAATGCCCAGTTGAGCGTTCCCGAGCATTTTGTAATGGACTTTATAAACTACTTATATAAGAATCCACTCTTTAAAGATGTACCTATAAAACAGGCTGTGGAGGATGACAATAAGTCTTTCTTTGCACTTAAAATGAAAGTGAGACCTAAGATTGTAGCGGACGGATTGAGGGATGCTACCTTTGACCCAAGCAATACCGGCACAAGGCTAGATGCTGTTACTTTCAACAAAAAAATGGAAGACCCGAACACATTGGTTGTTGACATGCGTAACAATTATGAAAGCGAAGTTGGCCGTTTTGAAAATGCCGTTTGTCCCGATGTAAAGACTTTCAGGGAATTACTTCCTAAAGCAATTAAAGAATTAGAGGATAAAAAAGATAAAGATATTCTACTCTATTGCACCGGAGGAATACGTTGCGAAAAAGCCAGTGCCTATTTAAAACACAATGGCTTTAAGAATGTGTACCAATTAGATGGAGGTATCATTCAATATGCCCGCGAGATGGAACGCCTGGGAATGAAATCGAAATTCATTGGCAAAAATTTTGTGTTTGACGAACGTATGGGAGAGCGTATAACAGCAGATGTAATCGGTAAATGCCATACCTGCGGGGAATCGAGCGACAGGCAGGTGAATTGTTCGCTGCTATCATGCCATACATTGATAATACAATGTGAAAAATGTGCAGCGGAAATGAAAAGCTTTTGCAGTGAAAAATGTTGTAATGAATATACCAAGTTGGAAGCAAAAGCCTGCTGAATTTAATTAGGAATTAAGGATTGGAAGCTAAATAGTTAACGAATTCATTTTAGTAGGATTGTTTCGTCCGCCAACGGCGGATGACGTATTACCGCTCTGTTAGTCACTGCGAGGAACGAAGCAGTCTTACCCAAACAGAAAAAAGTATTCATGAAAAAAAGATGGAATATAAAAGAACCTGTACCTGTTGAAAAGGTGAATGCATTAATTGATGCAATAAAGGTGAATGATGTAATAGGGAATTTACTTGTTCAGCGTGGTATTGAAAACTACGACGAGGCTAAAGAATTTTTCCGTCCGTCGTTAGAATCCCTGCATGATCCTTTCCTTATGAAGGACATGAAAAAGGCAATTGAACGGATTATTAATGCAACGGCGAAAGGCGAAAAAATATTGGTCTTTGGGGATTATGATGTAGATGGAACCACTGCTGTATCGCTGGTTTTTACTTTTTTAAAATGGCTCGGCTTAAAGTGCGATTATTATATACCCGACCGTTATGCGGAAGGATATGGAGTTTCCCTGAAGGGTGTGGATTATGCAGCAGACAATGGTTTCGGGCTTATTATTTCACTGGATTGTGGTATCAAATCGAAGGACAAAGTTGCCCATGCAAAAGAAAGAGGGGTAGACTTTATCATCTGCGACCACCACGAACCGGACGATCAAATTCCGGATGCAGTGGCCATTTTAAACCCAAAACAAACCGATTGTAAATACCCTTACAAAGAACTTTCCGGGTGTGGTATAGGATTCAAACTTGTTCAGGCACTCGTACAGCATTATGACCTTCCATTTGCATCGCTGGAACAATACCTCGACTTGGTGGCACTTAGCATTGCCGCCGATATTGTACCTATAACCGGAGAGAACCGAATTCTTACACATCATGGCCTTAAAAGAATAAATTCCGCCCCTAGAGCCGGTTTTAAAGCTATTATTGAATTGACCCAAATGAAGAGGGAAATAAATGTTTCCGATCTGGTATTTGTTTTCGGTCCGAGAATAAACTCAGCCGGACGAATAGAAACCGGAAAAAATGCTGTGGAGCTTTTAATTGCAGATACACCGCAAAAAGCAATGTTATCGGGTGAGTCAGTCAACAAAACAAACGTTGAACGCCGGGACGTGGATGCAACCATAACTCAGGAAGCTTTAACAATGGTATTAACCGATGAAAAGCTGAGAAATAAAAAAACAACTGTTCTGTACAATCCGGAATGGCACAAAGGTGTAATTGGTATTGTTGCAAGCCGCCTGATCGAAAAACATTTTTACAGGCCTACCATAATATTCACCAAATCGAACGGGAGTATTACCGGGTCGGCACGTTCTGTAAAAAACTTTAATCTATACAATGCAATTTCATCCTGTTCACATTTACTGGAACAATTCGGAGGTCATAAATATGCTGCCGGAATTACGTTGAAAGAAGAGAATTTACCTGCATTTATTGATTTGTTTGAAGAAGTTGTTACCAAAACAATTACAGAAGGCATGCTTCACCCCGAAATTGATATTGACTGCGCCTTACCCTTTGCATCTATTAGCCCTAAATTTAATACCGTTCTAAAACAATTTGCCCCTTTTGGCCCCGGTAATATGACACCTGTTTTTTATGCCGAAAATGTGATCACCAAAAGACCTCCGCAAATTGTTGGCAACGGACATCTTCGTCTTTCGCTTGCCCAGGCAGATAACCCGAATATCACCTTTTCAGCCATTGGGTATGAAATGCATGAATACCTTCCTATGATATCAGCCAATACCCCTTTCAAAATATGTTATTCCCTAAGGGAATCAGAGTGGAATGGGGTTAAATCGCTTGAATTGAATCTTAAAGATATACAGGCTTAGCCATAATCATTATCTTTACCGCCACAATTATTATGCCTGTCAAAAATATTTATTTAAAAGAATTAGAGGACGAATCTATTTATGTATTGAGGGAAGTAGCTGCCCAGTTTGAACGCTCGGCACTGCTTTTTTCAGGAGGAAAAGATTCTATTGTATTGAGTTACCTTGCAAGAAAGGCTTTTGCCCCTTCCAAAATTCCATTCCCTTTAATGCATATAGATACCGGACATAATTTCCCTGAAACCATTACTTATCGTGATGAATGGGTGAAAAAAATTGATGCCCGACTGATTGTTCGATACGTTCAGGATTCTATCAATAAAGGGCGTGTAAAAGAAGAAACCGGTTATAATGCAAGCCGCAACCTTTTACAGACCGCCACTTTGCTTGATTCTATTGAAGAACTGAAATTAGATGCCTGCATGGGTGGTGCAAGAAGAGACGAAGAAAAGGCAAGAGCCAAGGAACGTTTCTTTTCGCACAGGGATGAATTCGGGCAATGGAACCCTAAAAACCAACGGCCTGAATTGTGGGATCTATTCAACGGCCGTAAAAATATGGGCGAGCATTTCCGCGTGTTTCCGCTTAGTAACTGGACCGAACTGGATATATGGCAGTATATTAAAGAAGAAGAAATTCCACTACCAAACCTATATTTCACGCACCAAAGAGAGGTAATTGAACGGGACGGACAACTGCTTGCAAAATCTGATTATCTCAATTTAAGAGAAACTGAAAAAGGCAAAATGATGCAGGTACGTTTCCGTACTATAGGCGATATGACATGCACCGGAGCAGTGCTTTCAGAAGCATCAACCATTGATGAGATTGTAGCCGAGGTGGCAGCATCCCGAGTTACTGAAAGGGGAACACGATCGGACGATAAACGCTCGGAAACAGCTATGGAGGACCGTAAAAAAACAGGATATTTCTGATAATTGTATGAGTAAAAATCAATCCTCAAATTCCAATACTCAGCTTTCTGCCCCTAAAAGGAGTCTTTTGCGTTTCCTTACTTGTGGCAGTGTAGACGATGGTAAAAGCACCCTGATAGGACGACTGCTCTATGATACCAAATCAATTTTTGAAGACCAGTACGAAGCTATAAAACAAAGCAGTGAACAACGCGGGGAACAGGGTGTAAATCTGGCCCTGCTCACAGATGGCCTTCGCGCAGAACGTGAACAAGGTATTACTATTGATGTGGCCTACCGGTACTTTTCCACGCCAGAGCGGAAATTCATAATTGCCGATACTCCCGGCCATATTCAATATACCCGCAATATGGTTACCGGAGCCTCTTCGGCTAACCTGGCCATTATATTGATTGATGCACGGCATGGCATTACCGAACAGACCAACCGGCACTCACTTATTGCTTCCTTAATCGGAATTAAGCATGTAGTGGTCTGCATTAATAAAATGGACCTTGTTGGTTATAGCAAAGAAGTTTTTGAAAAAATACGTAACGAATTTGAGGAGTTCTCTACTAAACTTCAAATTGTGGATGTGCAATTCATTCCAATTTCGGCTTTGAGTGGAGATAATGTAGTTGATAAGTCAAAGAATATGCCTTGGTATGGGGGGAGCACCCTACTCTATTTATTGGAGAATATTCACGTTTCGGGTGATGAAAACCTGATTGATTGCCGATTTCCTGTTCAATATATCATCCGTCCGATAAACGATGAATACCATGATTATCGTGGATATGCCGGCAAAATAGCGGGTGGCATTTTCAAGAAAGGAGACTCTGTAATGGCATTGCCATCCGGTTTTGTATCTAAAATAAAATCGATTGAAACCGCTGACGGACCAATGGAAGAAGCTGAACCAGGAATGTCTGTTACTTTGTTACTCGAAGATGATATAGATATAAGCCGTGGCGATATGCTGGTAAGGGAAAACAACCAACCGGAAAATGGGCAGGATATTGATATGATGATTTGCTGGCTGAATGAAAAAAAATTAGTAGTGGGTGGTAAGTATGCCATTAAACACACCACTCAGGATGCTCGATGTGTTATCAAGGATGTGCATTATAAAATAAATATCAATACACTTCACCGTATTGAAGACGACAAAAATATTGGCTTAAATGATATCGGTAGGATTTCTATACGCACTACTCGCCCACTCTTCTTTGACAGCTACCGCAAAAACCGCCATACAGGCAGTATGATCCTTATTGATGAAGCCACCAACGAAACTGTTGGGGCCGGGATGATAATCTAGATTACGCTAGATTAAATAATTTTTCACTTGCCCTGCTTCAATTGAATTTATGCAGGCACAATAGCCACCTTTTTTGCAATCAGTACAATCTTTACTAAGCGCAAGGCAATTAGCTTTAGGCCCTAACGGAGCCCATCTTCCGGGATGCATAGGCCGGATTGAGGGGAATAAACCAACCGTTTTTTTACCAAGTGCGGCAGCAATATGCAAGGGCCCTGTGCTGGCAGCTACCAATCCGTCTGCATTTGCTATGAAAGCAATTAACTGTTCGAAATCTAATTTGCCGGTTAAGCTGGTTACTGCCGGATGATGTTTGAGAATATTTTCCGCTATTAGTGCTGATTCCGTTTCCATTCCTGTAACGAATATTTTGAATTTATCAGAAGGAAGTATTTCAATTAATTTGTTGTAGTGTTTCCAATCCCAGTTCCTTGCACTGCCACGTGATAACGGATGAAGTATTAAATTAAATTTAGCTCGGTCAAACAGATCTTTCCATTCCTTTTTAAGAGTCGGAATGGTTGTTAAGCCATAACTTTCTCCAAGTTCTTTTAACGAAGGAATGTCAGTAATTCCTAAAGGTTTTGCCAATTCAAAATTCAATTGCGCTTCATGCAAGGGTGAATTTTTTCTTGTAAAGTCAACACGCTTATTACAATAAAGCCAGTTATAAAACCGATGGCTGGTTCCTATCCGATATTTAATTTCAGCTTTGTAAGCCATTCTTGCAATCTCAGGTCGTGGATAAACATGAATGATAACCTCTGCCCCTATATCCTTTAAAAACTGAGGACTTTCATTTTCCGGCATGGCTGCAAGAGTGTCCCAGTCAAGAAAGCGGTCGATGTTTTCACAACAATCAATAAGTGGTTTGATGTATCTTTTACCAAGAAAAATTATTTCCGAATCAGGGTACTTTTCTTTTAAATACTTAGCTAAAGGCAAAGTAAGCACCACATCGCCGATATTATCGGTACGGCTGATAATTATTTTAGGATTGGAGCTCAATTTCATTTCTGATACAAACGTACATATTTCGTCTGAGAATCGCATTAAAAAGTCCGCTCTGATTACTCAGAACGGACTTCACACAAAAACTAATTCACACTTTTAAAGGATAGTGTGGCGGGGAATAAAACCCTACAAGAACCCCTGAAAACAAACCTTATTGAAAGCATAAACGTAGTTATATTCAAATTATTATGAATGCATTACATTTTATAATAAATGTGTAAACTTTAAACAATAACTTTGTTTGGTTATTTAACGCCACTTATGAGAACCATTAGGATTGCCTTGTTTTGCTTCATACTTTTTCTCCCCTTTGCTAAAGGAGTTTCCCAGACTACATTAATTCAGGAAAACTTCACAACGTATGATGGTACCTCATCTACAGTTCCTGTAGGATGGAACTTCGGGTATAATGGAAATTATACCAGCACTGCTTACTCGGGAGTTAGTGGACCCAATTCATATAAATTTGGAGCTACTGGAGCAACCATTACTACTCCAGTCTTTTCAAATGCAGATAGTCTTCGATTCTGGATGCGTGGTGCCTCGGTAGACACATTAAGCTCTCTCACCATTTTATATACCGTAAACACATTTAAATGGGATACACTTGCAAAAATTATTCCAATTTCAAATAGCGGAAAAAATATGGGGTTCCATGTTCCGGATACTGCCGTACAATTGCAATTTACGTATACAAAATCTACAGGCAATTTAGCCTTCGACGATTTTCTTCTGATAAGAGATACAACGCTTCCGCAAATAAAAGGCGGAGCTATCTCGAATATCAGAGTTTACTTTAATAACCCGGTTGATACAACCCTTTCAGCCGGAGTGAATGCAGTATTTCTGAACGGAACTCTGACGGATACCCTTGTTGCTTATATAAACCGGGCCAACTATACAATTGACATAACTCAATATGATTACACAGCATATTCAAGTGACCAACTCAGCCATATAGCCATAGCCATAAATGCTGCCTATAACAGGGGTGTTAAAATACGGTGGATATATAATGGAAGTTCGGCCAACCGAGGACTTAAACTGCTTGACACCAATATTGCAACATTAGCAAGCCCTACTGGCGGACCCTACAACATAATGCACGATAAATTTGTTGTGTTTGATGCTCATTCACCGGATTCGCTTATGCCTATTGTATGGACCGGTTCAGCCGATTGGAGCAGAGATCAAATGGATTCAGATTACAACAACATTATCATCTTTCAGAACCAGAAACTGGCATTAGCCTATACGGCGGAATTCAACCAGATGTGGGGAGATACTGCTATGTTGCCTGATACACTCAACTCCAAATTCGGGCCAAAAAAATCCAATCTCGGACAACATTTATTCAATGTGGGTGGTGTGCAGGTGGAACTCTATTTCAGCCCTACAGATAGCACAAACAGCCATATTTTACAAAGCATCAATTCTGCGAATACAGACCTTTATTTTGGTGTTTATACATTTACTGAAACCTCAGATGCGAATGCAATTGCAAATCAATTCAACGGTGGGATTTATACAGCCGGGATACTTGACCAGTATAGCACAGCTTATGCAGCTTATCCCATTCTTAATGCAGCCCTTGGAAATACCAACCTGAAAGTTTTTACCAGCAGCAATACTATTTACCACAACAAATACCTTATTGTTGATGCTTCAAATTTTTGCTCGGACCCTCAAGTGCTTACTGGTTCGCATAATTGGAGTAATTCCGCCGACCGCCAAAATGATGAAAACACGGTGATAGTGCATAGTGATACTATTGCGAATATCTATTACCAGGCCTTTTC
Source organism: uncultured Bacteroidota bacterium (assembly GCA_903863935.1). GTDB lineage: Bacteria > Bacteroidota > Bacteroidia > JABEUT01 > JABEUT01 > JABEUT01. The sequence continues at coordinate 196,707 of CAIPDV010000042.1, forward strand.
TGCAGATTTTTCTTCATTGGGCGGAACCCTTACTCGAATTCCGAATTGTGTACTATCTGGTAAAAATGAAGTTAAGAATAAACCACTGGTTTCCGTTTATCCTAATCCTACAACAGGAATTCTTACAATTGAAGGGCAACTTAAAGGCTCAGTAATTTCTTTTTATAATATACTTGGGGAACTGGTAAAAAGCATTTCTGTGGTGGATAACAAACTAGTTCAACTTGATATTTCCGGATTATCTAATGGGGTATATCTCCTCAGGATTGTCTCATCTGACAATAGTCCACTTCTGCAAAAAAAGATTGTAAAAACAGGGGATTAAGAAATTCCTAATCCCCCTGTTGTTTATTTCAAATCCAAAGGAATCACAAGTTTAATTCCAAAGTTTCTTCCCATGTTGAACATGCCTGTTTTGCCATTGGCATAATTATATCCAAAGTATTTCAACCGGCTCAAATGGTCCTGGTAATTTAAATCGGTCAGGTTATTCCCCATTAGTGAAAGTGTACAAATAGTTTTTCCTTTTTTATTTGTTATATCTGTACCAAACCCGGCATTAAATAAGGTGTATCCAGGTGTAGGAGTTTCAGTTCCATACGCACTGAAAATTTGGTTTTGAGCAGCATAAAGCACCATTTCAATTTTTGCGAAAATATGATCCAACAATCCCACATTTTTCCCGAATGTAGCCCGCAAATCTGTTGTATAATGCATGGGAGGGATAAATGGAAGATATTTGGTGCTGTCAGTAACAGGTTGCAAACCGTCTCCCAGATTTAAAGCATAGACCACAGAAAGTCCATTTTCAAAATGCAGCCATTTTGTAATGTGAACATCAAGGCTTAGTTCCCCACCATATAAATCTGCCTGAGACGAAACAAATTTGAAGGTTGTATTTCCCGGAACAATAACAGAATCTCCGCCCTTTTTGCTTACTAATCGTTCATCATAAATATAGTTCGAAATATTGTCATTAAAAAAATCAAGACTTACCTCCACAATTTTGGATGTGTAAGAAAACCCAAGATCCTCCTGCAAACTGAATTCCGGAACAATTTCGGAATTACCGATTTGATATAAATTAGTTCCGGGGTGCACTCCATTGGCAGAAATCTCTGCAATATTAGGGGCCCTGTATCCTCTTGCTATATTGGCTTTAATGATAAACTTATCAGAAACGTTATAACTGGCACCCATACTTCCGGTGAATCCGGTATACGTTGTTTTAAAGTTATTAAAAGGGTGTGGATGTCCGGCTGTGTCACTGCCTGAAATAACCTGTCCGTAGCCTGTAGAATGGTTCGTATCGAAATACATGCCACTGTTATTGAATGAACGCACATCGTAACGCACTCCGGCTGATAACTCCAGTTTATGATAAGTTTTAGTAATTACACCGAATCCACCAATATCAAAAAGCTTATAGCTTGGCACTATGGCCTCGGTGCCATTATCAGCATTGTTTAATTGGTACATCCCATTAACTCCTACAACGGGCTTCCAGCCTCTGTTCGATACAAAATTATATTTCACATCATACGTGTATGAATTCAGAATAAGATATAAACCAGCAATATCAGGTGATGTTGGATGGCTGTATTCTCGCCTTATGTTTTCCTCCCAGCCAAAATCCACATCAATTTTAGACCCATTGCCCAATAAAAATTGATTGCTTGTATATAGCCTGTATAGTTGCACATGCTGATGCAGTGTGGATATTTTATAAGTATTCAACTCACTTTCCGGAACTATTGGTCTATATGAACCCGACTCTGTAATTTGTTCTGTAAATTTACCTGTGAGTGAATCCCTGCTTCCATCGGGTATTTCCTGCAAGTCATCAAAAAGGGCAAAACTGATATGAGAGTACCCCCATTTTTTATGCAGGCCAAGTGAACCACTTGCATCTGATTCTTCGAATCCTGTATTATAATTATATCCATCAATTGCATTCTGATAATCTTTTCCCATTTTATGGGATACCCTGCCCATCCATTCAAAGCCATGTTCATTTCCGCCGAGCATTACACTGTTTCCAAAAAGACCATTATTGGTTTGATATTCATTCAAAATATTCCCAATGATCTTACCCTGAGGTGCGGCAGGCGTTGGTTGAATACTGACTACTCCCGCGAGTGCATCAGAGCCATACATAAGGCTCGCAGGTCCCTTTATAACCTCCATCTTTTCGATATTATACTGGTCTACCTCAATGCCGTGTTCATCGCCCCACTGTTGTCCTTCCTGCCGCTGCCCATCATAAACAGTCAAAATACGGTTGGCACCTAAGCCCCTAATAAAAGGCTTTGAAACATTAGGGCCAGTAGTTACTGCACTAACTCCCGGAATTTTTGCAATTGCATCGATGGCATTGGTATACAGATTCTGTTGAATGTACATAGGACCTATCGCTATTATTGGTGCAGGTTCCTTTTTCATCTCTGTAGCTTGCGAAACACCTGTAACAATAACCTCATTACCGAGCGTAGCAGACTGATTCAAGTAAAAATCCATGTGTTTTGTAACCGACAAATCAATTTTTTGATTGATAGTTGAATAACCAATCACCGTAACCTGAACGAGTAGGGTTCGCTTAGGAAGGTCAGTAAGTCTGTAATACCCACCGGTATCAGTTTGCCCTCCAACTTTAAGTTCAGGTATATAAATTACTGCACCGGGTATTGATTCTTTCGTTAGGGAATCTATTACCTTCCCCGATAAAGTTTGTGCTTTTATTCCGAATGCGAATAAAAGTAGTGTGAATAATAGAAAAATGTATTTCATAATGAATGTATTTGAAGCGTAAATATTAATTGTACCAACCCCATTAAAAATTACAAGGTGAAAGGGGTAATAATAATTGGAATAAATTCCTTTAAGCTACCACAGGAGGAGCGCGCGGAGAGGAAAAAGAAACAGGTTCGGAAGAAATTACCCGAACCGTTAAGTTATTCTGAACCTTGATTACAAAATTAATAGAAGAAACTTCAACATTTGGAGTTTGAGTATCAAATCCCGGAAATTCAAATTCGCAAATCGGGCAATGATGCTCTTTGGCATGAAAATGCTTTACATTTTTTACGAAGCAGTGAGGATCGTCAGCATGAAGTATTTCATGAAAATCTTTTACAGCATTAAACCACAGGAAAATGCCCAGGAAAAATAAGGAACTGAATTTTCGTAAAGTAGACTTTGCCATCTGAATGGAGGCAAAGATAGGTTATTTAATAAATATTACTTCTACACGGCGGTTCTGGTGATTGTGTTCACCATCGTTAGGTGCTACAAACTTATTAGCACCCAAACCTTTATACCTTATACGTGATCTTTTAACCCCTTTATGGAACAAATATTTAGCCACTGCCTTAGCTCTCAATAAAGACAACCTATTGTTGTAAGCATCATTACCCAGGTTATCTGTAAATCCATTAATTTCCAACTTCATATTTTTATTAACGCTCATAATAGCAGCTACTGAATTCAGGAATGGGAAATATTTGTCATCCAGATCATATTTTTCCCAGTGAAAATAAATTACAGAAGTAGGTGTAGATTTATTATCTGTTGTTGCAACCAGATTTTTCGGATTTAAACTATCTTTTACAAGCGGAGAATACATTACTATGAATGATGTATCGATTTCATAAATAGCCCCTGTATCCTTATAAGAAACGATCATACCATTAATATCGGTATCCGTTCTGGCATTTTTTTTGTTAGCCCAAAATGGGGTGCGATAAAACCCATTTTTCATTACCAACCTTTGTCCAATATGGTGCCCTGCTGTATCATTAATCATGGAAAGCTGGATACTTTGGTAAAGATTATAGCCGTTGCACTGATGTGGAGTTGTAAAGTCAAAAGAATAAGGAACAAATCCGGGGCTGGTTAATTCCACATGGAATTTATGTTCCGGCTTAAGTTTAGCAGAATACTTTCCATTTTCATCCATTGAAACAGAAACAGGAGTTGGTTTTCTCTTAGCAGAAAGATCAACTAATTTCATACTCACCGGAGGAGGGCTTCCTTTAGAAGATGCCAGTATCTCTCCCTGCAGTTTTGTAACCTCAATATTGTCGCAAACAAAACTATAACTGTAAATATCCATGTCTCCATAACTTCCCTTTATTCGGGATGATGAAAAATAACCCTTCTTGTCATTTTCATCATACGAAAAATAAATATCGTCGGCAGCTGAATTGATTGGTGCGCCAAGGTTCTGTGGTCTAGACCATTTTCCGTTTTCGAGATGGGAAACGAATATATCATACCCGCCTAATCCGCCATGCCCCTTCGATGAAAAGAAAAGTGTTTTATCATCCGGCAACATAAATGGGGAATCTTCATCTTCTTTGGTATTTATTTCCGGGCCCAGGTTTTTGGGTTCAGACCAGGTTCCTTTACTGTCTTTTGTGCACATATAAATATCTCTGCCACCTTGCCCGCCTTTTACATCACTTACCATAAGTAGCTTAGAACCGTCATCCGTTATAAATACAGAAGGCACGAAGTAATTTTTAAGTTGCTTGATATCCTTACTTAGATCTTGTGGATCGCCCCAATTTCCATTCGATTTTTTTGACATCAGAATTGCACCATCCCTGTATATAAACAAGGTATTTCCATCGTTAGACATAGCCACTGTTGCCATGTGCAGCTTTTTAGGTGCAATGCGCAGTTGTGATGAAAACAAAGCAGGTGACAGCCATCTTCCGTTTGTATCCTTTCTGGCTATATACGTATCTTCAAAATAATGACCTGTTAAATCATCTATTTTCCCTTTCTGGCTGGTAGGCCTGCGAGAGGTAAATAGCATAAGTGAATCATTATTATATACTATCTCTGAATATTCAGGATAAGCAGTATTTATATTTTTCCCAATATTTCTGATAAAGGTTGGTTGTGGTCTGCCACTAATTAAATACGCCGTGGAATCCGGGGTTCTTTTAAGTAACCTTGGTGCCATTTTGCATATTTGCAGGTTACGGTCTACTTCGTTAAAGGCATCATTGTTTTGTCTTCCCGGGTCAAGATGGTTTCTGTAAAGCCTGAAGCATCTGGCAGAACTGTCATACTTATCTTCCAGCATGTAACAATATCCCATGTAGTAGTAAGCATCAATAATAGTATCATCAACACCCGCAGGGGAATTTTTAATACAATTATTAAAATAAGGGAGGGCTTTTATTTTAACTGAATCGGTTGAGTAGTATATAGCTCCCGCCTGAAAATTTGTGTAATTATTCTTAGGATTAACGGCAATAGCTTTTTGATAGAGTTCAAGTGCCTTGGCAAGTCTGGCCTTTCTCCATTTTTTATCAGCCTTTTTTATAAGCCTGATTTCCTCGGGTGTCTTTCCGGTCGAAGGCTGTGCATAAGAACACACTGAGAATAAAAATAAAAATACCAATAACGAGAATAAATTCTCAATTGAGTAGAGTTTATTACGAGTATAATTTGTCATTGTTCCACAGGTCGAAGAAGACAAATATAATGATTTATTAATATAACAGAACTGATTTAAATAAAATTGGTAATTTACTGTTAATCTATCGTTTATATTTACCAGGTTGTCCTGTTAAGGTCGAAAGACTCAAGATAATCAGCTATTTTCTTCAAAAAACTGCCCCCCAGAGCACCGTCAACTACCCTATGATCATAGGATAAAGAAAGATACATCATATGCCTTATAGCAATTACATCGCCTGCCGGAGTTTCAATAACCACAGGTTTCTTTTTAATAATGCCGGTTGCCAGAATTGCTGCCTGTGGCTGGTTGATTATGGGCGTACCCATTATATTTCCGAAGGTGCCTACATTGGTAATAGTGAACGTACCGCCTTGTGTATCATCGGGCACTAGTTTATTTACGCGTGCACGTCCGGCCAGATCATTTACTTGCTTTGTAATTCCCAATAAACTATTGCGGTCAGCATACCTTATAACAGGCACTATTAAGTTACCGCTGGGTAATGCAACGGCCATTCCAATATGTATGTCTTTATGCCGGATTATTTTAGTTCCATCTACCGAAACATTTACCATTGGGTAATCTTTCAAAGCCTTTACAGTTGCTTCAATAAATAACGGTGTAAAAGTGAGTTTTTCGCCTTCTTTCTTTTCAAACTCCTTTTTAATTTTTTCTCTCCACAAAACCAAGTTCGTTACATCGGCTTCAACATAAGAGGTGACGTGGGGAGAAACCTTTTTTGACATTACCATATGGTCGGCAATGAGTTTTCTCATTCTGTCCATTTCAATAATTTCATCATTGACACCAATTGCCATTGGCTTAGCCGGAGCTTCTTTTATAACAGAAGCTGCTTCAACAGCAGGGGTTGGTTTTGATATTTCAATAGTGCCATTGGCTTGCCTGGCCGGCAAGTATGAAAGCATATCGTTTTTGGTAACCCTTCCTGCTTTTCCGCTTCCCGTAATAGCTTCCAGTTCATTGATTGTAATTCCTTCTTTCTGAGCTATGCTTCTTACCAATGGCGAATAAAATCTTCCTGAATTGGAAAATCTTGTTACTGGCTCTGCCAATTCTTTGGAAGTCATTTTTTCTACCACAGGGCTACTAACCGGAGTCGACACCGGAGTAGATTTTTTAGCTTCAGCAATTGGTGCAGACACAGGCTTATCAGGAGCATCGCCCGAAGAAATAATTGCAATAGCTTTACCTACAGGAACAATGTCCCCTTCTTTGCAAAGCTTTTTCAATAAAATACCATCCGAAGGGGCAGGAATTTCAGAATCCACCTTATCAGTAGCTATTTCCAGCAGGGTTTCATCAGCCTTTATTTTATCACCTTCATTCTTGGTCCATTTAATGATGGTAGCTTCAATTACGCTTTCTCCCATTTTGGGCATTAATACTTCTGTCTGTGCCATTGCTTTTCTTAAATGAAAGGCAAAAATATGTTATTATTCTGAACTATGAACGAACAACTCCTAACATGACTATTTAAGGTTCACCGATTTTTTCCATATTTGCCGTTAACTATCAATTATTATTTCAAGTAAGAAATATGAATACAAAGAAAATATCATTAAAAGTAAACGATGGCTCCGAAATGGGAGCTTATATCTCAGTACCGGAGGGGAAAGGACCCTTTCCTGGAATTATTGTTTTTCAGGAAGCTTATGGGGTCAATCATCATATTCGAAATGTTTGCGACAAGATTGCAAATGAAGGATTTGTAGCTATTGCCCCTGAATTATTTCACAGATCTGCCGCTCCGGGTGCCGAATTTCCATATGGGGATTTCAGTTTGGTTGCACCGCATTTTCAGGCAATAACACCTGATGGCCTTACTTCAGACATTACCGCTTGTTATGACTGGCTTAAAGTACAACCGGAGGTGATTCACGATAAATTAGGAACCATTGGTTTTTGCCTCGGCGGAAGGGTTTCTTTCCTTGCAAATACGCGGTTGCCATTCTCAGCCTGCATTTCCTACTATGGCGGCGGAATGCATACCATTGCTGATAAAGCAACTACTGCACATGCACCCCAATTATTCTTCTGGGGTGGATTGGATACCCACATTTTACCTGAGCACGTTGAAACGGTTATCAATGCAATGAAAAAAGCTGAAAAACCTTATATAAATGTAGTTATCTCATACGCACAACATGCTTTTAATTGCGATGACAGACCAAGCTATAATGCGGAGGCATCAAAAGAAGCATGGGCTATGGCTATGGCTTTTTTCAGGAATAAATTTAATAAGTAGAAATTTCGTAACTTTGAGTTGGCAATACATTTACTATGCTTGAAAATATAAAAAGAGGGTGGGTTATTTTTACCCTCGCAATTATTGGAATTTCGACTTGGGGATTTGTTAAACCTGCTGATGATAGTGGGGTTAAATGGGTTAGTTTTGATGAGGCAGTTAAATTAAATGCAGAACATCCCCGGAAGATTTTCATTGATATTTATACCCCCTGGTGTGGTTGGTGTAAGAAAATGGATGCCGATACCTATACCGATCCAACCGTTGCTGGCTATATAAATAAAAATTTTTATGCTGTTCGCTTAGATGCAGAAACTGCAGATACATTCCATTTCAAAGGACATAAATTCTATAATTTAAAACCCCATACCAAGGGCTATACCAACGAACTGGCATCTTCACTAATGGATGGAAAATTATCGTTTCCAACAACTGTTTACATGGACGAAAATTTTAGCCGCTTAACCTATCTTCAATCGTATATAACAGCCGCTGATTTAAAACCCATCCTTCAGTATTTTGTAGAAAATAAATACAAAAACATGAGCTTCGATGATTATAAAAAATCATTATTGGACACTGCTCCGGCAAAGAAGTAAACCGCCTTTAACATAGTTTAACCTAATTCTGATTGGTATCTTGCCCTTTCAATGGCTTGTTTCTACTAATTCCCTAACTTTGCAAAAAAGAAAAAATTATGCCGGTAACTGCTGGCTCAGAAATAAAAACGTATTGCGAAAGCCTTACCACTTATAAACGTCGCAAGAGTAGCGTTGTAAGCATTGGTGAGGTACCAATGGGTGGAGATTATCCGATCCGTATCCAATCCATGACCACAACGGATACAATGGATACGATGGGTACCGTAGAACAATCCATCCGAATGATTGATGCAGGTTGCGACTATGTGCGTATTACGGCTCCCAGCCTGAAAGAAGCGGAAAACCTGCAAAATATAAAAAATGAACTTCGTAAAAGAGGATATAAAACTCCGTTGATTGCCGACATACACTTCACTCCGAATGCAGCTGAAATGGCCGCCCGTATTGTTGAAAAGGTACGTGTCAACCCGGGAAATTACGCCGATAAAAAAAAATTTGAACAGATAGATTATACCGATAATTCGTACGATGCAGAAATAGACAGGATACGCCAGCGTTTTGTACCATTAATAAAAATCTGTAAGGAATATGGTACTGCCATGCGAATAGGTGCTAACCATGGTTCATTGAGCGACCGGATCATGAGCCGGTATGGAGATACTCCGCTAGGTATGGTTGAATCGGCTTTGGAATTTTTACGCATTTGCGAGGAAAATAATTACAGACAAATAGTTCTTTCCATGAAAGCGAGCAACCCAATAGTAATGGTGCAGGCTTACAGATTACTCATTACGAAAATGAATGCGGAGGGTATGAACTACCCCTTGCATCTTGGGGTGACGGAAGCCGGAGAGGGAGAAGACGGTCGCATAAAATCGGCAGCCGGAATTGGAACATTGTTGGAAGATGGTATTGGTGACACCATAAGAGTATCACTCACGGAAGATCCTGAATTTGAAGTTCCGGTTGCGAGAATGCTTGTCAGTCGTTATGAAAATAGAAAAGACCATGCTCCAATTCCTCCGATCATAAATCTTCCTTACTCTCCCCTTGAATATCTAAAACATGAAACTCGCTTAGCTTACAATATTGGTGGGAAGAACCACCCGAAAGTAATTGCGGATTTTAGTGGAAAGAAGGAAACTATAACCCCAGCATCTCTTTTTGCAACTGGATACTCCTTTAATACAAATACTAGCAACTGGAAAGCAACCGATCAGGCCGCCGACTATATTTATTGTGGGGATAGTTTGATTGAATTTCCTTTACCACTTGGGCTTTTAGCTATTTATAATTATTCAATATGGAAGGAAAATAAACAAGATTCAAGCTTTCCTTATTATAGCAGTATTGAAGAATATAGTAACTGTGAAGAAAAATCAAATGAACTTAATTTTGTCAGTTTAAAAATATCAGATATTGAAAAATCGCTCTTCCAAGAGTTAAATAAAGATACTTTACTTGTTTGGGTTATGGAAACGTCTAATCAGCATGGCATGGCCGAACAAAGAAGAATATTTATTGAACTTATCAATAAAAAATACAACACTCCCGTAATTATAAAAAGAGCCTACCCTAATGCCGCTACAGATGAGTTACGGTTATTTTCCGCAACCGATGCAGGTGCTTTACTAATTGATGGCATGGGCGAAGGAATCTGGCTAAAAGCCCCTATTCCAGCTGCAACGTTGAATAGTGTAAGTTTTGGAATTTTACAAGCCACCCGAACTCGAATTTCCAAAACAGAATATATATCTTGTCCTTCATGTGGCAGAACACTATTTAATTTACAACAAGTAACAGCACAGATCCATGCTCGCACTTCTCATTTGAAAGGTGTTAAAATAGGCATAATGGGTTGCGTTGTTAATGGCCCCGGTGAAATGGCGGATGCCGATTATGGCTATGTTGGAACCGGTGTTGGAAAAATAACATTGTACAAAGGCAAACAGGTTGTACAGCGCAATATAGCCTCAGAACAGGCCGTGGATGCGTTAATCACACTGATAAAAGATAACGGTGATTGGGTGGAAGTAGCAGACGAAAATTAATCTTATTGATTTGAACAACTATCAAAAAATGTATTTCAAAAACCTTGATGCACCAAGGTTTTTGGCATTTTTAGTGGTATTCGTAGAACATATTATTTTCACACAGGACAAGACAATAAGAGGTTCTTCAGCATTCGTTTTTTATGAAAAACATTTGAGTATAGGCGTTATTGGCTGGGATTTCTATACAGTATTATCTGGCTTTCTCATTACCTGGATAATTCTGGAAGAATATAATTTCACTTCTAAGTTCAGCCTTACTTATTTTTGGTTAAAACGCTGTCTGCGGATATGGCCACTTTATTTCTTAATGATAATTACAGGATTTGTAGTCATCTGGGTTGCAAGAAACTTTCTTGGAACGAATGTGACTGATATGCCCCCACTCTCATGGTTGCTTACTTTCACACTCAATTTTTATATTGTAAAACACGGACAGAATTTTCTTTTTTTTCTCGTATTTTTCTGGAGTATTTCTGTGGAAGAACAATGTTATGCAGCATGGGGAATCTTATTAAAATGGCTGAGAAAAGCATTTGTCCCGTTTTGTATTTTGCTGGTTGTCGCCTCCCTCCTATTCCGTATTCTGGCTTTAAATGATTCTTATAATCTCCACTTCAATTCTTTGAGTTGGGTGGGCAACTTTGCCGCCGGAGGATTGCTGGCCTACTGCTGCATTAACAGAAAAAATGTTTTTGAAAAATTTAAGAAAATGTCAGTTTGGCTGATTGCTGCCATATATTCGATCTTCATTATTTATATAGCCTTCTATAACTATATTTACATGTCGCAAGTAATGACAGTATTAGAAAGGCTTATATCCACCTTGTTCTTTGGATTCATGATCTTTGAACAGACATTTTGCGAAAATCATGTATTCCAATTTGGCAAAATCCCCTTCCTGAATTATCTTGGCAGGATCTCCTACGGGCTATTCTGTTATCATGGCCTGGTTATTCTCTTTTATAGCCACATTACCCAACAACTACAAGGGATAAATAGCCCATTAGCTGTTTTTGTTATCAATCCCATTGCTATTTTTGCACTAACTATAATTATATCCGCTTTAAGCTACAAATACTTTGAGAGACCCATTATGGCTCTCAGGCATAAATACCAACCAGCATGAATGCAATAAAACGTAATATCCCTAACGCCATCACTTGCCTGAACTTACTTTTTGGGTGCATAGCTATAGTGTTGGTATTTCAAAACAGACTGCCTGATGCTTCATGGATGATTGTTTTTGCTGCCATTGCCGATTTTTTTGACGGACTGGCTGCGCGAATACTTAAAGTGCATTCTCCTATTGGTAAAGAATTAGATTCCCTTGCCGATGTAGTTTCATTCGGGGTTGCACCGGGAATGATTATTTACCATTTAATAGGCACCCATCCGTTTGATTGGGCTGGTTTGTTGATACCTATATTCGGCGCAATCCGCCTCGCCAGGTTTAATGTTGATACCCGCCAGACTTTCCATTTCATTGGGCTACCCATTCCTGCAAATGCTTTACTCATTGCTGCCTTCCCTCTCATTCTTCAGCACGATCAGTATTGGCATTCAATATACCTTACCAATGTTACATTTTCCATCTGGTTTTTTATAGGCTTGGCAATTATTTGTTCAGGAATGATGGTTTCGGAAGTGAAACTTTTTTCACTTAAAATGAAAAACATGTCCTGGGCCAGTAATAAAACAAGATACAGCTTTGTTATTCTATCCTTAATTTGCTTTTTAATACTAAGCTACACGTCGGTTCCAATAATTATGATCCTGTATGTCTTATTATCACTTATGTCAAAAAAATCGTTTGAAGATCCACCGGCAGTATGAGTGAAAATATTTGTTTTATAATTAACCCTGTCTCCGGAACTGGCAAATGGAAAGGTATTGAGGAAAGCATCAAGAAATATCTCTCGCCTAAGTTTAATCCAATAATTCATTTCACAAAATATCATGGTCATGCTACAATTCTTGCCGAAGATGCCGCAGAAAATTGTTCCATAATTATTGCAGTTGGTGGAGATGGAATTGTGAACGAGGTTGCGGCAGGTATGATGAGCACCTCAGCTGTTTTAGGCATTGTTCCTGCAGGTTCCGGTAACGCTGTGGCAAATCATTTTACAATTCCACATGGACAAAAAGAAGCTATTGAATGTATAAATGAAATGCATATTTCAACTGTAGATACAGCAATTGTGAATGGTAAACATTTTATTGCTATTGCCGGGACTGGATTTGATGCTGAGGTTGCAGCCATGTTTGCCGGCAGTAAAAAACGGGGTTTTTTTACCTATATATATTTGTCAGCCAAAAAATATTTTACGTATAAACCTTCAGAATATGACATTATTGTAGATGGTAAAGAATATCGTAAAAAGACTTTTGTAATAAGTGTGGCAAACAGCAGCCAATATGGCAACAACGCCTATATTTCTCCTGAAGCCAGCACCAAAGACGGGCTTCTGGATGTTAGCATTATTAAACCATTCCCTACAGTTAAAGGCCTGTTACTTATTTGGAGATTATTCCGAAAAACACTGCATCATTCTACTTATTTTGAAAACATAAAAGGGAAAAATATTTTAATAAGAAAGAGTAATACCAAAGAGCAGCTTTGTCTGCATTATGATGGTGAACCGGGCGGACTGGCTGATGAAATAAAGATTTCTGTTCTGCCAAAATCCTTGAGGATTATCACCCCTGAGGTACATCCGAGGTTTTAATACCGGCATCCAATTTCATTTTAAATATAAATTATATTTGTAAAAAAAATAAGTATGGAAACAGAACAAGTACAAAACGAATATGCAGGATTTTGGGCTCGCTTTGCAGCCTATTTTATTGATGGTGCAATTACCTCAATCCTGGCTGTATATGTATTTTGGTTAGTGAGGGATGAAATGTCCTACTACTTTGCAGTACATCCTGAAGTTCTGAAAGCCCTTCAGGGACATACCGACGAACTCTCAAGTTATTCAAGCAGTTATGATTGGGAGAATAAATTCATGTATTACTATGCTATTTTCTTCGGAATTATATTCAACTGGATTTATTATGCCGGATTTGAATCGTCCCATTTAAGAGGCACTCCGGGCAAATGGCTGTTAGGCATTTATGTAACTGATATGGAAGGAAAGCGAATTTCGTTCGGCAATGCAACTGGTAGGCATTTCAGTAAAATAATTTCTGGCATTATTCTTTGTATTGGTTATATGATGGCGGGATTTACTGAAAGGAAACAAGCTCTGCATGATATGATTGCCGGATGCCTGGTATGGAAAAAGTAGTCGGAGCCCCATTGGCAAACGAAGAAATATTGCACTCCATCTTAACACTTTACTGTTAGGGATGCCTTGGATCAGCCTATTAAAAAATGTTAATGCCACCTTATCTTTGTAACTATAGCTATTCTGTATCGTTTATATTATAAACTATCCCTATGGTAACACTTGGCGATAATTGGCTTACTGAAAAGAACATCGATTTTGAATACAAAAAGTATGTGTTGCTTGCCTTTTTACAGCAGGTTGACAAGGATTTCGAACTGCAAAAGCTCTACCCATCACTTCGGGAAATAATTAAGCACTACCGCCAGATGATGGCTATAAGAGAAAAGAAAGAGGAACTCTACAATGCTTTTCCATCCAAAGCAACGGATGTTGATTCGGAAAAAATGCAACTGGTTTATGAGAAAAATTTTTACGATAGTAAACTGATGCGTGAACTGGAAAATATAATTAACTTCTCTATTCCCCAATTGGAACAACATTTTGCAGAAGGGAAGAAGATTTACGATGCCATCGAATCTCAATTGAATATATTTCCTGTTGGAGTTGTTCCATTGCGATCTAAAGAAGGCTACCTTTTTATCCGTGATGGAAAAAACGCAGACACCAAAGTATATGAATATGACATTAACTTGTTTGAACAGTCAGACGCGAAATACAGAGGTATACATACGGAATACATTAAAACTTGGGAGGCTACTTTAAGCACCACTTACCAGAATATAAAACTTGAACTTCTCAAAGAAAAAGAAGACTTTCCAAACCCTGCCACATACGCTATAGAAAGCGAATTGGTAGTTCCATTGGAAGAAACACTTTTGCCAATTGCGAAAAGGTGTTTATTAAAATATGTGGAAGGCAGTGTAGGATAATTTATTATTAAATTTGCCAATACTTCTAATCCAAAATCGAACATGAAATTTGGGATTTTAGGCTTCCTTTTATTTTCATCTTATTTCTGTTTTGCACAGTCCGAAAAACTTCCTGCTACTAAAGAATCATTGATTACTGTTTCGGATGATTCCATAAACGCTAATTCTGCGGAGCTTGAGGGATTAGCAATAATTAACGATCCGGCCGGTTATGTGAGCATATACAAAGGAGATACTACTAGTAAGATTATCACCCGGCTTTTTAACGATGAGGTTTTTATGTTTTTATATGCTCCTTCAACAAGTGATTGGGCAGAGGTTGGCTTTGAGCCGGAACTAAATAGCCTGGACAGTATTGAGAAAAAGTATTATTCGAAATTTATTAGACGTGGGGAGTGTATCGTAAACGGGGATATTTGTCTGGATAAGTTTATTGCACTTTCTGCCTTGCCACACATTAATAATATTTCTATTACTGATACAATGCCTGAAAGGGAAATCTTGATTCAGAATGATACCGTTAAATTATTTGCCAAAGAAGCGCCGTTTGACATAAAAAAACACAAAATAAATTTGGGTAAGGATAGCATGCAAAAAATTGATGACAAAAAACCCTGGGGTAGTTTTGATATACCTAATAGGCAATTAGCTTCTATTAAACTTGAAATAAAAGGGAAACAGATTGAAATACCAGATAGTTCCTACAACGACCTGTACGAACCGAACATGGAAACCTTTAAGGTCTGCTTCGATAAAAAAGGGAACATATATTTATATATGGATGGCAGCGATGCATGCTGCAGTTACTACATTGCATGGATTATAAAAAAAGGAAAGTACTTAAAAAGATATGTGGAAATGAGCGGTTATAATTAACCTGATCATCTCTTATATCTCATAGTTTATACCTATAACGTCCCTCTCCTAGCCTGTTCTCTTTCTATTGCCTCAAATAATGCTTTGAAATTTCCGGCACCAAAAGACTTTGCTCCTTTGCGCTGTATGATTTCATAAAACACAGTGGGGCGGTCTTCTACAGGTTTGGTAAAGATTTGTAACAGGTACCCTTCTTCATCACGATCAACAAGAATCTTTAACTTTTTAAGGTCCTCAATATTCTCATCTATCTTTCCAATACGCTGGGTAAGGGTTTCGTCGTAATATGAATCTGGAGTTTCAAGAAATTCTATGCCTCTTGATTTCAGATCTGTTACTGTTTCCAGAATATTTTCCGTTTGAATAGCGATGTGTTGCACGCCTCCATCCAAGTAGAAATCAAGGTATTCTTCAATCTGAGATTTCTTTTTGCCTTTTGCCGGTTCATTAATCGGGAACTTAATATAGCCGTTACCACTGCTAACAACCTTACTCATCAGGGCTGAATATTCAGTTGCAATTTGTTTATCGTCGAAAGTAATGAGAAGTTTAAAGCCCATTGTATCTTCATAAAATTTCACCCACTTGTTCATTTCGCCGAGCGGAACATTACCCACGCAATGGTCAATATATTTAAGACCTACAGGCTTAATTTTGAATTTTGATTTTGCTTCAACAAATCCAGGCAGGAAAGGGCCATTATAATTTTTCCGTTCAACAAACGTATGAATAGTTTCACCATACGTAGCAATGGAGGCAGTTCTTACTTCTCCGAATTTATCTTTATGGGTTTGTGGCGGAAATACAGGCACAGCCCCTCTTTTAACAGTTTCGATAAAAGATTTTTCGGCGTCGTCAACCCAAAGTGCCAACACTTTTACTCCATCGCCATGTTTCAATACATGCTTTGAGATTGGATGCTCAGGATTATGCGCTGTTGAAAGTACGATACGGGCTTTACCTTGTTGCAAAACATACGATGTTTTTTCTTTGTCGCCAGTTTCCAGACCAGAATAGGCAACCAATTCATAACCCCAGGCAGCCTGATAATAATAAGCAGATTGCTTAGCATTACCTACATAAAACTCAATATAATCTGTACCATTAAGCGGAAGAAAATCTTCTCCTGCATTTTTGTGTAATTCTTCTAATTTGTTTTCTACTTTTAGTGTTTCCATGTCAATTTATAAAGTTTGTAAAGTTCTTAAAGTTTATAAAGTCTTCTTATTCAAGCCAACTTTTGAAATATTTTCCATCATCCAGCTTCATAGCTTCCTCGGTCACCATTAATGGATGGAAAGTATCAACCATCACAGCCAGTTCTTGTGTTTCCTTTTTACCAATGCTCCTTTCCATTGAGCCCGGCGCAGGGCCATGTGGAATACCTTTTGGGTGCAATGTAATATGTCCTTGCTTAATGTCGTTTCGGCTCATAAAATCCCCATCAACATAATATAGCACTTCGTCAGAATCTATATTACTATGGTTATAAGGGGCAGGAATAGAATCAGGATGATAATCATACAAACGAGGACAGAAGGAACATACTACAAAATTATGCGCTTCAAAGGTTTGATGAACCGGCGGCGGCTGATGCACACGCCCGGTAATAGGTTCAAAATCGTGAATGGAAAAAGCATACGGATAGTTCATACCATCCCAACCCGCCACATCAAATGGATGATAGGCATATGTAAGTTCATGAAGTTTTCCCTGCTTTTTTATTTTTATAATAAATTCCCCTTTTTGATCAATGGTTTCTAAATTTATTGGTCTGCGGATATCACGTTCACAATAAGGTGAATGCTCCAACAATTGCCCAAATTCATTACGGTAACGCTTAGGTGAATAAATTGGGCTGAACGATTCTAAAAATAAAAGTCGGTTGTCTTCGGTTTCAAATTCAATTTGATAAATCATTCCCCGAGGAATAATTAAATAATCTCCATATGAGAATGGCAATTGGCCCAAAAAAGTCCGCAAAACTCCTTTACCTCTGTGGATAAATATCATTTCATCGGCATCTGCGTTTTTATAAAAATAATCCTTCATGGATTTTCGAGGAGCTGCCAGTCCAAGATGAACATCATTATTGGCAAGCAATATTTTCCGGCTGTCCAAAAAATCGTTTTCGGCAGGAACTTCAAAACCTTTTAAAAGCATTGCCC
Source organism: uncultured Bacteroidota bacterium (assembly GCA_903863935.1). Taxonomy (GTDB): domain Bacteria; phylum Bacteroidota; class Bacteroidia; order JABEUT01; family JABEUT01; genus JABEUT01. The sequence goes on from CAIPDV010000042.1 coordinate 214,308, forward strand.
TTATATTGTTTTGAACCGCAATTTTTGGGGCAACGTCTGTTGCTTTGCCAATTGCACTGACTTGTGTTGGTCGATGTAAATGATAAAGCAACGAAGACATCCCATGAAAGCCTTCCGTGCCGTAAAGTTCTTCATAATGATAACCTCCATCTTCCTTTTTAAAGATGGTGTGACGCTTATGCGGTATTTTACCTAACTGATGATAAATGGGCATGGGGTGTATGCTTAACAGCACAAATTTAGGAATATTTCCCGAATCTCATTGTATTAGTGTCCTACCTAATAATCAGACATTATCCAAAGGGTAGTTTTTTACTTTTCTTCCAATAAAGAGCCATCATACGGACAATACGTCCAACTTCCGTTCCTCATCTCTTTGCATTTCTTACACCATTTGGGTTTCAGTAAGGAACCTAGAGGCAAACGAATAAAATGATCAATAGAATTGTATTTAAGATGGAAGGAACCACTCTTATATGGATCAAAATAGCGGTTAGTTGCGCTTTCCCAGGCCGGATAAACTATAAACTCAATATGACTGGCCATGTTACCCATATACGATTGCAGCATTGGCTTCAAAATATTCAAAATTTGGGTTAAAGATATCTCATACTCCTCCTCACTGTAAGGCTTAATAGTTCCTCCATATTTATCCATCATTTTTACATAGTTCAATATGGTCTTCCGGTCGGTATATTTAAACGCATATCCACTGTCATTTATCAAATCAATTACCGCCAGAACATCATATCTGCCCATGGTGGTAAGTATCGTGTTTTTGGATTCAGTCGGCACCTCCTTATGGCCTTGCAGGAGAGCCTGCCACCATTCTTCATTAAGCCATAACACCATCCCCGTGTGATGCGGAATTTTAACATCATCGGAAACTGCAATTGTTGTTTCCTTTTCTAATGCATCAACTGAAACAGTGTCAGCTTTGTTCTGTGAAAACGCTATTGTAACATTAAAACATATTGCCAGAAACAGTAACTTATATTTCATTTCGAAAACTTGTTTATTCCCTACTTCAGAATATAACTTCAAATATATGGGTAATTAGGATTGATTGGGGATTCTGGCATCCAGCCAGCGTCTTTTCAGAAAGAATTCGGTTTATTATTTACATTTGAAAATCAGCATCATACCCGTACCAAATCAAAATATTTACTACTTTCATGTATCTTTTTACTTCCAAATCCATTATGACTTAAAATAAAGCATGGGGAAAAAAGACTTAAAACTTTAGCAGATGTTGAATAATTCGAAATACCACATAGCCGAAGAGCAAATTGTCAGCGAGCAACGGACAATTGAGGAGGCTAAAGCAAATCCTGCACGGTTTGAAGTTCTTTACAACCGCTATTATGAACCGATTTTGCAGTTTGTATACAAACGTGTGGAGGGAAAAGAGGCTGCCTTTGATATTACATCGCAGGTTTTTCTGAATGCCATGACCAACATTCAGGGGTATAAGTTCATGGGCATGCCCTTTTCCTCCTGGCTTTATCGTATTGCAGTAAATGAAATTAACCAGATGTTCAGGTCGGACAAAGTAAAAAGAGCCGTAAATATTGATGAAGATGAATTACGGTATGTAGCAGATGAACTGAAAACCGGGGACGAAACAGAAGAACGATACCAAATGCTGGCAGAAGCATTGGGAGAACTGGATGAGGACGAATTGCAATTGGTGGAACTGCGCTTTTTTGAAAAGCGTCCCTTCAAAGAAATTGGTGAAATACTGAATATCACCGAAAATAATTCGAAGGTAAAACTCTACCGTATCATTGACAAAATGAAAAAAACTTTAACACTTAGTAAAAAATCAGCATAAGCATCATGGAAAACAAGAAAGTAAATATTAATGTAGGATACAATAAGCTTACGAAGGAGGAAATAAACAGCCATAAAAACTTCGGGAAGGTTTACCAGAATTATGTAAGCTCGGGTGTTAAACCAATGAAGGTTGCCAAAAGATATCCCTTTTCTAAATTAGCCCTTATTACCACTGTTACTGTAACTGTTACAACAATCAGTATCTGGAAGTACAAAACAACAGTTCATCATTCTGTAAAAGCTACCACAGCACAATCAAGTTCCTCAGCAAACTCAACTTCAGTTGCTTCAAAATCGTACGACTCCATAAAAAGAGCTTTCATTCATCCTCCGATTAAAGGAATTGATGTGCCTTACAGCAAGTATAGTATTGATGTTTCGAAAGGTGGGGTGATTACTTACAACAATTCAAAAATTACCATTCCGGCAGGTGCTTTTTGCGATGAAAAAGGAAATGAAATAAAAGGTAAAGTAGATATTAACTACCGCGAATTTCATGATGCCATTGACTTTTTTGTAAGTGGTATTCCTATGACCTATGATTCGGCTGGCAAGCAATATAGTTTTGAATCGGCCGGAATGCTCGATATAAAGGGAACCCAAAATGGTAAGCCTGTATTTATTAAGGCGGGAAAGAACCTTCAGGTGGCCATGGCTTCACGCCAGAAAGGTTCAAAGTATAATGTCTATCTTTTAGATACGGTAAAGAAATGCTGGACTTATATTGATAAAAGTAATTACACAGTTAAACAGATAAAAACAACTGTAACAAAAACTCAATATTATGCTTCTGATACTATCTCAAAAGGCCAGCAAATTGCTAAGCACGATTCATTGCCGGTTGAACGCAAATTGGTCTCCATTAAGAAAGAAGAAAAGAAATTGGAAGCTGAAAAACCACTTCACCCGGTTAAAGCAAATGATAATAATTATACATTTAATATAGATGCTGACAGCAAAGATTTTCCGGAGCTTTCAGGATATAAGAATGTGGTTTTTGAAGTAGACCCAAGCAATAAAGATTACACCCCGGATTGGACTAAAACAGAATGGACCGATGCAGTGTTGACGCGGAAAGGCAGCAATAAGGAAGATTACATGTTCACAGTATCGAATGGAAATGTGAAGCACGAAATCTTTGTTCATCCTGTGTTCCAGGGCAAGAATTTTGAACAAGCTATGAGTGAATATAATCAGAAGTTTACCGAATATCAAGTGAAGCTGGCTGCGAAGAAAGAAGAAGAACGAAAACAAAAAGAAGCATACGATAAAATGCTGGCCGAAATGGCAAAGAAGCAGCAGGAGGAGAACGCAAAACAAATGGCTGCCATAAAAAAGCAACAGCAGGACGATGCCGAAGCACAGGCTAAATTGAACAGGGGCAAATTGGCTGACGGTTCTGTAAAGGAGAGGGATGTAATCTGCTACATGAACCTGAACAGCTTCGGAATTGTGAATTGCGACAACCCAATGTCGTTGCCTGTCGGCGCTGATCTTACTGCCCTATATACCGACAACAATAATGAAAACCTGAATGGCACCAATGTATTTTTGGTTGAAAAAGACAGGAACTCAGTTGTGGAATATTATCCAGGCCACAACTGCAGCTTCAATCCCATGGAGCGTAATTTTGCATGGGTAGTAACACCAAACCATAAAATTGCTGTTTATAGCGAAGAAGATTTCAGTAAAATACAGCAGAGAAACGGACAATTTACTTTTGTAATGACTGTTCTTCCGAATGCTATAAATAGCTATGGCGACATTCGCGAAGCCTTAAACCCTTATATGATGTGAGCCGAATCCTCATTATTGCCATACTGCTCCTGTATAATTCATACAGTGTATTTTCCCAGGATAATGAGGAACCCACTAATAGTGTGTTCAAAATTTACAAAACCCAGGCCGAAATAGATAGCATTTCTTTTGGTACTATATTTTGGAAAGATCTTGTTAAGGCTGGAAAGATAGATCTTCCGGGCTGCGCAGGTTGTCAGGTTACAGGGTTCGATTTGCACATAACAGCTTATACAATTTTCAAATCTGATAGCTGCAGTGTAGACCCTGAGCTTTCAGGAAACTTTCATGCGGACAGTGCACAGTTCCCGCAGAAAATGATAAAAGCGATCAGTAAAGCAAAAGAGGGTAAGTTTACTTTTTCCAATATATCAGCCATTACTCCCGGTGGGCAGGAACTGAACCTGAATAAAATAGTGTTGTATGTTTACCCCACCAAAGATTATTACAAGAAACGAGTAGTGACCTATAAGGACTAAAAAACATTGCCCCGGATTCCACAGATTGAAAGCAAAAAAATACTCCGATATGAAGATGGCAATGAAAATAGTTTTGATACTCTTCTTCGGGTTTTATTCCGGAATCTCTTTCTGCCAGGACACTACCATCAATACTTTTAAAATTAACAAAACCATTTATGCAACTGTAGCAGGCAAAACCAGCGGGACCATCAGCCGGCAAATGGTGCTCGATTCGGCAAAAGTGGTTTTGCATGGATGCACAAACTGTAAAATTTCAGGTTTCGAAATGCTCGCTATAAAATATGCAAGGAAACCCGGTCATGCCATTATGGCTATTAAAAGAAGATACAATACCAAAACGGGAAATCTACTAAGTAGTGATACTTCATTCAGCGACCATAAAGAAAAATGGGATTCGAACGAAGATAGAAAATTATGGCCTTATGAAATTAATAAAAGGTACAACAAAAACTCCGGAGAGTTGCTTACCGTTACCAAATCTGACCGCCCTATGCTAAACCCCAATGACAGTGCAAAGTGCTGGGCTCATTTATTGGTAGTTAAAAACAGCAACAACAAAACAGGAGAATATGTGGTTGACAGTACAGATATATACCAGCAATACAACATGCACTTTCAGGCGTATAGTGAATATTTTACCCCGGACATGATAAAAGCCATAGGTAATGAACTTGACATTAAGGTAAGCGGCATAGTTATTTACAACCTCCGGATAACAACACCTGAGAACCAAGAAAGAATGATGTATACGAATAGATTCTTTACTTTGTATTTACAATGAAACAAAGCGGGGTAGTTTTATCAACTGTTATTTTTTTAATGGTATTCTTCGGCAAATTTTCCTTTTGCCAGGATACCGCTCAAAGCACCTTTAGAATAACAAAATATTCAGCTACTGCCGCCGGATTAAGCAGCGGTACAATAAACAGGCAAGAGCTTATTGATTCCGGGGGAATTGTAATTCGTGGTTGTCCTGATTGCAGGGTGCTGAGTTTTAAAATCACCGGCAAAACCGACCGTAGCAGTGCAGTAGATTCTGCTGAAACAGTGAACCTGGCTCCAAAAACCAATATCGATTCCAAAATAATTGACCCGCGCTGGAAAGCCAATGAATTTCTTTCAAAAAATGAACGATTTACATTGGCTATGAAAAAATACATCGGGAACACCTCCAATTATTTTGTTCCCTACTATATTGAAATATCGGATATTCTTATTTTAACTCCCGCCGGAGAAGAAAAAACATTGGATAAAATTTACCTGTTTTTGAGATGAACCTTAACTTCAAATGAGAAGGATTTTTAAAATATTATTTTTTATTTTTTTGCTGGTCATAAGCAACAGCACCTATTCCCAGGATTCAATCACTTTTAAAATCCGGAAACAAATTTACGCAACCGCAACCGGACAAACCAGCGGCCGTGTTGACCGCGACGCATTGGTAGATTCAGGCGGGATTGTAATTCATAACTGTTCCGATTGCAGAGTACTTGGGTTTGATTTGCGCGGAAAGATCAATCAGAACAGTTTAAGTGGAAATAGTCTGCACGATTCTACTTCGACGGCTCAGAGTGATAGTTTACTCTTAATAAACTCAGAAATGACATCGATACAGCGGGATGATAATGGCATTATGTCTTCAGGCTCAGCTGCATTTTCTTACGATATGATTCATTTTATTCGTATAAAAAACAAAGTTTACCGTACCTACTACATTGAAATCTTCAACATAAAAGTTGTTACCTCAAATGGAGAAGAAAAAACATTGGATAAAATTTGCCTGTTTTTGAATTAAACCATCCTGAATCTTAGGGTAAGTTTGTAATATTGCGGGAGCAAGTTTATAATTTATAAATCAATATCAATTATTATGTCAATAACAGTAGGTCAAAACGCACCTGATTTTCAACTTCCCGATACGGATAAAAATATGGTTACCCTTAGCTCATTAAAAGGCAAGAATGTTGTGCTCCTTTTCTTTCCGGCGGCATTTACAAGTACATGCACCAAAGAAATGTGCCAGACGCGCGACGAGCTTTCTATTTATAATGGAATGAATGCTCAGGTTTTCGGTATTTCGGTAGATATGCCGTTCACACTTGCAAAATATAAAAGCGATAACCAGTTAACTTTTCCATTGCTTTCAGACTTCAATAAAGAAGCCATAAATGCATATGGTTGCATTTACGATACCTGGATTGCCGGATTAAAGGGAGTTGCAAAACGCGCTTCATTTGTAATAGATAAAGAAGGTATTATCCGCTTTGCTGAGGTGCTTGAAAACGCAAGTCATTATCCAAATTTTGAAGGCATTAAAAAGACACTGGAAGAACTGAAATAGAGCCACTTTAGTTTTTAATGTGCGCCATTTGTGACAATCGTTGTACTTTTTTAATACGGCATTGTGTATCTTTGCGGCCTTAAATAAAATCACAATAAAAATGAAAACATTAGTAGGTAAAAAAGCTCCCTCCTTCAAAGCATCGGCTGTTGCTTTCGGAGATCAGATAATCAATGATTTTTCACTGGACCAGTATCTTGGCAAGAAGCATGTAATCTTCTTCTTTTATCCGAAGGATTTCACATTCGTATGCCCTACCGAATTACATGCATTCAGCGAAGCAATTGCTGAATTTGAAAAGAGAAATGTAGCGGTTGTAGCATGTTCAACCGATACCGAACAATCGCACTGGGGTTGGCTACAGGTTCCAAAAGAACAAGGTGGAATTAAAGGCATCAAATACCCGATCGTAGCGGATACCACCAAAACTATTTCCAGCAACTTTGGCGTATTGACCGGAGAATATGAATTAGACGAAAACGAAGAACTTATTGCTACAGGCAGCATGGTTGCTTACCGTGGTTTGTTCTTAATTGACAAGGCAGGTATTGTTCGTCATGCGCTTATCAATGACCTCCCGTTGGGAAGAAGCGTTGATGAAGCATTGCGTGTGGTTGATGCCCTTCAGCATAATGAAGAAAACGGTGAAGTTTGCCCGGCTAACTGGAGAAAAGGTGATAAAGCGATGGATGGCTCACACAAAGGCGTAGCTGAATATCTTTCCAATAAATAATCAATCTTTGATTTAACTGAAAAGGGCGGTTTCTACCGCCTTTTTTATTGGCTTGCTTGCCAAATGATAAACATTTGCATGGCATTTGCTAAGCATGTTCTTATTTTACACTCCTAAAACATGTGTCACATTACAACACATTGTATTTCTGTGATTATAGAAGTATTTTACACAAATGAAAATGTTCAAAAGTGTAAAATATAAGAGTACAAATTTTCATGGAAATCGGGCATTATTTTTCTCGCAAATTTCAACTGCTTTTACCATCTCATCCCGACTTAATAACTAACTTTGCCACCTAGTGACCCTGAAAAATGATTCCTCGCGAAACGATTGATACCATATTTAACACTGCCCGCATTGACGAGGTGGTAGGCGATTTCGTGAACCTGAAAAAACGGGGCGTGAATTATCTTGGCCTCTGCCCTTTCCATAACGAAAAAACTCCCTCATTCACGGTATCTCCCGCTAAGGGAATATACAAGTGTTTTGGTTGCGGACGTGGCGGCAATGTGGTGAATTTTGTGATGGAACATGAGCAGACCGATTATGTGGGGGCTATGAAATACCTCGCAAAAAAATACAATATTGAAATTGTAGAAAAAGAACGTGCTCCCGAAGAAATAGAATTAGATAATGAGCGTGAAAGCTTAATGATCGTGACTTCGTTTGCACAAAAGTTTTTTTCAGATAACCTGGAAACAGAACAAGGCCGGGCTATTGGATTAAGCTACCTCGAAGAACGCGGATTTACGCCGGAAACAATTCAGAAATTCCAGTTGGGATATGCCCCTGAAAGCCATAAAGCTTTTTTGAATGCGGCTTTACATGCTGGATACAAACTGAAATTTTTAATTCAGGCCGGGCTGGTAAGTTTCCGTGTAAGGGAAGGTGAAGATGAAACCAAGGAACCCTTGCCCGAACAGTGTTATGACCGATTTGCAGGACGGGTAATTTTCCCTATCCACAATGTTAGCGGACGGGTTATTGCTTTTGGCGGAAGAACGCTGAAAAAAGAAAAAACGGTAGCAAAATATGTAAACTCCCCGGAGACTCCACTCTACCACAAGAGTAATGTATTATACGGGATAAACCTTGCACGAAGAGCCATTACAGCAGAAGACAATTGCTTTCTGGTAGAGGGTTATGCCGATGTTATTTCCATGCACCAGTCGGGATTGGAAAATACGGTTGCTTCATCAGGCACATCCTTAACCGTAGAACAGGTACGCCTTATCAGGCGTTATACTCCAAACCTTACGATACTTTATGATGGCGATGAAGCCGGGCTAAAGGCCAGTGAACGTGGGCTTTTAATTGCACTTAAAGAAGGCATGAATGTTAAGTTGGTAACTCTTCCACCGGAAGATGACCCTGATACATTTGCGCGTAAACATTCGCCCGAGGAATTGAAACGCTACCTCAAAGCAAATGCAGTCGACTTTATTGTATTTCGGACTCGCACACTTGCCAAACTATCGGAAGGTGACCCGGTAAAACGAGCTGAATTAATAAAGGATATTGTACATGCAATTGCCAACATCCCTGAGATGATAACGCGGTCGCTATATATTAGGGAATGCAGCCGTTTAATGCAAGTAGAAGAACCTGTGTTGTGGAGCGAATTACGCAAGGTTAGAAGCAAATTATTCAATGAAGTCCCATCCAGTGTAGTCTCACCAAAACCAGCTGAAAGTGTTAAACAAATTCCGACTGAAAGCTCCGATGCATTTTCAGTTGAGCCACAGGAAAAGGAATTGATACGGGTGCTTGTAAAATATGGAGAAGAGGAAGCAACCTTTGTAGGGGAACCGGAACCTGATCAGGAAGAGGCTCCAATATTTACAATGAAAATAGCTGATTATATCATTCAGAATTTAAAAGCTGATAATGTAACTTTTGAGAATTTACTGTGTCAACGTATTTATGATGAATGCTGCGCTATGTTTGATAGGGGTGAACCGATAAATGATGAATATTTTCTGCGTCATGGCGAAACAGATCTAAGCAGTTTCTCTATGTCTCTTGCCAATGATAATTACATAATGAGCGATTGGAGCCGCCGCAGTATTGGAATAAAAACCGAGCGCGATCATTTAGGTATAACTGCCGAAAAAGCTGTATTTGCCTTGAAAAGTCGCAGGGTGGAATTAATGATAAAAGACCTGCAGGAGCATATTCGTCAGCCCTTAAATGATGAGGAGTTAGGCAATATGATTGAACACAAAAGACGCCTAGATACAGCAAAGAGAATGCTCAAAAAAAAACTTGGCAGGGTAATTTAAAGAATTAAAAGTGAAAAATTAATGGCATGAAAAAAACTTTAATAATTGGTGCACGGGCCGACGGACATGCAAAAGTTGTTCTGGAAATTTTAAAGGCCGGAAAGCAATATGAAGTAGTTGGTTTTATTGATGATGATGCATCAAAACTAGGCACTGAAATTAAAGGACTGAAGGTGATTGGCAACACAGATGAACTTGCCAATTTCAAAAACAACTTGGGTGTTGAATGCGCCATTGTTGCAATTGGAAATAACCCTTTGAGGAGAAAACTTTCTGAAAAAATTATCGCATCCGGACTTGAATTAATTAATGCCATCCATCCTACTGCTTATTTTGACGAGGATGTAGAAATTGGTAAAGGATGTTATATAGGCCAGGGAGTAATAGTAGTGACCGGAACAAAAATTGGGAATTCAGTGAATATTCACACCGGGGCTACAATTGACCATGATAATATAATTGAAGACGGTGCCAACCTGGGTCCAGGAGTTCATACCGCAGGCCGCGTAAAAATTGGCAAAGATGCTTTTTTAGGAACCGGAGCTATTGTTATTCCGGATGGTACCGTTGGTGAAGGTGCTATCATTGGAGCGGGAGCTGTAGTTGTAAAACACGCACAACCATTTGTTACTTCGGTAGGGGTTCCGGCCAAGGCGATAAAGAAGCATACGTAGTATTTTTTAGCAACAATTTTTACCAACCATCTACTAAAACTGACAAGTTACCGCCAATAACATGCAGATTAATAAATGCCCTAAGTACCCTATTGCTTTTTTTATACTTTTGTCTTTATTAATCAATTCTTAAATTCTATATGAAAAAGAAATTACTTGTAACTTTTGCATTAGTCTATTTGCTAATTGTTAATGTTAAAGCTCAGTATGCTTGGTCAAAGGATACTGCATTTTTAGGAGCGCCCCGGGCTTATGATGTTGGATTTTCTATTGGTCATTACTTATACGTTGGTTGTGGTGCAGGGACATCAACCTACTATAATGATTTTTGGAGGTGGAATCAGGATTCTAATACCTGGACCGCTGTTGCTTCTTATCCTGGTTTAGGATATAGAATATGCCCTACTGCATTTTCAATTGAAGGTAAAGGATATGTTGGCTTAGGACAAGGTGCAAGCGGTATGACAAATGACTTGTGGAGTTATGATACTTCTAAAAATAAATGGACTCAAATGGCAACATTTCCTGGTACGCCTCGTTACGCCCAATCTGTTTTTGTAGTCGGACATAAAGCATTTATAATAGGTGGTTCTATAGGAGGGCCTCCTTATCTTGATGATGTTTGGATGTATGATGCCCATGCTAATTCTTGGACACAAATGAATAATTCTCCGTCGGGAAAAATGGAAACCCAAGTGACGTTTACCATAGGCAACCATGGATATCTTGGAGGTGGTTTTAATAGTTCTACGGACGTTTCTACATTTTGGGAGTATGACACAACAACTGACACTTGGGCTACTATAGCAAATATCCCTATAGTTAATGGCATAGGCGGATGCCCATCTGCATTTGTTTTGGGAAGTAAAGCGTACGTATGTTTGGGAGGAGTTGGTACTAATTCTAAATACACAACTTATGGATATAGATATGATACAATTACTAAGGCTTGGTCAGTGTTTACTAACATGGAAAAAATTGGAATTTCAGGCGGTTATGGAGTTGGTTTTTCAATTGGTAATATTGGGTACATTGCAACCGGTAGAGATAGTTTAGGAAATCCACGTAATATCTTATGGCAATATTCCGATACTTCTACCACTGGAATTAGTAGTAATGGCGATAAAATAATATCCTTATTTCTTTACCCTAATCCAAGTTTAGGAGTACTCCACATTAAATGCAATGTGCTAATTGACAAACAACTTGAATTTAGAGTTACCGATGTATTCGGGAGAATTATTAATACAAGTAGAATTGATAAACAAAACCTGACCCTCGATGAAGCTAAGCTTGGTAATGGGATTTATTTCTATCAAGTACTGGATTCAGACAAGTTGATTTCGTCCGGTAAATTTATCATTCAGAAATAGTTTTTCTTTTATTCTCGAATAAGGGAGTATAGTATTATTTGAAATATTAACATATGAAAAAAAACGTATTATTTACAATTTGTGTTTTGTTTGCCCTACGCTCCATTTCCCAATATTCGCGGACACAAAAGCAAAGCATGCCTACAAGCGGAAGGTTTTATTCGACTGCCTTTTCAATTGGACATTACGGGTTTGTTGGTGGAGGAAGTAATGGTTCTTCAGATGTGTATGATTTTTGGAAATGGGATAAAAATACAAATACCTGGACTCAAATTGCAAACTATCCGGGCATTGGAAGTGCAGGATTAATAGCCTTTACAATTAATGGTATTGGATATGTGGGTTTCGGAACATCACCATCAACTGTTGCTAAAGATTTATGGGCATATGATACAACTTCAGGTAATTGGACACCCAAAGCAACTTTTCCTGGTACAACTGCACGGTATGCTTGTTTTACATTTGTAATTGGAAATAATGCTTATGTTGGGTGTGGAGATCCGGGTGCTCCACCATATTTGAATGATGTTTGGGAATATAATTCAGTAAGTAACAAATGGACCCAAAAGACCAGCTTCCCTTTAAGTAATGACGCCGGTATGGTTGGTTTTGCAATTGGCAAACATGGATATGCCGGTACGGGTGGAACTGGTTTAGGAACAGATTTCAATAATTTTTATGAATATGATACTGCCTCTGATACATGGACGGCTACTGCTGCCCTTCCATATATTGGCAGTGGATTAGATCATGATGTTAGCTTTATTATAGATAACCAAGGTTTTGTTGGTACCGGTAGAAATACCAGTCTAGTATCAACACGAGAATTTTGGGCATATGATACAACAACAGGCACATGGGGTGCAATAGCAAATCTTGGAGGAGTGTCGCGTAATCAGGGAACTTCGTTTTCCATAGGGAATTGCGGGTATGCTACTACTGGCATGGATAGCTTGAATCATCCACTAAATGATTTATGGCAATATGGACCATTACCAACAGGACTAGATGAAAGACCCACAAACGTCAATATTAAAATCTATCCAAATCCAAGTAATGGGATACTAAACTTTTATTATTCCGGGAACATTAAAAAAGGGGAAATTAAAATTACTGATTTAGTGGGAAGAGTGAATGATTTTCATGAAATAAATGGCACAAATGGAAGGATTACAATTAATGAAACCACTCTTCCTAATGGCATGTATTTATACCAACTTCTGGATTCCGATAAACTGGTTTCATCGGGCAAATTTATTATTCAAAAATAACCATCAGTATATCTGCAATAACATTCTATTTAAATCCTTATCAGCAATGAAAAAAACAATATTGTTTGCTTTTGTTTTCTCTTTTGTAGCAACCTCTTATTCCCAATATAGTTGGACCCAAAAGGCAAATTTCCCCGGTACTGCAAGAAATTATGATGCTGGTTTTACAATTGGAAATTATATTTATTTGGGTTGCGGCACAAATTGGTCTTCTTATTACAATGACTTTTACCGATGGAACCAAGTTACCAATACCTGGAGCACAATAACC
>CAIPDV010000043.1 GCA_903863935.1 uncultured Bacteroidota bacterium
CTACTCCCCCATTTGCTCAGCATTAGCCATTAACCTTTTTAATCCTTACCCAATTTCCCCCGTTTTTTAATTATTACAACCTTCATATAAGGGCTAAAGCCCTCTGAATTATGGGGGTGATTTATCCCAACCACGGCTTAAAAGCCGTGGCTAATGAATGAAGACAAAATGAATGATAACAATTTGAATATTGGTTCATTCATTAGCCCCACCATTTATGGTGGGGTTGCAGATGCCCCCCTTCCTTAGGGCTTTAGCCCCAAGCCTATTTGTATAAAACCTATCCGCTACTTTGAGTTAGTTCCAACGGCAATAACTTACATCAGGAAAAAATCGGTAAGGAATGACAAAGAAATTCTCTTATATTTGTATTAGTTAATTAACAGTAAAACAAACGCCATGAAAAAACCATTACTTTATTTTTCGTTTTTCATTTTTCATTTTTCATTCGCCCAAACCATTAACACCATTGCCGGAACAGGCACTGGGGGATATAACGGAGATAATATTCAGGCTACAGCCGCCGAGGTTTTTGTACCATCAGATGTGGCTACCGATAAAGCGGGCAATGTATACATCGATGATTTTTTAAATAACCGCATCCGTTTTATTGATATCTCCACCGGGATAATTTCTACTATTGTAGGCACCGGAGGCGGAGGTTATAATGGCGATAACATTGCCGCTACTGCTGCCACCATTAATGAACCAACAGGTGTAGCTCTTGACACATCAGGCAATATTTTTATTGCCGATTATCAAAATCACCGTATCCGCCGGGTTGATGCAGTAACACGAATAATTACCACTATTGCAGGTGATGGTACAGGTGCATATAACGGAGATAATATAGCAGCCACAGCGGCCGAATTACAGGATCCGGAAGGAGTAAGCACCGATGATTCAGGAAACGTATATATAGCCGACACCTATAACTACCGCATCCGTAAAATATGTGTGAAAACAGGCATCATTACAACCGTTGCAGGTAACGGAGTAATGAGTTATTCGGGTGATGGAGGCATGGCAACAGCCGCTGAAATAAACCATACCGAAAAAATAAAATCAGACCACATTGGCAATCTGTATGTGCCCGATGAAAGCAATAGCCGTGTGCGTTATGTGGACGTTTCAACCGGAATGATAACCACGGTTGCAGGCAACGGGGTTTCGGGCCTGTATGGAAACGGAGGCCCTGCCACAGCGGCCGAAATTGCCTCTCCGGAAGGCGTAACACTGGATGCTTCGGGCAATATGTATTTCGCCGATATCAGTAATGACATTGTGCAAATGGTGGATAAATCAACAGGTATTATTAGCCGTGTTGTGGGCATTCATATAAATGGCTTTTCGGGTGACGGTGGCCCGGCAATAAATGCCGAAATAAGTGCTCCTGTAGGTTTGCATATTGACAATATGGGTAACATGTACCTGGCAGATAACGGTAACGAACGCTACCGTAAAATTGCCCCAATAAGTACAGGTACAGTCCCAATTTACAGTATAGAAGAAGTGAATGTTTACCCGGTTCCAAACTCAGGCCAAATGACTGTTGAACTTCCCGGCACCGGATATAAAACCATTAAAGTATATGATGTATTGGGCAAAGAAGTCTATACCCAATTGCTAAATGTTTCTGCCAGTGACAAAACTCTGGAAATAAACCTTGGCAATGCTCCGAACGGAATATACATTATGCAAATTGCTACCGAAAAAGGCAATATTGGTAAGCGGATAGTCATTTCCCGCTAATGCAGGAAGTGAATAATTAAAAACTATAACCTACTGTAAACATGAAAAAACTTGCAATTTATTTTTCACTTTTCATTTTTAGTTTTTCATTCGACGCAGTTAAGGCCCAGGTAGTTTTTTCTCAAAATTTTGAAACCACCAAAACGGCAATGCCTGCCGGATGGCACCAACAACTTTCAACCTACGACCCGACAAATTTGGGTTGGCAGTTCGACACGATATTTTTACCTAATGGTGGAGGTATCAACTCTTTCCTGAAAACGAACGGTTCTTATATAGCTTTCGTGAACGACCTTGATAATAATGGCTCCCGCAGTTGTAATTCCGATACATTGTATACATCTTCGTTTTCAACCATTGGGTATTCGCACCTCTTTGTTTCGATTGATGTTGATTTTATCGATTTCTATGAAGCGGCATCATTACTCGCTTCGAAAGACGGAGGCCTGACATGGAGCTTAGTCAGCAAGTTCCCGGGCAATGTAAATTCGTGGGGGCATTACAGCTATAATTTTGATGCTTTTACCAACCAGGCTAATGTAATGTTAGCCATGACCTATAACGATAATTGCGTTCAGGGCGCGGGACTGGCTATTGATAATATTTCTGTTCATGTACCAACCTATAATCTGGATATGGGAGTTACCAGCCAAACTACAAATATTTTTATTCGAAATAATGCACCTACTCCAATTCAGGGAATGGCTTATAATTATGGATCTGACAGCATAACCCACATGCACCTTAATTATGCTATCGATGGAGGAGCACCGGTTACTGATGCCATGACTTCCATTTTAATACAACCCCTTACAAGTTTTGCTTTCAACCATTCCATTCCATGGACTCCTAAGGTAGCAGGAATACATACCATAAAAATATGGACCGATCAGCCCAACGGAGGAATTGACCAGAATATGCCAAACGATACATTAACTACAACCGTAATGGTAGTAGACAGCATTGTGCCAAAACAAGTGGTTCTGGAAGAATTTATGCAGGCTTCATGCTCACCTTGTTTGTGGGCTACTCCAAATCTGGATGCTGTTTTAAGAACGTGCATTGGTGAAGGTATTTGCAACCCTATACGCTATCATGTTGACTGGCCCGGTGTAGACTATATGAATAATGAAATAGATGGCATTTTTATGAATTATTTGGTTAGTTTTTACAATCTTTATGGAGTTCCGGAGGCTTTTGTAGATGGAAGCACAAATTACGATCCGGCCTATATGTATGTTCCGGATATAGAAACCGAGGCCACCAAAGGTTCACCTATCAAAATTAATATTGCTTCGGCTACCTACGATGCTGCCACCAATTTATATAAAGCAACGGTAGAAATAACATCCTACACTCCCTTTCCATCAGGGTTAATTGCACGTTCCGTTTTAACAGTTGATACAATTAAATATGATACCAACCAAAGTTCGGAAGACCCTACCTATGCTTTCAAACCACCAATAGGTACTTTTAGTGTAAACGGCGACCCGGATACCTTGTTCCAATACCTTGTGAATTTCCCAAATGTGGCAGAAGCTATTATGCCATCGGATACGGGAGCGATATTAAATTCATTCACTGCAGGGCAAACACAAACACTTCATTTAAGCTGGAAAAAGAACCATCCATGGGGGCTGCGGCCTGATTCCCTGCATTATGATTCCCTTTTCCCGGGCGAACATCTGGTGGTATATGTTCAAACACTTACCGGTAATCCGGCACTTGGGCTGCAACCTTTATATATTTACCAATCGGCAAGTGAAGCATTTAATGCTCCAACCTCCATTGAAAAAATTCCGGATGGAATTATGCTGAATCTCTATCCAAATCCGACAAGCGGAAATACAACCCTTCAATTTAAACTGGCTAAAGAAGAAAATGTGACGGTTGAGCTTTACTCAATGCTTGGAGAAAGATTGTGGACTCAGAGTCAAGGTAAAGTATCAAGCGGTGCCCACTTTATTACTATTCCTTGTAAGAATTTGCAGTCGGGAATCTATTTTGTAAAATTATCGACCGATAATACAACCTTAACTAAGAAATTGGTGATGGAACGGTAAGCTACTTTGATTGAAAAATGCCTTTTGCGTGAGGGATAGCAGCGGAAAGCCCGCAGCAAAGCGAGGACTTGCAGCGAATAGCCCGACGGCTTGGTTATCAGCCGGCACGCCCAAAATATACAATCAGACCAATTTTATATTAATATTGTAACCGTAAATTAACACTGCGGTAATGAAAGGCTTAGACAAGCGATTGGAAAATATTCTGCACAGAACAGAAAAACTTATATCTTTGCAAAGCGAATCAACCCGCAAAATAACTGTTTTAGAATCTGAAAACCAAAGGCTTACGAGTGAAATTAAGAGCCTTGAGGAGCAAATTTTAAAGCTGAAAGACCATAACCAAACAACGACCTCTGAACAACAAAAAATAAATAACCAAAAACAACGGGAAATAACCCATAAAATAAACGACCTCCTGAGTGAAGTAGATAAATGTATAATCCTGACTACAAACGTTAGGAAATAAATAGCGAGAAACAGACAAGTGACGAACATTAAAGTGAATATTTCCGGCAGAGAATACCCTGTGAATGTGACCCCAGAAACGGAGGCAGCCATGAAGATGGCAGCAGCCCAGGTGAATGAACAGGCTAAAAAATTTCAGACTGCTTATGCCATCAACGATCCACGCGATCTGCTGGCAATGTGCGCCCTTCAGCTTGCTTACCAAAACCTTGATTATACCCAAACATATACCGAAACTATTGAAGAAAAACTGGACGCGATAGAATCGGCACTGGATATTAAAGAACATACATAAACTGCATTCGCACAGGGGTTCATAACAACAACCAACCATGAACCTCGATTTAATGACCATATTAATTATTGCCGCCGCCGCCGTTATTGGCATTGGGCTTGGCATATTAATAACCAACATGATGCTGAAAAAAGGCATCGAAGCTAAAGCCGCAGACATAATAAAAAGTGCCGAAAAAGAAGCCACTATTGCAAAGGAAAAGAAGATGCTCGAAACAAAGGAGTATTCCCTGAAAATGAAGGCGGAGCATGAAAGCTTTACTATAGAAAAGACTAAACAACTTACCAATACTGAAAACCGCCTGCGTCAGAAAGAACAATCGCTGAACCAGAAACTGGAACAAACCCAGCGCAAGGAAAAAGAATTGGAGACTGCGAAAAACAACTACACCGAGCAGTTGAAAAATGTGGAACGCAAAAACGAAGAGTTAGGCAAAATGCACGCAAGGCAGGTTGCACAATTGGAAACCATTTCGGAACTTTCCGCTGAAGATGCGAAGGCACAACTTATTGAATCACTTAAAGGAGATGCAAGAACCGAAGGTGCAATTGCTGCTAAAGAAATTCTGGAAGAAGCTAAGCTGACTGCCAATAAAGATGCCAAGAAGATAGTTCTTCAATCTATTCAGCGTGTGGCGGTGGAAACTGCTGTTGAAAATGCAGTTACGGTTTTCAATATCGAGAACGATGAAATGAAAGGCCGCATTATTGGTCGTGAAGGAAGAAATATACGTGCATTGGAAGCAGCAACCGGAGTTGAAGTTATTGTAGATGATACACCGGAAGCAATTGTAATTTCTTGTTTCGATCCGGTAAGAAGGGAATTGGCACGTATGGCTCTTCACCAACTTATTTCCGACGGACGTATTCACCCGGCGCGTATTGAAGAGGTAGTTGAAAAATGCCGCAAACAACTGGAAGATGAAATTGCAGAAGTTGGTAAACGTACTGTTATTGACCTTGGAATTAACAACCTTCACCCGGAACTTATCCGTATTGTAGGTAAAATGAAATACCGTTCATCTTACGGACAAAACTTATTACAACACTCTCGTGAGGTTGCCAACCTTGCCGCTACTATGGCATCGGAATTAGGATTAAATCCAAAATTGGCTAAACGTGCAGGATTACTCCACGACATTGGAAAAGTGCCTGATGAGGCTCCTGAATTACCTCACGCTATTCTTGGTATGAACTTGGCCGAAAAATATAAAGAACGTCCTGAGGTGTGCAATGCAATCGGTGCCCACCACGATGAAATTGAAATGACTGACCTCCTCTCTCCTATCATACAGGTTTGCGATGCTATATCAGGCGCACGCCCTGGCGCAAGGCGCGAAATGGTAGAACAATATGCTAAACGTCTGCGTGACCTTGAAGCACTTGCTCTTAACTATAAAGGTGTGGAAAAAACATACGCCATCCAGGCAGGCCGTGAGCTCCGTGTTATTGTAGGCAGCGAAAAAATTACCGATAAAGAAGCAGAAGTTCTCTCCTTTGAAATAGCACAGAAAATTCAGAATGAAATGACCTATCCCGGACAGGTGAGGGTTACTGTTATTCGTGAAACAAGGGCTGTGAATATTGCCAAATAGTCGGAGCCCGGTCGGATGCCCGACTGGCCATTAAGCGATAGGGTAAGGTTTTTTTATATCTTTACTGCATAACGTATGTGTAAACATATAACTTTCTGTTTTGTATTATTTTCATTTCTAATTAGCACTACTCATGCAAATGCTCAAACTCAAGGTGGGCAAATTATAGTAAGTGTAGGACTAGGTTGGAGCCCTGAGTTTAATGGGAAATTATCGCCATTATATCCTGTAGGGGATAATTCAAACTTTTTCCAAAATAAGTTATATTTTAGTTGTTCATCGATTACGCCTAACATAAGCGAGATGATAGATATAGGATTAAGTAAAAAAATTAGTATTGGAATCGCTTCAAGTTATCAGACTGAAATTGTGAACTGGTCGACTGATTTTTTGGGGCCCTTCTCAGATAAAATTACAAGAACTAATTTTGCATTGAGGTTGTTTTATAATTTCCCTATAAATCCACAATTTGATATTTATGTTGGTGTTCGGGTTGGAGCATCTTATTGGGCAGATATTTCTTCATCAAACAACTATGTTCAAGTAGGTCATATGGCTTCAGGATATCCCATTTACGGGCAATTTTATTTTCTTAATGATAATTATATAAGTTCATTTGTCCCGAGTTTTCAAATTTTATCTGGTATTCGCTATTATCCTTTCAAGAATATTGGCGTTTATGCTGAGTTTGGTATTGGTTCACCCTATCTTGCGGAAGGTGGTTTAACTTTTAGAATAAATACCAAGAAAGAGAAACCTACAAGTGATTCAGCTAATACCCCGAACAAATAATTTATACCTTTACTGCACAATGTATGCGTAAACATATAACTTTCTATTTTGTATTATTTTCGTTTCTAATTAGCACTATTCGTGCAAAAGCCCAACAAGAATTTGGGCAGATTGTTGTAAATATCGGCGTTGGCGAGAGTCCGGAATTTAGTGGAAACCTGAATGAGCTATTCTCATCAGATAAGATGTTTCCGATTCTAGCATATAATAACGATCCTTATTTTTCCTATGACTATCCGAGAACATATAATACGTCGTCGATTATTCCAAATTTAGGTGCAACAGGAGATTTTGGTTTATTGAATTGGTTCAGTATAGGTATTGCAGCAAGCTACCAGAGTGAAGTAGTAAATTGGACTCCAGCAGATGACGGATATAATGGCGGGAACTTCATCTATCCTTATACTGATAAAGTAAGCAGGATTAATGTCGCTAGTCGCATTTTATTCCATATTAGCAAAAGTAAAATATGTGACTTTTATACTGGCTTTCGGATAGGGGTTTCTTTTTGGCATGATATACTCTATTCAAGTAGTTATGTAAACCCTAACAGCAATTTGTATATAAATCAACCTGCATATTTTATTTGTAAATCCAACATTATTGTTCCTAGCTTTCAATATTTGTGGGGTGTGCGGATACTACCGATTAACAATTTTGGATTTCATTTAGAGGTAGGTATCGGTTCACCCTATCTTGCGGAAGGTGGTTTAACTTTCAGAATAAACACAAAAAAGCCACAACCAACAGGTGATACTGGGGTAATGCTTATCACAAATTAATTACCGTTTCTTCTTAGCCCTTTCATACTGCACGGGCCAACTCACATCAACGCCTAATTCATTTGCCGCTGTTAGCGGGAAATAAGGGTTACGTAAAAACTCTCGTGCCATAAATACAAGGTCTGCTTTGCCTTCTTCAATAATACTGTTCGCTTCCTGCGGGGTTGTAATTAAGCCTACGGCTCCTGTCATAATGCCAGTGGCTCTCTTAATATTTTCTGCAAAACTGAGTTGGTACATAGGTTTCAACTGAATTTTAATATCGGGTATATTCCCACCGGTGGAACAATCAATCAAATCAATGCCTTTTGTTTTTACAATCTCCGCCAGTTTAATTGAGTCCCCTTCGTTCCATCCTTTGTCGCTCCACTCTGTTGCTGAAATGCGCAGGAATAAAGGCTTTTCTTCGGTCCATACTTTCCTAACACTTTCAATAATTTCCAATAAAAAACAGATTCGGTTTTCAAATGAACCACCATATTCATCGGTTCGGAAATTACTTGCAGGTGAAAGAAATTCATTTATCAGGTACCCATGCGCGGCATGTATTTCAATCACTTTAAATCCTGCTTCCATTGCCCTTTTTGCAGCATCCTGAAAATTCTGAATTATCTGCTTTATCCCGGCAATACTTAATTCAACTGGATTGCAGTAACCGCTTTTATAAGCTACAGCACTTGGTCCTACCGCCTGCCAACCTCCATTTTCCGGAGTTACTAATTTACTTCCTTTCCATTCTGAGGCCATACTTGCCTTGCGGCCCGCATGGGCTAACTGAATTCCGGATAACGAGCCCTGTTGCTCAATAAAAGTTGTAATGCGTTTTAAAAACGGAATATGTTCATCTTTCCAAATACCCAAATCATCCGGTGAAATTCTTCCTTCGGGAGAAACAGCAGTTGCCTCGGCAATAATAAGTCCCGCACCTCCAACAGCGCGGCTGCCCAGATGCACCAGGTGCCAGTCATTGGCAAAGCCATCCACGCTGGAGTATTCACACATGGGCGAAACTACAATGCGGTTTTTCAGTTCAACGTTTTTTATTTTAAGCGGAGAAAATAGATTAGCCATAATTTTTATTTTGAATTCAAATAGGTTTTAAAATACCCACATTCATTAATGATCTCATCGTAATATTTGGTTTTAGAATAATTGGCTTTCAGCATGGCAAAGTATTTTCCGGCTTTAAAATCGCCTTTGTAATCGCTCGGCTTATAAAGGAAAAACATATTCTGTTCGCATTTGGCAGCCATAAAACAGCACTTTGCTTTGAATTCAGGATCTTTTGTAGAATTCATGGCTTTGTTGTAGTATTCTTCCGCTTTGCTGCAATTACAATTTATTGGAAGCGGATTAACCAACTCGCCTGTATTAGCTACCCTTTCGGTATATTGTGAAAAGCCAAAATATTGGTATACAACACCCGTGCCGGGTGATTCATATAAACTACGGTTGTTCCCGAAATAGGTCATATTATATAATGCATTTGCCATCAGGAAATAATTTTCTGCAAGGTGTTTAGGGTCAGTTTTAATTGAGTTTTCAAGCAGAACCAAACGAAGTACAAATTCCTTTTTGGTATGAAAAGAAGAAGTATCGGAAGCGGCTATGGGATCGACATCGCTGTCTCGTGCGGCATCGCATTCATGGCAATCGTTAATTTGAATATCGAGTGGGTCATAGCCATAAAGTTCTGCACTTCCTGCGCTGTCATCTTCAGACAATTTTGAGTATGCTTCTTTATAACTTCCCTTATATAACAATAGCGTTGCTTGAATATCTATCAAATCTCTTTTGGAATATTTAAACTCATCGCAGGCATATTGCTCAAATTCAGTTTTATTCTTTTTACCAATAAATGTTTCTATTTTGTTCAGTAAAAATTCATCATCCAATACTTCATCGTCGATTGAACGGGTAAAGCAAACAGCCATAAGCGTGTCATCAATGTCCAAATATTTATGCCTCAGCAGATCTAAAATTTCATGGTGTGCATATTTTTGAGGAAAGTATGCCGTATGATTTAAGTTCTTTACCCATTTAAGCTCAGGTACAATATTTTGTTCGAATGTTTTATCGCCGGCCTTACCTTCATTCAATTTATTGAAAAGCTCTATTAGCCTTGCCTCCTCCAAAACCAGCGAGTCTCCATTACATTCTGCTTTAGCTTTATTTAAATATTTTTGAAAGTCCTTATCAGCTGTTGTCCAGCCAAGATATCCCGCAGCTAAATCCCACTCATACGGCTTGGACGTGTTTCCTTTATCGGCTACTATCTTTATGAATATCTGCAAATCCCTGTTCAGCGAATCGGATTGATATCTGAGCTCTTGCTTATTCATGGCTCTTGCCAGCATCAAGTCCATCAGGTCCGATTTTGGGTCGAGTGCATATATCTCCTTCATAGCTCTTATTGCATCTGCGTAAATTCCAAACATCTGCCATAATACTTCTTTCTCCCTGTTACTTTTTGCCATTGCCATAGTTTGCTTCCAATCGTTCTCCTCCTGCGGATGAAAACTTAAATAGGCATCAATCCTCATTATATTACTTTGATCATATAGCAGGGAATATAAATAGTCAGCATTGCTAAATTGCCCGCTCCCGTAGTAGGCCCCTGCAGCATATCCCATAGCACGATATTTCATACTGTTCGCATTTGTTTCAAGCATGCTTTTTTGGTTTGCATAAAGTTGAATGCATTTATCATATTGCTTGCTCATATAGTATAAACGTATCAACTGAAAAACATAACGCTGTTGGACAAAAGAGCTGTTGGTATTGGTAATTTGTTTCAATCCACCCTCAATCAATATCCCCATCCCCGCTTTATCTTTGCGATGGTCCTTCGCCAGGTTTTCTTCATCATACCAGTATACGGGTTCGTATGTTACATACTTTTCACAGCGTTTGGCAAAGCCCATGTAATAAAGGAAATCAAGAGCAGCACGGCTTTCCTTTATTTTTAAAATAGAGTTCTTTTTCAACGTATCGCTAACGGGATAACCGGCTTTCTTAATGGAAAATATAAGCGTGTCTATTTCGCCGGGACGTGCTGCGTAAAGAATATAATTCAGATCATCCTCTGAAACTTTATTATTAAAATATTCTCCCCATTCTTGAATATTGACTTCAGAAAACCCTTTGCCATAGTAATCTGTATGTTCTGATTCATACAGTGCACGCGGGGTATAAAAAAAATCGGAATGTGCTGTGTCGCCTGTTATTTCAGGAGGAAAAAAGGAGGCAACATAATCATCATCTTCATCGTAAGCATCGCCACAGGCAAAGCCAATAGCAATGGCAACACCAATTAAGGCCATCAGGAAAAATGGAGATCCAACCCAGGAAAATCTCGACCCTTTTGTTTTACTGACCATTCGTATATTTTCTGAAATACCCACATTCATTAATGATCTCATCGTAATATTTCGTTTTAGAATAATTCGCTTTCAGCATGGCAAAATATTTCCCTGCTTTGAAATCACCATTATAGTCTTTCGGCCTGTGAGTAAAGAAGTAATTCTGTTCGCATTTAGCAGCCATGAAACAACATTTGGCTTTAAACTCCTTCGAGTTTGATGCATTCATAGCTTTAAGGTAGTACTCCATTGCTTTGCTGCAATCCATATAGAAAGGCCAGGGGTCGTTAATAGTATCATTACTATAATATTTATATTCAAAACCTGCATAATGCATGTAAGTTGCTTTCGAATCGTAAAAGCTCCTATTATTCCCAAAATAACCCATGTTGTAATACCCGTTTGCAAGCATAAAATACGTGTGAGCTTTACGTGCGGGGTCGCTTTTTATTTTGTCCTCCAGCTTAATCATTGCTTCAATAAAATCTCTTTTATTATTAACCACAGGTAAATTGGGGTCGGGGTCCTCACCCGGATCACTTAGCCCATATCCATCATTATCGCAGTCGTGACAGTCTTTTATATGCGCTATAAAAGGATCACCATAAAGGGATTCATAACCTGCACTATCAACTTCACTTAATTTAGCCAATGCATCTTTAAATTTATAATCATACAGCAAATTTGTTGCTTGTATTTCCACGATATCCTTCTTGCTGTATGAAAACACATTCAAAGCATACTGGTCAAATATGGTTTTTGTTTTTTTATCCATAAATTTTTCAATGGCTTCCAGGACATCTTCATCAAGCGACACTGTTTTGTGATTAGCGCAGGCAAAGCATTCCGATTTCACCATGTCATGTATTGCGGCGTATTTCACACTCAACTCACCTAAAACGTACTGCCTTGCAAAGTCCCTTGGAAAATGCTGCGGATGCTGTGTTAGTTCAAGCCAGATAAGGTCGGGAACCAGACTTTGTTCAAATTGAAAATCGCCGGTTTTACCTCTGTTTACTTTATCCAGCAGATTTATTAACCTTACTTCCTCCAATACCAAGGAATCTCCCTGCGATTCGGATTTGGCTTTATCGAGATAATTATGGAAATTTTTACCTCCTCTCGCAAACTCCAAATACCCGGCTGCCAGATTCCATTCGTATGTTTTGGCAGTATTTTCTTTATCGGCAACAGTTTTTATAAACTTAACCAAGTTATCTTCAACAATCTCGCGTCCGATTCCGGCATTGCTGTCGGGAATATAACCACCAATCATTTCATCAAAACGAATAACAAATTTTTCCTCTTCTTTATTAACCGTTCTTGCCAGTAACATATCAAGCAATTCCGATTTAGGATTGATGGCATACACTTCTTTTAATGCCCTGAAAGGGTCTTTGTAAATGCCGAGCATTTGCCATAACACGGCCTTCTCATTTGGTGTTTTTGCCATTGCCAAAGTTTGATTCCAGTCTTTTTCCTCCTGCGGATGAAAACTGAAGTAAGCACTTACACGCATAATATCGCTGTTAGCGTATATCAAGGAATAGAGATAGTCGGACTGTGCAAAATTCTTCTCGCCATAATATGCCCCTGCAGCATATCCCATGGTACGATACTTCATACTATTGGCATTTGTTTCCAATAACGTTTTTTGCTGAGCATAAAACTGAACGCATTTATCATATTGCTTGCTGATATAATACAGACGCAACAACTGAAATACATATCGCTGTTTTACAAAATTATTTTTCGGATTAGTCATTTGCTTTAATCCACCTGCTATCAAAGCATTCATTCCGGCTACATCTTTTCTCGGGTCTTTGTTACTGTCCCGGTCATCATACCAATATTGGTATTCATACGTTCCATACTTCTCACATCGCTTTGCAAAGCCCATATAGTAAAGGAAATCAAGAGCAGAGCGAGTATCCTTTATTTTCAAAATTGAATTATCCCTTAATTTATTGCCTACGGGATAAAATCCTGATTTCTTTATAGAAAATATAAGCGAATCAATTTCTCCGGAGCGGGCTTTATAGAGAATATAGTCCAAATCCTTATCAGTAACCTGCTTTTGAAAATAAGCAGACCATTCATCAATATTCACTTCATTAAAATCAGTAATGTAACCATCTTTCCTGCTTGAAACATACAGCGGATCCGGAGTGCAAAAAAACTCATTGAATTTTTCATCGTGTGTTATTTCAGGGGGAAAAAATGAGGATGTATAATAATCGTCAAAACCCATATCGCCACAGGCAAGTGAAATTATTACTGCGGCAATAACAATACCTAATAAAGTAAAAGGTGATTTGAGCCAGGGATATTTTGCCATACTTTAATCAACAGGTTAAGGTTATCAAAGGTATAAATAAGCGATTGAACTACGATAATAGCCGGGTATATTTCTAATAACAGCTATCTTAGCAGTTGAATGAAGTTGATCATACTTACACAATACTTTCCGCCCGAAGTCGGAGCCCCGCAAAACCGGCTTTACGAAATGGCTGTCCGCCTGCAAAAGATGGGTGTGGAAATTGAGATTCTAACGGCTATGCCGAATTACCCTTCCATGGAGATCCACAAGGAATACAAGGGCAAATGGTATGTTAAAGAAACGATGGATGGCATGACGCTGCACCGTGCTTGGATATGGGTTGGCAAGAGTAAAAGTATTCTCCCGCGCCTGCTCAATTATTTCTCATTTGTCTTTTCATCCTTATGGATTGGAACCTTTAAATTATCCAAGACTGATTATTTACTTTGTGAATCTCCCCCACTCTTTTTGGGGATTTCAGGAGTACTTTTAAAGAAATTCAAAAAAGCAAAACTAATTTTTAATGTGTCGGACCTATGGCCCGAGAGTGCTGAAAAACTAGGATTGATAACAAACAAATTCCTGCTGAAAAATACGACAAGACTTGAGGAATACCTTTACCGATCATCTGCAATCATTACAGGGCAAACACAGGGAATTGTGAAGAATATAAAAGACCGTTTTCCTGACAAACCGGTTTACTGGCTGCCAAACGGAGTTGATCTTTTATATTACGACCCGGATAAAATAACTTCGCAATGGCGTGAACAAAATGGATTTTCAAAAGATGATTTTATTATTCTGTATGCCGGAATAATTGGCCATGCCCAGGCATTGGAAACGATTATTGAAGCTGCCGAACTGACTAAAAACAACCAGTCAATAAAATGGATTCTTTTAGGCAGCGGGCCTGTGAAAGAAAAACTCGTAGCCATGCAACAGGAAAAACAATTGATGAATGTTTACTTTTATCCGCCGGTTCCAAAATCAAGTATGCCGCAAGTATTGAAAGATATTAATGTTTCACTGGTTCCATTGAAAAATATCGAATTGTTCAAAGGTGCTTTACCTTCAAAAATATTTGAAGCTCTCGCCATGAAGAAACCTTTATTACTTGGAGTGGAAGGCGAAGCCAAAGATTTATTCATTGAGCAAGGCAAAGCCGGACTGGCTTTTAAACCGGAAGATGCAGAGGATTTGGTAAAAAATGCAATCCATTTGTATAACAACAAATCAGAAATTGCACAACTTGGAGAAAATGGAAGAAACTACGTTGAAGCCAACTTTAACCGGGATACGATTGCAGAAAAATTCTACAAATTTTTGAATGGTGAAAAGTAAAATAACAGGCATAAAATTTGGATTGCTTTGCTTAATAGGCTTTATGCTTACGTTTTACATTTTCTTAACTCCCTTGTGCATTGTACTGTTTTTGGCTTTCTGGCTACTGGAAGGTGATTTAAGCAGGAAACTGACGGCCTGGGTTAAAAATAAATATGCATTATTATTTATGGCCTTGTACCTGATTTACCTAATCGGGATGCTTTATACGGTCAATACTAAACATGGTTGGTTTGATATGCAAATAAAACTCAGTATTATTTTATTTCCGTTAATTCTTTCATCGGAAGGGGAAATGGATTTCAGAAAACAAAAATGGTTCGGGTTTGCATTTATTTTGGGTGCCGTGCTGCATGGTTTGGGATGTTTGATTTATGCATCCTACCAATATCTTTCGAATGGTATTACTGAGTTTACTTATATGCATTTTTCAAAGTTTGTGCATCCAACGTATTATTCAATGTATATTGATATGGCATTTGTATTTATTTATTATGCCCTTATGACGAAAGGGAATGAGCTGACTAAAAACGAAAAACGCTTTCTTTATTTTTCCGCTCCATTTCTCCTTGTAATACTTATTCTACTTGAATCTAAAATGGGATTGATTGTAACTGCTTTGCTGGTACCTGCATTGCTTTTCAACTATTTTTTACGAAATCATTCCATTTTTAAAGCCGTTGCAACTGTTGTTGCAGTAATTGGTTTGCTGTTAATCGGAATTACTAAAATGTCACGCTTTAGTGCTGTTGGTGATTTACTTTCAGGTAAAAACAGAAACGTGCAATCTGTTGAATCTACACAGGCCCGTTATTTTGTTTGGCAGGCCGCATGGAAGGTTGTAAAAAACAAACCGGTTTTGGGACATGGAACAGGTGATACTACTGCTTTGATGCATCAATATATTGCAGACAGCATGACCGGAGCACATGCGGAAAAACTTAATGCGCATAATCAATATTTGCAAACCGCCATCTCAGTTGGAATTCCTGGGATACTAATTCTACTGGCAAATCTGTTCATTCCACTCATATTGGCAATTAAGAAAAAACGGTTTGTTTACACCATGTTTATTCTGATACTCCTGTTAAACTTTCTCACAGAATCAATGCTTGACCAACAGGCAGGCACCATGTTCTATGGGCTCTTCAATTCCCTGCTAATGTTTAATTTTGTGATATAATTTCCAATATGATAAATTTTGCTCCACCGCGAATAGATGAAAAAACAATAGAAGCTGTTGCCGAAACGCTTCGTTCGGGTTGGATTACAACCGGACCCAAAACAAAGCTGCTCGAGAAAAAGATATCGGAATATTGTGGGATTCAACAGACGCTATGCCTTAATTCGGCTACTGCCGGGTTGGAACTTGCGTTGCGTTGGTTTGGTGTTGGCCCGGGAGATGAGGTGATTGTTCCCGCTTATACTTATGCTGCAACCGCTAATGTGGTAATCCATTGCGGTGCTACACCAGTTTTAGCAGACGTGAACAACAGCGATTTTTGCATTTCTCTTTCAGCTATTGAAAAAGCAATTACTTCTCGAACAAAAGTTATTATGCCAGTTGATTTTGGTGGTTTACCCTGCGACTATGATGCCATAAACGCGTTGGTTGAAAAAGTAAAAAACAAATTCATTGCAACTAAGCCCAACCAGGAAAAACTTGGAAGGATTTTAGTATTGTCAGATGCAGCACATTCAATGGGAGCCACATACAAAGGCAAAACAGCAGGTATACTTACGGATATTTCTGTGTTTTCATTCCATGCTGTGAAGAACCTTACTACTGCTGAAGGCGGAGCCATGTTGTTCAATCTTCCATCTCAATTTGATAATGCAACTATCTATAAAGAACTTAGCATACTGTCGCTTCACGGGCAAACTAAAGATGCGATGGCTAAAATGCAAAAAGGCAATTGGAAATATGATATTGTGGAAGCCGGCTATAAATGCAACATGACCGATTTAGCGGCTACCATTGGGTTGATTGAATTGGAAAGATATAAGGACGATACCCTGCTAAAGCGCAAATCAATCATTGAGGGTTATGATGCTTTTTTTTCAAAATGCAAATGGGCTGAGATGCCTGTTAGTAAAGACATTAACAGGGAATCCTCTTACCATCTGTTTGCACTAAGAATAAAAAATATTACAGAACAACAACGGGATACTATCATTCAGAAAATATTTGACCGGGATGTAGCTGTTAATGTGCATTTCATTCCTATACCCATGATGAGTTTTTACAAGAACCTGGGATATAAAATGAGTGATTACCCGGTAACGTATGATAATTTCTCCCGCGAAATTTCATTACCAGTTTACTATGATTTGACTGAAGAACAGGTTGGCATTGTTTGCAAGGCAGTACAAGATTCAGTAGAAGAAGTGATATAATGGTAAAACGCCTTTTTGATATATCTTTTTCCATTTTAGGCATCGTAATTCTATCTCCGTTTTTTGTTGCTATCTCCATAATCATCTCGCTAACATCGGCCGGAGGAGCTTTCTACAGGCAGATACGGGTTGGCAGGAATGGCAAAGAATTCAAACTGCTTAAATTCCGCACCATGCGGGTTGGGGCTGATAAATCAGGCTCTCTTACGGTAGGCATGCGTGATAACCGCATTACCGGGATTGGGTATTATTTACGAAAATATAAAATGGATGAATTACCCCAGCTGTTCAATGTATTAATTGGTGATATGAGTTTTGTTGGCCCACGCCCGGAAGTACCCGAATATGTTGCTTTGTATGATTCCGAGCAAAAACAGGTATTGACTGTAAAACCCGGTATTACCGATTTTGCATCCATTGTTTATTCCGAAGAAAATGAATTACTTGCTAATGCTGAAAACCCGCGTGAACTATACATAAACAGGATTATGCCTGCCAAACTGAAGTTAAACTTGCGCTATATAAAAGAGATGAGTCTTTCAACCGACGTAAAGGTTATACTAAAAACAATTGGGAAAATTTTCAGGCATTAGCCTTGGCATTCTTAGAAGCGAGCTTTAACAGAAGATATAGCGGATATCCGCCGAAAAACACACCCAATCCTATTAAGGCCTGATAAGGGTGCTCCAAACAAATACTAACACAGGCATATAGCAACACAAGAATAAAAATAACAGGTAACAACGGAAACAATTTCATTTTATAGCCAGTGTAGACCTCATTCTTCATCCTCTTTCTGAGGACAAAAATGGTTACTACGGCAAAAATTAAAGCAAGATTATCAATGAAAATGATGTAATTGACGATCTTTTGAAAATCGTTACCTAAAAACAACGAGACTAAAATTACAATAAAGAAAAAAGTAAGCCCGAAGACTTGTGTCTGGGTTTTTGGATTTACTTTTTTAAATATGGGCGGCAGTATTTTATCCTCAGCCATAGCATAGTAAATTCTGGGGTTACTCATAAATGAAGCATTTAAGAAACCAAGCACAGAAGTAAAAATTATAACCGAGGTAATTTTGAACCCGGCATCTTTAAAAAAACTCCTTGCCAATTCCGAAGCCAGGAGGGGAGTTGTCTTCATTTCTTCAAACCCAATAACCTGCACATACGCTAAATTAATAAGCATATATAATGTAACTACAATGGCCATTCCACCAAAAATGGCAAGTGGAATATTACGCTGTGGATTTTTAATATCCGCCCCCAGATTAATGGTATTCTGGTACCCACCGAAGGAGAAAAAAACATTCACAAGGCATAAGCCCAATGCTTTAAATCCATCAGATGCAGATTGTTGAATAATAACTTGGGAATGAATATGTGAATGATTGCCAAAAACAGCAAGACATAATAATAGCATCATTACTATTTTAAGGCTGCTAAGCACGTTTTGAGCTCTTGAGCCCATTTTAATTCCTGCGTAGTTAAGCAAAAACAATGCTGTAATAACTATGAAAGCAATAACAGTTTTAATAGTATCAGGCGAATAAGCTGCCTGCCATGCTTCCGGCACAATAACAGGCCGGATATAATCTGCGCCTATCAACCCCACAGCCACGGCACTTCCTGCATTAATAATCACAAGGGCCCAGTTGAACATAAAAGCAAATGCCGGATGATATGAATAGGAAAAAATACGGTAATAGCCTCCTGCCGCCGGCAACCTTGCCCCAATCTCGGCAAAGGTGAGTGTACCACAAACACTTACAAATCCGCCAACGATCCATGAAACATAAAAGATAAATGGGGTGCCTGCATCGCGTGCAATATCACTCGGTGCCCTGAATATTCCCACACCAATAATAAAACTTACTACCAGCATAGTAAGGTCCCCTCTTCCAAGTTTTGACTGAATACTCATATAGTCAAAAGTATAAATATTCATTAACCTAAACAGAAAACCCTTATAGAAACATAAGAGAATTCCTTCGTGCCTGTTGATTAACCGATTAAGCGAATACTTAATAAATCTCCACACAATACATATACTTTAAATTGACTTCATAGTAATTCAATTAAATAAATTATTGTATCTTTCAAAACCCTATTACTTATCCTAATATCCGGCCCGGGAATTGTAGTGGGGTTTATTAGCCTTACCATACAATGATTTTAGAGTATATCTAAGAACCATTTAAATGAGAATTATATTTATTTATAACCCATCTTTAGCTTTATAATATCATAATTATATGTTGAAAAGTACTTTTTCTTCTTTGCGGAAAAATTTGTTAGGTGTAGTAACCCTGATTGTTTTTGCACTCCTTTTGGTATCCTACTTTAAAGTTTATTTACCGGCAAGAACCAATAGTACCAATTCCGAAAAATTCCGTGTTCTTTCGGGCATAGCCAGCAATCTTCAAAACAAAGTAATTAACCTTAAGCAGCAGGGAAAGCTGATAAAAAGCTTATTGGATACCATAAAATATTCCAAAACCAATGACCCGCTGGAGTTTGACACTTTGGTTAAGAACGATTGGGATGAATATCATAACCCTCATATCAATAAATATATTTCAGAATCAAAGCTACATTACAAAATTGGCAAGGTTTGGACAACAGGAGAATCTGTTAATGAATCTATTTACAGCAAACAATTTGTTAAGGGAATAAAGAAGGATACAGTACTTTATCATTACCTGCTAATATCCTGGGCCTGGCGTGACTTCATGAGTAATATGCTACGCAACGATTTCAATACTTACATGCTGGTTAATAATAAACGATTATTGTATTCCAGCGATAGCTCTCTTGGTTTATCCTTTGATTCTACCCTTACTAATACTACCACCTCATCTAAAAGTGTTAGTGCAGCTACTTTTGATACAACGTATTTCGACAGCCATCTTCATTTTATTACTCCTTACATTCAGGAGATCTACGTGGGTGGCCAAGGTTATAAACTTTTTATTTTCCCATTCTCTTTTGATGGAGACAACACCATGTTCATTTGTGGCCTGGTTCCATTGAATACCTATAATGCCGAAATAAAAAAAATACCTTCTTCCACAGTATACCTGTTGGTTCTTATCATCGTATTATTCGTGCTTCTTTTCCCTTTTTTAAAGCTGGTATTCATAAATGAATCAGAACGGCTCGGAACTTCCGATCTGTTGATGGCCATTGGCAGTATGATGTTTATCTGTGTAGCCTTAACAACTTCTATAATATTCCATATTGAAAACACAAAACAACTGGGAGAAGAAACAGAACAAAAAAGAAATAAATTAAGGAATGATGTTTACTCCCAATTTACACAAACCCTTGATTCCTGTTGTATTAACCTGCAACGTTGCGACAAAATAGTAAGTGCTGACAGCACTAAGTTCAGATTGATGAACCTCTACACAACAGATACCACAGTTAGGGCTCATGGCAAAGCCGATTCAGTTTTCAGAGGTTGGGCATATGATAATATAGGGACAAAGGATAACCCCGGGAAAAACAAAAAAAACAAACTGCGCCAAAGCGGAGGGGGTATTTATACGGACACTGATCATATTGTTAAAGACACGACACTGAGTAAATATTTATACAGCATATTGAACGTAAATACAATTCAATACTATTGGTTAAATAAAGCAGGAACACAAATACGAGACTGGGCCAAAACAGCAGATGACACAACAGGCGGAAATTATGCGGGCAGGGAATACTTTCAACATGCTTTGAACAATAGTGGAAATTATACACCTTCAATTAAGTTGCTTTACCCGGCAACATTTTATATTTCGCCTATCCTTTCCTGGACTTCGGGTGATTTTGAAACCGTTATCTCTTCTCAATCGCAGGCAAAAGGATTGAAGGTAGCATGTGTTTCACTCAAACTGCATCACTTCACCCCGTTCACACCACAGGGATATGGATTTAATATTATCGATAGTAAAGGAAAAGTTCAATACTCCTCGGAACCAATGAAAGGTCAGAACGAGAACATGATAAAAGAATGTTCCGACTCTTCGGATTTTACCGGAGCAATACATTCTAAAACCATTCAGACCTTCGAACAGAATTATCACTCCGAACTTGTAGATTGTATGATAAGCCCTATTGGCGGCACCCCATATTTTCTTGTGGTTTATAATAAAAAGTCCAACGAGTCCGAACGCTTGTGGTATACTATTTTTTTCACCTATCCATGTATGATTGCTTTATTCGTTTTCGTTATTTTATTATTCGGAATGATAAATATTCTTAAACGAACATCTACCAACCACAACCTAAAAACAAAAAACCTTCAATTCGACTGGATATGGCCGAGAAAAGAAAACAAAAAGCAGTATTGGCTAATATGTGCTTTCAATCTTTTCATCTTACTATTCACATCCCTGTATCTGGGTTTCGATTTCATTGCGGGATCAGTTACTGTAGAAACCCACTAAACCATGTTCCTTCTCCTTATTTTCTCCATAAACATTTTATTCTCTCTTGGCTTCACTTATTTTAATCTCACCAAAAATGATGCGCCGAACAGTAATCCGAAATCAGTATTTATAGGTTTTGCGGTTGTGCTTATGATGCTATTCTTAACAGCTACTTTTTTCTATGGATTTTTTTGGGCTTTCTCTACTTATATTCTGTTCCTGGTATCGGGAATGGTATTGGTGACTCTGGCATACAATTACACTAAAGGATTACTTGGATCATTGGTAGGATTCTCAAGAAAATTCCTTAACAGGATTACCGATACTGTGTTGAATGACCGATTGGGCGTGGCAAAACAAACTGACCCGCATAGCCGCACAACCACTTCTGCAAAGGAGACCCTTACTGATATTAAAACCCTTAGTGAAAAAAAAACCGGTATTTCAGGTGAACTTTCCATAACATCCTTTAGTAGCATCATATTTCTTTCGTGGCTTCTGATAAGCTGCATTGCTCCTTCCTACTTCCTTCAGAAATATGCCTTTACTCAAATAAACACAAGGCTTCAAAAGGATTACCAGCTTTATTATGCAAACAATTATACTCCTTATCTCAACCTGAATAAAGATAAAACAGATTTTAGTACCAAGGGCATTGCCACTGTAAATACAGATTCCGTTTTTCTAAGCAGGAAACCGGCTTCTACAGGAGTTGCTGACTGCATTGGTAATGATGAGGAATACAATAGTATAATTGAATTTAGCGGAGATTTGATGAACCCCGGCATTGATAATTTGCTCCCGCTTGGTAAAAATTCATCCGATGATATACTCTATCATGCAAGCAATGAAAAAAACAATTTTGACTCAACAACATTTAACTGGGCTAAAGAAAACGACAAACTAACATTGCATTATTCCGGTAATAGCGACAAGCCCTTTTATATAAGCAGCAAGTTATGGACCTTTGTAAATCCTCTGAAATTCGGCGAATATTATATGATGTTCATGCTGCTTATGCTTATCATTTTCATGTTTACCCAATATATGCTGAGGCGTTTCTTTACAAAAGGATTTATTCAACCATGGAGCGATCAACACGACCTTATAAAAACGGAGGTTGCAACTTACAAACATCTCTTGGTAACCGGGATTCCATTAAGCGGTAAATATGAAGCAGTAAGGGAATTGATTAAAGATGCTTACCTTAAAAATGAAGTATTAGAAATAGGAGCATTAGGAGCAATTAAAGACATGGCGGTTTCAAATCACAAAATATTTGTTTTCCGGAACTTGGAATATGACCTTTCAAACCTGGCTGCAGAGCAGGTTCGCCTGGAATTAATTGAAAAGATGATCAGTTCCCAGGAAAATCCGCAAATCATTTTGTTATCTGATTCTGAGCCGCTGGTAGCTTTAAAAAATGCAATTGAATTACATCTTAAGTCGGCTGCAAAAACAGATGATAAGGATAGTAATGACGACACAATTAAAATGAATATTGAACGGTGGAATAACTTGTTAGGCAAATTCCATAACTGTTATTATTTCAATAACGCCAAACCGCATATTAGTGAACGCAACAGGATTCCGAAACTATGGACCGATATTATAGAAAATGAATGCCGTATGGGGACATTTTTACCCCAGATAGCTGAAAAAATTGCTGAAGAAATAAAAGGAAAGCATCCCAAAGACTGGTATGAGATCATCTGGCTGATACAGTCACACTCCAAACTTTACTACCACAGCATTTGGAACTCCCTGTCGCCAGAAGAAAGATACATAGTTTATGATATAGCTATCGACAATTTACTGAACACAAAAAATGCAAACCTGATAAATCTGCTCCACCAAAAAGGCGTATTTGTTTCAGACCATGAAATGGAAAAAATATCCCTGTTCAATGAGAGCTTCCGGAATTTTGTACTTACAGAAATTACGCAGCATGAAATAGATACCATGAATAAACGGGCAAAAAAAGACAGTGAGTGGAGCAACTTTAAAACACCTATTTTAATTGTAATTATTTCACTTGTTGTTCTGCTTACCATTGCCAATGGCTCCAGTTTGCTTTCATATGCGGCCATGTTGCTTACGGGTCTTTCCCTGCTACAGCGGATATTCACCGGCTTCAATCAGGTAGGGATAGGTAATTCCAAATAGTGATTTAACACTTTTAACATGTGTTAACTATTTCCCAAAGAGGTAATAGCTACTTTGTGGACCTTATTCATCTATACGATTTAATAATGAAAAAAATATTTTTCGCTATACTTGCTGTTCTGCCGCTAACTGCATTTTGCCAGCCGAGTTCCTTAAAAGAATTGACACTTGCATGGAAAACCAGTTTCCACAAACCTATTATTTCCTCTCCGCTTGTGGATGGAGAAATAGCTTATGCCGGCTGCCTGGACAGTAATTTGTATGCACTGGATATAAAATCGGGAGAAATAAAATGGAAGTTCAAAACAAAGGGTGAGATTCGTTCCACCGTTGCCTTAAATGGAGAAGTGCTCTATTTTACCAGCCGTGACGGAAATCTATACGCACTTTCTAAGGCAGATGGAAAACTTGAATGGGCCTTTAAAACCGGTGGTGATAAAAAGTACGACCCCTATGATTATTACGAATCAACTCCCATTGTAAATGATAACACCATTTATTTTGGAGAAAGTGACAGTACATTTTATGCATTAAATGCAACAGATGGAAAACTAAAATGGAGTTATAAGTCTTCTGGTATTATACATACTACCCCTGCCATTGGAAAAGGGAAAATTTATTTCGGTTCATTTGACGGATACGTTTATGCCTTGTCTCTTACCGATGGGAAATTACTGTGGAAATTCAAATCATTGGGGCATGATTATTTTCTGAAAGGTGAAATGCAATTTTCGCCGACCTATGCAAACGGAATGGTTTACATTGGCGGCAGAGACTACAACCTATATGCATTGGATGCAGAAAAAGGTTTCTGTCATTGGAACCGGGCTTTTCCACAAGGGTGGGTTACATCCATTACCTTATCACCAAGAACAGATTCAGTGCTTTTGATTGGAACTTCGGACCCTGAAGTTTTACTATGCATTGATGGGATTTACGGTTCGGATATTTGGAAATGTAAAACCGGAACCAATATTTTTAACAATGTAGCTTTTAACAAGACAACTTGTTTTGCAGGCACGGCCAATGGTAAATTATTGGGAGTGAATCGAACTGATGGTGTTTTGAAATATTCCTTTTCTGTTGATGGGTACAATGCAAACCATCTACAATACCTGAAGCCTGATGATACTTACCGGGATGATATTGGCAGCTTGATTAAATCGGGGGACGATTATATTACCTTTTGCACCAAACTTGGTTCAGTAATGGCGAAGCCAGTAGTTATAGGCAACAAAATAATTTTCAGCAGTATGGACGGGAATATATACTGCCTGAATGTGCCGGAATAGGCTAAACACTCATACGGTCTAATGAAAAAAGATTTAATAAGTATTTATTAAACATATTTTGTATCTTTCATTGAATATTGCATTATGAATGCAGACATGTAAATGAATAAAATGAAATCTATATTATTAAAATCTCGCTTCATTAAATGCCTATTAGCAATAATTCTCATTGTTATTCATTTACCTGCTGTTTCCCAAACCAAGGACTCAATATCAAAATTCGTAATTAAAAAATCCTGTCCATGCCAAGTTATATTGGCAGGCAAATCAAGATCAGGCAAGGATTCAACCTATACCCCGCTACCAACAATGGATGAGATACTTAAAGACCCTTCTGTAAGAATTACAGGGTGTGCCGATTATACAGTAACCTCATTTGAACTTGTATTAAATGCGAATCGCAATACGATTAATATAGTTTCTACCAGTAATCAGCTGACACCGGAAATGATTAACTATCTTCAACAGACAGCTAAAGGTGCCTATGTAATTTTACAAAGAGTTCATTACAAATTACCTAGCGGGCAAAAAGGGGTCATGCCAGGTATTAATTTTAAGGTCTATTAAAAACATCTTAAACTCACTTTAAAGCCTCACCTCAATAAACTCCCGGCTGTTTTTTATATCCTCACTCAGTACTCTGTCATGCGTATTGAAAGAAACCTTCTTTCCAAATTCAGAGAGCAATTTCTCTAAAGTTGGCGATGTTTTCGAAGGCCTTCGGAAATGCATAGCTTGAGCGGCATTTATCAATTCTATAGCAAGAATGGTTTTCAGATTATCCAGAATTTTATAACATTTTGTTGCTGCATTGGCCCCCATGCTCACATAGTCTTCTTGTCCGTTAGAGGATACAATACTATCTATTGATGCTGGTGTTGCCAATTGTTTGTTTTGGCTTACAACCGAAGCTGCAGTGTATTGCAAAATCATAAGGCCCGAGTTCAAACCTGCGTCTTTGGCAAGAAAAGCAGGTAATCCGCGTTTGCCGGAAATTAAACAATAGGTTCTGCGTTCCGAAATATTACCGAGATCGGCTAAAGCAATGGAGAGATAATCGAGCGACATAGCAAGCGGATGCCCATGAAAATTACCTCCTGATATAATTTTATCTTCAATAGGAAACACCAACGGATTATCAGTAACCGAATTAATTTCAACTCCAAAAACGGAACTTACATGATCTATCACATCCCTTATTGCACCATGCACCTGGGGTATACATCGGAAAGAATAAGGATCTTGCACATCCATTTTGGGTTGTGAAATAAGTTGGCTTCCTTTTAAAATATTTTGGATAAACAGAGCGCAATTCCTCTGCCCGTGATGTGGACGCACATAATGCACCAACTCATCGAACGGTGCCAAATGACAATCATACGCATCAATAGAGAGTGCTGCTATAGTGTCAGCCATTTTGGAAAGGCCTTCAGCTTGCATTAACATCCACGTTCCGTAAGCACTCATAAATTGGGTGCCATTAAGTAACGCAAGTCCTTCTTTAGGTTTTAAGGAAAGTGGTTTCCATTTAAATTCTTTGTAGAGTTGAGCACAAGTAAGGCGTTTGCCCTTGTAGTAAACTTCCCCTTCTCCAATCAGGGGCAGGCATAAATGCGCCAATGGAGCTAAATCGCCGGATGCACCGAGAGAGCCTTGTTGATAAACTACCGGAGTAATTTGATGATTAAAAAAATCAACCAACCGTTCCACCGTTGAAATATCTACGCCTGAATGCCCATAGCTTAACGATTGTATTTTCAGCAATAACATCAAACGCACAATTTCTTTGGGCACCTCCTCCCCTGCTCCACATGCGTGGGAACGGATTAGGTTAGTCTGGAGTTTACTGTAATCTTTGGGCGCAATCTTCACATTGTGCAATGCCCCAAAACCCGTATTAATACCATAAAAAGGAGCATCGGAAGATTTAATTTTCTTATCTAAATACTGCCGGCATTTGTTAATCCGTTTCTCGGCTTCTTCTGAAAGAGCAATCCTACCATTCTCCTGGAGAATATTTTTTATGGTAACAAAATCTAGCTTATCGTTTATTTGGTATAATTTCATTTTATATGATTGATTAAATCACCTATCGGTACTTCAATTTGTTCTTTTGTTTGCAGGTTTTTCAATGCCGCCCTTCCACTTTCTATTTCCTTTTCGCCGATT
This sequence comes from uncultured Bacteroidota bacterium, assembly GCA_903863935.1. GTDB lineage: Bacteria > Bacteroidota > Bacteroidia > JABEUT01 > JABEUT01 > JABEUT01. The sequence continues at coordinate 27,223 of CAIPDV010000043.1, forward strand.
GAAACAACATACGGAATACCACGTTTATCGGCATATTCAAATTGCTTGTTTATCTTTTTTGCATCGGGATAAAGTTCTGCGCTGATGCCTGCTGCGTGCAGGTCTTTCAGAACTTTCAGACAATATTGCGCTTCTTTATCACCGAAATTAATCAGCAATACTTTGGTGGTAGCAGCAATTTCTTTAGGAAATAAACCCAACTCTTCCATCACATCATAAATCCTATCCGCACCAAAGGAAATACCAACCCCTGAAACATTCGGCAGACCAAATATTCCTGTGAGGTCATCGTAGCGGCCACCACCGACAAGGCTTCCGGTAAATTGCGAATTGCATTTTGAGGTATCTACTTTAACTTCAATTATAGTGCCGGTATAGTAGTTTAGGCCACGGGCAAGGGAAGGGTCGAATTGTAGGCTTGCTCTCATCCCCTCTAAGCAATTCAACATTTTTTCTAATTCATTAATTCCTTTAACACATATTTCCGAAACAAAGAAATCCGAAAATTTCAACATATCCAATTCAGGATATTTACTATTATTAAAATTGGGTGCCTTATCTTTTCCCAAAAAAACGAATACATTCAATTTTTCCATTTGTTCAATGGAAAATCCTTTTCCAATCAACTCTGTTTTTACACCCTCAATACCTATCTTATCCAATTTATCGATTGCCGTAGCTATATCAACCATCCTATCAGGAGCACCAATTGTTTCTGCAATCCCCTGCAATATTTTCCTGTTATTTATTTTAATAATCACAGGCACCCCCAACTTAGTAAATACCTCATCAATTATCTGTATTAACTCCACTTCATTTAAGAGGGAATCGCTGCCAATAACATCGGCATCACATTGGTAAAACTCACGGTAGCGGCCTTTTTGGGGGCGGTCTGCTCGCCAAACGGGTTGTATTTGGTATCGCTTAAATGGAAAAGTAATATCGTTGCGGTGTTGAACTACATAACGGGCAAACGGAACAGTCAAATCGTAGCGAAGGGCTTTTTCGGAAATATGTTTTGTAAGTTGTGCTAATGGGTTATTGCTAAGAGGCAAGTCTTGAGAAAGTCCATCTAAATAATTTCCACTATTCAAAATTTTAAAAATTAACCTGTCACCTTCATCACCATATTTACCCATCAGGGTTTCGAAGTTTTCAAAAGCAGGTGTTTCTATAGGCTGGTAGCCATAACTCTGATACACCTTTCGTATAGTATCAAAAATATAATTGCGTTTCACCATTTCTTGTGGTGAAAAATCGCGTGTGCCTTTAGGTATGGAGGGTTTCATAGTTTTAGGAGTAAGGGGTAAGGAATAAGGCGTAAGGCGTCCGTCAAACATATTCCTTATCCCTTACTCCTTATCCCTATTCCCCGCAAAAATACATTCATTTTCAGAAATACTGGTTTCTTTTCACAATTGTACGTAATATTGCCCTACTAATACAAGCTAAGAGCTAATCCCGATAGGTATCGGGACTAAGAGCTTAGAGTAAATATCCAACCATGAAAAAACTTATAATTATTGTACTTGCCTTTTTAACAAGCTTTATAAATGCTCAGACTTACAACTTTCCTGCCGATAATTACCGCACCACGCAAAACCGTTATTACTGGAAAAACCGCCCTCCCTTCAAAGGTTACTGGCAACAGGATGTTCATTATAAACTCATTGCGAATTTGGATGATTCGCTGGATGTGATTGATGGTATTGAAACACTGGATTATTACAATAACTCACCAGATACCTTGAAAGAAGCTTTCTTTCACTTATACACAAATGCTCAAAACAAAGACTCGTATTACAGTGACCTTTATAAGAACAACAAGCAGCCTCTGAAATTTGGCAAGTACGAAGCCCAGGATAGCGGATGCTATGTAAAGTCAATAAAAATAGGCGGCACTCATCTGAAAACCGAAGTAGATAATACAGTTATGAAAGTCAAGTTGCTTAACCCGCTTCCTCCAGGTGGAAAGGTAACATTCAGTATTACTTTCCGCACCTATTACGACTCCAAAGGTGCCCGCAACCGTATGAAGATGTTTTATTCGTACGGCAAATTCAAACAATATGATGTGGTGCATTGGTACCCGCGCATTTGTGTGTATGATACCAAGTTTGGCTGGGATGTGGAACAACATATGGCCCATGAATTTTATGGAGATTTTGGCTCGTTTGATGTGGCATTTACCTTGCCTAATAACTATGTGGTTGGAGCTACAGGCAATCTTTTGAATGAAGAAGAGGTTTTGCCGGATACTTTAATGCGTAAACTAGACATCCATAATTTCAGGGATAAGAAATGGGAGTCTGCCCCATCAATTGTTATTACAAGAAATAATACTCCTAAAACATGGCTCTTTCATGCGGAAAACGTGCATGACTTTGCACTGACAGCCGACCCAACATACCGCATTGGTATTTCTAACTGGATGGGCGTGCAATGCGCAGCACTGGCGCAGGAAATGCATGCTGCAAGGTGGCAGAATGCGGCATCTTATACGGCAAAAATTATCTCAACCGATTCGAAATATTTTGGAATGTATGGATACCCTAAAATGATTGTGGCCGATGCCCGCGATGGCATGGAATACCCAATGTTAACCCTTGATGGTGGCGGAGATCCAGACTACCGTACGTTGCTTGCCCATGAAGTAAGTCACAATTGGTTCTTTGGAATGGTGGGAAGCAATGAAACCTACCGTGCCGCACTGGACGAAGGTTTCACTCAGTTTGCCGAAAGCTGGATATGCCAGAAAATGGATGGCCCGTACGAGGTTTCGTACCCACTTGCAAGTTCGTATGTAAAGTCCTATTACAGGCCCGATCTATTACAAATGCAGGAAGTATTTTCCGGATATTTGATGAACAACAATGTTGGCATTGGTGACTTTACAGAAAACTACCAGGGCAAGCTGTATGCGGCCAGGGCTGCGGGACGTATGGGATATAAAAATGTAACACTCAATACTCAGTCAGATGATTTTAGCAGCGCATTGGGCCACGATGGAGGCTATGGTCAGGTTTATTTTAAAACCGCTACCATGCTTTACAATTTGCAGTATGTGCTGGGTGATTCGCTCTTCTTTAGAGCCATGCAGCACTATTTCAACCAATGGAAATTTGCGCATCCTTACCTGAATGATTTCAGAAACTCGATTACAGAATATGTCCACACCGACCTCACCTGGTTCTTTGATGAATGGCTGAACACCGCTAAAACTATTGACTACAGTATTGACTGTGTAAAATACGGAAAGGTGAAAGACCAGTATTTAATTACCTTTCACCGGAGAGGCGAAATGCAGATGCCTATTGACTTTACGGTAACTTCAAAAAAAGACAGTATCTATAGTTTTTATATTCCCAACTCCTGGTTTGAGAAAAAAACAAATGCAACCATTCTGCCACGCTGGATTGGCTGGGGAAAAGTACAACCTACTTACACAGCAACCGTTATTATTCCCGGAGGGATATCTAAAGTGGCGATTGATACTACTCACCGCCTTGCCGACTTGAACATGATGAATAACAGTAAGCCATTCCCTATAAAATATTATTTCGATTCGAAAATTGCGAATACGCCTGACTGGACTAACTACGAAGTATTCATAGGGCCATCAATATGGTATAATCAATTCGATGGAATACAAATAGGAGCGCATATACATGGGGATTACATGCTCTTTAAGAACAATTTGAATGCCACCTTTTATTTTAATACACACGTTGGCCAATCATTGGCATCAAGCACACCACATAAAGACGACAACCAACCCGTCGCATTTACCCTAGCTTACCAAACCCCTACCGATGGATTTATTAAGAACTCCTCTATCAATTTGTATGCACAAAGCCTCGATGGAATTGAAATAGGAAAACTTTTATACCAGGTAAAAGACAATTCATTGAAGAATACATTTTATGTTCAACTGAAAAGTATGTATCGCCCATATAGCTGGGATAGCTTGTACGATCTTGTTCCTTACATATACGATGCTGTTACCGGATATAAAGTCCCGGCCATGCAATACAAAATGTTCAACAACAGTATTTCAGCAGGTATAAAACACGAGTATCACTACTCAGCTTATGGAAAAGGCACCTACGAGTTCAAATTCCGTTCGTCTGCATTTACCAATGATTACAACTTCAATCAGACCTCGTTTACCTGGCTGAATACACAAACCATTTTCAAAAAACTGGTTTTAAAAACCCGTGTGTTTGGTATGTATGGAGCAGGCAGCAAAACACCAACCGAATCTTCTCTCTTTTTATCAGGAGCAAATCCGGAAGAAATGGCCGATAACCAGTTTTCCCGCGCTGCGGGAATTATTCCGGCAAGCTGGGCAAACTACAGTTATTTCGAAAACTATTATCAGCAAGGTGGCGGCCTTAACGTTAGAGGTTATTCGGGATATACCTATTATACCTACGATTCAAAAGGCACCTCTTTGTTTGCATACCAAGGCACTTCCGGGGCTTCGGTCAATGCCGAATTGGAGTTCAATAAACTTATTCATTTTAATCCTAAATTTTTGCGCAATACCTTTGCATTAACAACCTATTTATTTGGCGATGCTGGAATACTAAACCTTACCACCCCGGCGGGTGAAAAACTTCCGATGGAATTCTCCAATATTATTGCCGATGCAGGTGCAGGTGCCACACTTACCATACAACGCTGGGGTCCGCTGCAACTTGTGAAGCCATTTACCATCCGGTTTGATGTGCCTTTCTTCCTGAACCGCTTGCCTTTCTACGACCAGAACTTTGTTCAGTATAGGTTTGTGGTAGGTATCGGAAGGTGCTTTTAGAAGCAGCTATGAACTATGAATATTTGACATTGTAATATCATAAGCAAATCGTGAAAAAAATCCTTCTGATATTATTTTCAATTTTACTGTTTACCGATATTTCAATTGGGCAAAAGGACAGTAATAAAAAATTCAAGGTTGATTTTTCCGCAGGTATCGGATATCCGTTATTAACAGGATATGAAGGTGAGGCTTTTGCACTTCCCGGTATTCATTGCGATATGACATTTATTTACAAACCTAAAATACATGGAGGATTCGAACTTTATATAGGAGTTACCAGAAACCCTGTTAATACCAACTCATATGCGACCTCCAGGGGCATGGATGATGTTTCATCGGCTCCTTATTACACTTACGAAACCATGTTTGGCTACTCCTATTTTTCAGGATCCAGCAAAAATCTTTCATGGCATATTAAATTTCTAATTGGATTGGCAACTGTCAAAGTTCCTTCATTAAATGAAACCTTTGTTTTTAATAATGTGGGAAAAAATTATACTTATTCATCAGTTACAGGAAGCAGTTTAGCACTAGGTGCTTCAACCGGGTTAAAATACCAGTTTTCTACTCATTGGGGAGCATTATTCGATTTATCATATACCACTGCAACATTACTTTTTGATCCTTCTGTAATTACATTTTTAGGTGGAGGTGTCGACTTTAAAGGAGATACAATGAAATATACAACTTATTTAGACCTACTACAAGGAACATTAGGCCTTGAATATAGTTTTTGACAACTAATTAGCAAGGCACCCCTGTATTATATGTTACATGATTGGCATTTGTTGCACAACAAATCAGAATAGTTACATCATTCACACTTTATTGATTTTTGAAGGATTTAAGGTATTTATTAATAGTACCTTTGAGAATAAACTATCATTATGCAAACGCCATCAAAGCAAGCTTCCTCATCACGCATGAAACAATTGGAAAAAGATATAGCAGGGCTTAAATCTGAATTATTAAAACCACATATGGCTAAATCCCAGGAACAGGATTACGATATTAAAAGCCGACTAATAGATAAGCAAACCCAAATGATAGCATTGCTTTTAAAACAACGCGATGAAAAGTAAACTGGACTTAGTCAACAATAAAAAAGGGGCTTAAAAGCCCCCTTTTCAATATTGTACATCAACATTTAAAACATTGAACGGTTTGAACCTGCTCCAGTTGTTTGGATGAAAGGATTAACATTCAGGAAATGCAAAGAGATCTCGAAACCTCCGGCACCATGAGATGCTGTAGTAAGTGCTGAAGTATTAAAGTCATAACTCACACCTAAAGCATAGTTACCATATTCCAGGCCAACCATTGCAATGGCAGCATCTGCAACACGGTAATAAATACCAAGGTCAAGGGCAGTTCCTTTACGGGTTCCTGTGTATTTACTTTCAGGGTTAAGAGTGTAACGAAGTTTTGTACCTACATTAAACTCCCATGCCGGTCCTTGTCTGTAGTAAATTAAAGCCGGAAGAACACTTAAATTGGTGTTAGGAACGCCAATTTGCATATTCATATATCCGGTGTATTTAATGTATAACTGGGTACCTGGTTGGGTTGTTTGTCCATAATAACTGATTGCAGGTTCGTTAACGTGGTACATTGCAGCACCTGCGCTAAAACGAATCGCATCATTCGATGACATATTGGTTTGTCCAGTTCCGTAGTGATAAGCGATACCTCCGGAAAAATCAGCATAATTGAAGGAATTACCAAAGTATGTTTCTCCTGTAGCAGCATTGGAATTATACATTCCGTTGATGTACTGGTCATCCCATTGTAAACCACCAAGTGTAATACTGTTTTGAGACCATCCTGCCTGTAATCCCGCAGAAATACAACTGTTATCATTCAGGTAAATACCGCTTGCCAGGGTAAAAGCAACTTCAAGCTGCGTTATTGCAGCATCGCCTGACTTATCATCGAAAATATAGAAGCCCGGAGAAAGGTAACCGCTTCCCCAATTCTTTAACATGTTGTGAAACTCCGCAGTTGCAGCCATGGTAGTATATCCATTACCATTCTGAGCCACACTGTTCCACTGATTTTTGTAGTTTGCCGAAGCATAAAAATTACCTGAGAAAGCCCCGCACAAAGCAGGATTCAGGGTGAGGGGATTTTCAAAAATCTGTGAAAAGTGTATATCCTGCGAAGTAGCAGAAAAACCCAACATTAAGCCGATAGCAGCAAACGCAAGTTTTTTAGAAACATTCAGAGTTGTTTTACGCATGTTCAATAGTATATGAATATTTAATTTGCAAAAATAGTAACTTATTTGGAACCTAAACGATTTTTTACGGATTTAACAGTTTTTCTTTCGTACAGAATCGCAGTAACCGGATGCTAGCTATAACGTTTCAAGTCATACAAGTGTTGGGTGCACCGAGGATATATATTAATCAAATTATTATTTATCAGTTAATTATATACAATTTTCCGGTAAAAAAATGGAGACTTCCTAGCTGTTCGTATCCGATTACACGGGCGCATTTGCAGTACCAAGTGAAAATAGATTACCTTTACCTTACTAAATGTGGCTATAGCATTGATTGATGAGTAAGGACAAAGAAATAGGCTGGCTTTACGAAGAATTACCCGGACTAGTTGAAAAGGGCATAATTCCTGAAGAAACGGCTGTAAAACTTAGGGAGCATTATGGCGAGCCGGACCGAGCCCACTCACGCAATCTGATTTTTATTATCTCGGCAATACTCGGGTCCATACTTATTGGGTTGGGAATAATTCTGTTGTTTGCTTATAATTGGGATGAGTATTCAAGGCTCACCAGAACGATCATAACATTCATTCCACTTATTGCAGCCGAAATAATTTTCGGGTATGCCTTTTTCCGCAAACGCGATTCCGTGGCTTGGATGGAAAGTGCTTCCGGTTTTCTTATGCTTATGGTTGGCGCAGCCATAGGCCTTACCGGTCAGATATATAACATGGGCGGAACATTGAGTGAACTTTTATTTACGTGGCTGGTCCTTAGTCTTCCTTTGATATATATAGCAAATAGCGTACTTACTTTTTCACTTTATATGATACTGCTTATCTGGTGGTCATTCACTACCTCTGATATGGCATATAGATGGATAATTGCAGATGATTACCTCACAACCAATAAGCTTACATTTTTAGTGCTTATTCTGGCCGCAGTTCCTTATTTATGGCGGAATATAGACCGAACCCGCTTCACCGCAAAAGGTAATATTATTGGTTGGTTCTTTGCAGTATCGGCTCTTTTGTCATCTGTAAACTTCCTCAATTTCAACGGAGGATTATCGACCCTGTTTTACTGCACTTGCATGACTACCCTGCTATATGCTTCGGGCAAAATATTCTATAACAAGGGCCACGCACTATGGCAAAAGCCTTTCCAGGTAGGCAGTTTGGTTCTTATCTATGTAATTGCCATTATGTGCACTTTTGACTGGTATTGGAGGGATTTTGCGCACTATTCCTGGTTTTTTAATTTCGAGAATATACCCCACCGTTCCACTCACTTAACTTTATATCTTCTTTCCTTTGTATTTGTAGGTTTAACGGGCAGGATTCTCTATAAACAAATTAAAAGTAATGCACCCGTAAATTACTTCCCTTTTTTACTTCCGGTAATTATAGGTACAGGTATTTTTATTTCACACATTTGGGCTGATTTTTTAATAGCAATAATTTTGAGTAATTTGTTTATACTTTCCTACAGTATTTACTATATTTATTCAGGAATAAAACTGGACAAAACAAGCCTTGTGAATGCAGGCATGTTATTCCTGTCAGTACTAATCGCTGTTAGGTTCATATCGAGTGATGCAGGCTTTTTATTGAAAGGGATCGTATTCATTTTAATTGGCTGTTGTTTCCTGGCAGTGAATTATGTTCTTATGAAAAAACAAAAGAGAAATGGATAGAGGAAAAATACGCATATTGATGTTCTCTCTCCTGGTCCTTTTATTTACAGGAGTACCTGCTTTTATGGTTTTCAGGTATCAGGATGTATTGGCCAATGGAACGCGTTACCGTTTCCGATGCGAACCCGTAGACCCAAGTGATGCCTTCCGTGGTAAATATGTTCAGTTAAGGTTTAGCCAGCAAGAGGTGGAACACAGTGACACAAATTCCGATTTTAAGACTGGGCAAAGTGTGTATGCTTACCTTCGGGTAGATTCAGCCGGGTATGCCCATGTTTCCAAAATATCTGTCCTGGGCAATAGCCAAAATGATAACTTCAGTACTAAAATAGAATACGTTTCTACATATAGCGGTACCCGTATCTATTTTCCCTTCGAACGCTATTATATGAATGAAAAAACAGCCCCTATGGCCGAAAAGGCATACCGGCATGAGGCAAGGATTGATTCTGTTTACCTTGATGTACGCGTTTATCATGGTAAGGCAGTAACCGAAGAGCTTTATATGAATGGAATGCCTGTAAGGGAATATCTCGAAAAGCTGCCTGTCTCAGATAATTAGACTGAAAAATTAAAAATTCCGGAGGAAAGGATAAGAAAGGTCTTTTCATTCTATTTATTGCAATTAATCGCTGATTATCATAAAGTTCCAAATTAACTACACATCTTTTTTATATTCTTAAAAAAAAATTTATCAACAATTTGGCAACCTAAAATTTGTTGTGATTATAAAAAATCCTTACATTCGCACTCCCTATGAGACCTGTTGGTAAATAAATTTAAAAGAAAAGAGGACTTTTTTTTGTTAATAACTTTAATAGAATCCATGAGAAAAATTCTACTGTATTTATCCTTGTCATTACTTTTTGCTGCAAAGACTGACGCGCAAACCAAGTGCCTTACATGTAAGGATGGAATGCATGACGGAATTAACTTTTCCGCATCGAACAATCAATCTAATACCCTGGTTAAAAAAACCGGGAATGGTAATGCTGCACTCGGACAATCCTATGTTCAGCAGAACTTATGCGGTATGAACTTTGTTCAGTCGTCTGTTCAAACCACTACCCGTTACACATCTACAATTGGTACAGGCTTTCCTACAACCCTGAATATTGCAGGTTTACCTGCTGGTTTCACGGTTCAAAAGGCGTATTTATATTACGGAGCTTCTTATACTGAAGCAACTCCGCCTGCTACTTCCGCTAATGTTACAAATCCTGCTTTAGCGAACAGTACCATAGCTTCCACTACGATCGGGTCAGACGTTGCAGTATGCTGGGGTGAAACCGGAACTGCCTGTTACCGCACCGATGTAACTGCTATGATCTCGGGTAACGGAACTTATACAATTGACCTTCCGGGCTTTGCTAATGAAGGGTATGAGGTAGATGGTATCACACTCATCATTATTTATGTTGATCCTGCTGCTACTTATAGCGGAAATATCTCTCTTTGGGATGGTGACATTGCCAACTTTACAGGTGCACCTATCACTACTACCGAAACAGGAATTACAGCATGTACCAATAGTATTGCCGCTTCAGGCTTTGGTATTTACGGAGATATGCAAAGCAACGTTAACGGTGGTACCAATACAGAAATATTCAATGGTACATCGCAAACCTTCAATAATAACTTCTGGAACTGTAATGTTATCAATTCAACGGCCAACTTAACAGCTTGCCAAACCTCACTAACCTATAATTCTTATTCCAATAACACGAGCGACTGCTTCTTTATTACTGCCTTGGGTGTTTACTGGCAATATACTACCTGTAACGCATGTAGTTCTGTCACCTATACACAATCTCAGGTTAATCCAACCTGCGGAAACAGCAACGGCAGTGCAACTATTAATGTTACAGGCGGTACACCACCTTACACCTATTTATGGAACCCAAGCGGACAAACCACGGCTACAGCAACAGGCTTAAGTGCAGGAACCTATACGGTTACTGTAAACGATGCCGGATGTAACGTTATCACTGCAACTTACACATTAGTAAATACGGGCGGACCTACCTTAACCACAACAGTTAACACCAACAATATTTGTAATGGAGGTACTAACGGAAGTGCTACTGTTACTGCAACCGGAGGAAATGCACCATATACCTATTTATGGAACCCAAGTGGACAAACCACTGCTACTGCTACCGGATTAAGCGCAGGAACATATACTATTACAGTTACGGATATTAATGGTTGCACAGGAACAACTACAGTTACCATTTCACAACCTGCAGGTTTAAATGTTACCACAACTTCCACTTCCGCTACATGCGGAAAAAACAATGGAACGGTTACTTTTACCGCGTCAGGCGGAACGGGACCTTATACTTATTTATGGTCTCCCGGCGGACAAACCACTACAACTGCAACAGGATTAAGCGCAGGAACCTATACGGTGACTGTAACGGATGCCAATGGCTGTAATATTTTTGCTACAGCTACAGTGGCTAACTCATCAGGAATTACAACTTCTATCATTAATAAAACCAATGTACTCTGTAATGGCAGCAACACCGGAAGCGCAACCGTTGGTGTTAGTGGCGGAACATTACCATATACCTATTTATGGAACCCAAGCGGACAAACCACAGCAACTGCTACCGGATTAAGTGCAGGGACATATACGGTTACGGTTACAGACAGCAATGGCTGCTCTACCCCTGCTATTGTTACAATTACACAGCCTAGTGCAGTAAGAGATTCGATCAGTTCAGTTACATACCCGAAATGTAATGGAGGCACGGGAAGCGCAACCGTCGGCGTAAAAGGTGGAACAGCCCCTTATACCTATTCCTGGAACCCCGGCGGCCAAACAACACCAACAGTTAGTGGATTAACAGCCGGAACCTATACCATTACTGTAACCGACCACAATGGTTGTACGAGTACAGTTTCAGTAACTATTACCCAGCCTACCCAAATTACAGTTACAACTACCATAACAAGGACTACCTGCTCAAATAATAATGGAACTGCTACGGCAACCGTTTCAGGTGGAACAGCTCCATATACTTATTTATGGACACCCGGAGGACAAACTACTTCTACCGCTACTGGTTTAAGTGTTGGAACCTATACAATTACTATTACAGATAATAATGGCTGCACAGGGACTGCTACTGCAACAATAACAGCCATTAACCCTCCGGTTGTTAAAGACTCACTTATCACCAATGAAAAATGCGGTGGTGGAAACACAGGCAGTGCTACCGTAACAGTTTCAGGTGGAACTGCGCCTTATACGTATTTATGGAATCCGGGTGGTTATACAACCGCTACAGCAACAGGACTGACAGCAGGAACGTATACTGTTACAGTTCATGATGCCAATGGTTGTATTACAACAACAACGGTTACAATTACCCAACCAACGCCTGTAACAGGTACAGCAACCAGTACTGGAGTGTTATGTAATGGAGGCAGCACAGGAACAGCTACGGTTACCGCAAGTGGCGGAACGGCACCTTATACTTATTTATGGAACCCAAGTGGAAAAACCACGGCAACCGTAACCGGAATGAGTGCCGGAACATATACTATCACAATAACTGATAACAATGGTTGTACCGGAAGTGCTACAGTAACTATTACACAACCGGCTCCGCTTGCTGCCAATGCCTCAAATATTATTGACCCTAAATGTAATGGCGGTCAAGGAAGCGCAACTGTTGCCGCATCCGGTGGAACTGCTCCGTTCACCTATTTATGGAATCCGGGCGGGTACACAACAGCCACTGTTTCTACCTTATCAGCCGGAACCTATACGGTTACGGTTACTGATAACAACGGTTGTAATCAAACCGTTTCAGTTACAATAACTCAACCGACTGCAATTACTACTACCGTATCTTCCACCACAACCCCTTGCGGAAAAGACACCGGTACAGTTTCAGTTACTGCCAGCGGAGGAACAGCACCATACACTTACTTATGGGCCCCGGGCGGATATACAACCGCTAATGTAAGCGGGTTAAGTGCCGGAACATATACCATCACAGTTACTGATAATAATGGTTGTACTGCAACAAATACAGTTACTGTCACAACCGTTTCATCGATCGTTCTAACTATAACTGCGCATAAAAATGTATCCTGCAATGGAGGCAGTAACGGAAGCGCAACTATTTCAGCCTCTGGCGGAACTGCACCATATACGTACGCATGGAGCCCCGGTGGATATACGACTGCAACGGTTTCTACCTTATCAGCAGGAAGCTATACGGTAGTGGTTACTGACGCTAAAGGTTGTAACGCTCAAATTATTGTTATTATCGGTCAGCCTCAACCGCTTACTGCTCCTATTACAACTACAGGTGTATCCTGTAACGGAGGCACTAATGGCGACGCAACTGTTACACCAACAGGAGGTACTGCGCCATACACCTATTTGTGGGTACCAGGTGGACAAACAACCGCATCCATTTCTAATTTAAGTGCCGGAACCTATACAGTTATTGTTGCTGACTCAAACGGTTGTTCTGCAACCAATACGGTTACTGTAACGCAACCACAGCCTTTAACCGATAAGCTTACTTCAACGATATCTTCCTGTGCGAATGATGGAACTGCGACTGCAACAGTAAATGGTGGAACTTCTCCATATACCTATTTATGGACGCCGTCCGGCCAGACAACATCCACGGCTACGGGCCTAAGTGCTGGATTATATACAGTAACGATAACGGATAATAAGGGTTGCTCCATTGTGGATACAATTACGGTTCATAGTACATCCACGTTAAATATTACAGTTACCGGAACGGATGAACTATGTAATGGAGGAACTACAGCAACTGCTAGGGTAACTGCTACGGGAGGAACGGCCCCATATACATATCTCTGGAGCCCAAGTGGTCAAACTACTGCTACTGCCACAGGATTAAGTGCAGGTACCTATACGATTGTTGTAACTGATAATGCAGGTTGCACCCAGTTTGCAACAATTACAATCACTGAGCCTAGTGCTATTAATCTTACAACAACAACAACCGGATCGGGATGTGCCAACAATACCGGCAGTGCAATCGTTAGCGCCAGTGGCGGAACGGGCGCATATACTTATTCATGGAGTCCGGGTGGAGGAACAACAACAACTATATCCGGCTTAGGTAATGGAAGTTATACCGTTACAGTAACCGATGGTAATGGATGTAACGCAACGGCAGTGGCTGTTGTAGCTTCAGGCGGTGTTACAGGCTCTATAACTTCATTCACAAATATTGCCTGCTTCGGAAATAATAACGGAAGTGCAACTGTTACCGCTACCGGCGGAACAACACCATATACGTATCTGTGGACTCCGGGCGGACAAACAACTGGTACAGCTACTGGCCTCTCAGCAGGAAGCTACACTGTAACTGTTCAGGATGCCAATGGATGTACCTTCAGCACTACAGTCACCTTAACTGGCCCATCAGCAGCACTTGCTGAAACAAATTCAGTTACCAACGCTTCATGTAACAGTACAAGCAATGGTTCTGTAACCCTTACAGTAACTGGTGGCACACCTCAATATACGTTCAACTGGTCGAATGGTAATACTAATCAAAATCTAACCAATGTATATCCGGGTACTTATACCGTAGTGATAAGAGATTCCAATGGCTGTACCTTTATTGATTCAATGAAAGTAGGTTATGATTCTTCCGTATTTGCGAATGCAGGAAAAGACACAATTATTTGCCACAATTCAGTAATTGAATTGAATGGAACCGGTAGTATAAATGCAACATCTTACCAATGGTTCCAAATGCCGGGAATGGTTCTTATAAAAGATACTTCAGTAGTATTTGTAACTCCGACTGCTGACACTACAACCTATGTTTTAGTTGTAGAAAACGGAACCTGCTTTGATACCAGTAGAATTACTGTTATTCAAGCCGCAGCCGTGACTGCCGATGCTGGACCAGACCAATCTATATTCGGAAGCGGAACAGTAACCTTAGGAGGTTCACCAACCGGCCCTGCAGGTTCATCCTACTTCTGGAGTCCAACCTTCACTCTGAATGACAGCACTTATTCAAACCCTGCGGCAACACCAACAATTACTACTATTTACACGGTAACCGTTAAAAATTCTGCCGGATGTACAGCAACTGATACTGTTACTATTTTCATCTTCCCCGGTGTTACAGTACCTTCCGGATTTACGCCTAACGCAGATGGAACGAACGATTACTGGGTTCTTCCATTCGCAGGGGAATTCCCGAATATTGTAGTAGAAGTATATAATCGCTGGGGTGAACTTATGTTCCATTCCGACGGATATAATGTTCCATGGGATGGTACTTATCAAGGCAAAGCGTTGCCAGTTGGTACATATTACTACATAGTGAACCTGAACGACCCACGCTTCCCGAATGCAATGACAGGCCCTGTAACAATAATGAGATAATCTGATTACCGATGAAAAAAACTAAATTACTCTTAGTAGGAATCTTTGCAGCATTTTGTGGGCTTCAAGCTCAGCAGTTGCCATTGTACAGCCAGTATATGCTGAATGATTTCTCCATGAACCCAGCTGTGGCGGGCACCCAGTCTTACTTTAATGTGAAGTCGGATAACCGCTTTCAATGGATGGGAATAACAGATGCTCCGCGCACCTATATTCTTACTTTTGACGGCCCCATCAATCCGCAGCATATTGGTATTGGTTGCTATGTTTTTACCGATATCACCGGGCCAACCAGGCGTACTGGTTTTACAACCACCTATTCCTATCACATGAAATTAACCAATGACCTTAACCTGTCATTTGGTATTTCTGCGGGTATATTGCAATTTGCTGTAGATGGCCAGGCAATCACGGTAATTACACAAAACGATCAGGCTTTATTAACTCAATTCCAATCAGCGATTGTTCCTGATTTTGGAGCAGGTGCTTATTTGTATGGATCTAAGTTTTATTTCGGAATTGCAGCCCCACAGGTTGTTCCTATGAATGCAAAAATCAACTCCTATTCAAATGCACAGGATATCATGGTTACCCACCTTTATGCTACCGGTGGCTATAACTTTGATTTGGGAAATAATTTTAGTGTAGATCCTTGCATTGTAGCTAAATATGTATACCCTGCCCCACCTCAGTTTGATTTGGGTGCCAGAGTGCTATACGAGCAAAAATTCTGGTTAGGTGCAGGTTACCGCACGTTGGATGCAGCCTATGCCATGATAGGGTATGTTTACCAGAAGAACCTGACATTCGGTTTTTCGTATGATTATTCGGTAACCGATATTCATAAATACAGTTCAGGAACTACAGAGTTTTACATTGGTGTACGATTTAACAAACATAAGTCGCCTGATCACCCGATGATGTAAGCCGAAAGTATGAAGTAGTCAGTGGTCAGATTAAATTCATTTATATAAGCTATAACCCAGGACTGACCACTGATTACTGACCACTGACTACTCCACTTAACATTATTTAACCCCTACTGTTGATTTTTTTTCTACCTTTGCAAGTCTTTTAATAAAACGAATGCGGGGATTTCTTAATATTTTACGTTTCACAGTGATTGCCTGTGGAATATTATTCTTTGCATCTTGCGGTGGTGACTACAAGAAAATTCAGAAAAGCACCAATAGTGAAGTAAGGTATAATGCAGCTGTTGCATACTATAAAGCAGGTAATTACCTGAAAGCCCTTCCACTTTTTGAAAGTTTATTATCTGTTTACCGTGGAACTGAAAAAGAACAGGAAGTATATTATTTCTATGCTTATACCAATTTCAGGCTCAATGACTTTGTAATGGCAGGGTATTATTTTTCAAGCTACTACCACACCTTCCCACACACCGAAAGGGCTGAAGAATGTGAGTTTATGCATGCTTACTGTGAATACTTAGGTTCACCGACCTATAACCTGGACCAAACCGATTGTAAAAAAGCAATTGATGCTTTTCAAACCTTTATTGACGATTTCCCAAATAGCCCAAGGGTAAAAGAAGCAAACCATTATATGGACCTGATGCATTCGAAACTTGAAAAGAAATATTTCGAAATTTCAAAACTGTATTATACCACTGAATATTATCATGCTGCCAGTGTTTCGTTAACCAACTATATAAAAGCATATCCGAATAGCCGCTATGATGAAGAAGCCAGTTACCTGATCATTAAATCCGATTACAAATTTGCTATCAACAGTGTTGATAACCGTAAAGGAGAAAGGCTTCAAATGGTAATTGACGCCTACCTTAAATTTGTAGATACGTACCCTAAAAGCGATTATCTGAAAGAAGCGCAAAATATTTACGATGCATCTGTTAAATTAAAAAGTCAAATAAACACCAAAAATTAAAAATCAACAACCATGGACTATAAAAAAAGCAGCGCGCCTCAATCCACAGTAACCAGAGATGTAAGGAAACTTGAATCTCAGACTGGAAATATTTACGAAACCATTTGTATTATTTCCCGCCGTGCTAACCAGATCAGTTCGGAAATGAAAGAAGAACTGGATAGCAAACTGGAAGAGTTTGCTACCAAAACAGATACCCTTGAAGAAGTATATGAAAACGTTGAACAGATTGAAATTTCAAGAATGTACGAACGTTTCCCAAAACCATCATCCATAGCGGTTCAGGAATATGTAGACGGTAAGATCTACTACCGTTTGGCTGACGATAAGAAAGAATAGTATTTAGTTATGAGTTATAAGTTATGAGTTATTTACGAATTGTCTCGTATAGTCATAACTTATAACTCATAACTTATAACTCCTTTAAAGTGCTTGCAGGTAAAAAAATCATCTTAGGAGTTTCCGGCAGCATAGCCGCGTATAAGGCTGTTTTTCTCTTACGCCTTCTTACCAAAGCCGGAGCTGATGTGAAAGTACTAATGACACCATCAGCAAAGGAATTTGTTGCACCCCTCACCTTCTCCGCCCTCTCCCACAACCCAGTATTAATTGATTTCAGCACACCTGATGGCTCCTGGAACAACCATGTTGATCTGGCTAATTGGGCTGACTTTATTATTCTTGCACCAGCCTCTGCCAACTCACTTGGTAAGTTTGCACTTGGCTTATGCGACAATCTTTTACTCGCTACCTTTTTCTCTGCTTCCTGCCCTGTTTACATAGCCCCAGCCATGGATAGGGAAATGTACACCAGTGCTTCTATTAAAGACAATATTGCTCTTTTAGCTAAACAAAAACGCATCATAATTCCTTCGGAAGAAGGTGAACTGGCAAGCGGACTGCATGGAGAAGGCCGTATGGCTGAACCAGAGAACATAGTTACGTTTATCACCGGACACCTTGCAAAATCATTGCCACTATATGGTAAAAAGGCATTGGTAACGGCAGGTCCAACCTACGAAGCTATAGACCCCGTACGTTTTATCGGTAACTATTCTTCCGGGAAAATGGGTTTTGCCATTGCAGAAGAGCTTGCCAATAAAGGCGCAGAGGTTACCCTTATCCATGGGCCTGTGAGCATAACGAATACTAATTCATCTATTAAAAAAATAAGTATAACATCAGCTGATGAGATGTATCAGTCATGTGTGAAGCATTTTCCGGAAATGGATATTACTGTGATGTCGGCTGCAGTGGCAGATTACAAGCCTGCCAAAGCAGCGAAAGAAAAAATAAAGAAAAGTGGTGAAAACCTGCAATTGGACCTAATTCAAAACCCGGATATTGTTGCAGCCCTGGGAAAAGTAAAAAAGGCCAAACAGTTACTGATTGGTTTTGCACTTGAAACACACGATGAATTGAAAAACGCTTCAGCCAAACTTAAAAAGAAGAACCTGGATGCTATTGTTTTGAACTCCATGCGCACAAAAGGCGCAGGGCCGGGTGGTGATACCAATAAAATTACTATTATTGACAGACAAAATAAAAATACTACTTTTGAGTTAAAAGCTAAGACAGAGGTAGCAAGCGATATTGTAACTTATATATTAAAATGTTTAAAAAAGTAATTTTCTTTATTCTGTTGGTGTTAAGTCCAATGCTGGCAATGGTTTCCAATGCACAGGAACTTAACTGCAGAGTTGATATTGTTTCTCCTCAAATTCAGGATGCATCGGCACAGGCCTTATTTAAAAACCTGAAGGATGCTATTTACCAGTTCATGAACAACACCAAATGGACGAACGATAACTTTATGCCAACCGAACGTATTGAATGCAGTATATTCATTAATGTTACTACACAGAACTCCCCCAGCGATTTTAATGCAACCATGCAAATTCAGGCGAGCAGACCGGTTTATAAAGCTTCTTATAATAGCCCTCAACTTAACTTTCAGGATAATAACGTTCACTTGCTCTACACCCTGAACCAACCTATGCTATTTAATATCAATACCTTTTCTGATAATATCACCTCTATGCTGGCTTATTATGCCTACATCATTATTGGAACGGATTATGATACCTATTCCATGAACGGCGGAAGCCCTTATTATCAGAAAGCACAGAATATAGTTGTGAATGCACAGCAAGCTGGTGAAAAAGGCTGGAACCCTCAGGATGGTGACCAAACCCGTTATTGGCTTGTAAATAACTTGATGGATGAAAGTTATTATGCTCCGTTACGCAAAGCTGCCTATATCTATCACAAACAAGGCATGGATATGATGTCGCAAGACCCGGTAAAAGGCCGTGCGCAGATCATGGAGGCATTATTGCAGGTTCAGCAAGTATACAATGTGCGTCCGGCAAATTACAATGTTCAGTTGTTCTTTAACGCAAAAGCAGCCGAGATAGCCAATATCTTTTCGGAAGCACCAAACGAGGAAAAAAGCAGAGTCTTTTCTATCGTTTCTGCCATCGACCCTACCGAGCTTGAAAAGTACGCCAAGCTGAACGTGGGAGAGTAATAAGCTCAATTAGGAATTAATAATCTTTAGAACTTTTGGGAAAGAGATGTGAAGGCTATGATTATCAGGCAAATTATTATATGATTTTTTGTTATATTTGTTAGATGAAAAAAATTATTCTTCTTTTTTCCGTTTTAGTTTTTAGTTTTTCATTCTCGAATGGACAGAATTGGTTGTGGGGAAGAGAGGGTGAAGTTATCGGAACGAAAAACTCGTTATCAATTGACGTGGCTACAGATATTGCAGGCAATGCGTTTATAACCGGAGTATATACACCGGGAATTATTTTTTGGCCGGATACATTAATTGCTACTAATCTAGATGACATTTATTTTACGAAATATAATTCTGCAGGAACTTTGCTTTGGGTCAAAGACTTCCCTGAAGATGGAGGCCCCAGAATCTGTAGTGATGTGTCAAATAATGTAATAATTATCGGAATGAATGGGTCCTCTATAACAAAATGTGATAATAATGGAAATGTAAAATGGAGGATTGGAGCTAGGGACAGTTTAGGATATTCAAGCCCTACAGGGGTAACAACCGATAAATTTAAAAACATTTTTATTACAGGCGTGTTTTATGGATACTTGAAATTGGGAACAATTATCTTGAACGGTAATAATAGAACCAATAATATCTATACTATTAAATGTGACAGTAATGGAAATGCTTTATGGGGGACAATGGGAAAATGCATAACTCATAGGCGTAACTATGTCAATCAAAGTTATGGAGTTGCAACTGATTTAAACGGCAATTCCATAATCACGGGTAACTATATTGATTCATTGGTATTTGGACAGGATACACTTACTTCAGATGTTTGGCATAGTACCCAAGCAAACCGGTTGTATCTGGTAAAATATGATACGGCTGGAAGCGTACTTTGGGCAAATCAAACTAATTTACCCTCGGCAAGCAGTTGTGACTTCGGATACTGTATTACAACCGATGACGTTGGAAACATATATCTTGGAGGTTCCTATGTTGATACAGCTTCTTTCGGCCCTTATACTATAACCGGAGGTTTTACATACGGGGACGGAAGCTC
The DNA here is from genome assembly GCA_903863935.1 of uncultured Bacteroidota bacterium. GTDB lineage: Bacteria > Bacteroidota > Bacteroidia > JABEUT01 > JABEUT01 > JABEUT01. The sequence goes on from CAIPDV010000043.1 coordinate 47,863, forward strand.
TTTTTTGGCAAAATATGGGTCAACGGGAAATATTATATGGGTTAAAAATGTAAATGCTTTACTCCCAACTATAAACTCACTTTGTTCAGATGAATATAATTATATATACATGGCAGGGCCGGGAGGCATTGTTAAAATGGATACCTCGGGAAATTTAGTATGTAAATCTGCGCTTAGTGGTGATAGTTATATGGCAGTGGATAAAACGGGAAATTTTGTTTATCAGGTAGGTGAATTTGTAAATGTTTTTTCACCGGATACTTTATTTATAGGCTCTGACACGCTCCTTGCAACCCCTGATGAATTAAATCCCTATTTAGCTCGTTGGCAAAATTGTGGCACGCTTGATGCAACAAATCCTATTCAATCCCCTACTCCAACTGTTACTGTTTTCCCCAACCCGAGCAATGGAGTTTTTACGGTTGCATTCAGTCATGAAGAACTTGTTTCAGCATCCCAAATAATAGAAGTATATAACACCCTTGGAGAAAAAGTATTGATTGAGACCCTTCGCTCTGCTCAGGGTGACAATCTCATTGACATTAGTAATGAGCCGAACAGCATTTACCTTTACCGCGTTTTAAATGAAAATGGCCGTTTGCTTGGAAGCGGAAAAATGATTATTGAGAAATAAAGTTTCACTAATTAAATTCTTTATGCACCTTCATCGACTTTCCTGATGTTCTATGTGGCAAAAAGCAATTACATCCCTCCGCCTTCTTCTTCCTTATCTGCGTCCGGCATATCATTCAGAGAAGTTTTACGGAAGAGTCCAATTAAATTACAGCATTGATTAATGGACCAGTTAATGTGGTTACTGAGCACAATAATCGTATTGCCTTTCTTTACGTCTCTTATAAAGTTGCAATTGAACCCATGCCACCATCCACCGTGGTAAATAATAGTATCTCCAGCGTATAATAGCAAATGCCAGCCAAAGCCATAACTCTTTCCACCCATCCAGCGGGTGTGTGGTGTGTAAGCTTCTTTAAGCGTAGCCTGGCTCACCAATTGGTTACCATATAATGCCTGATCCCATTTCAACAAGTCAGTAACTGTTGAATAAACACCTTTATCGCCGGCAACACCATCTAAAAAGTCGGTTCCGGCCCTGCGGTAACCTGCATTGTACCCTGTTACCTTATTCGGAATTGCAGTATCATGTTTATCAAAAATAAATGTATGGGTCATGTGCAAAGGCTCAAATACATTCTTCTGCATATATTCCGCAAACCTTACTCCGCTTATATTTTCAACAATAGCAGCCAGAACAGCATAATTTGTATTGCAATAATTGTATAAGTGGTTAGGTTTAAAATAACAACGAGGTTGATATTTCGCCAGCATATCCATCATTTGTGTATTATCAATAAGGGTAGCTTGGTCGCGGGTTTCGGCGCAACAGGTGAACATATAGTTCGGTAAGCCGGAACGATGGTCGAGGCACATGCGTATGGTTACACCTTTGTATGGAAAATCAGGAAAGTATTTTGCAACAGCATCATCGTAATCCAAAAGGCCTTTTTCTTTCAGCATCATAATAGCCACAGCAGTGAATTGTTTGGAAACCGAACCTAACTGAAATGCGGAGGTATCGGTTAATACTTCCTTGGTTTTAAAATCGGAATACCCAAACAGGTGCTGATATAATATTTTACCGTTGTGTGCAATAAGTGCACTTCCGTTAAACCGGGCTCTGGTGTAAAGAATATTAAATAATGAATCGGCCGACTGAGCTTCATATTTTTCCAGCGGACTGAAAGCGATAGTATCTTTGAATTTCCGCATTTTACCCGCTACTGTATCTTTCTTGACTATGTAGGTTGAAAGGGATGTGGCAATTTTGTGACCGCGCCCCATATCAATAGCTTCGCCACTGGTGAACAATGACCAAACCCCTCCTCCAACTATACTAAGACCGAAAGCCTGCCCGATAGTCTTAAAAAAACTTAAGCCTGACCCCGGGAAGAAACTCTTTTTTACTTGCGCCATTCCTGTAATACTATTTTTGTTTTACAACTATTACCAAATATTTCGATTCGCTCCAAAATAATTTTTGGTTTGTAATGATAAGTGAATCTACTTTTTTATCACCTTTTATTGTATACGAGCCAGTGGGGTGAGAAGTTATGATTTTATCAAGTTTACTGAACAATGGAATAGAATGCACACTATACATGTCGGCTGAGGTGAAGTATGAAGTGTTTGTATTCGATTTTAATGTTTCCGTTCCGCCAATGCCAAGCACACCGCCTTTCTTTACTATCACCCCTTTATTCTTAAGTTCTTTGGTAGTGCCCATTGCATAGTAAACCGTATTCTGTTCAGCAATAACCTGGTGTTGCGAATTGATAACTTTCATGCTGTCGTCAAACTTCCTCATTTCAGCTTTCAGGTTGGCATTTGCTTCCGCAAGTTTGCTGGAGAGGGCAGCAATGTCAGCATCCTTTTCAGTAAGTTCCTGGGTAAGGTGAGCAATCATTTTTTCCAATTCGGCATTCTTAACTCCCGAACCCGCCAGTTTGCTTTTCATTTTATCCAGTTCCTCTTTATTTTTCATCATCAGGTCGGCAATAAAATGCATATCTGCAATGATCATTGCTTTTTTATCCCTGCCTTCGGCTCCGCTTCCAAGGCTCATTATCTTAGCTTTCATTTTAATGGAATCCAGATTGTCCTGAATTTCATTAAATGATTTTATGTAAGCCGTGATAGTGGAATCCTGACCCTGACTCTTTAAAGCCAATAAGGAATCCTGTGCTTTCATACTTTTCATTTGAGCTTGCTGCTGCATTTCTGCTTCCTTGTTTTTGCATCCGAAAAAAAGAAAGAGAACTACGGGGATAACTAAATATTTTTTCATCTTCGAAACCTTTATTTTCTAAACATTGCAAATATAAAATTTGTAACCTATTAGTCTAACGCTGCCCTGTTACTTTTTTATACACACTTTTTTCAACATGACATCCGTCATCTTTATGAACGAACGAGATGCAATTTAACTGTTTTAATTCAACACAAACTGAATTGGTTTTCTGCTTGTACAATCTCTTATTTACCCCGGAAAACCCTGTTGAAAGGCCTTAGTAGACGGGATATGACTCGAGTATCGCATTCAATGCAACCTGGTGTGCATTGGCCATTAAGGTAAGTGAAGGATCTTTAGCAGGAAGGTAGCGGAAACCTGAGCCATCGGCAACATACACATTTTTAGTTCCATAAATCCGTCCGGACGGATGCAGGTGAAAATCCCTTTTATATGCACTGAAAGGCAGACAGCCGGCATAATGACCACCTGAACCGAACCCTGGATCGGTTTTACGCAATGTGTAACATCCCATGGCACGCATGGTGGCTGAAAACTTAGCTTCACGCTTGCGAATATTCTTTTGTTCTTCCGGTGTTAAGGCATAGGCAATTTTCAACGCATCTTTTGATATGGATGCTGGCGAAGAGATCAGTTCAACAAATTTTACGGGTGAATTTGCATCGGGATGGTGAACATCCATTATGGAAATAGCGGGAAGAAAATATTGAAGCAACATACGCCCCTCCCTGAAATTGAGCGGAATATCTTTCATTATCCTGAACATCATAAGTGTACGGTAGGAATAGATGGATGCCGCACTAACAGCAGAATTCGAGCCATCCGGATCGTGAAAGAGCATTAACTGTGCCAGCGCGGTGCGTGGTTCTGTGTCATTCATTCCTAGCACCGAAGGTTGAATTAGTGTAAAGAATTTTTGGGTATCGCTCAGCAGCGGTAGCTTCACTTCGCGTTGCCCTCCCATCGACCTAAGCACAATTCGTGCAGTGCTTAAAGCACCTGTGCATAAAAAAAGCTTTTTGCATTTCAAAGTTCGGCGTTCACCCGACGCAATATCGAAATAATCGGCAACGGTATATTCTCCGTCCTCTGAAAAACTCAGCAATAGCGCATGAGGCACATACCTGAAACTTGGGTTCTTCTGCAATTGCTCAATGGTAACAGCAGGCCTGTATGCCGAATCGCCCTGATTGGAATAAAACTCCATTTCATCATACGCCACGGATTGCCTTATTCCTTTCCTGTCTGTTAATAATGCCAGTGATGGCTTACCTAACATGAATCCCCTGCTATTTATTAATTTCTTTTTATTGAGGTATTTTTGATATATTGAACGGCTGTTTGCATCAATTTTAACAGGTTCCTGAATATTGTTCAAGCCTTGCAGTGTGTAAGGTAATGCATCATCCTGCCCTGCACTCAAACCAATCCTGTCGGCTATAGCCTGGTAGGCAATTTTTATGGATGGAGGCAACCCTACCTGCTTCAACTCACTATCCGAATACATATGCGCGCCCAAATTCCATGCCCCTCCCAGCCCGCCATAACTAAGGCTTTGCACTGTATTGAACGATTCCGAGATTACAGGCAGCAATTTAGATGCACCCTCCAGCACATAGCTGCGCAAGGGTGTGAACCGGGGTGTGCTAATTGACCGGATATTGGCAACCGCTTCAAAATTTTTCCCCAGCCATAATTTATATTGCATGGAGTTTTCCGTTCGTATTTTTAAAAAATTTTGTTGTGGACTGGCAGATGTTTCAGCAGGTTTTAAACCGATATCAAGCATAAGCACACGACAACTGTTTTCAAGCAGTGTTTGAGCTGCCATGGCTCCGGTAAATCCAGAACCCACCACCACCATTTCATGTATTTCCTGTTTTATATCCACGTTAATATTACTAATCCGACAGGTATACGGCATAAGGCAATAAGCAACCTGGAAACAGCAGAATAGATATATTTTTTAGTCCTTGCCTGTGGTAAAAAACCGGAGCTGAATGCAGGAATACTTTCCGTAATGCTGAACATTACAAAAAGTTTACGGCGAATACCGCCTTTCGGGTAGCTTATAGCAAGAGCAGAATCTACCCATGGTAACAAACCCGGATTATCAATCAGGTGATTGATCTGCCTGCGTTCTCTTGGGGTTACTTCAATTTTCAGTTTGGTATTAGCAGCAATATATAGTTGAATGGTTTGCTCGTTGGCTTCCTCACCCATGATGTATTTGCAAAAAAACTTTGCCTCTTCCTTTAAAACTTCTTCACCTGTATAATTATAATTCATTTATCACCCTATTAGGGGAAGGTAAAAATAAGGTAATTAGTTTAATTACAGATTATGTGCTAATAAACTTATCAGGCAGAAGCTTCGTACGACACCATAGGCTTAATGCTTAAAACCGGTGTTTTGGAATGGTTTACAATCTGCCTTGCAAAAGCACCCATAAAAATCCCTGTCATATTCGATTCATGGTCGGTCATAATACTAAGCAGGTCAGCATTTACCTCTTCGGCATATTTCATAGCTTCCATTGCAATGTTCGTTCCTTTCACAATTTTTCTAACGCATTTCAGCCCTGCTTTATGAATCATTTCTTCAACGGTACTCATTTTAATATTGAACTTGGCAATATCCGATTTATCGGAACTGTTCATCAGCCCAACCAAATGTACCTCAGCATTGCATTTGGTTGCAATAGGCAGAATATTACTTACCTTTTGCCTGGAGTGCAGGGTTTCATCAATAGGCAGTACAATAGATTTAATAACACTTGACTTATATCCTTCACGCACGGTTATTACCGGGCATGGTGAAAGGTTTACCACTTTATGGGCGGTGCTGCCCACAAAAAATTCCTCAAGTCCGCTGGCACCATGGGTTCCCATAACTATCATATCGATATCATGTTCAACTACGGCTTCCGAAATTTTAGCTGAAGGTTTCCCGTTGGTCATAATACTTTTAACAAAAACCCCATATTTCTTCGTGATATTTTCGGCATAGTCACCCAATTTCTGGTTGACTATGGACTGAAGCAGTTCTTTATCGTTTGCCGCATTGCTATTAATGAACCAGGCATGCGGATATTCATGCAATGCACCCATGGCATGCAATAAAACAATATCGGCCCGGCAACCATTGGCTAAAGAAGCACCATAATCTACGGCACATTCTCCTGCAGGTGAAAAATCAACAGGGATAAGGATCCGGTGTACGTTTGTGCTATTCATATTCTTTCATTTTAGGGTTCGTACTTTCTGCAAGCTTTCTGCCGTATTGAATCAACAGGATATGTCCAAGGGGTTTGATTTCCTGTATACATCTGAACCAATACTTGCATACAAATATAACAAGTAAGTTTTCCCGAAACAAATTTTCTCTCCGTTTTTTTCAACTGTATATAGGTAACAACATTTAAAACAGATGTCGCATAAACACCAGAAAACGAACATAAATCATTTATAACCAAAATGTTATAATGAAAACAGGAAGATGAAAAATAAAACTATTGGAAGCCCCTTAAATAACCCCGGTTCCTCCCGCAGGATCGAAGTCTTCTACATTATCGTGTTCCGGACGTATGCTCATAACCGGAATTTTGGAGTGGTTTACTATCTGCTTGGCAACCGTACCCAGGAACATACCTGTAAGGTCTGATTCATGGTCGGTCATAATAACGATCAGGTCGCCGTTCACTTCTTCCGAAAACTTCATGGCTTCAACAGCAGGGTTGTGGCCTCTTACATGTTTAACAGTGTACTTAACACCCGCTTTTTCTAATGTATGCTTTACGGTTTCCAGTTTAATTTCAAATTTCTTATCCTCTATTGGGTCGTTGGTTTCAAGAAGGCCAAGCACATGCACAGTTGAATTGTATTTTGATGCAATATCAATTACGTTGTTCACTTTTTGGCGACTATGCAGACTGTTGGACACAGGCATAATAATATTTGAAAACCCGATATTTGTAGTAGTAATACGTATGGAAATCACAGGAACCGTGGACAGGTTAACAACTTTATGCGCATTGCTACCCATAAAGAATTCTTCGAAGCCGCTTGCACCGTGCGTACCCATGATAATAATATCAATATTATTGTCTTTAACCGCCTGAGTAATTGAAGCAGCAGGTTTACCACTAACTGTTAAGGTTGTTATATCCACATCATATTTGGCTGTAATATCAGCAGCTACACTCTTCAATTGTTCCAAACCCATGGTATAAAGCTTCTCAGCTTCTTTCACCATTACCGGTTCACCGGGGCCTCCTGTATACATTGTAGTTTCCACCGAGTGAAGCAAATATATTTTTGCTTTGTAAAGGTGAGCCATATGTGCGCCATGAGCCACAGCCAGTTCAGCGGTTTCGGAAAAATCGGTGGGGATTAGAATGCTTTTAATGGTAGACATGAATAAAAATGGGTTTGAGTTTTAAGGTTGCCAAAAGTAATATTAAACCTAAGACATGAATATTTTTTCAGGCTTTTTTAATGTGCCTTTAAGCTTCGGTTTATCCATTTATTACAACACACTGAAAAATATCACCTTACAGATTACAATGTTTATTTCCGGCAATAACGCGTTGCTTCGGCTTCAGTAATTGCAAGGTTTTATGAAGCTGCCTTGCCCGGTAAATTTGTAGTGTTTAGAATTCCCAAATCCCTGAAGAGGCTTCAGACAAAAGCCTGACCTGTGGTGCCTCTTCGGGGATCTTATACGGGTTATCCGTTTTTAAAAATAAAACGTTTTGGAATGCCTATTCAGGCAAGTGGTCGTGTTTCTGGTGAGAGAAATACTCATCCATTTTTTCCTTAATAAAGATAAAGGTTGTTGATAACAGAAGCACCGGTAGCGGGGCCATAAGTATCACAATGAATGTCCATTTTACAATTTCTGCCATGTTCATAGTTTGAGGGGGTTGTTAGGGAGTTGTTTATTCTATAGTTCTGAGGGTTTTACGCAACTTGAATGTTACTTTGACATTGGTCTATCCGTTCAAAGAGGCGGGTGTAGTCAATAGGTTTCGAAAAGAAACTTGGTGAATCCACTCCGTGGGAATTGAGTATTACTTTTTCCTGGTCGTTGGCCGACATGAGCAACACCGGGATATTGATAAAGTAGAAACTCTTAAGCATGGTTATTAGTGTGAAGCCCGAGATGCAGGGCATCATAACATCACTTATAACAAGATCTATCTTTTGTTCCGATATAATACGCAGCGATTCTACCCCATTGTTCGTCGAGAACACTTCGTACCCTTTACCCGTCAATTTTTTGGTGAGCACCGCCAGCATTACCTTATCATCATCTACTACTAATATTTTCATATACTTATTTTCGGTTACTTAATTCTTGTTGAATGGAAACATGAATGCGTGCATGAACTCTGCGTCGTATTTTCCTTTATCCATATAAGGCATTATTTCCTTTATTCCCCGGAAGGGATAGGTTAGTAAATGTTCACTTTCCTGCTTGTACAGGTCATTTACTAAAGAATGGAAGGTTTCAACTTCTGAGGAGTTCTGCTCCATAGCTTGTTTTTAATTTTATACAGCTATTGCAGGCAAATAGTTACAGAAATCTAAATAAATAGTAATGAGTGATAAGAGATAAGTGATAAGTGAATGATACAACAAATTGATTATGTGCAATATCGCAACATCTATTCGTGTTCTTAATTATGTTGGTAATTGCAAGGCATTGTTGAGCCTTATAGTGAAGTATATTAACTTTACGATAGACGTACTTTATTGCATTACTGCAAAAAGTGGTATTGAACACCCACGTTAAGTCCTGTTCCCGATAGTTTAAAAGAAGAAAGAACATACTGGTTATAGGTGGGAACGTTACTGGTAAGGTTTGGATAATTCATATTGGGGAATACCAATGTGATATTGAAACCAAACCGCCCTACATAAATTCGTGAAGTTAAGTGAACATCGAACCAACTTCCGGAACCATATATCTGGTCATTGGTTCCATCACTTGAGGTTACTGTAAGGTTTGAATATCCAACATTGAAACCGGCAAGCAAATCAAAATGGGTATGCCTTATTATGTGAAAATTAATGATGGCACCAATTTCAAAAGCAACGGCAGTAGAAACTCCACTATTCGTGTCATTCTTTCCATGTATATACTCATCAAATTGCCCGGCAAGGCCCAGGCCCAACCAGTTGGTAACACCATACTCTGCACCCAGCTGTGGGGTAGATGCAGCTGCGGAACCAGTGTTGCTTTGTGTATTACTCTTTAGTCCATAATAATTAATAGTCTGTGAATAAGTGGTATGAAGAATATCAATGCCAAAGCTTCCATAAGCAATTAACGAACCAGCCTGGAAGGATTGTGCTTTTACAAAAGTAAAGAAGGAAGAACTAAGAGTGAAGAGGGATATTACGATTAGTTTTTTCATGGGGTTGATTTATTTTACAAAACTATATATGAAAAGGAGGTGAATATTCACCTCCTTCATTAAAATATTAACAATAGCTTCTTAAAGCTTGGTCACCTTCTTAACAATCTTTTGTCCGTTTGTTTCAATAGTGAGAAAATAAACTCCTGGCTGCAACGATTCTATATTCATACTAATTTTTGATCCGTTACCTGAAAGCTTATAACTGTTAGATACAACTCTCCTGCCAAGTACATCTGTTATATAAATGTTAGCATTTCCCACTACTCCATTAACAAGCACATTCAGCACATTATTGGCAGGATTTGGATAAATATTTACGGTACCCGGGAAATTGTTTTTATTTTGAATTCCGGTAAGTGTGCCGGTATTAAATCCATTGGATAATGCACCTGAAAGTGGAGATGAAGAACCAAGTTTACTCTTCCTGACAGGAACGCATGGACTCGATGGATTTACTGCTTCCAGTAAATAATATGAACCTAAGGGAGGCAAGGTATCGTGGTATGTGAAAACAGTATTTGACACGGAATCGAGCAACGTAAGCGTGCTGAGTGTTGGACCGCGGTAAATGCGGTATTTTGATGGAGAGAACCCAACATAGGATGTCCAATTTAAAATATAAACATTGAACCCCGATGTTGTGGTAAGAAAAATGGAAGTATGCATTGGGCTCAACGCAGATTCTCCACAGGAGTCGACGGTAGATATTTCATAGCTTACTGGCCCTGCTGAAGGGTTTGAACCTGCATCCACATAATCACTGAAAAGACTGGCACTCTGATTGTGAATTAACACCCATGTTGAACTGGAATCTCTGTATATATTATATGAACTGGTGGCTGTGTCTGGAGGAGAGTTGTTTACCCCCCATATCACTTCACATTTATTGGTAGCTGTATCAAGGGTAACAATACAAATAGGTTCGGTAAACGTATTGCTGCTGCAAGGAAATGGAACTACAACTACAGTAACAGTTGCAGTATCATTACCGCAGGTAGAAGTGGCTATTAACGTATATGTAGTAGTTACACTTGGATTAACAATAATAGTGGATGTTGTTGCTCCTGTGCTCCACAAATAGGTAGCCGTCATATTGCAATTCGCAACAAGAATACTTAAGCTGGCAGGATAAATGGTATCAGGCGTGGCTGTAGCCGTTAAAGTCATACCCGGAAGTCCGCTTACAGTGGCTGTTAGCGGACCACCTATTGGTATACAGCCACTGTTATCGGTTACTGTTAACGTATATGTTCCCGCACCCAGGCCTGTTGCGGCGGCATTGGTTTCTCCCGAAGGGCTCCATAAATAGGTATATGGGGGAGTTCCTCCGGCAACATTGTATGTTGCACTGCCATTCGGATTGAGGCAACTTATATTGTTTGTTGAACCCATATAAACGGCTGTAAGAACAGATGGTTGAGTAATTGTAACCGTTGTGGTGGCGGTACATCCATTATCATCAACTACTGTAATTGTGTACACTGCCGACGTAAGCCCACACGTACTGTCGCTGGTTGATCCGTTCGGTGTCCACAAATAAGTATAAGGAGGTGTTCCTCCTGTTACATTAACACCTGCACAACCGTTATTGTCACCATTGCACAACACATTACTATAAACATATGAGGATGCAGAAAACGGTGCAGGCTGAGTGATGGTTATAGTAGCCGAAGCAGTTGCGCTTAAAGCATCGGTAACAATTACAGTATAGGTACTGGCACTAAGCCCGGTTGCTGTGGCAGTGGTTTCTCCGCCAGGCAACCATAAATAGGTATAAACAGGTGTGCCGCCGCTTACGTTTGAAATTGCTACTCCATTATTGCCTCCGTTACAGGAAAGGTTGGTGCTGCTAATAGTTACAGTGAGTGCAGATGCGACCCTTCCATAACTGTTTGCTGAGAATGCAAGCATTGCAAGTGTTAAAGCAAATACAGAATAAAATTTGTTTTTCATGACCTGTTATTTTTAAGGTTGTTCTTTAAGCATCAAAAGTCACATTTTCAATGATATATAATACAATTAGAGTCAAATTACTTGCTACTTTTTTTATACAATACGGAGAATGTTTGCTAAAGGTTGGGTGGAAAGAAAAATAACGGCATTGCGAATGCAGTGAAGGGTTGACATAAACACATTCGAAATCTTTCTTTCTGTCACTGAAAGGTTCAACAGGTAAGTTATTTGATAAGCAATCTTGCCACAATAAGTACATTCATATTAGTAAGATTGCTTCGCAATGACAAGCCTGGGTTTTCATTCCTAATTACTAATCCTTACATACCGCTGCCGCATTCTTCAACCCCGACCAAGATAGAATATCCATTTTAATTGATCCCACTAGTATATTGGCTTGTGCGCGGATTGGAATGTGGTTTTTATCGTCTGAGATCCATACTTGCAGGTCGTCGTTATGTTTGAATATACGGCCTTTCTGCACCATAGGTTCGAACACCATGCAGGCTATTTTGCCAACATCACTATTTATCGTATCACGTTTTACAAATTTTATTTTCAGGGTCCACACCTGGTCATCTACAAAGGTTACAATACTGTCAACCTTTCCGGGGGTTTCGTTGCTATAATTGAATGTGCGTGAATAGTAAAACGCTGATAGCATATCCTGTATGAAGGGTTGCGTTTTAATGCGCTTTCCGTTGCTGTTTACAACGTGGTAATCCTGATCGTAAAGCTGGTCTTGTTTTATTTTAAAGCCTCCTTCATCCACCCTTCTTATAAACATCAACGGACAAATTGCTTTGGCGTCAATGTAGGTTTCATATTTGTCGTTCACTTTGAACACGAGGCCTACCATACCTGTTGATATACCTTTCCCTACTACATGATAGGCCTTTCTTCCCATCACTGAAGTGAGTGAATCATCAATTTTTATGGTTGCCTGTCCGGCATCTATAATCCCGTAGTGGATTCGATACACAAGCTCTTCCCCGCATTTGAATGCTTCGTTTTTTATTGTTCTGCTTTTATCCAGCGTGAAACCACTCAAACTAAAAATGAAAAATGAAAAACTAAAAATTATAAAAACCCAATATGACTTTCTTTTTTTCACTTTTCGTTTTTAACATTTCGTTTATTAGTACTGCTCTTTTTCATTGGGGAAATCCTTACTCTTCACATCGGAAATATAATTGGTCACAGCTCCGGTTATGTCCTGATAAAGGTTGGCATAGCGGCGTAAAAACCGTGGATGAAATTCGGTGGTAAGCCCCAACATATCATGCAGAACCAGCACCTGTCCGTCGACCATATTACCCGCTCCAATACCAATGGTAGGAATGGACAGCCGTTTGGTTACTTCACCAGCCAGCGTAGCAGGAATTTTTTCAAGCACCAGTCCAAAGCATCCTGCTTCCTGTAATATGGCAGCATCTTCCAATAGTTTGTTGGCTTCGGCTTCTTCCTTAGCACGCACAGTATATGTCCCGAATTTATAAATAGATTGTGGTGTTAAGCCCAAATGCCCCATCACCGGAATACCGGCTGAGAGTATACGCCTCACCGAGTCCTCCACTTCTTTTCCACCTTCCAGTTTAACGGCATGTGCACCCGATTCTTTCATTATTCTTATGGAAGAATTCAACGCCTCCTTACTATTTCCCTGGTAAGTACCGAAAGGCAGGTCTACTACTACCAAAGCCCGCTTCACCGCCCTGATAACCGACTGTGCATGGTATATCATGTGTTCAAGCGTAATAGGCAAGGTGGTTTCATGACCTGCCATAACATTCGAGGCAGAGTCACCCACCAGAATTACATCAATACCTGCGGCATCAATAGCAAGTGCCATGGAGTAATCGTAGGCAGTAAGCATAGCTATCTTCTCGCCCGATTGCTTCATTTGCTGCAATACGTGCGTAGTTATTTTATGAGGTTCCTTTTTTTCTGCCATAGGGTGCAATTATATTAACAGCAATACTATACAAATTTACGAATATCTGCTGTGCTTGTTACCAATTTAACGTTTGTTAGGAATAGAGGTTAAATGGCATATCTTGCAAAGACGCTAAGACACAAAGGGAAGAAAATATCATTCTAAAAATACCAAGGTTTAGCGACTTGGCGTCTTTGCGAGAAATTCCGACCTAAAAGAACAAAAAGAAACCATTGGCAAAGTACAGCAGCCCAATAATTCCGGGAAGCATACTTACATACCAAATAGGTTTCTTCTTTAAAAGGGCAGCAATGGCTGAAAGTAGAATTGACACTTGCAAGAATACCGCCGCAAACCCAAAAGGCTTACCGTGCTTAGCGGCATCATCGCGCAGTGTTTCCAATGCTTTTGCATCTTCGCTTATTTTCTCCTTCTCCACTTTGTAACGGGCTACGCTTTTGGTATAGTTATCTAAATACTTTTTACTGCTGTCCTGAACAACTGAAGATTGATTATTCAGCATCTGAAGTTTCAAATTATCAATCTGTATTTCATACAAATATTGTTTTACCCCTTTAGCCTGGTAAAATGCCCATTGGTCACTGGCTTTAATCTGGCTCCCCATTGATTTACCGCTATTACTTGTAGCATTAAATGTGGAGAGTGTAGCACACAAAGAAAACAAAATAGTGGTGATTGAAAGATAATTTAACCACTTGGCTTTCTGTTTATCAGCTTTATCTTTTTCAAGCAGTTCAGCTTTTATTTCTGCCGTTACTTCTTTCTTTTCTTGTTCGTTCATGTGCTATATGATTAGTGTACCATTCCACCTTCCACTGTCATATACTCCTCAATTGGCGGACAGGTACAAATAAGATTTCTGTCTCCGGCAGCATTATCGGCACGTGCAACAGAAACCCAGAATTTATTTTCCTTAAGCCATTGTAAAGGATATGCAGCTTTCTCGCGGCTGTAAGGATGATTCCAGTCAGTCGCAATAAGCCTTTTAGCAGTATGCGGAGAATTCTTCAATACGTTGTCGGTTCTATCGGCAACACCTGAAGCTACTTCATCAATTTCTGCATGTATCGAAATCATGGCTTCTACAAAACGGTCAAGTTCTTCTTTGCTTTCGCTTTCAGTTGGTTCTACCATCAGTGAATCATGGACAGGGAAAGAAACCGTTGGTGCGTGAAAGCCGTAATCCATAAGCCTTTTAGCTATATCGGTTACTTCAACACTGGCACTCTTTTTAAATTCGTTGCAATCGAGAATTAATTCGTGTGCTACATTGCCTTTGCTACCTGTGTATAATATAGTATAGTGGTCTTTCAAACAAACTCTAATATAGTTTGCATTCAAAATTGCATACCGTGTAGAGTCCGTCAATCCTTGGGTTCCGAGCATTCTTATATATCCGTAAGAGATAAGCAGAATGAGCGAGCTGCCCCATGGAGCAGCAGAAACAGCAGTTGTATGATTATCATTCGGAGCAATAACAACATGTGAAGGCAGGAATGGTTTTAAATGCTTTGCAACGCAAATTGGACCCATACCCGGACCTCCTCCGCCATGCGGAATGGCAAAGGTCTTGTGCAGATTCAGGTGGCATACGTCAGCACCAATGTTGGCAGGGTTTGTTAGCCCTACCTGTGCATTCATGTTAGCGCCATCCATATAAACCTGTCCGCCGTGTGAGTGAATTATTTTGGTTATCTTTTTAATATCCTCTTCAAAAAGGCCATAAGTTGAAGGATAAGTAACCATCAGGCAAGAAAGGTTGTCCTTATATAGTTCTGCTTTTTCCTGTAAGTCTTTTGCATCCACATCACCATTCTCAGTACATTTCACAACAACTATTTTCATGCCGGCCATAGCTGCTGACGCAGGATTGGTACCATGTGCAGAGGCAGGGATCAAGACCACATCGCGGTGATGTTCTCCACGGCTGTGGTGATAAGCACGAATAACTAACAGCCCTGCATATTCGCCTTGTGCGCCACTGTTAGGTTGCAGTGATGCACCTGCAAAACCGGTAATGGTACAGAGGTATTTTGAAAGGTTGTCAATCATTTTAGTATAACCTTTCACCTGATCGAGAGGAGCAAACGGATGTATGTTTGCAAAACCCGGCATGGTGATTGGATACAGTTCCGATGCGGCATTCAGCTTCATAGTACATGAGCCTAATGATATCATGGAATGTGTTAACGAAATATCCCTGTTCTCTAATTTCTTAATGTACCGCATCATTTCCGTTTCGGAATGATAAGTGTTAAAGACAGGATGGGTAAGGTATGCGCTGCTACGAGATACTGTATTAAGATTAAATGTTTCTAAAAAATTATTTATTTCATTAGCCACATAAGTTTTCCCCGCTGCCGAAGCGAAGATTGAAATAATATCATTCACATCGTTCGCATTTGTTGTCTCATCCAAACTGATACAAATTACATTAGCTTCAGGATAGTAAAAGTTGAAACCATTTTTTAATGCGGCAGCTTTAATTCCCTCTATCCCTTGCTGAACACTAATTTCCAGTGTATCAAAAAAATGGTGGTTGTTTACGGAATATCCTAAGTCAGTTAATGAACCTGCCAGATGCACTGCATTGGCATGTACTTTTTTAGCAATGTTCTTAATTCCCTGAGGACCGTGATACACGGCATACATGCTAGCCATAACTGCCAGTAAAGCCTGTGCGGTACATATATTAGAGGTAGCCTTTTCTCTGCGAATGTGTTGTTCGCGGGTTTGCAATGCCATGCGCAAAGCATGGCCTCCATCAGCGTCTATCGTTACACCAATAATGCGTCCAGGCAAAACTCGTTTGAAATTTTCACGTACTGCAAAGAAAGCAGCATGAGGACCACCATATCCGAGTGGAACACCAAAACGTTGTGAATTACCCAGCACAACATCAGCACCCCATTCTCCGGGAGGAGTTAAGAGAGCAAGAGCTAATAAGTCAGTTGCAACAGCAACATATACTTTATTATTATGTAGTCTTTCAACTAAAGCTTTGTTATCGGTTGCTTTTCCACGTGCGGATGGGTATTGAAGTAATACACCAAAAACGCTAGCTGTGTCAGCAGTTTCAATATTTTCTATAGCTAAGGTAATTCCTACAGGTGCAGAACGGGTTCTTAATACATCGATGGTTTGAGGGAAACAATCGGGAGAAACCAAAAAAGTATTAGCGTGTTGTTTATCCGCCGGGCGGGAATGGTAGAACATTAACATCGCTTCTGCTGCTGCTGTGGCTTCATCTAATAAAGAAGCATTGGCAATAGGCATTGCAGTTAAATCAGAAACCACCGTCTGGAAATTAAGGAGGGCCTCTAACCTTCCTTGTGATATTTCAGCCTGGTAAGGAGTGTAGGCGGTATACCATCCCGGGTTTTCAAGCACATTGCGCCTGATTACGGCAGGGGTATGGGTATTGTAATAACCCAAACCAATATAGGAACGGAATATTTTGTTCTTCGAAGCCAGTTCAGCAATATGAGTGGCGTATTCATCTTCCCGCATTGCATCAGGCAGGTTGAGTGCCTTTTTCAGCCGGATAGATGCAGGAATGGTAGCATCAATTAATTCATCGAGTGTATTGTACCCGATTTTCTCGAGCATGTGTTTTACGTCTTGTGAACGCGGGCCTATATGGCGGTATGCAAAGCTGTCTGTTTTCATGTAGTGGTAGGCTAAAAATTAAAGTGCGCAAATTTATAAAAAAGAAGGAAGGATGGCCGGAATGAAATTGTGATTGATGAGATAAATCATAAACTTTTCAAACTCCAAATTCTTGGATTGACTTTCCAGAAGAAGTTCTCCTAGTTTTTCTTCGCATGTTAATTTATTGCAAAGTGATGGTAAATGCTAGTAAAAAAAACAATGTTTTGTTAATATTTTTTTTCGCGCTGATTATCAAAACAAAACATCAGTATTTATCAAGAACAACTGATATTTATCATGCCCGTCATTAAAATAGTATTAAAATATGTGTATATTGCGGTTAAATCGTTAAAAAATTAGCAACTAAAAACCTCTGCTATGAATAAAAACTCTACTCTATTTTTTTCATTTCTGTTTGTTTCGGTTATGCTTGCGTGTAGCCTGAAAGCGCAGAATATTGCGATTAATACTACAGGTACACCTGCAAACGCATCTGCTATTCTTGATTTGAGTAACACATCCAGTATGGGTTTCCTCCCTCCTGCAGTGGCTCTTACTAATATTAACACACTTGCTCCTGTTC
>CAIPDV010000044.1 GCA_903863935.1 uncultured Bacteroidota bacterium
CTACTATGGCGGTGGCGGTGGTGTTTGGTCAGGCGGTGGTGGTGGAAGTAACTACACCGGTGGATTAACTACTACAAACTCCAACGCACAAGGTACTCAGGCTGGGAATGGATTTATTACCATTCAGTGGTAATTATAAACCAAAGTACTCAGTTTATGTTTTATTAGGCTAAAGGAATACTGTTTAACTATATGTCTTGTTTTGTACTTTAATCTGTGTTGTTTCTATTAATTCAGCAGGGATTGTTAATAACTTTCCACCTTAAGGTGAAACATTTAGGGGTCGTAAGATGTACAACAAAC
Organism: uncultured Bacteroidota bacterium; assembly: GCA_903863935.1. GTDB lineage: Bacteria > Bacteroidota > Bacteroidia > JABEUT01 > JABEUT01 > JABEUT01. Next base: position 304 of record CAIPDV010000044.1, read on the forward strand.
TTGAATTATATAGCTTTTCCAGATTATTTAAATGTTATTTATTAATATAAAATAGCGGAATTTAAAAAAAACAGGATTTATTGAATTTCAGTGATTTATCACACCATACAAATCATGACATAAGTCATGTTTACAATAGAAAAATCAAAAAAAAACAATATATTTTTCAATGATTTAATAAATAAATAACCTCTTCACGCATATTTGTCCAATTTTATCGTTATATTGGCATCTATTAAACTATTAAACTGCTATGGAAGCAAAAAATACTCGCTTATTATCATTAACCCTTGGAATAATTTTCAGCGGTACAGTTATGGCTCAAAACGTTGCCATTAACACAACAGGCGCGCTCCCCAACGCCTCTGCAATACTCGATCTAAGCAATTCAGCTAATCTGGCGTTTTTGCCTCCGCAAGTGGCATTAACCAACATAGCTACTCTTGCTCCGGTGCCTGCACCGGGCCCTGCGGGCTTAGTTGTGTATAGTACATCGGCCCCTGTTGGTGGTGGTGGAACAGGATTATATTTTTGGGATGGAGCCAAATGGAATTTTCTTTCTGTAGGTGCTGCAACTGCCTGGAACCTCACTGGTAACGCGGGAACCAACCCGGCTGTTAACTATGCAGGTACTTCCGATCCTCAGCCGTTTCTTATTAAAACAAGTGGTACGGAACGTATGCGTTTCCTTACAGGCGGTGGTGCAGGTATTGGAACTGCTACTCCTCTAAGTGGTGTGGATATCAATGGTAGTGTTGCTGTAGGTACCTATGCTGGTACTTCTGCTGCTCCTGCCAATGGCGAAATTATTTCAGGACAAGTGGGAATTGGAAACAGTACCCCAAATGCTTCTGCAATACTAGATCTTACAAACTCGGTACGTAACCTTGGATTTTTAATGCCAAATATGACCACTGTACAGCGTAATGCAATAGGTGCACCAATTAAGGGATTAATGGTTTTCAACAATACAACAGGTTGTATCAACTTTTGGACAGGTTTTGCATGGGAAAATGTTACTTGCCCTACTTGTACAGCACCTCCAGCAGTTCCAGGTTCAATAACGGGTTTAACCAATCCAGTTATAAGTACTACCGGTAACGTTTATTCAATCGCTCCTGTTCCCGGCTCATTAGGTTATACCTGGTCAGTTCTGCCATTAGTTGCAGGTACAATAGTAACCGGTGGACAAGGTACAACGGCAATTACAGTAACATTTAACTCTACTGTTAGAAGCTACACAATATGCGTTTATGATAGTAATGCTTGCGGTGTTAGTGCAACAAATTGCCTTACTGTAAACACAATCAATTGTATTCACAGTAATCAAACTTTCAACTATAGTGGTGGTGCACAAACATGGCTTGTTCCAAACTGTATAACACAAATAACAGTAACCATAGCCGGAGCACAAGGTGGATACGGTGGATGGACTAGTCAGACAAACGTTAGCCAGGGCGGTAATGGCGGAAGTGTTTCCGGTGTATTGGCAGTGGTTGGTGGAACTACCTTACAAATTAATGTAGGTGGCGCAGGAGGAAATGGAAGTTCGGGCGGTAATGGACTTGGCGGCTGGAACGGTGGTGCTGCAGGCTGGTGGTATACTCCATGGTATTGGGGCGGCGGCGGCGGCGGCGCAACAGACATTCGTGTAACCCCTTACGCATTGGCAAATCGTGTTGTAGTTGCCGGTGGTGGTGGTGGTGGCGCATTTAACTATAGTATTAATAACTACGATATGGGTGGTCCTGGTGGTGCTGCTACAGGTGGAACCGGTTATTCCGGTAACTGCCAGGGTTGTGGCGGATCAGGAACGGGAGGAACACAATTGGCCGGTGGTATTGGTGGCACATGGGGCGGTTATTGTACTGCTTCAAACGGTGCTCTTGGCCTCGGTGGTGCTGACTGTTCTTCTGCACAAAATGCAGGCGGCGGCGGCGGCGGCGGGTACTATGGCGGTGGCGGCGGTTGCTGGTCAGGCGGTGGCGGCGGAAGTAACTACACAGGTGGGTTATCTTCTACATCATCCAATTCTCAAGGCACTCAAACCGGAAATGGATTCGTAACTATTCAATGGTAATACTATTTTAAGTAATAACTTCTATTACAGAAAACATGAAAAAGATTGCATATACAATTATAGGTTTAGCTCTTCCGGTATTTGGATTCTCCCAATCGAGTGCAACCCCTGCCGACACAGGAAAAAAACAAAACGCTCCGTTTTCTGCAGTTCAAGCTGTTGAAGCATCAAAGTCTTCCCCTTCTGTTTTAGCCCCACCGCAACAAACAGGTGTTGCCGAGCAGTTAAAAAGTGGACAAAAACCCGGAGCGGATGTAAATACAAGAAACTCCAATCAACCTGTTTCTGCAGTTCAAATGATTGAACAAACCCATCAACCGGATCCTCAATCCGGAAGTGCCCCTCATTAATAGCGATTAACTTAATTATTCTAAAAGGTCTAAAGCCTTTCAAATGCAAGTTTGAAAGGCTTTCTAATTTCCCGGTAAGAGGAAAATCACTTCTTTTATAAGCTTACTAATAAGCTATCTATATATCTATTTTAACTATTAAATTTTAAATATATCTATTAAATTATCAAGTCAACCCGGGTAATTTCAGTTTATCAACATTAAAAAGATGTAATTAATCACTTTTTTATTGCTTTTCCCCGAATATAGATTCTATCAGATTAAAAGCCAGTTAAAACTACAGTTTACCACAATACTGTAAGTAACAAATTTGGATATTGCACGTTGTATTAAACAACCTAAAGTTGGAAGCTATGAAAATAAAAACTACCCTTACCTATTCCATTCTGACATTATCAGCTATCTTTACGGGTAGCTTGAAAGCGCAGAATATTGCGATTAATACTACAGGTACACCTGCAAACGCATCTGCTATTCTTGATTTGAGTAACACATCCAGTATGGGTTTCCTCCCTCCTGCAGTGGCTCTTACTAATATTAACACACTTGCTCCTGTTC